>DATIMV010000057.1:0-35251 GCA_035474955.1 Solirubrobacterales bacterium
ACTTCAACAACGACTGGGAGGCCTTCGCCCCCCGCAACGCCCTCGAGCTCGCCGGGCGGCGGGGGGAGCTTGGCCGATGAGCCCATCTCACTACCATCGTCCGGCTTTGCGGGTGGCGGCAATCGACATGGGAACGAACTCGACGCGACTGCTCGTCGCGGACGTCGACGGCGAGATCGAGACGATCCGCCGCGAGTCGCGGGTGACCGGGCTCGGCCGCGGGGTCGAGACGTCCAGCAGCCTCGCCACCGACGCGATCGAACGCGTGATGGACGTCGTCGGCGACTACGCCGAGGAGGCGCGCCGGCTCGGGGCCGAGCAGGTCTTCGCGTTCGCCACCAGCGCCGTCCGCGACGCCAGCAACGGCGATGCCTTCGTCGCCGAGCTCCGCGAACGGTTCGCGCTGCGGGCCACCGTCCTCGACGGGCTGGCGGAGGCGCGGATGACGTACCGCGGCGCCCTCAGCGGCCACAAGGTCAAGGGCGAGACGCTCGTCGTCGACATCGGCGGCGGCTCGACCGAGCTGATCGTCGGCAGCGGCCGCGAGATCTCCTTCCACGACTCCCTCCAGGTCGGCGTCGTCCGGCACACCGAGCGCCACGTCAGCAGCGACCCCCCCACCGCCAGCGAGCTGGAAGCGCTCGCCACCGACGTCCGCGGCCTGATCGAAGAATCCCTCGGCCCCGGCGGTGTCGAAGCCCGCCACGGGATCGCCGTCGCCGGCACCCCCACCTCGCTGGCCGCGGTGGAGATGGAGCTCGAGCCCTACGACCCCTCGCGCGTCCACGGCCACGTCCTCGCCCTGCCTTCGATCCAGCGGATGCTCTCCCGCCTCGCCTCGGCCCCCCTGGCCGAGCGGGTCGAGATCCCCGGCCTGCACCCCGACCGCGCCCCGACGATCGTCGCCGGCGTCGTCGTCCTCGTCGAGACGATGCGCGCCTTCGAGCTGGAGGAGATCACGGTCTCCGAGCACGACATCCTCTACGGGACCGCGATCGCCGCCGCCAACCGCCAGTAGAGCCGACTCGACCGGTCGAAACGCATCGCAGTACCAACTGGACACCCTGTCTTGTACAAAGCGGACAGAATGGTCAGTCACCGCCCGGAAGAACGATAAATGGGTAGCTCTGCATACCTTTTTCTAGGTAACTTCGCTCCCCGCAGGTAGAAGCTAAGAAAAGCCGGGTACATACTGGATGAACCGGAGTTGAGGTGGGGTTCGCTCTACCTCAAAAGACCGGGATACAGGGCTTGGGCGACTTGCCGCATCATGGCGCCTCCCGCCGTCTGGGCCCACCTAATAAAGGTCCCCGAAGACGAACCCCTGCCCGTCCCAAGGGACCACCTGAATCGGCCGCCCTTGGGTGGCCGATTCTCTTTTCGGAAGCCCCTAAGCGGAGGCACCTAAGCCAGATTCGACTTGCGCGGGTAGGCGACCTCGGGATCGGTGAGGACGTTGACCAGGGTCGGCCGGCCGGAGGCGAAGGCACGCTCCAGGGCGGGCTTCAACTCCCCCGGCTCGCGGACGAGGATGCCGTCGCAGCCGAGCGTTTCGACCAGCTGGTCGTAGCGGGTCTCGGGCTGCAGCTCGGCCGCCACCGAGTAGCCGTAGAGGAACTTCATCGGGTGGTGCTCGAGCGCCCAGATCCCATTGTTGCCCATCACCCCGACCACCGGCAAACCGTGACGCGACATCGTGTCGAACTCCATGCCGGCGAAGCCGAAGGCGCCGTCGCCCAGCAGCAGGCAGACCTGGCGGTCCGGATGGGCGACCTTGGCGCCGATCGCCTGGCCCGGGCCGGCGCCCAGGCAGCCGAACGGCCCCGGGTCCATCCAGCAGCCCGGCTCGAAGGTTTCGATCAAGCGACCGGCATAGGAGACGAAGTCGCCGCCGTCGCCGACGACGATCGCGTCGCGGTCGAGGACTTCGTTCAGCTCCTTGTAGACGCGTACCGGGTGCAGCGGCGAGCGCGGGTCATCCAGCTCCTCCTGCTCGGCCGCCCGCTTCTCGCTCTCGACGTTGCGCAGCTGCTCCAGCCAGGGCTTGGTCCGCGACTCGCTGCCCGCCGCCTCGCGCAAGGCCGCCAGCGTCGCCCGCACGTCGCCGACCAGGTCGACGTCGGGGGTGCGGTTCTTCAGCAAGCGGTTGGGAGCGACGTCGAGGCGGATGATCTTCGTCTCCTCCCCGAAGCTGCCGCCGAAGCCGAGCCGGAAGTCCATCGGCACACCGATCACCAGGACGACGTCGGCGCCCTTCAGCGCCGTCCCCCGCGCCCGGCTGAAGAAGAGCTCGTGGTCGGCAGGCAGGCAGCCGCGCCCGAGGCCGTTGAGGAAGACGGGGATGCCGACGGCTTCGGCCAGCGCCCGCAGCTCCTCCTCCCCGCGCCCCCAGTAGAGACCGGTGCCGGCCATGATCGCCGGCCGCTCCGCCGCCGCCAGCAGTGCCGCGGCCCCCTCCACTCCCTCGGCGGGGTCAGCCGCGCCGGCCTCCGGCGCGGCGGGGATCTCGACCTCCGCCTCGGTGAAGACGACGTCGAGCGGATAGTCAACGAAGGTCGGCCCGCTCGGCGCCGCGGCGGCGCGGTCGAGGGCGGCGGCGGTGACGGCGGCGATCTGCGCCGGGTCCTTGACCGTCTCCGCCGACTTGACCAGCGGCGAGACGAAGGGCAGGTGGTCGATCTCCTGCAGCGAGCCGGAGCCCCAGCGCATCTCCGGGGCCCGCCCGCCGAGGACGCAGATCGGCGAGTTGTTGGACTGGGCGCCGGCGATCGCGCTCAACCCGTTGGTGACGCCGGGCCCCGCGGTCAGCGCCGCGACGCCGACGTTGCGGGTCGCCTTGGCGATCCCCTCGGCGGCGAAGGCGGCGGTCTGCTCGTGGCGAACGTCGACAAGGGCGATCCCCTCCTCCTTGCAGCCGTCGTAGATCGAGAAGAGATGCCCGCCCGAGAGCGTGAAGAGATGCTCCACCCCGCGGGACTTCAAAGCCTTCGCGACCAGCCTGCCGCCGTGCTCAGCCATGCCCGCAGCCTATTGGCTGGCCGGCCACTCGCGGGTTACCATCGCGGAGCCCGGGTGGCGAAACTGGCAAAAGCGGCGGCCTTAAAAGCCGCTGCCCCTTATGGGGCTTGCGGGTTCGAGTCCCGCCCCGGGCACTGCCTTCGTTCTGGGATTTACCCTGCTCCTGCGCGTTTTCCGGCTCCTAAAAGGGGAATAAAAGTTCCAGGGCCGCAACTTGGCCGCTGTTACCGTGTCTCTAGTCCCGGAACAGTCCTTCCACGGGGAGATCTTTTTGGAGGCTTCAGCCCTAACTCACGCCAGTCGCCGCGGGCTCCTCGCCCGCCGTTCGCCGTTGCTCAAGCTGCAGGGCGACGAGAAGCTGATCGCGATGGCGCGCGCCGGCAATCCGGGCGCCTTCGAGACGATCGTCGACCGCTACCAGGGCCGCCTGCTCGGCTTCTGCCGCCAGATGCTCGGCTCGACCGAGGACGCCGAAGACGTCCTGCAGGAGGTCTTCGTCAACGCTTACAAAGCGATGCTGGCCGACGAGCGGGAGATCAACCTCCGCCCCTGGCTCTACCGGATCGCCCGCAACCGCTGCCTCAACTACCTGCGCAAGCCGAGGGCCGACGCGCAGGAGACGATGGACATGGTCCCCGAGGTCGACGCCGCCTCCACCGCGGAGAAGGTCCACAACCGCGAGGAGTTCCGGCAGATCCTCAGCGACGTCAACAAACTTCCCGAGACCCAGCGCGCCGCCCTGCTGCTGCGCGAGATGGACGCCCTCTCCTACGAGGAAATCGCCGCCGCGATGGACACCACCGTGCCCTCGGTGAAGTCGCTGCTGGTACGGGCGCGGATCTCCCTCACCGAGGGCAGCCAGGCCCGCCTGCTCACCTGCGGTGAGGTGCGGATCGAGCTCTCCGAAGCAGCCGAGGGGCTGCGCAAGGCCTCGGCACCGGTGCGCCGCCACGTGCGCGAGTGCGAGGAGTGCGCCGACTTCCGCTCCCAGCTGCGCTCGACCGACAAGGCGCTGGCCGCCCTCTCGCCGATCGGCCCGCTGATCGCCTTCAAAGGCTTCATCCTCTCCAAGCTCGGGCTCGGCGGAGCCGGTGGCGCGGGCGCCGGAGCCGGCGCGGGCGCTGCGGGCGGAGCCGGCGCGGCTGGCGCCGGAGCGGGCGCGCTCGGGAGCGTTGGCGCCGCGGCCGCGATCGGCGGCGGCTCGGCCGCCGGCGGCATCGGAGCCGCGATCGGGAGCAAGGCCGTCGCCGGCGTCGTCACCGCCGCTGTCCTCACCGCCGGCGCGGTCGAGGTGAAGCAGAAGACCAGCGGGACTCCGGTCGATCCCAGCCCCGCGACGCCGGCCCTGATCAGCAAGGCCCCGACGGAACCGACCGCCCAGATCGTCGCCGCGACCCCGGCGCCCGCGGTCGAGCCGCAGGCGGCACCCGCCGCGGTCGAAGCCGTCGAAGCACCGCCCGTTCCTCCCCCCGCCCCGGCGGCAGAAGAAACGTCTGAACCCGCCCCCGCTCCCCTTCCCGCCGAGGACGAGGAAGCCGCCGGCTCCGCCAGCGGCGAAGAGGTGACGATCGGCGACGCCGAGGAAGAAGGCATCACCGCCGCGAAACCCTCAGGCGAGGTCGCCGGAGCCCATGGCGGCAGCAGCACCGTGGTCGTGACGGTCGGTGGCACCCCGCCCCCGCCGAGCAGCGAACCGGCGCCCCCCTCGAGCCCGCCGCCGAGCGAACCTCCGCCCGTGGAAGTCGTGATCCCGCCGGTGCCGGCCCCCGAACCGACGCCGCCGCCCGCACCGGCGGAATAGCCCTACTGCAAGCCGATCACTTTGAGGCGGCGCATCAGACAGGTGCCGGCGAACTGCCTCGTTTCCTCGAGCGAGTAGCCGAACAGCTCGAAGTCGTCGCCGGCGTCCTCGGCCCACGGCGGTTGCAGCACCCCGTCGGCGACCGGTAGCGCTTCCTCCAGCGTGCGCTGGATCGCCTGCTTGTAGCGGTCGTCCTCGCGCGCCTTCTCGCGCAGGAAGACCGAGCCGAAGGCGACGTGGCGGTGCTCGTCGCGGGCGACGTTGGAGAAGCCCTCGACGAAGGCCGGCAGCGTCCCTTCGCGTTCGTTGAAGTCCATGATGAAGTGCTGCCCGGTGAGCGCCAGCATTCCCTCGATCACCATGTGGTAGAGCGTCACCGCCTCGACCAGGGCCTCGGTGTCCTCGGGTTCGCTGGAGAGGCGGTCGGTGCGCTGTTTCAGCATCCCGTCGAAGAGGCGGCCGAAGTTGTCGTTGAGGTGCGAGGAGGTCTCGCCCAGCATCTCGGACAGGTCGTCTGACTCCAGCACCCCGACCTCGCGGTAGAAGTGCTCGAAGAAGCGGACGTGGCGGGCCTCGTCGGCGATCTGCGTGCAGAGGAAGATTTTCTGGTCCTCGGTCGGCGCCGCCCGCATGATCGGCCCCAATTCCTCGGCCACCTTCTGCTCGCCGATGAAGAACGAGGAGAGCCCGTACATGCGCTGGAACCGCTCCTCCTCGCTGATCCGCTCGTGCCAGTCCTCGCGGTCGCGGCTGAAGTCGAGCTCCTGGGTCTGCCACTGCTGCCGCTCCCAGAGGTCGTAGAGCTCGGAGTAGCTGAGCAGCTTGATCTCCGAAGTGCGATCCGCGGCCTCGTTCAGCGCCGGGTCCGCGGTTTCCTGGAAGTCGGAGCGCTCGGTCCTCGACTGCGTCCCGGTTGCCTGTCTGGCCTCCATCTCACACCTCTCCTCGCTCGCGTGCGGCTTTCCCAGCCGAGCGTAGCAGCGGCCTGGCTGCCTGGCCAGTTTCGGTGAAAATTCAGCGCTCGCTGAGTTTCCGCCCCCATAGGGGGGCATTTTCAGCGGACGCTGAATTTCCGGTCTGTCAGACGGTGTGCGTCTGGCCCGGCTCGAGGATCACGACCTGGGAGGAGGTCTGGGACTCGACGTCGGACTTGAAGGCCTCGGCGTTGGTCTCGATCGGCGGGAAGGTGTCGTAGTGCATCGGGATCACCGTCTTCGCCCCGACGAACTCGCAGGCGACGACAGCGTCATGGCGGTCCATCGTGTAGTGGCCGCCGATCGGGACACAGAAGACATCGATGTCGCTTCGCTGCGCGATCAGCTTCATGTCGCTGAACAGGCAGGTGTCGCCGGCGTGGTAGACGGTCGTCTCCCCGACCTTGATCACCAGCCCCGCCGGCGGGCCGAGGACGATCCCGTGCTCGGCGCTGAAGGGAGCGTCGGGGTTGCCGGGCAGGGTGTTGGTGTGCCAGGCGGGGACGAGGCTGACGTAGCCCCAGTCGAACCGGACGGTGCCGCCGAAGTTGGGGTCGCTGACGTTCTCGACGCCCTGCCCCTTCAGCCATTCGGCGAGCTCGACGATGCCGATGCAGTGGGCGCCGGTGCGCTTGGCGACGGGGACCAGGTCGGCCATGTGGTCGGCGTGGCCGTGGGAGACCGCGATGTGGGTCGGCTCGACTTCCTCGGCGGTGTGGACGGCGACGGGGTTGTTCGGCTTGAGGAACGGGTCGACGAGGACGGTCGCCCCCTCCCCGCTCAGCTCGAAGCACGACTGCCCGTGAAACTTGATCTCCATCAGCGCTCTCCTCCCGCATCGTTGATCTGGTTCAACTCTTCCTTCAGTGCCCAGCCGACGGCGACCCCAACCATCATCCCCATCCGCGCCTCCTCGGCGAGCAGGGCGCGGACGGCGGCGAGCCGCTCGTCGGGGTCGGGAAGGGTCGCGGCCTTGAGGGTCTCGTTTTCGTGCGGCTCGCCGAACCAGCCGCCCTCCGCCAGCGCCGCCGCGAGGACCTTCTGCAGCTGCGGCGCCGCCCGGGCGACGATGCGCTCGGCCTCGGAGAAACGCTCCGGGTCCAGCAGCCGCTCGATCGCGGCCTCGAGCTCCTGCTCGTCGGGCACAGGCAGAGCCTAGCTCCGCGAGTCCTATTCGGCCCGGTTGAAGGCGATCGCCAGGAACCCGCAGAGCATGCCGACCAAGCCGCCGACGAACCCGGCGACGAAGTCCGCGGTGGTCGCGAAGAGCGGCAGGACGAGCAGGACCACGGCGCAGACCGCGACCCCGATCCAGTCGTAGTCGTCGCCGATCTGCCCCCGCGCCTCGGCGCGGCGGATCACGAACCAGGCGCCGAGCGCGCCGAGCGCCATCCCGTTGCCGCCACCGACGACCAGCAGCAGGTCGTCCTGGACGTTGGCGGTGGCCCAGGCGGCGACCATTCCCAGCGAGCCGCAGGCGATCAGCAGGACCGCCGTCGGCGCCGTTCCCAGGCGCCGCTCCAGCCCCGTCCCGAAGATCGCCAGCGCAATCGCAACCACGAACAGGTAGCCGACGTCGATATAGGCGAAGGGCGCGGTCAGGTAGCGCCACCAGTCGCCCTCGAGCGGGTAGACCAGGCCGCCGAAGCTGATCAGCCCGTATCCGGTCGCCTTCTGGACCAGCAGCAGGATCGCCGAGGCGAGGATGATCGTGATCGTCGCGTAGGGCCGACCCTCGGAGACGGCGAAGCTCGGCCGGCCCGGCCGTGGAACCCGGCGGCGGCGCTTGCGCGGCTGCTTCGCCTCGAGCCCGTCGCCGCGGCGCTCCAGCTTCGGCGCCCGCTTGCGCAGCCGGGCCCCGCAGTAGGGGCACTCGGTTACGTAGGGACTGACCTCGGAGCCGCAGTTCTTGCAGATCACGCTGAGCTCAGTCTCACTCATGTTCCGAGGATACCCCCACCCGTTCGATTCCCCTTTCCAGTGCGGCGGGCGCCGCGCCGCAGGGGTTGGCGGTGGCATACTCCCAAGACCCCAAACTTCTAGGAGGAACTGACGTGGAGCTGAAGAGTCTGACCGAGCAGAAATCGCTGCTGGAGGTACTGCCGCCGGGCAAACGAGCCCGCCTGCACCGCCTTCTGTACGAGTTCGGCCCGGGCAACGGGACCCTGATGCTGCTGCCGATCGACCAGGGCATCGAGCACGGCCCGCGCGACTTCTTCCCCAACCCCGCCTCCAAGGACCCCGACTACCAGTTCCGGCTCGCCGCCGAGGCCGGTTACTCGGCCCTCGCCTGCCAGATCGGGATGGCGGAGAAGTACTACCCCGACTACGCCGGCCGGGTGCCGCTGATCCTCAAGGTCAACGGCAAGACCGACGTCCCCTCCTCCTCCAAGGCCTTCTCGAGCTGCAACGCCAGCGTCGAGGACGGCGTCCGCCTCGGTGCCGACGCAATCGGCTACACGCTCTACGTCGGCTCCCCGCGCCAGGACGAGGACCTCGCCCAGCTGCGCCGCGTGCGCGAGGAATGCGACCGCTTCGGGATGCCGCTGGTGGTCTGGTCCTACCCGCGCGGCGAAGCGATCGAGGCCAAGGGCGGCCAGAACTCCTTTTACGCGATCGACTACGCGGCCCGGATGGCGATGGAGATGGGCGCCGACGTGGTCAAGCTCAACATGCCGAAGGCCGACCCCTCGAAGGACAAGGACGCTCCGGCGCCTTACAACGAGATGGAGGTCGACCAGACCGAGGCGATTCGCCAGTGCGTCGAATCGGCCGGGCGGGCGCTGGTGGTCCTCTCCGGCGGCTCGAAGACCGACGACGAGACGGTCCTCACCAACACCCGCGACGTGATGCAGGCCGGCGGCTCCGGCGTCATCTTCGGCCGCAACGTCTGGCAGCGCGAGTGGAACGAGGCGGTCGCGATCGTCGAGCAGATCAAAGAGACGCTGCTCGCCAACGTGCGTCGCACCCCGTAGCGACGCAGTAAGACGATGAGACTGGGTGGGCGGGGCAGCGTCCTGCTGCTCCTGCTCGCCGCTTTGGTGCTGCTGCGGCCCTGGGAAGAGCTCGACCTCGGCGACGAGCCGGCGGCGAGCGCCACGGCCCTCGTGACGCGAGTGGTCGACGGCGACACGATCGAGGTGCAGTTGCCCGGCGGCGAGGAGGACGTCCGCTACATCGGCGTCGACACCCCGGAGACGGTGAAGCCGGGGGCGCCGGTCGACTGCTTCGGCCCGCAGGCGTCGAGCTTCAACCACCGCCTGGTCGAGCGGCGGCGGGTGCGCCTGGTCTTCGGCCCCGAGCGTCGCGACCAGTACGGCCGGCTGCTCGCCTACGTCTACCTCGGAGATCGCTTCGTCAACGCCGAACTGGTCCGGCGGGGGCTGGCGCGGACGCTGTTCATCCCTCCCAACGTCCGCTTCGAAGAGCGGCTTAAACGGCTTGAGATAGCGGCTGCGCGGGCCGGTCGGGGGCTCTGGGGCGCCTGCTGAGGGGTGAGCGAATCGTGAGCTTTGCAAGATGTTTTGCTACGGTGCCCGCTGGCCCCAGGGCCCCCTCCTTATGAGAATGCGACAGAGCATCTCCCAGTTCGAGACGGCCTTCGAGCAGGAGACCTACCTTGAGCGCCGCCGCCGCGAGCAGCTGCGCCGCCGTGCCGCCAACCGTTCCCGGGCGCGCAAAATCAACCGTGTCGAGCAGGACGGGAAGGTTCGCTTCAGCGTCCTCGCCGTCTGCCTCACCGCGACCGTGATCGTCGTCGTCGTCGCGATGTTCGAGGCGCTCGCCTTCTTGATGGCCTAGCGCCCCTCGGTCTCCCTGCGTACGAATGCCTTCCTTCAATAGACTCGCGCGCCGATGGCTCGTCGCTCGCTGAAGCCGCAGCTGAACCAGATCCGCGCCTGGGTCCACCAGGGGCGGACCGATGCCTGGATCGCGCACCAGCTCGAAGTCAGCGCCAACGAGCTGCGCGAGTTCCGCAAGCAGTACGACCTCTCGCCCGACGACGAGAACGCCGGCTCGAGCGAAATCGAACTCCGCGACGAGATCGAAGCGGAGATCGAGGCCGCGACCGAAGCCGAGGAGGCTGAAGAGGCCGAGCAGGACGAGCAGGACGAGGCCGATGGTGATGAGGACGAGGAGCGCGAGGAGCGCTCAGCGGGCGGCACCGGCGCCGGACGCAAACGTCGTCGTCGTCGCGGCCGCCGCGGTGGACGCGGCCGCCGCAAAGAGCTGGAGGCGACCTTCGACCACGGTGAGACCGACGGCTACGGCCTCTGGCTCGACGCCGCGGTGAAGGACAACCCCGTCTACGCCGAGCACTGGGCCGGCAAGCGCGACGTCACCGTCCGCATCGAGGCCGACCAGATCGTGATCCGCCGCGCCGGCGAGGGCCAGGACTCGAAAAACGAGTCCAACGGCTCCGACGACGACTCAGACGAGTAGTTACTCAGACCGGCAGCTGCCTGCCGCCGGCGAAGTCGGTGGCGCTGCGTAGGTAGAGCCAGAAGGCCGCGTCGGCCAGCGACTGCGACTCGCTCCCGATCGCGGGGGCGACGTCGAGCGCCACCTGCTGGGCCCAATCGGTGCCCTGTCCGTAGAGATCAGCCAATTCCGCCGCGGTAAACGTCGGGCCGATTCGCCGCCGCAGCTCTTCGCGGAGGGCGTCGACCACCCGGTCGGCCAGCCGCCGCTGCCGGGGATCCTCGATCGCCTGCAGCGACCGCCGCCCCTCCTCCCACTGGAAGAGCGCGTTCTCTAGGGGGTAGGCCATTGGCCGAGGTTACCCAGACGGTCTCGCGGGCAGTCAGGCGGTCGGCGTCTGCGGGATCTCGCGCAGCGGTGCGTGGCGCGGGCCGCAGGCGCCCGGATCCAGCTCCCCACCCACCCGCCAGACGGTGACCGGGCCGCTGCGCAGGATTGGGCGCACCGCCGGCTCACCACGCAGCCAGCGCGCCTCGGGCGAGGGGACCGGATCGCCGGGATGGAGGAAGTTGAGGAAGGGGGCGGTGACCAGGTAGTCGAGGTCGGCGTCGTTGACGGCGGCGCGGAAGCCGGCGCAGGTGGGGATCGCGTTGAAGGCCCCGTGCGGTCCCTCCTCGCCGAGGTAGCGGACGCGGTTGGTGAGGTCGGTGCCGTAGAAGCCGTAGCCGGCGAAGCCGGCGGTGGTGCCGGCGAGGCCGATGCGGGCACCTTCGACGTCGCGCGCCCAGCGGTAGGCGCTGTCGAGGTCCATGCCGGGGATGCGCTTGTCCGCGGCCCCGTCGTTGGCGAAGCGGTTCTCCAGGTAATGGCGCTGGACCGGGTAGCCGATCGCGAGCACCCCGAAGACGAGGGCGGCAACGCCGGCAGCCAGCAGCGCCGGCTTCCCGCCGCGAGCGCGCAGGAACAGCAGCGCCGCCGGCGCCGTGACGAGGAGCAGGGCGAAGAAGAAGGCAAAGACGCGCCCCGGGTCGCGGAGGGCCTCCTCGGGCCGGTTCGTGACCAGGAAGACCAGGACCAGGGCCCCGATCAACCACCACTGCCGCTTGGGCGAGTCGAGCCAGCGCTCCAGCGGCAGCAGGACGATCCCCGCCAGCAGGGCCGGAATCACGTAGCGGATGTTGATCCCGAAGCCGACCGGTTCCCCCTCCGCCCCGGCGGCGCTCAGCGGGGTGAAGAGGTAGGCGACGAGCCCGAAGAGGGCGACGGCGCCGATCCAGCGGACGATCCGGTCGCGGCCGCGGAGGACGGCGAGGAGCGCCGCTGCCGCCGCCCCGAAGACGACCAACGGCCAGAGGACGCCGAAGGCCTCGTTCAGCCCAGGGCCGAAGTACTCGCGCCAGACGCCGGTGTCGGTCGCGTAGTGGACGATGTTGAAGTCCGGCCTCCCTTCCTGCAGCCGCTCGGGATGCGGCAATGAGATCGGCCCCAGGGACCCGACCTCCGGGATCGGGCTCCCGGCGACAACCAAGTTGCGCAGGTACCAGAACACCCCGCCCGCCAACGCCGGCAGGAACCACCACCCCGCCGCCGCCCAACGCCGCCCCTGAGGCGCCAGTGCCACCACCGCAACCGTCAACGCAGCAGCCATCGCCAGCGCCGTAACCCGCGTCCCGACAGCGAGCCCGGCCGCAAGCCCTGCCGCCGCCAGCGCCCAGCGGTCCCACCCCAGCGAGTGTGGTTGAGCTTTGTCCTCCATAAGAGGCCGAAGCTCAACCACACCCTGGGATGAGAGGGCGCGGCGAGACCACGCCTCGACCAGGATCGCGATCGAGGCGAGGATCAGCGCCGCCGCCATCAGATCGTTCTTGGCGGCTCCTGGGTCGCGAACAACCAGCGTGTGGCACTCGAGCAGGATCGCGGCAGCGATCGCAGTGACAGCTCCGCGACCGTAGGGACGCCCTACGCAGTACGCAGCCAAGAAGGCGACAGCCAGCCACCCGAAGTTCAGGAACAGACTTAGCGTGTCCCGCCCCGTCAGCAGGATCCCCACCCCGTGCAGCAGCTCGGAGTTCTGCGGATAGAACCAATTCGTGAACACCGTGTCGGTGTGGTGCATCTCCGTCACGGAGTGGCTCTGCGCCATCTCAACCGCGAACGGCATGTGGTACCAGAGGCTGTCGAAGTTGAAGATCCCCCTGTCCACCGCGTGCTGCGTCGTCACCGCGTAGTCGAACACGGTGGCGGCGATCACCGCGACCATCACGAACCACGCCCAAAACGCTCCTCCGGTGGGTGGCGACGATCGGGAGGACTCTCCCGGTAGGGAGAGCCCCCGATCGGAGACAGGACCCGCCGGCCAGAGCACCAAGGTCCCTGCAACCAAGAGCGCTGCGGCTATCAGCGCCCCTGCGTAGAAAACGCCGAACGCCCCGAGCAACTCCGAAATCCAGATCAGCAGCGCAATCCCGACGATCGACTCGACGAGACGCGCAGACGCCCCTTCCCAGCTTGGCAGCAGCCGCTGTCGCAGCCGATAAGCACCGAACCCGATCGGCCCGATGACCAAGGCCAGCTGGACGACACCCAGGAGGTAGCCGCCAAGGTCAACCATGGGGGGCTCCCGCGAGGAGCGCTACCCGCCGAGGCTGCCGTCGATCACGACCGGCGTCTCGCCTTCGGCGACCATCCCCTGCCCGCGCGCTTCCCGCTGGATCACGAGCGGGTCTTTCGAGGACTGGATGCGGTTGTGGAGGCGGCGGTTCTGGTCGAGGAGCTCGTGCAGCTTCGCTTTCGCCTCGGTCGTCCCGGTGTAGGTCTTGAAGAACTCCAGCGAGGGGTTCAAGTACGAGTAGAGGACGGCGAAGAGGACGACGGTGAGGGCGATCCGCCCTACCCGGTCCCACTTGATCCGGCTGCCACCCCTGCGTGCCGCGGGGCGTCGTTTGCGGGGTGCCGGGCGCCTTGCCACCCCTTGTACTTTGTTCCTTAAAGGGGTTTTCCTGCTCGCTGGACAAAAGCGTTCAAGCCGGGGAACTCGGCCACCGAGCCCAGCTCCTCCTCGATCCGCAGCAGCCGGTTGTACTTGGCGACCCGGTCCGAGCGCGAGGGAGCGCCGGTCTTGATCTGCCCGGCGCCGGTGGCGACGGCGAGGTCGGCGATCGTCGTGTCCTCGGTCTCCCCGGAACGGTGAGAGATGACAGCGGTGTAGCCGGCCTCGCGGGCGGTACGAATCGCCTCCAGAGTCTCGGAGAGGGTGCCGATCTGGTTGACCTTGACCAGGATCGAGTTGCCGACGCCGAGCTCGATCCCGCGGCGCAGGCGCTCGGGGTTGGTGACGAAGAGGTCGTCGCCGACCAGCTGCACCTGCTCGCCGAGGCGCTCGGTCAGCAGCTTCCAGCCGTCCCAGTCCTCCTCGTCCATGCCGTCCTCGATCGAGACGATCGGGTAGCGGGAGCAGGCGTCCTCCCAGTAGGCGGCCATCTCCTCCGAGGAGAGCGCGCGGCCCTCGTGCTCGAGCTCGTAGGAGCCATTCGAGAAGACCTCGCTGGTGGCTGGGTCGAGGGCGATGAAGACGTCCTTGCCCGGCTCGTAACCGGCCGCCTCAACCCCGGCCAGCACCGCCTGCAGCGCCGCCTCGTTGGAGTCGAGGTTGGGCGCGAAGCCGCCCTCGTCGCCCCCTGCGGTCGAGAGGCCCTGCGAGGACAGCGACTTCTTCAGCGCGTGGAAGACCTCGGCCCCGACCCGCATGCACTCGGAGAAGCTCTCGGCGCCGGCGGGGACGATCATGAACTCCTGGAAGTCGACCGAGTTGTCGGCGTGGGCGCCGCCGTTGAGCACGTTCATCATCGGCACCGGCAGAACGGTCGGCTCGCCGCCGCCGTAGAGCTCCGCCAGGTAGCGGTAGAGCGGCTGCTGCGAATCCGCTGCCGCGGCCTTGGCGGCCGCCAGCGACACCCCCAGCAGTGCGTTCGCCCCAAGGCGGCCCTTGTTCGGCGTCCCGTCGAGCTCGATCATCGTCCGGTCGAGCGCACCCTGCTCGGCGGCGCGGGCGCCGGTCAGCGCCGCGGCGATCTCGCCGTTGACGTTGGCGACGGCGCGGCCGACGCCCTTGCCGGCCCAGGCCTCGCCACCGTCGCGAAGCTCGACCGCCTCGAACTCACCGGTCGAGGCCCCCGAGGGAACGGCCGCGAGACCGCGCGCACCCGACTCCAGCACGACTTCCACCTCGACGGTGGGATTGCCGCGCGAGTCGAGGATCTGGCGCGCGTGAATGGAGGAGATGGTGCTCACGGGCGCGCCAGTCTATTGACCGGCTCCGGCGGTATGCGGCGAGGCTCGGGGACTATTCGCCCGTGGCGCCGCTGGGCGGCGGGGTGCCGGGGGGCGCCCCCGTCGGTACTTCTTCGCCCTGTTCGGGCTGGACTTCGGGCAGCGGTCGCTGCGGGAAGGGTTCGCCTTTCGGTTTCCGCTCGGTCACGCTTCCCGGCAGCGCGGGCGAGGTCGGGGTGACCAGCGCCGGACATGCTTCCGCAGGCGTTTTCGGATCCTCTTCGAAGCAGGCGGGCGGGGCGTTCTGGGGACGGCCATCGCCGACGTAGTTGCCGCACTGGGGAATCTCGTAGTCGGAGGCGCAAACGGTCCGCCCGGCCCACTTTTCCCGATATCCGGCGGCGAATTCAGTGAAGAATTCCTGCTGCGTTTCCTGGCTGAGGGTCTGTTCGATCTGACCTTTCGCTTCTTTCAGCGTCTGGACTTTCGCCGGGTTCAGTTTCACGACTTCGAGCAGGATGTAGTTCTCCTGGAATTTGACCGGCCCCACGAGTTCCCCGGTGGCGCTGTCGAAGATCGCCGCCCGCAGCGGGCCTTCCACGAATTCTTCGCTGATCCCTTCCTGCAGGCCGCCTTTTTTCTTGCTGGTGGGATCGATCGAGTAAGTGGCGGCGGCTTTTTTCCAGGCGTCCGGCGAGCTGTCTTTTTCGAGCTCCTGCTTGGCCGCTTCGACTTTCGCTTTGTCTTTGTTGATGATGGTGCGAACGTCGCGGCTTTCTTTGGTCGTGAACTGGGAGGCTTTTTCAGCCTCGTAGTAAGCCTCGATCGCGGAGCTGCTCGGCGGCGGAGCCTGGGCGTTGACCAGTTCCTGGATGTCCCGGCCGAGGATCTGGAGCTCGACGAGGTCGTTTACTTCCTCTCGCGTGAAGTTCGAGTCTTTGAGGAATTTATTGAACGCGGCTTCGGTCGGGAAGTTCTGTTCTTTGATCGTCTCGAGTTCGGCTTCGACCTGTTTGTCGGTGACCTCGATCCCGAATTCTTCGGCCTCGCCCCGGAGCCAGATGCCTTCGACCAGTTCCGTCATCGCTTCGGTCTTGATTTCTTCGTATTTGTCCGACCCCGGCTCCGTCGGTTTTTTGCCGGTGTCCAGGCGGGCCATGGAGGCGTCGAGCTGCTCTTTGCTGATGTTCGCGAACTCGTCTTGAATGTCCGAGACGTGCGCGACGTCGCCGGACGGCACGCTGGGGCCGCTCAGGCCCTCGGCGATCGCGTAGCCCGCGAAGAGCAGCAGGAAGAGGGCGCCGAAGAGGATCAGCGCCAAGCGCTGCCGACCCGCAGAGCGGTCGTCTGCGCCAGCTTTCCTTCTCTGCCCCGATTTCGCTCCCACGAGCCCGGCAGCATAGTCAAAACTCCTAACGCCAGGCTTAAGGCAGGGCCTCAGGCAGCGGCGGGCTCAGCGGTGCGGCGCGCCTCGCGCAGCCCCTCGGCCATCGCCAGCACCGCCGCCAGGCGCTCCTCAGGGTCGCCGGCGACCCTGATGGCGGCGGTCTGCTCGCGCCATTCGTAGACCGCACCCTCGACCTGCTCGGCCAGCACTCCGGCCGCCTCGGAGTCGAGCTCGACCCCGGTGACGCTGAGGCGGCCGCCGCGGAACTCGACGCTGCGGGCCCCGGCCAGGCCCAGCTCGATCCTCGCCTTCTGCAGCTTCAGCAGGTTCTCCGCCTGCGGCGGCAGCGGCCCGAAGCGGTCGTCGAGCTCGTCGCGGATCGCCCGCAGCTGACCCGGCTCGCGGGCGGCGACGACGCGGCGGTGGATGTCGATCTTCGCCGCCTCGAAGGGGACGAAGGTGGCCGGCAGGTAGGCGTCGACGGGGACGTCGAGGCGGACCGGCTCCGGAGCCTCCTCGCGCTCCTCCTCCATCTCCCCCGCCTCGGCGACGGCTTCGTCGATCATCTGGCAGTAGAGCTCGAAGCCGACCGCGGCGACGTGGCCGGACTGCTCGTCGCCGAGCAGGTTGCCGGCGCCGCGGATGTCGAGGTCCCGCATCGCGATCCGGAAGCCGGAACCGAGCTCGGTGTGGTCGGCCAGGGTCGAGAGCCGCGCCGCCGCCTCCTCGGTCAGCGCCTCGGCCGAGGGGTAGAGCAGGTAGGCGAAGGCGCGCTCGCGAGAGCGCCCGACGCGGCCGCGGATCTGGTAGGCCTGCGAGAGGCCGAGCTGGTCGGCGCGCTCGACGATCAGCGTGTTCGCGGTCGGGATGTCGAGCCCCGACTCGATGATCGTCGTCGTCACCAGGCAGTCGGCGTCGCCGCGGAGGAAGGCGAGCATCGTCTCCTCCAGCTGGTGCTCGTCCATCTGCCCGTGCGCTTCGAGGAAGCGCGCCCCCGGCACCAGCGCCCGCAGCCGCTCGGTCGTTTCCGGCAGCGAGTCGATCCGGTTGTGGAGGACGAAGGCCTGGCCCTTGCGCTCGAGCTCGCGGTTGATCGCCTTGCCGACCAGGTCCTCGTCGTAGGGGCCGACGTAGGTGCGGACCGGGCGGCGGCCCTCGGGCGGGGTCTCGATCACCGAGATGTCGCGCAGGCCGGCGAGGCTCATCTGCAGGGTGCGCGGGATCGGCGTCGCCGAGAGCGCGAGGACGTCGACCTTCAGTTTCAGCTGGCGCAGCAGCTCCTTCTGCTTGACCCCGAAGCGTTGCTCCTCGTCAACCACGACCAGGCCCAGCTCCTTGGCGCGGACGTCGCGCGAGAGCAGCCGGTGGGTGCCGATCAGGACGTCGACCTTGCCGGCCTCGAAGTCCTTGAGAATCGCTTTCACCTCGGCCGGCGGGCGCAGGCGGGAGACGCCCTCGACCCGGAAGGGGAGGTCGGCGAGGCGCTCGCGGAAGGTGCCGTAGTGCTGCTGGGCGAGGATCGTGGTCGGGACCAGGACCATCACCTGCTTGCCGTCGGAGGCGGCCTTGACCGCGGCGCGCAGCGCCACCTCGGTCTTGCCGAAGCCGACGTCGCCGCAGACCAGCCGGTCCATCGGCCGTTCCGATTCCATGTCGCCCTTGACCGCCTCGATCGCTTCGATCTGGTCGGCCGTCTCGCGATAGGGGAAGGCGGTCTCCATCGCGATCTGCCATTCGCCGTCGGGCGGGAAGGCGTGGCCTTTGCGGGCGCGGCGCTCGGCGTAGAGGTTGAGCAGTTCGCCGGCCAGGGCACCGGCCGCTTTGCGCGCCCGCGCCTTCATGTTCTGCCAGCGTTTGCCGCCCAGCGCCGAGAGCGTCGGCGAGCCGCCGGCGCCGACGTAGCGGCTCAGCTTCGCCAGCTGCTCGGTCGGGACGTAGACCCGGTCCTCGCCCTTGTATTCGAGGTAGAGGTAGTCGCGGGTGACGCCGCCGACCTCGCGCGTCTCGAAGCCGGCGAAGCGGGCGACGCCGTGGTCCTCGTGGACGACGTAGTCGCCGACGCGAAGCTCGGAGAAGGCGAGCCGGCCGCGGCCGGCGCCGGGGGCCGGCTCCTCGGTGCGGCGGCGGTGGACGAGGCGGCGGAAGGGATAGACGGCGAGCTTCAGCTCGGGGCTGACGAAGCCCTCGCGCAGGCGCGCCTCGGCGAAGGAGAGGCCGGGGTCGGGCGAGACGCGGCCGCCTTCGAGGATGCGGGCATCGAGCCGGTCGAGTCCGTAGCGGGCGCGGTCGGCCTCACCGCGGCTGTCGAAGGCGACGACGGTGCGATAGCCGGAGCGGATCAGTTTCTCCAGCTCTCCCTCAGCCTCTTTGATGCTGCGGGCCGGCGACTCGGCGCGGGCGGCGCGGAACGCGTCCTCGTCTTCGTCTCCGGCACTGGTGAGGGAGAGGGCGGCGCGCTCGTCGAGCGGCCCGGCGACGTCGACGTAGAGGTGCTGGGCGTCGTCGGCGTGCATCGCCGTCGTCACGTCCTCCCAGTGGTCGCGCAGCGCCGGCTCGATCTCCTCGGCGCCGACGAGGAGCACCGCGGCGGAGTCCGGGACGAGGTCCAGCGGCGCCCGGAAGTGCTCCAGCGGCAGCGCTTCGGCCAGGTTCGGCGACTCGGTCCCCTCCTCCTCGGCCGCCATCGCCGCCAGCTCGGCCAGCTCGCGGTGCTCGGCGTCGAGCTCGGCCGCCGGCGCCAGCTCGACCCGCTCGGCGTCGCCGAGCGAGCGCTGGGTGAAGGTCGAGAACCAGCGCATCGACTCGACCTCGTCGCCGAAGAGCTCGATCCGCACCGCCCGCTCCTCGGTGGCGGGAAAGACGTCGAGGATGCCGCCGCGGACGGCGAACTGGCCGCGCTCCTCGACCTGCTCGACCCGTTCGTAGCCGGCGCCGACGAGGTCGTCGGCGACGGAATCGAGCTCGATCTCCTCGCCCTGCTCGATCGCGAAGCCCGCCGGGCGCAGCGAGGTGTCCGGGACCGCCTCCGCCAGCGCCACCGCCGAGGCGACGACGATCGCGTCGGCTTCGGAGCCGAGCGCGTCGAGCGCGTCGAGCGCGTCGATCCGCAGCCCGACCAGGTGCGGCGGCGGCGAGACGTGCGAGGCGTAGCCGGTGCCGCGCGAGGGATAGAGCCGGACCCGGCGCGGCGCCAGGTAGGAGCGCAGGTCGGCGGCGAGGTCGCGGGCGGAGCGGTCGTCGGGGGCGACCAGCAGCGCCGGGCGGTCGGCGAGCCCGCGGTCGTCCTCGAGCAGCGCCGCCAGCAGCAGCGGGCGCAGCATCGTCGAGGCGCGAACGGCCTCCCCCCCGCCCGCCGTCGCCGCTCCGCTGACACGCGACATCAGCGCGTGGACGCGCTCGTTCTCGGCGGCGATATCGATCAGCGGACGCAGGCTCATGGGCAGGGAGAGAGCCCGGAGCGGGGCTCCGGGCTCAGACGACCGATTCTAGGGAGCAGCTCAGTCCGAGCCGCTGGAGACGCCCAGGGCGTTCTCCTGGTAGGGCCATTGTGGTTTGCCGGCGTTCTCCCCGACCACCCACCGGCGCATCGCCGTGTCGCAGATCGCGTAGCCCCAGTTGATCAGTCGCTCCTGGGTCGCGTCGTCCAGCTTCGCCAGTCGAGTCGGGACCTCGGCCAGCTTCCTGGTCTCCTTGGGGGGCGCCGGCAGCGAGGAGCCGAGCTCGTAGTCGGCGACATGGCCGCGGATCCCCCAGTACGTCCCCTCGCGGTGCTCCTTGCTGCCCTGGGTCGCCTTGTATCCGGCGATCGCCTGTCGTTTGCGCAGACTCCGCACCTGGTTGTCGACGACTTTAAGAACCCGCACCGTCTGCGAGCCCCAATCCCGCCAACGCCAGTTCGGCAGCGGCCCGAGCTTGCCGCAATCGGCCGGCATCGCGCCGCCGCCGTCGCTGACCAGGACCGTCTTGCATCTCTTCCACGCGGTCTCCAACCCAAGGTTGTCGTAGATCCCACCATCCCCCAAAGTGGGATTGGTGGTGAAGGGCGGCCGCTGCAGGTCGTCACCCGTCCGCGGCACGTATTGGTCCTCGTCGAAGCGCAGTCGCATGGGACAGAGGACCGGCGGAAAAGCAGAAGAAGCGGCGACGGCGGTTGCCAGCGACAGCTGCGGCCACTCGATCTTCCCCACTCGGTAGTCCCGCATGTAGGGACGGGAAAAGCGCCAGAGGACTCCCGACTGCAGGTTGGTCGCGTTGATCACGAAACGCGGGCCCTCCTCGCCGGGCAGATCCTGCAGGGTCGCGTCCCCAAGCAGATGACTGCGGTAGGCGGCGGCGATCCGGTCGCCGATCGTCGTCCCTGGAAGGAGCCCGCCGGCCAGAACCGAGGGAGTGTCGATCGTCTTTCCCGCCAGCTTCCGGATCGGTTTTACGACCTCCTCCTTGAAAACCTCGTTCGAGCCGCCGGAGTCGAGCTCGAGCCGCCCCCAGGCGAGGCCGAGGACAGCGGCGGTGATCGAGCCGCCGGAGACACTGGAAACACGGGTCAGCTGGCCGAGGTAGCCAAGCTCGTGCAACCGCCACAGGGTTCCGAGGTGGAACAGCATCGCCCGATATCCCCCGCCCGAAAGGCAGAGGGCAATTCCTTCCCTCGGCGCCTCCTCAACGGCGTCGCCAGGGATGAAGCGGACCGGAGCTTCCGAATCAACCCTCTCGTCCGGGGGATCGAGAGGCATCTCCGCTGTCGAGGGCGTCATCGGAGGCGATTCTCTTCGCCTCACCCAGCTTTAGTCAAGAACAGCCTAGTTCTCAGGAATAAGAATGGTGAACTTGCGTTTCGCGGGCTTGCCGACGTTGCCCGCTTTGTCGATCGCCCGCACCTTGAAGACGTGTTTGCCCGGCTTCAGCTTCTTGTAGGTCTTCGGCGATTTGCAGCTCTTGAATTTGCCCTTGTCGAGCTTGCACTGGAACTTCGAGCCCGCCTCGTTCGATTTGAACTTGAACTTGGCGGTGGTGCTGGCCGATTTCGCTTTCGGCGCTTTGGTGATCGTCACCTTGGGCGCGGTGGTGTCGGGCGCAGGGCCGACACCGTTGTTGTTTCCGCCGCCGCCGCCGTTCCCGCCACCCCCACCACCGCTCGGATCCGCGGGGACCGTGGTCGTCTCGAGCTCGGAGGTGCCGCCGAGGACGCTGGTCTGGGTCGCGGCGACGTTCGTCCCGGCCGGGATCGCGGCGGCATAGGTCACTTTCCAGTTGCCGCTGCCGTCGGCTTCCGTTTCGCCCAGGAAGGATTCGATCTCACCCAGTTCGCTCGTTTTCTTGCGGAAAATGCGGATCGTGGCGTTGGGTTCCGCCCCGCTGCCGCTGGCGCTCGTTTTCTGTGAGGCGAAGCTCGGCGGCTCGATGCCGGCGTTGGCATTGCCTCCCAGTTCGATGAAGCGTCCCGCGTTGGAGTCGCCTTTGTTGCGACCGACCGCGTTGTAGCTGTCTTCTTCGGTGTTGCCGGAGACGTCGATGATTTCGATCGCGGCCTCGCCGCTTTCGCGGATCGTGTTTTCTTCGCCGGCCGAGGTGCCGCCGATCAGGTTGCCGGTCGTGATCACCAGCGGGAACGCGGTCGGGTCCCGGATGAGGACGCCCGCTTCGCCGGAGCCGTAGATCGCGTTGTCCAGGACCGTGTTGAAGTCGCTTTCGATCAGGACCCCGTTGACGATCGATTCGCCGATCACGTTGCCCTGGATCAGGGCGCCCACTCCGGGTGGGTCACCCCGGGTGAAGATCCCCGTGTCAGCGCCTTCGATGAAGTTGTCTTCGATGTCGACGTTGCCGAAGACCGACTCGATCCCGGTCCCGCCTTCCATGTCGAAGACGTTTCCGCTCACGGCCACCGAGTCGGCGCTTTCGGTGCCGATGTCCAGGCAGAAGACGAACATCCCCAGCCCCGGCGCTTTCACGTCGGCAGGGGTCGGACCGTCCCCGATGATGTTGCCGATCGCGGCGAACTCCTTGCCGTCTTCGTGGTAGATCCCCGTCCCGCCGCCGACGATGTAATTGGCCTGGCCGTTCTCTTCGCCGCCGATCGTGACTCCACCGGCGCCGTTCACCCGGATGTCGAACGTGGCCGCGTTCGTCGCTTCTTCGCCGTCCGCGTCGAGCCCGACGTAGTTCCCTTCGATCTGCGTCGGACCGGTCGCCGGGGCCTCTTCTTCGATGGGCGTGCCGACCAGGTCGATCAAGGCGGTCGTGTTCGACTGGCTGGCGAAGACGTTGCAGCCGAAGTCGCAGGCGGCGGTCGCGGTGCCGGCGCTACCGACGTCGGCGCCGATCTGGTTTTCGGTGGCCTCGACTTCGTCGCCGATTTCGAGCTTGTTGGCAACCACGAGGTTGCGCCCGTTCGACGCCGGCGTAGTCCCATCGGGCCCGACCCCGAAGTAGTTGCCCTGCACCTTGCCGAGACTCGACCCGCGGAGGAGCAGAGCGCTGTTGGTGTTGCCGAACACGTTGCGCTCGGCGTCGGTGGTGCCGCCGATTACGGTTTTTTCGGCGTTGGGGCCGACGAAGATCCCGTAGCTCTGTTCTCCCGGTCCGTCGGTGCCGTCGAGCTCGAACCCGATCCAGTTGTTGCCGGCTTCGAATTCGTCGTCTTCGACCGTGATCGCGATCTGGGCATCGCTGATCGCCAGGCCCTCGATCGTCACGTTCGCGGCGCTGACTTCGAACCGGGATTCCCCTTTCACGCCGACGCAGGGCCCGTCGAGGTTGGCGTCGGTTTCGCACTCGCCGCCGTCGATCGTCACCTCGTCCTGGATCGTCGGCAGGCTGAACCCGACCGTGATCGTGCTGTCGGCCAGCTCGCCGTCGAAATCGCTGCTGAAGAGGATTTCGTCGGCCACACCGGTGGAGGCGTTCGATTCTTCGATCGCTGCCCGCAGGGTGCAGGTGCTCTCCGAGGTTTCGCAGCCCGCCCCCGGTTCGTCGACCTGGTCCTCGGTGCTGTCGACCGTGTAGGTGGCGGCCGAAGCGGACGCCGGCAACGCGAGGATGAACAGGGCAGCGAGAAGCGTCAGGGCGACGCGCGGGCGGTTGATCATGGCGCGGACCCTAATCGGGTCAGTCGGATGAAGGCAGGCCCGGCCCGCTGCGCTGCCACTCGACCTGGCCGCGACCCTCGGCGGCGGAGCGACCCTCGATGTCGTCCCACTGGTGCAGCATCCGCTTCAGCTGGGCGACTGCCTCCGGCGGGTGGGCGGTGACGCCGGCGGCCAGCTCCAGCGCCGCCTGCTCGGTGCCGGCGGCGGGGGCGACGCGGTTGACGAGCCCGAGCCGCAGCGCCTCGTCAGCGCCGACGGTGCGCGAGCTGAGCAGCAGGTACTTGGCGGTGGCGAGGCCGCAGAGGGTGACCAGCCGCGCCGGGCCGACCGGGACGCCGAGGGCGGCCCCGGGGAAGCGCATCCGCAGGTTGGAGCCGCCGACCCGCATGTCGCAGGCGATCGCGACCTCGGCACCGCCGCCGACGACGTCGCCGTGGCAAGCGGCGATCGTCGGCTTCGGGAAGGCGACCACGGTGTCGTAGAGGTCGGCGAATAGCTGCATGCGCCGGACCTTGCCCTCGGCGTCGAGCTGCTCCCTGACGTCAGCGCCGGCCGAGAGCCCAAGGTGGTCGGCGGAGCTGATCACCAGCACCCGCACCGCCTCGTCGTCGCGGGCGAGCGCCAGGTGCCCGAGCAGCTCCTCCAGCATCTGCGTGTTGATCGCGTTGCGGGCCTGGCCGCGCTCGAGGCGGAGCAGGGCAACCCCGTGCTCGTCGACCGAGTAGCTGGTGACCTCGTTGCCGGGGGTGCCGCCGTTCTCTGCGCTCATTGCTCGGACGCTATCCGTTCGACCAACCGCTCGGCCTCTTCGGCGGCGCTCTCGATCAGCCTCTCCACCTCGGCCTTCGGCTCGCTGAAGCGGCCGAGCACGTGGGCGGAGACGATCTCCGGATCGGTGGAATCGGGTCGCCCCACCCCCACCCGCAGCCGCCAGAACTCGGGGTCGCCGAAACCGCGTTTGAGGCTCTTGAGCCCGTTGTGGCCGGCGAGGCCGCCGCCGAGCTTGGCCTGGATCTCGCCGAACGGCAGGTCGATCTCGTCGTGGAGGACGACGACCCGGTCGAGCGGCACCTTCAGCGAGCCGCGCGCCGGCCCGGCCGAGTTGCCGGATTCGTTCATGTAGGTGAGCGGTTGCAGCAGCGCCACCCGCGGCCCCCCGGGCCGGATTCGCCCTTCGGAGATCAGGCCGTTGAACTTCTGCCGCGGCTTCGGCAGGTCCCAGCGACGGGCCAGCTCGCCGGCCACCGCGAAGCCGACGTTGTGGCGGGTGTTCTCGTACTCGCGACCCGGGTTGCCGAGGCCGACGATGAGGATCCGATCGCCCCCCTCACCACGTTCTCCACCGAGGCGGCGGAACAGCGACAGGGGTTACTCGCCCTCGGAGTCGCCCGAGTCGTCGCCGCCCTCGCCCTCGGCGGCCTCGCCCTCGCCCTCGCCGACCAGCTCGGGATCCTCCTCGACCTCTGGAGCGGCCTCTTCGACGCGCGGCGGCGAGACGGTGACGATCGTGATCTCCTCGAGCTCCTCGGCGACGAAGGTGACGCCCTCCGGCGCGGTGACGGCCGCCAGCGAGAGGGTGTCGTTGACCTCCAAGGCGGAGACGTCAACGCAGATGTTGTCGGGGATCTCGGCGGGCAGCGCTTCGACGGTGACCTCGCGGGTGACGTGCTCGAGCACGCCGCCGCCCTTGACGCCGGGAGCGTCCTCGACGCCTTCGAGCTCGATCGCGACCTCCGCCTGGATCGCCTCTTTGAGGTTCACCTGCATCAGGTCGAGGTGCTGGAAGCTGCCGCGCACCGGGTGATGCTGCGCCTCCTTGATCACGACCGGAACGGCTTTGCTGCCCTCGACCTCGAGGTCGAACAGAGCCGCGCCCTCACTGAGGATGCCGCGCACGTCGCGTTCTGAGACCTGGAAGGGGGTCGCCTCCGAGCCGCCCGAGTAGACGACGCCCGGCACCAGGCCCTCGCGGCGCATGCGGCGCGAGGAGCGGGAGCCGAAATCGTCACGGGGCGCGGCTTTGAGGGTTGAGCGGGAGCTCGCCATCGGACGGGAGAGGATAGAGAACTCGCCCACGAGACGGTTGCTGTGACACCCTTGGACCCCCGATGGCCGACGAATCGAAGATCCCCAAGGGCCGCGTACGGCGCTCCGCCAAGCTCGGCTCGATCGTCGGAGTCCAGGGCGCCCGCTACGCCGGCACCAAAGCCGCCAACGTCGGCCGCTCCGAGGAGCAGAGCAAAGAGGCGCTCGAGCAGCGGCACCTGGAGACGGCGATGAAGATGGTCGGCGCTCTCGGTCAGATGAAGGGCGCAGCGATGAAGCTCGGCCAGTTCGCCTCCTTCATCGACACCGAGTTCATCCCCGAGGAGTACCGCGAGGTCTACCAGGAACAGCTGGCGAAACTGCGGACCGACGCACCGGCGATGCCCTGGGAAAAAGTGGTCAAGGTGCTCGAGGAGGAGTACGACGGCGAACCCCTCTCCGAGCTCTTCGCCGAGTTCGAGGAGGAGGCCTTCGCCGCCGCCTCGATCGGCCAGGTCCACCGCGCCGAGCTGCTCGACGGCCGCCGGGTGGCGGTGAAGATCCAGTACCCGGGGATCGCCGAGGCGCTCGACGCCGACCTCCGCAACGCCGGCACGATCGTGCGGCTGGCCCGCGCCCTCGCGCCGGGCCTGGACGCGAAGGAGATCGCCGAGGAGCTGCGCGAGCGGGTGATGGAGGAGCTCGACTACGAGTACGAGGCGCAGAACCAGCGCTCCTTCGCCCGCGCCTACCGCGGCCACCCCTTCATCTACGTGCCGGAAGTGGTGACGCGGCTCTCCCGCCGCCGCGTCCTCGTCACCGAGCTGGTCCAGGGGAAGGGCTTCGAGGAGATCAAGGAGCTGCCTCACGAGGAGCGCAGCCGCTTCGGCGAGATCGTCTTCCGCGGCAGCTTCGGCTCGATCTACCACCTGCAGCACTTCAACGCCGACCCCCACCCCGGCAACTACATCCTCATGGAGGACGGCCGGGTCGCCTTCCTCGACTTCGGGATGACGAAGAAGATCGACCGCGAGCAGATCCTGCTCGAGCAGCGCGCCTTCGACGCCGCCTCGCGCGACGACCCCGAGGCCTACCGCCAGGCCCTCCACGACCTCGGCTTCGTCAAGAAGCCCTCCAAGCTCGACGCCGAGCGGCTGCTCGAACACATGCGCGTGGTCGGCGGCTGGTTCGTAACCGAGGACCGGGAGCTGGAGATCACGCCGCGACGGGTGATGAAGATCATCGAGTCGACCAACGACCCGCGCTCGGAGTACTACGACGTGATGCGGCGCGCCTCGCTGCCCGCCGACGAGCTGATGGGCCGGCGGATGGAAATCGGCGTCGTCGCCGTACTCGGGCAGCTGCGGGCGAAGCGCAACTGGCACCGGATCGCCCGTGAGTGGGTTTATGCAGACCCGCCGGCGACCGAGCTCGGCGAGCTCGAGTGGGACTATTTCGAGGAGCGAGGGGTCAAGCGCACGCCCGGTTTGGCCGAAACGCTCTGAAGAGCCAGTCACTCGAGGAGGAACCATGCGCAGGATCAAACGCGGTTGGGGTTTGACGAAGAAAAGCTGGGCGCTGCTGCGGGAACACCCGTCGCTGATCCGGTTCCCCCTCTACGGCGCGGTGGCGACGACGCTGCTGGCGATCGTCTTCCTCGGCCCGGGGCTGTACCTGTGGGACGACGACCAGCTCGCCGGCGCGATCCCGCTGATCGCGATCGGCGTCTACGTCCTCAGCCTCGTCGGCTTCTACTTCAGCGTCGGCCTCGCCGCCTGCGCCGACAAGATCTTCCGCGGCGAGGAAGCGACCGTCTCCGACGGCCTCGCCGTCGCCCGCAGCCGCTTCCGCCAGATCAGCGGCTGGGCCGCGGTCTCGGCCGCGATCAGCCTGGTGATGGGCGTGCTGGAAAACCAGGGCGGCGCCCTGGGCACCCTCGCCGCCCGCCTGGTCGGGATGGCCTGGACGCTGGTCACCTTCCTCGCGGTGCCGGTGATCGCGATCGAGGGCACCGGCCCGTTCGAGACGATCAAGCGCTCCGGCGCGCTGTTCCGCGAGCGCTGGGGTCAGCAGATCACCGGCAACATCGCGATCGGCGCCGCCGTCTTCCTGCTCGGCGTGCTGCCCGCTGCGGCCCTGATCGTCGGCGGGATCGTCATCTGGTCCTCGGCTTCTTTCCTCGGCGCGCTGCTGGTCGTGATCGGAGCGCTGGTGCTGGCGATCGCGTTGCTGGTCTCCCGCGCCCTCAGCGGCATCTTCGGCGTCGCCCTCTATCGCTACGCCCTCGACGGCGAGGTCGTCCCCGGCTTCACCCAGGAGGACATGGAGTCGGCGGTGAAGGTGAAGGGCGGCCGCAACGCGCCGCCGACGGCGACGCCGGGCACGATCTAAGCGTCCGACAAGCCCAACCGGCACCGAGGCGCAGCGATGCCCGAGCTCGAGGTTCGCAACCTGAGCAAGCGCTACGGCAAGACCCTCGCCGTCGACGACCTCTCCTTCGAGGTCGAGGCGGGGCGGGTCACCGGCTTCCTCGGCCCCAACGGGTCGGGGAAGACGACGACGATGCGGGCCCTGCTCGGGCTCCTGCGGCCGACCCGGGGGCAGGCGCTGGTCGAGGGCAGGCGGCCGACCGAGATGGCGGACCCGCTGCGCACGATCGGGGCGGCGCTGGAGGCGACCGCCTTCCACCCGGGTCGCAACGGGCGCAACCACCTGCGCACGCTGGCCGCCGCGGCGCGGATCCCCCGCTCCCGGGTCGACGAGGTGCTGGAGCTGGTCGAGCTGACCGGAGCCGAGCGGCGGCGGGTGAAGGGCTACTCGCTGGGCATGCGCCAGCGGCTGGCGCTGGCGGCGGCGCTGCTGGGCGAACCGCGGATCCTGATCCTCGACGAGCCGGCCAACGGGCTCGACCCGAAAGGGATGCGCTGGCTGCGCGACCTGCTGCGCGCCCAGGCGGCGGAAGGGCGGACCGTGCTCGTCTCCAGCCACCTGCTCAGCGAGGTGGCGCAGACGGCGGATGAGCTGGTCGTGATCCGCGACGGCAGCCTCGTCGCCCAGGGCTCGATGGCCGAGCTGACGGCCAAAGGAGGCGTGCGAATCAGGGTGCGGGCCTCGCAGCCCGACCAGCTGGCCACCGCGCTCGCCGAGCAGGGGGCGACGGTCGGCGACGTCGGGGAGGGTGGCTTCGAGGTGCGCGGCGCCAGCGGCGAGCAGATCGGCGAGGAGGCCCTGCGACAGGGAATCGCGATCTACGAGCTCGCTCCCCAGGGCTCCACTCTCGAGGAGAGCTTCTTCGAGCTGATGGGCGAAGAGGAGGACGAGGCGTGAATTTGCTGCAGAGCGAGTGGATCAAGCTGTTCACGACCAGGACCACCTGGGCGATGCTCGGGATCGGGCTCCTCTGCGAGGGGCTCTTCGCCGGCCTCTTCTCCGGCCTGGTCTCGCTCGATGGGCTGACCGAGCTCGAAGAGCTGGAAACGACCGAACCGGTTCCGACCGGGACCGGCCTGCTGATGGTCCTGGTCCTGATCCTCGGCGTCCTCATCATCACCAGCGAGTTCCGCCACGGCACCTCGAGCTCGACCTTCCTGGCGACGCCGAAGCGCTGGCCCGACCTGCTCGCGAAGCTGGGCATCGCGCTGGCCGTGGGAGTCGTCGCCGGCCTCGCCTTCGTCCTCGTCAACGGCGGCCTCTCGATCCCCCTGTTCGAGGGCCGGGGCGCCGAGCTCCCCGCGACCGACCGCCTGGTCGAGATCTACGCCGGCGTCGTCGTCTCCTTCGCCCTGCTCGCCGCCTTCGGCATGGGCATCGGGGCGATCGTCCGCAACCAGGTCGGCGCGATGATCGCCGCGATCGCCTTCTTCTTCATCGTCTCGGCGCTGCCCGAACTGCTGCCCGGATCGATCGGCGAATACTTCCCGGCCCAGGCCCTCGGCTCGCTGCATGGCCACGTCGAAGGCGACGGCACGCTCAACCAGCTCGAAGGCGGGTTCGTCCTCGCGGCCTGGGCGGCCGGGCTGGTCGCCCTCGGCACCCTGCTGGTCTGCAGCCGCGATGTCAGCGAGTAGCCCTCCTTAGGCCGGTCGGCGGCGCAGACTGAGCCCGATTCCAACCAGGAGGTAAGCGAGCGCCGCCGCAAGCAGGGCGAACTTGGTCGCGGCGAAGATGAAGGCCAAGACCGGGAAAGCCTGCCCGGCGTCGTCCAGAACCGCCAGCAGACAGGCGTTCTCCGCCGCGTCGCAGGCAGCGGCGATGGCCCCGAACGGGACCACGGCCGCGCCGATCTCGGCGAGGCGGGTCCGGCCTCGTCGGTCCAAGCGGTCGCGAACCGCGGCCACCGCGAGGACGAGGAACGTCCCGTAGGCGATCAGGAAGGCGAAGTCGATCAGCAGTTGCTCCCGCGCCGCGTCCTGACCGGCGTCGCCCCATTCGTCGAGGATCTCGTCGGCGCGCTCCTGGCCGCCGGCCAGCTCGAAGGCGACTATCCCCGCCCCGTTGTCCTGCATCTGCTGTTCGGCCGGCGCCATCGCCAGAAGCAGCGCAACAATGGCGATCCCGGAAACGATCAACCCCCGACGCCGCGTCATGGCCGGGGACGCTACAGCCGCGCGAACAGGCGCGGGTCGTTCGAGCAGATCCCGTCGACGCCCATCGCGGCGAGCTTCCGCATCCGTGGCAGGTCGTCGACGGTCCAGGCGATCAGCTCGACCTTGGCGAGGTTGCAGATCCGCGCCAGGCGCGGCGTGACCAGCGGGTGGTAGACCCACATCGCCTCGACCCCGAACTGGGGCAGTTTCTGCGCCGCCAGGCCGGGGAGGCGGTGGCGCATCGCCACCAGCGCCGCCAGCATCGGCCCCTTCGCCCAGCGCTTCGAGGTCCAGTCCTTGGTCACTTTGGGATAGGTCCAGCCGCGGCGCAGTGCCGGCTGCAGTTCGAGGATGCGTCCCAGCGTGTGCAGCTCCATCGTCGAGATCATCGCCCGCTCGATCAGGCCCCGGGTCCCCAGCGCCTCGACGACCTCCTCCTCCCTGCCCGGCAGCTTGATGTCGAGGTCGATCTCGACCCGGTCCAGCGGCGGCTCGAGGAAGGCGTCGAGCGCCTCGGTCAGCTTCAGCGGCGTGCGCCGCTCGGCGTCCCCCCAGTCGTGGGCGATCACCAGCGGGTGGCGCTGCTCCAGCGGCAGGTGGGAGTCCGGCAGCCAGAGCACGTCCATCTCGATCGTGTCGACGCCGGCCTCGGCCGCGGCGCGGAAGCTCTCGACCGTGTTCCCGGGCGCGATCAGGTCGGCCCCCTTGTGGCCGACCAGGCGGAGTTTGCGCTCGGCGCTCAGAAGAGCTGGTTCTCGCCGGCGAAGATCTCGCTCACCGAGTCGTCGGTGAAGATGCGGCGGATCGAGTCGGCGAAGGTGCCGGCGGTGGAGAGCACGGTGATCTTGTCCGGCGCACCGGGGCGCAGCGGCAGGGTGTCGGTGACGACGATCTGCTCGATCGCCGAGTTCTCCAGCCGTTCGTAGGCGGGGCCGGAGAAGACGCCGTGGGTGGCGCAGGCGATCACCCTGGCGGCACCCTCGTCGATCACCGTCTGGGCGGCGGCGCAGAGGGTGCCGGCGGTGGCGATCATGTCGTCGACCAGGACCGCGGTTTTGCCCTTGACGTCGCCGACCACGTAGCCGATCTCGGCCACCGCTTGAGCTGGGCGCTCCTTCTCCATCACCGCCCACTGGGTGCCGATGCGGCGGGCGAAGTTGCGGGCGGTCTTGACCCGGCCGGCGTCCGGGGAGACGATCACCAGCTCGTCTTTCAGTTCCTGATCGATGAACCACTGGGTCAGCATCGGCATCGCGGTCATGTGGTCTACGGGTACGTGGAAGAAGCCCTGGACCTGGCCGGCGTGGAGGTCCATGGTGAGGACGCGGTCGACGCCGACGCCCTCGAGGCACTTGGCGACGATGCGGGCGGAGATCGGCTCGCGCGGGGCCGACTTCTTGTCCTGACGGGCGTAGCCGTACCAGGGGAGGACGGCGATGATCCTGTGCGCCGAGGCGCCCTGGGCGGCGTCGATCATCGTCAACAGCTCCATCAGGGCGTCGTTGGGGGTCATCCCTTCCTGCTCGTTGGCGCAGGTCGACTGGACGAGGAAGACGTCGGCACCGCGGATCGACTCCTCGTAGCGGCAGTAGACCTCGCCGTCGGCGAAGGTCTTGAGGGTGACCTGACCGAGGTCGAGGTCGAGCTTGCCGGCGACCTTGGCGGCCAGGTCCATCGAACAACGGCCGCCGAAGACCATCATCCGTTTCGTGTAGTCGTGGTCGATGGCCGTACCCACCTGCGGGCGCTCCTCGATCATGCTCACGCGTCTTTGTCCTCTCGCATCTCGGCCGCCTTGCGAGCGGCGTATCCGTCGATGTTCCGTTGCGCGTTCTCGCTGACGGCCAGCGCCCCCTCGGGCACGTCGTCTTTGATCACTGCGCCAGCGCCAGTGTAGGCGGCGGCGCCGACTTCTACCGGTGCGATCAGCATCGTGTCAACGCCGATCCGCACGTCGCGGCCGATAACGGTGCGGTGCTTGCGAAAACCGTCGTAGTTTGCGGTGATCGTGCCGGCGCCGAGGTTGCTGCCGGGGCCGATGTCGGCGTCGCCGACGTAGGAGAGGTGCGGGACCTTGGTCCCCTCCCCCACCTGCGAGTTCTTGATCTCGACGAAGGTGCCGACCTTGGCGCCGTCCTCGAGCAGGGCGCCCGGGCGCAGGTAGGCGAAGGGGCCGACCGAGCAGCGCTCGCGCACGTCGCACTCGACCAGGTAGGAATGCAGGACCTGGGAGCCGGCGCCGACGGAGCAGTCGATCAGGGTGCTGAGCGGGCCGACGATGGCGCCAGCGGCGATCGAGGTCCGGCCGCGGAGGGTGGTGCCGGGCTCGATGCGGGCGTCGGCGCCGATCTCGACGCCGGCGTCGATCCAGGTCGAGGCCGGGTCGACGACGGTGACGCCGGCGCGCATGTGCGCCTCGAGCAGGCGGCGGCGGGCCTCGGCCTCGACCGCGGCGAGATCGACGCGGTCGTTGACCCCCATCGTCACCGCGATGTCGTCGGCGAGGTGGGCGGCGACGGAGTGGCCGGCCTCGCGCAGGGCCGGGAAGACGTCGGGGAGGTAGTACTCGCCCTGGGCGTTGTCGTTGGAGAGCGTGGCGAGAGCCGCCGCGAGCGGGGCGGCGTCGAAGACGTAGGTGCCGGCGTTGATCTCGCGGATCGCCAGCTGCTCGGGGTCGGCGTCGCCGGCGGCTTTGGCCTCGACCACGCGCTCGACGCCGCCGGATGCGTCGCGGACGACGCGGCCGTAGGAGCCGGGGTCGTCGAGCTCGATCGTCAGCATCGTCGTCGCCGCGTCCGAGCCCTCGTGGGCCGCGAGGAGGGCGGCGATCGTCTCGGTCGAGATCAGCGGCACGTCGCCGGAGAGGACCAGCACCGTCTCGCTTTCCTCGATCAGCGGCAGCGCGGCGCGAACCGCGCCGCCGGTGCCGTCGGACCGCGGCTGCTCGACCGTCTCGACCCCCTCCGGCAGGCCGGCGGAGAGGTCCCGCCCAGGGGAGACGATCGCCGCCACCCGCCCGGCACCGGCCTCGCGCGCAGCAAGGATCGGCCAGGCCACCATCGGACGGCCACAGACGGGGTGCAGCATCTTCGGCGTCGACGAGCGCATACGTTTGCCCTCGCCCGCCGCCATCACCAACACCAGAGGCGAACTCACTCACGAATCGTATTGCGGATGCTGTTCATCTGTAAGGCGAAAGCTCCTGGCGCACGGGTCCTGTCGCGGGAGCAAAGGAGCTCCGGCCGGCGGGTCCTGTCTCCGATCGGGGGCTCTCCCTACCGGGAGAGTCCTCCCGATCGTCGCCACCCGCCGGGGGAGCGGATCAGCCAGACGATCGTTCCTCGGGCGCAGACGTTCCTCCCGCGGGTGGCGACGATGCGGGACCCGCCCCGGTAGGGGCGGGGGACGTATCGGAGACAGGACCCGCGGGCCGGAGCTCCTTGGTCCTGAGGTGGTTAGGCCCGCTTCGAGAGGTCTTTGCCGAGGAGGGCTACGGAGGTGAGGGTCCAGCCGGCGAATATCAGGTCTATTCCCACCAGCAGGCCGATCGCCCAGTCTGCGCTGCTGGGGAACTTGGCGAGGATGAGGATGCCGATCAGGAGGCTGGCGACGCCGTTGAGGCCGAGCAGGCCAGCGTTTGGTTGGCCCCGGACGGCGAAGGCGACCGCGGTTCGGGTCAGGCCCATGAAGAGGAAGTAGATCCCCAGCACCAGCGTCAAGGTGAGGGTGCCGTTGTGCGGTTCGACGATCAGCCAGATGCCGACGATCAGCGTCAGGATCGCCCACACCAGCCGCAGGGCCACCGTCCCGATCGAATGCGCCGAGAACGCCGCCGCGATCAGGACCGCGCTGACGCCGACCAGCAGCCAGCCGATGAAGATCGCGGTCCCGACCGCGGCCACCGCCGGCACCAGGATCGCGATGCAGCCGAGCACGATCGCCGCGACCCCGACAAACATCAATGCCTTCCAGCTCTTCCGCAGCCCCTCGCGAACTTCAGGGTCCAGCGACGCTCCTCCAATCTCCATGAAGAAGAAGCTAACCCCCTACGCGGACGCCTCCCGCTCCCGTTCGCGCTCGTAGAACCTCACCCACTTGCGGACGGCGTTGTCGGAGACGCCGTACTTGCGACCGACGGCGCAGTAGCTGGTGGCCTCGATCTCGGTGAGCAGTTGCTCGTAGGACGGTCGCCTAGTTCGCCTAGTTGCCGGCTTCGGCCTCTCCCGAAGCTTTGAGCGATCCCAGCGAGTTCCGCACTCGCGAGAGCAGTAGCGCTGCTTCGAAGAGCTGGGCAGAAATTCGCGCTCGCAACGGCGGCACCGCATCTTGTCTCGGGTGATCCGGTTCTTGCGACCGCAGTGCGTTGACAAAGTCGCGGCACAGTTCGGGCAGACGATCCTCAGGTTCTCAATTCGATTGTCGTTCCGGACGCCATTGATGTGGTCGAGAATCATCGCCATGCGCTCGCCTCGCCAGATTTCGCCTTGGCCGCACATCTCGCACTCGGGCTTCTTCAGACCCTCCTTGAGGAGCCGCCGCTTCACGTTCTGACGTGAGGCACTCGAGTTCTCGACCAGCAGCTCGTTAATCGGCTGCTTCTCATATCGCGGATTAGCTTCTCGGGCCCGGGCGGAATCGAAATGCTCGGTTGAGATCTCCCATATCTCTGAATATTTCTTAAGCACCCGCCAACCACCCCCGGTAGAGCAAAGACCAAGCTTTCGCAGGCTTTCTGCCCATGAATAAGAGGTAGCGATTGCCTCCTTCGCCTGCTCCTGGGTATAGCTCAGAGGTCTGCCTGCCACAAAAGAAGCATTGCAAGTGCCGCAGACAGAAAGTTACTACTGGGGAGCCCGGGCTTGAACCGGAAATTCGACATTCAAAGTGTCGCGTGTTGCCGCTTACACCACTCCCCAAGGAGCCACCAAAGCTTAAGCGTTGTCCGTCTACTCCTCCGTCGCCCGCGCGACTTTGCCGCCCTTCGCCCCCGGCTCCGAGGCCGGGCCACGGGGCGAGGCAATGCCCAGCACCCGCATCGCCTTCAGGCCCAACCCGAGCTTCTCGCGGCCCTCGGTGGCGCTGACGTCGTGGCCGCAGAGCTCGCGGACGCGCTCGAGGCGGTAGCGGATCGTGTGGCGGTGGGTGAAGAGCCGGCCGGCGGTGTTCGCGACGTTGCCGTCGCAGTCGAGGAACGTCTCGAGCGTCGCCACGAGGTCCGTCTCGTACTGCTCGTCGTAGGCGACGAGCGGCGCGATCGTCTCCTCGTAGAAGCGGTGCAGCTCGCCGGGGTCCTCGCTCATCGCGGGCAGCAGGAGCCGGTAGGCGCCGGTGTCCTCGAAGGCGAGCACGGCGCCGTGGTCCTCGTCGCTCCCGGCGGGGACCGCTTCGGCGACGTTCGCGGCCAGCAGCGCCTCCTGGCCGGCGCGGTAGAGGTCGGCGGGGTCGCCCGCCGGGCGCGAGTGCCCGACCGCGAAGGTGAAGCCGCCGAGCGCGGACTGCAGCTCGCGGGCGACGACGGCCGCGGTCCGGCGGATCGCCTCCTGCCCGTCGGCGGGGACGAGCAGGACGACCATGCCGGTGCCGGCCGCGGCGGACCCGGCCGGGTGGTCGAGCACGGCGACGAGGGCGCCCGGGGCGGTCGCGCGGGTGGCGCGCTCGGCGACGGCGAGGACGCGCCCGCG
>DATIMV010000058.1:0-12663 GCA_035474955.1 Solirubrobacterales bacterium
GTGGACGGCGCGCACATCCGCACGCTGATCCTCACGCTGCTGTTCCGCGAGATGAAGGACCTGATCGAGGCCGGCTACGTCTACATCGCCAAGCCGCCGCTCTACAAGCTCAAGCAGGCCGCAACGAGCGCTACATCGAGAAGGAGTCCGAGCTCGAGGAGGTGCTGCTCTCTGACAAGTTCGAGCGCTTCGAGATCTTCGACCGCTTCGCCCGGCAGTTCCGCCTCACGGAGGCGCGCTGGCAGAAGTACACGCGCATGCGCAAGCAGTACGAGGGGTGGGCGAGCGCCCTGCGCGCCGAGCACGGGCACCGCACCGTCGCCTTCCTGGAGGAGTCCTCGATCCTCGACCAGGACGTCGAGGACGCCGCCGGTGCCGCCGCCCACATCGAGCGCGGCGTCGACGACGACGTCTTCTCCACGCAGCTCCTCGAGCGCGCCGACGACCTCCTCGTGGTCCGAGCGGTCGAGCAGCGGACGGGCTTGGCCCAGACGCACCGGCTCAAGCCCGAGCTGTTCGAGTCGGCCGAGTACCGCAACTTCGCGAGGGTGCACCGCCAGCTCGTCGAGCTGGCCGGCACGCCGCCCTTCCGCGTGGCGCTGGGCGACGCCAAGGCGGAGGACGCGCCGTCCTTCGAGGCGCTGCGCGGCGCGGTCATGACGGTCGCCCAGCGCGGCGTGCGGCTCAACCGCTTCAAGGGCCTCGGCGAGATGAACGCCGAGCAGCTGCGCGAGACGACGATGGACCCGGCGAGCCGCACGCTGGCGCGCGTGACGATGGAGGACGCCGCGGCCGCCGACCGCATCTTCTCGATGCTCATGGGCGACGTCGTGGAGTTCCGCCGGCAGTTCATCGAGGACAACGCGCTCGCCGCGCAGATCGACGTCTGATGCCTGGCGAGCGACAGTAGGAAGGAGGTGGCGTGATGGCGGGGACCGAGATCATCGGCGGCGGCAACATCGAGCCGCGCGCCCTCGAGGACGAGATGCGCTCGGCGTACCTGGACTACGCCATGTCCGTCATCGTCGGGCGCGCGCTGCCTGACGTCCGCGACGGGCTCAAGCCGGTCCACCGGCGCGTGCTGTACGGCATGTCCGACATGGGCCTCGGCCCGACCCGGCCGTTCGCCAAGTGCGCCCGCATCGTCGGCGAGGTGATGGGCAACTACCACCCGCACGGCGACTCGGCCATCTACGACGCGCTCGTGCGCCTCGCGCAGGACTTCTCGATGCGCTACCCGCTCGTCGACGGCCAGGGCAACTTCGGCTCGATCGACGACGACCCGGCCGCGGCCATGCGGTACACGGAGGCGCGGCTCACGCGCCTGGCGCAGGAGATGCTGCGCGACCTCGACATGGACACCGTCGACTTCGTGCCGAACTACGACGGGCGCAAGCAGGAGCCGGTCGTGCTCCCGTCGCGGATCCCGAACCTGCTGGTCAACGGCTCGTCGGGCATCGCGGTCGGCATGGCGACGAACATCCCGCCCCACAACCTGCGCGAGACGATCGACGCCACGATCGCCTACATCGACAACCCCGACATCAGCGTCGCCGGCCTGATGGAGCACATCAAGGGCCCGGACTTCCCCGGCGGTGGGCTGATGAGCCGCGAGGGGATCCGCGACGCCTATGCCTCCGGCCGCGGCAGCATCAGGGTCCGCGCCCGCGCCCACGTCGAGCCGCTGAAGGGGGGCAAGGAGGCGATCGTCGTCACCGAGCTCCCGTTCATGGTCAAGAAGGGGGGCGAAGGCGGCTTGATCACCAAGATCGCCGACCTCGCCCGCGACAAAAAACTCGAGGGCATCTCCGACCTGCGCGACGAGAGCGACGAACGCTCCGGGATGCGCCTGGTGATCGAGCTCAAACGCGGCGGGCCGCCGGCCAAGGTCGTGCTCAACAACCTCTACAAAAAAACGGCGATGCAGTCGACCTTCGGCGCCAACATGGTGGCCCTGGTCGACGGCGTGCCGCGGACCCTGAGCTTGCTGGAGCTGATCGAGCACTACGTCGATCACCAGCGCGAGGTCGTCACCCGCCGCACCCAGTTCGAACTGCGACGGGCCGAGGCCCGCGCCCACATCCTCGAGGGGCTGCTGGTTGCGCTGGACAACCTCGACGCGGTGATCAAATTGATCCGCGCTTCGACCGACCCCGACGCCGCGCGCGACGGGCTGATGGAGCAGTTCGAGCTTTCGCGCGAGCAGGCCCAGGCGATCCTCGACATGCGCCTGCAGCGCCTGACCGCGCTCGAGGCCGACAAAGTCCGCGCCGAGCACGCCGACTTGATGGAGCGGATCGGTGAGCTGCGCGCCATCCTCGGCGACGAAGCCCGGGTGATGGGCCTGGTCAAGGACGAGCTGGCGGAAATCGTCGAGGCCTACGGCGACGAGCGCCGTACCGAACTCGCCCACTTCGAGGGCGACGTCGGCATCGAGGACATGATCGCCGACCAGCAGATGGTGATCTCGCTGACCGCCTCCGGCTACGTCAAGCGGCTGCCGCTGGCGACCTACCGCCAGCAGCGGCGCGGCGGCGTCGGCGTGATGGGGATGAACCTGAAAGAGGACGACTACATCGCCCACCTCCACATCTGCTCTACCCACGACTTCCTGCTCTTCTTCACCAACAGGGGCAAGGTCTACCGGCTCAAGGTCTACGAGCTGCCGGAGGGCCAGCGCACCGCCAAAGGCAGCTCGCTGAACAACCTGCTGCCGCTGCGCGAAGGCGAGCGGGTGATGGCGGTGATTCCGACCCGTGACTTCAAAGAGAACAAGTACCTGGCCTTCGCCACCGCCCAGGGCCTGATCAAGAAAACGAAGTTTCTCGCTTACAACACGCCGATCCGCGCCGACGGGATCATCGCGATCAAGGTCAAGGACGGCGACGAGCTGGTCCAGGTGCGGCTGACTTCGGGCGAAGACGACATCCTCATGGTCTCCCACTCCGGCCACGCCTCCCGTTTCTCCGAGGCGCATGTGCGGGAGATGGGCCGCGACACCAGCGGCGTCAAAGGCCAGAACGTCGCCGGCAAGGACAACCGGGTGCTGGCGATGGACGTCGCCCGCAACGACACCGAACTGTTCGTCGTCACCGAGAACGGCTACGGCAAGCGCACGCCGGTCTCCGAGTACCCCGTCAAGGGCCGCGGCACGAAAGGCGTCCTCACCGTGAAGCTGACGGAGAAGAAGGGCGGCCTCACCGGTGCCCTGATCGTCGCCGAGCACCAGGACCTCCTCTTCATCTCCCAGAACGGGATGGTCCAGCGCACCTCGGTCAGCGGCATCTCGCAGATGGGCCGCGCCACCCAGGGCGTCAAGGTGATGAACATCAAGGACGACGACCGCGTCAGCGCCGTCGCCCTCGTGGTCGAGTCCGAAGAAGCCGAGGACCCCGCAGCCGCCGCTGAGAGCAACGGTCAGGGCGAGCTGGCCGAGGCCTCGCCAGACGGCGCGGGTGAGTAGCGCTTAGGGGTTCGTCCCCTACTCCTGGAAGAGCGGGACTTCGATCAGCGGCTCGAAGTCCGGGCCCGTGAGGGGGAAGCGGGGGGTGCCGGGGAAGTTGACGCTGAGGCTGCCCGACCAGGTGGCGGTGCCGTCGGGGGCGGCCCGGTAGCGGCCGGTGCCGTGGAAGGGGGCCGGCGGGGAGATGCTTGCCCGGGTAAGGGTTTCGTTGGCCCGCAGGGGCTCGCTTTTGTTGCGGAGGACGGCGACCCTCATGATCGCCAGCTTGCCGCGGGTTTCTTCGTGGGCGGCGAGGAACGTCGTCTTCCTTCCACCCAGAGCCAGGAAGCCGGTGAACTCGACGCCGCTGCGAGCCGTCGCGAGGAACGCCGGCTGGTGAGAGCTCTGCTGTGCGAGAGGGGGCCCGGGTCGCCGCTGCCGCAGGCACTTCTGCGCCACCGTCACCACCGACCCCTTCGCCCGGTGGGTGTTGAGCGAGATGTAGCCGCCTTCGCCCTTGAAGCGGAGCTTGCCTACGAAGACGCCGCGGCGCTTGACGAACCGTTGCGCCCCGCGGCAGCTGCGGCGTTTGCCGACCCAGGTCCTGTTGCGCGACTCGCGGAAGCGCATTGAGACTTCGCCGAGCTTGCCGAAGGTCGCCTGCAGGCGCTCGGGGGTGGCGACGCCTCGTGCCAGGTACGCGGTCCCGACGTACCGCTTGCCGAACTTGCCCTTGTCGACGATGAGGAAGACGCCGCCGCCGGTGGTCATCACTTCGACGTCGTAGCCTCCGTCCGCCTCGAGCCTGAGCCCCGAGCGGAAGGTCTTGGATGGCGGAACGTTGTCCTCGAGGTGGCTCAGCAGGCGACCGCCGGGCAGCTGGGCAGAGCCCTCCGACGCTGCGGCGGGAGACGGAGCCGCGAGCGCTACAAGCGTCAGGGCGAGAATCGCAAAGCGCCGACTCATCCGACCCGCGCCGCCCGCTGGTAGAGGCGCGCCGCTTCCTTGCCGAAGTAGGGGCCGAAGACCGGGCTCTCGATGTCGAAGTAGCCGTAGCTGGTGACGCTGTTCAGCGTCGTCCCGCCGCGGATCATCCACCCGCCCCCGCTGGCGCCCCCGGTGACGTCGCAGTCGTTGGCGAGGTTGAGCGGTCCCGGGAAGGCGAACGAGGTGGGGTCGTGACCGAGGAAGGGAACTTCCCGGCAAAGCCGCTGCGTTTCCCCGTCGAAGGGCTCTTCGCCGGGATAGCCGTGCACGTCGAAGGTCTGCTTCGCTTTCAGGTTCCAGGCGATCTCGGCGCCGCCGACCGCGTCGAAGAGCGTTTCGCCCCGGTGGTTTCGTCCCACGACGAACGCACCGACGTCGAAGTTCGCGCTCTCGAAGATCCCCCGCCACTGATTCGTCGTGTCGACCCAGCGGACGGGGAAGACCCCGAAGGGTCGCTGCCCGTAGCGGTAGGCGGGAATGAACACGGATCGGCTGCGCCTGCCGATGCCGTCCAGGCAGTGGGCCGCGGTGATGACGACGCTCTCGTTGGGGGCCTTGACGGAGGTTCCGGAGCAGAGCCCGGTGCCGAAGAACCCCGCGACGAAGAACGCGCCGTGGATGCGGAACTGCGGCTCGGTGGGATCGGCGACCAGCTCGAAGTTCGAGCCGAAGACCGGCTCGTCGACCGGTGCCGAGGCGGCACGAGGGCCGAAGCGAGGCGGCACGAGCTCGAGCGGCTTCGCCGCCCGCGTACGCGCCGGGGTCCAGAACCCCCCGGCCTCGCGAGCCGAAACCGGCTCCAGCCAGCGGCCGCCTGCGGCCGCGGTCCCGCCGCCCAAGGCAAGCATCGTGAAGATGAAAAGCACCGCGACGGAAGCCCCCGCAAGTGCTCGCCGGCCCCCGCCAGCCCGAGCAGTCATCGCACGAAGTCTACCCGCGTACTCAGGAACCCTCATGTAGGGCGAATCCGCCTCAAGCCGCTGCCGGTAGGTACTGCTGCCAGGCCGGCGGGATCTTCGGGCTGGCGACCTGGATGAAGACGGTGGGGGGTGGGGCCTTCGGGGTCGTCGCGGGGTGCATCTCGATCTCGCGCGGGAGGCGGTTGCCCTTGCGGCGGTTGCAGGGCGGGCAGGCGGCGACGATGTTCTCCCAGACCGAGAGCCCGCCGCGGGAGCGGGGGATGACGTGGTCGACGGTGAGCCCGGATTTGGTCGAGCCGCAGTACTGGCAGGTCCAGGAGTCGCGGGCGAGGACGGCGCGGCGGGTGATCTTGCGGCGGTGCGCCTCGCGGGGGATCCGCACGTAATTGACGAGCCGGATCACGTCGGGCCGCTCCATCGTCATGTGCTCGGAGTGGAGGGCGGCGCCGTCTCGCTGCTCCAGCAGTTCGGCCTTTTCCTTGAGAAGCAGGACAGCGGCCCTTCTCAACGTGCAGACGTTGATCGGCTCATACGTCGCGTTGAGTACCAGGACCCTGGCCATTGCTGGCACAGAATTGTAGGCACTCGGTCCTACCCGACGGAATAGGAGCCGAGAATCCGGACCGATTCGGCCTTGCTTCGCAGCGCCGTAATCGCCTCGGCGACGACCGGATCCGCCGCCTTCCCCTCGAGGTCGCAGAAGAACATGTAGCGGCCCAACCCCTGCCGCAGCGGCCGCGACTCGATCCGCGTCAGGTTGATGCCGCGGCTGGAGAACTCGCTCAGGGCATCGACCAAGGCGCCTGGGTGGTCGGCCCCGAGCTCGGAGAAGACGAGCGAGGTCTTCCACGGCCCGTCGCCCTCCGCCTCCGTTCCCGCCGGCGCGATCCAGACGAAGCGGGTGACGTTGTCGTCGGAGTCCTCGACCCCTTCCAGCAGCAGCTCGCAGTCGTAGAGCGCAGCCGCTGCCCGCGCCCCCAGCGCCGCCCAGGGGCGGGCCGACTCGCTGACCATCCGCACCGCCGCCGCGGTGCTGCTGACGCTGCGCAGTTCGACCTCGCCGAACCGCTCGCGGAGGAAGCGCTGGCACTGCGCCAGCGGCTGCGGGTGCGAGAGCACCGCCTCGACGTCCTCGACCCGCACCCCCTCGCGCGCGATCACGTGCACCCGGACCCGGTAGTCGTGCTCGCCGACGATCGTCACCCCGCTCACCTCGAAGGCCAGGGTGTCCAGGGTCGGCCGGACCGAGCCCTCGAGCGAGTTCTCGATCGGAACCAGCGCCCGGTCCGCCTCGCCCCGCTCGACCGCGAGGATCGCATCGGGAATCGTCGCCGTCCGCAGCGCCTCATAGCCCCCACCAGGGATCGCCTCACCCAGCGCATCCTCAGTGAACGTCCCCGCCGGCCCCAGATAAGCGATCTTCATCCAGAGATCAAACCAGAGCTTCCTTCGACTCAGCGTCGAGCGAGTCAATACCGCGGCTTGCGGGGTCCGGGGGTGGCTCCGTACGGACACTTAGAGCGAGCGAAGCGAGCGGGTCCGGTAGGAGTCACCCCCGGACCCCTCACCACCCCCGCTATTCGATCAGGACGGTGTAGCTAGCTTCGTTGTTTTCGGTGATGTTCTCGCCCGCCACCGGCTCGACTTCGACTTCGAGCGTGACTTCGCCGCTCGGCGCCGGCGTCAGGGGGATCGAAACGGTCCCGGTTTCGCCGACTTCGATTTCGTTGATCTCGCCCTCGATCGTGTTCCCTTCCGCCGTCACCGAGACGGTGACGGCGCTCTCCGCCGATTCGCCCTGGTTGACGACGGAGACTTCGACTTCGACGCCTTCTTCGCCGGAGACCGAGACGGGAGCTCCTTCGATCAGTTCGGAGCCGTTGACGCTGACGCCGCCGAGTTCGGTGCCGTGCACACCCGGCGTGGCCGCCCCGGTGGCACCGCTGATGCCGCCGAGGGCATCGCTGACCGCGCTCTCTTCGAGCCATTTTTCGTCCGCGAGGAAGGTGCTTTTCGGCAGGTCCGAGTCGGAGATCCCGTTCGCGGCGAGGACCCCGTCGACTTCCGGCCGTACCACCTGTTCGTAGATGACGTCGGCGGCGAGCAGCTTCTGCATCTGCTTCGCGATCCCGGCCATCGCTTTCTCCGCCCCCGCATCGCCGAGAGCGGTGGGCATCTTGTTGGCGATTTCCTCCATCGCTTTGGCACGCAGCTGGTAGGCGAGCTCGAGGTTCGACTGGGCGTGGCTCATGTCGCCGGGAGTGCTGAGGTCGTCGATCCGCGTCGCGTAGGTTTCCAGCGCGCTGCGGTCGGCGTTGACCTGGTCGGTGAAGTCGGTGACCGAGAGGTTGCCTGGGTCCTCGAGCTTGCCGAAGAAGGATTTGCTCGTCTGCTGGGTCTCTTCGACGATCTGGGCGACGTCGCGGGCGTAGTCGCTGAGCTCGCGGTTGGCGCGGGCGTCGAGGCAACCCTTGACGCCGAGCACGAGCAGGATCAGCAGGATCAGGCCGCCGCCGAGGGCAAGCGCGCGCCGCAGCATGATCTGCTGCCGCTCTGGCCTGCGTTGGGGCCGCTCGCGCCGGGGGGGGCGTCGTGAGGCGAAGTCCTCCACGGAGGCGGAAGTATGACCTCTGAGGCCGCTGGAGCGCCAAGAGCCGCCGCAAACGGTGTCTTTTTCCCAACTCTCGTGGGCGCAGGAGAGCTCTGTTGGACAGCGAAGTTGAAGCATGGATGGTCGGCTCCCTCGTGCTCAACCGCTTCTTGATCGAGCGCCGCATCGGCAGCGGAGGGTTCGGCGTCGTCTACGAGGCGTGGGACGGGCGCCTCGAGCGACCCGTCGCGGTCAAGGCGATCGAGCAGCGGGGGGAGGCGGGCCGCCGCGTCCTTCGCGAGGCGCAGGCCGCCGCCCGCCTCAACCACCCGGGCATCGTCACCCTCTACGAGATGGGGGAGGAGGACGGCAACGCCCTGCTCGTCACCGAGCTGGTCGAAGGCTCGACCCTGGCCCGCCTCGCCGCCGCCGACGAGCTCTCCGACCGCGAGATCGGCGAGATCGGCGCCGACCTCTGCGAGGCGCTCGACCACGCCCACTCGCGCGGCGTCGTCCACCGCGACATCAAGCCGCAGAACGTGCAGGTGATCGACGGCGGCGAACCGCGGGCCAAGCTGATGGACTTCGGCGTCGCCCACATCGCCGAGGACGCTCCCCTGACCGCCGCCGGCGACGTCCTCGGCACCCTCGCCTACATGTCCCCCGAGCAGGCGGAGGGAAGGCCGGCCGGGCCCGAGGCCGACGTCTACTCTCTGGCGCTGACCCTGTACGAGTGCTGGAGCGGTGAGAACCCGCACCGCCGCACCTCCCCGGCCGCCACCGCCCGGGCGATCGGCGGCCGCGCCCGGCCGCTGCGGCGCTTGCGCCCCGACCTGCCGCGCGAGCTGGCCGACACGATCGACGCCTGCCTCTCGCCTCGCCCCAACCATCGCCCTTCGCTGGAGGAACTGGGGGGCGGGATCGAGGACTCGCTCGACGAGCTCTCCGATCACCTGGCCGCCTACAGCCGCGGGATCGCCACGCGGGTCGGCGCCCTCGCGGCCGCCGTAGCGGTGGGAGGCTTCTTGGCCCTCAACGGTGCGGCACTGCCGTAGGCCGGCCTTCCGTAGGATTTCCCCATCGGCGTTCTAAGGAGTCTCGAGTCGCGGATCGAAGGCCTCGTCGAGGGGGTGTTCAGCCGTGCCTTCAGCTCCGAGGTGCAGCCGGTCGAACTGGCCCGCAAGCTGGCCAAGGAAATGGACGCCCACAAGACCGCCTCGGTCCAGCGCGTCTACGTCCCCAACGAGTACGCGGTCTTCCTCTCGCGGCAGGACCGGGGCAAGCTCGAAGGCTACGAGCGCTCGCTCGAGCAAGAGCTCTCCGGCTACCTGCTCGAGCACGCGCGGCGACGCGGCTACGACCTGCTGACCCGCCCCGCCGTCGAGTTCAAAACCGACGAGCGACTGCGGCTGGGCGAGTTCGGGATCCAGGCGCGGCTGGTGAAGCCGCCGGCGAACGAGGGGCAGGCGCCCGAACAGGGCGAAGAGGGGCACACGATGGTCTACTCGGCGGTGCGGGAGCGCGACCGCAACCGGCCGAAGCGCCCCGAGCAGGCGGTGGGGGCGCTGGTCTCCACCCGCGCCGTGATCTCGCTCGGCGACCGCCGCTACGTCCTCGACGGACCGCGGGCGACGATCGGGCGCTCGAAGTCGGTCGAGTGCGTTCTCTCCGACCCCAATGTCTCCCGCCGTCACGCCGAGTTGCGGCGGGCTGAGAACGGCGACTGGCAGATCGTCGACCTCGGTTCCACCAACGGGATCAAGGTCAACGGCCGCCGCGTCCCCTCCACCCGGCTCAGCCCCGGTGACCAGGTCACCGTAGGCACGACCACCTTCAGCTTCGACATCGAGCAGTAGCGGCGGCTGCCGCCCTCATTAAGGTGCGCAAGGCGTGGACTACGACCCCATCTCAGTAGCCCTCAAGTTCGGCTTCCTCGCCGTCCTCTACCTGTTCGTGCTCGTGATCGCGCGCAGCGCCCTCAAGGACCTGCGGCGAACGCTCTCCCCGGCCCCCGACGCGACCGGGTTCCACGCCGCCCCGGCCTTCGCCGAGGCCCCCCGGGGCCCGGATGGGTGGCTGATCGCCGAGCGCGGCGGCGGCCTCGAAAGCGAGCAGCGCTTCGACCTGATCGGCGGCCTCTCGATCGGCCGCTCGAAGGAGGCGGACGTGCGGATCGACGACCGCTACGCCTCCAGCATCCACGCCCGCGTCTTTTCGCGTGAGGCGCGTTTCTTCGTCGAGGACATGAACTCGACCAACGGCACCCTGCTCAACGGCGCCACCCTGCAGGGGGAGGCAGAGCTGATCGACCGCGACACGATCCAGATCGGCGACACGATCTTTCGATTCGAGGTGAGCTAGGTGGCTCTGCGGATCGCCGAGGAAGCCGTTCGCACCGACACCGGGCGCCAGCGCAACGCCAACGAGGACTCGCTCTTCACCAAGGCGCCGCTGTTCGTCGTCGCCGATGGGATGGGCGGAGCGCAGGCCGGCGAGGTCGCCTCGAAAGCGGCGGTCGAATCGTTTGAGCACGACCTTCCCGCCGCGCCACCGCTGCGCGTCCTCGAGGAGACGATCGAGGCGGCGAACCGGACGATCCACGAGCTTGCCCGCAAGGACCCGAACCTGGCCGGGATGGGGACGACGACCACCGCCGCGATCGTCGACCTCGAGGCCGAGGAGGTCGCGATCGGCCACGTCGGCGACAGTCGCGCCTACCGCTTCCGCGGCGGCAAGTTCGAGCAGCTGACCCGCGATCACTCGCTGGTCGAGGAGATGCGCCGCAAGGGCCAGCTCACCGACGCCCAGGCCGAGGACCACCCGCAGCGCTCGATCATCACCCGCGCCCTCGGTCCCGAACCCGAGGTCCAGGTCGACCTGCAGACCGTACCGGCGCAGGACGGCGACGTCTTCCTGATCTGCTCCGACGGGCTGACGACGATGCTCGACGACGACGACATTGCCCGCATCGTCTCCCGCGCGACCTCGCTGAGCTCGGCGGTGCGGGCGCTGGTCGACGAAGCGAACCGGGCCGGCGGCCGCGACAACATCACCGTCGTCGCCTTCCGCCTCGAGGACACCGCCGCGCCCGCCGCGGGCAACCCGAGCGCCGGTCCCGAGGAGGGGGCGACGCTGATCGGGTCGAGCGCCGAGGAGGCCGGCCTGACCGCGACCGAGGTCCGCCGTCGCGCCGCCGGCGAGGCCGCGCGCAAGCGGCGCGAGGAGGCCGGGGCGCGGCCGCGGGGACGGTTCCTGCGCACGGCCGCCAAGCTCCTCGTCGTCCTCCTGGTGGTGGCCGCGGTCGCCTTCGGCGCCTGGTACGGCAATCGCCAGATCTGGTTCCTCGGCAGCGACGACGCGGGCCGCGTCGCCCTCTACCGCGGCGCCCCCTACGAGCTGCCGTTCGGGATCGAGCTCTACTCCGAGCGCTACTCGATCCCGGTCCAGACCGAGGCGCTGCCGCCCCGCCGCCGGGACGCCGTCACCGGCCACGAGCTGCGCTCGCGCGAGGACGCCGTCTCCCTGATCGAAGACATCGAAAAGACCGAGGGCCTTCGTTGACCTCGGCCAGGAACCGGGAGCTGCTCGCCCTGGTTCCCGTCGCGATCCTGCTCACCGCGGGGTTCGCCGGGGTCTTCGCTCAGGAGAGCGAACAACTCGGCGACCTCAGCCTCATCTACGGCGGCTACTTCCTGGCGCTCTGCCTCGCCACCCACGTCTACCTGCGCCTCCGCCTCCCCAACGCCGACCCCTACCTCTTCCCGCTCGTCGCCACGCTGACCGCTTTCGGGCTGGTGATGATCTACCGGATCGACGAGACCCTGGCTCGCGACCAGGCCAACTGGTTCGTGCTCGGGCTGGTCCTCTTCGCGCTGACGATCCACTTCCTGCGCGACTACGACCTGCTCGAGCGCTACCGCTACACGATCGCGATCGCCGGCCTCCTCCTCCTCCTGGCGCCGCGGGTGCCGGGGATCGGACAGCAGGTCAACGGCGCCTACCTCGGGGTGAAGATCGGGCCGATCGCCTTCCAACCGGCCGAGTTCACCAAGCTCGCGATCGTCGTCTTCCTCGCCAGCTACCTGCGCGAGCACCGCGAGGTGCTGATCGTCGGCGCCCGCCGCGTGCTCGGGGTGACGCTGCCGCCGCTGAAGCACTTCGGACCGCTGCTGGTCGTCTGGGGCGCTTCGATGTTCATGCTCGTCTTCATCCGCGACCTCGGCAGCTCGCTGATGTTCTTCGCCGCCTTCCTGGCGCTGCTCTACGTCGCCACCGGCCGCTTCTCCTTCGTGGTGATCGGGATGGCGATGTTCGTGCTCGGCGCCTGGTTCTTCGCCTCGACCGTGCCCCACGTCCACGACCGCATCGAGATCTGGCTAGACCCCTACGCCCACCCGCAGGGCAGCGGCTACCAGATCCTCCAATCGATCTTCGCCCAGGCCGACGGCGGGCTCTTCGGCAAAGGCTTCGGCCAGGGATTGATCTCGATCCCCGGGCACCCCAACTCGGCGCTCCTGCCGGCGGCCCAGACCGACACGATCTACTCCCTGATCGTCAACGAGCTCGGCCTCTTCGGCGCCTGCGGGCTGATCGCCACCTACCTGCTGATCACCGCCCGCGGCTTCAAGGTCGCACTGCTCGCCAACGACGGCTTCTCCAAGCTCCTGGCCACCGGCCTCACCGCGGTCTTCGCGATCCAGGCCTTCGTGATCATCGGCGGCGTC
>DATIMV010000059.1:0-38796 GCA_035474955.1 Solirubrobacterales bacterium
CCTCCTCCAGACACTCAACCACGAGCCATAGCGAGTGGTGTCTGGAGGGGGTGTCCCGCCCCCTCCCTAACGGCAAACCCGGCTCTACTCGGTCTCAGGGGAGGCGGCGGCGCTTTGCTCCGCTACCTCGGCGCGAATGCGCTCCAGGGTGCGGCGGAGGATTCTTGAGACGTGCATCTGGGAGTGGCCGATTCGCTCGGCGATCTGGGACTGCGTCAGGTCCTCGACGAAGCGAAGTTGGAGGACGAGTCGCTCACGCTCGTCGAGGTGGGGGAGGGCCCCCTCCAATGCCAGTTTGTCCTCGACCAGCTCGTAGCCGGCGTCTTCGTCGCCAACCCACTCCGAGGCCGGGGATTCTTCTGAGTCCTCGCCGCCAACGGGGCGATCGAGAGAAAGCGGCCGGCGGTTGTGGTTTGCCTCCAGTACCTCGAGGACATCGGTGGGGTCGCACTCCAGCCGCTCGGCGATCTCACTTACCGATGGAGAGCGCTGTAGCGACACCGTCAACTCTGAAATCGCCTTCTCGACCTCGGCCATGCGGTCGTGCAGGCCGCGCGGCACCCGCACCGTCCAGACCCGGTCGCGGAAATGCCGCTTCAGCTCGCCGAGGATCGTCGGCGAGGCGAAGGCGGTGAAGGGGGCGCCGCGATCGGGATCGAAACGATCGATCGCGTTGACGAGGCCAAGGCTCGCGACCTGGAGGAGGTCGTCGAAGGACTCACTGGCGCCGCGATAGCGAAGCGCCAGGTTTTTGGCGAACGGCAGATAGCGCCGGACCAGCTCCTCGCGGATCGCCGGATCCCGGTCTTTGACGAAGCGCGCCCACAGCACGCGCTCGCTGGCGAGCCCCTCTCCCGGGCCCGGAGTTGACGGATCTACGCTTGGCGTCTGGTCGCTGTTCACGGCATCGATCTATAGGCGGCGATACTTAACCAACGTCGCTGCCCTGAGAGCGTCAGTCCGAGGCCGTGCAGCGCGACGGTAATTTCACCGTCGGGGCAACGATAGCGCTTGACGGACACGGCCTTTTTCGAGGTCGTGAAAAGAGCCGAGACCGACGCCTCTCAGCAAGAAGGGGCGCCGGCCTCGGGGTTTGAAGCGCTTAAGAAGCGGTGGGCTTGGACGCACCCTTGGGGGCGCCCTTCGCCGGAGATGGCGACTTGAAGTGGAGCATGATGACTCGGGACGGCAGGACCTCCTCGTCGCTCTTGGTGAGGCGATCGTTGGCTTCGGCCTGGATCTCGATCAGCCGGTCGAGGGTCTCCGTCAGCAGCTGGGCGGTGTCCTCCCACCCCTTTTTGTCGACCGCCATCAGCGTCCGACTCAGGTGACGGTCCTCGATCTCGTCGAAGGTCTCCTTGTCGAGAGCCTCCTCGACGTCGTCGAAGGCGGACTTCAGCGCCGCCCCGGACAGGCCAGGGCGAAGGCTTTCGGGCAGGCTCGACCATTCGGTATCGGTCAGGAATTGACGCCGAGTAGCCCGGTAGAAGTGCTCGGTCGCCCCGCGTCGCTGCTTCGTATCGACCAGTTCGATGCAATCGTATTTCTCGAGCACCCGCACGTGGTAGGCGACGAGGTTGAGGCTCTGATCAAGGGCCTGAGCCAGCATGTTCGGGCTCGCGACCTTTTCATTCAGAATGGTCAGGATCTGCACTCGCAGGGGATGGGCGAATGCTTTGGCGACGATCTGTTCAACGCCGTCCTTCTTGTTTTTAGTTCTCGGCAAGGCCTTTTATTCCTTAGGTCGGATGCAGGGGTAATGGCCGATACAAAGACTTTACAGCTTGTCGATCAGGATTTTCACAACGCTTCCGCTTTTTCCGATTATTGACGAGGTTTGCTGCCCTCACCTTGATTGCTGGAATCAATTCGAGTAAAAGATGATCAGTCGCTTTTGAGCGGTAAGCGCGAAGCGGCTGAGACGGCATTCAAGGGAGAGGGAAGGAGGTGGGTCATGAAGATCGAGATGAGCGGGCGTACTGCGCCGATGGAGATGATCACCAAGACCACCTGAGTCGGATCCACCTTTTCCCGGGACGGTGGTCATGGCTTGAGAGGCTTGGGGGATGAGCTCATGGAAGTTGCCTCTCATCGTCGCCGCGATCACCGTCCCGATCGCGATCGCATTTATCTCCGCGGGGCCGGCCATAGGGGTCGCGGTGGGAGCGCTTGTCGCGGTGGCGATCGTGGCCATTGCGGTGCGGCAACGCCCGCGCGAGCCGATCGCGCCGGCGGTTGCCGACGCGAGCGCGTGGCGTGTTCTGGTGGTCGTCGCCGATCCGCTCGAGGACCCGTCAGCCGTCAGCCAGGTCGCCGGCGCGATCGGCGACGACGCGGAGACGCGGGTGATGGTTCTGGCGCCCGCTCGAATCGGCTTTCTCGACCGATGGGCTTCGGACGTCGAACCGGCGCGGCAGGGCGCGCAGCAGCGACTGGTGATCAGCGTCGCCTCGCTTGCGGCGGCAGGAATCGAGGCAGAGGCGCGGGTGGGGGACGAGGACGTCGTGCAGGCGGTCGAAGATCAGCTTGGGAGCTTTCCCGCTTCCGAGGTGATCCTGGTTGGGGCCGGCGGTGAGGAAGGCAAAGGGTTGGCCGCAGCCGCCGATGAGCTACAGGCGCGACTGCGGACCCCCTTTCGCTGGGTGGTTACCGATCCAGAAGCTCGCTGAACCGGAGCGCCGCCCGAGTCGGTGCCACGAATTCCTCGCTTCGGTGCACGAGCCCTACTGCGGCAAGGTCGCGAACCGCTCGCTCCAGTGCATCGCTCTCGGCGAAGCCGCCGTGATCGCCTCCCAGTTCCCGAGTCAGCTCCGCGACCGTCAGCCGCGTCGGGTGCAGATCGAGCAGCTGCCGCAATACGGCTGACTCGAAGTTCTCGTCTTCGACCAAGGTGGTTCGGCTGTTGTTGCTTTCGTTCATCGGGCCCCTCCCATAGTTCAAGTCGAGGCGCCACTGGAACTCTCCCCGGCACCGTCGCCTTCGCTTTCCCTCAATCCGAGTACTTGTTGCGCCCAGGCTGCGGTTACGGCGCTGCGGTAGAAGTGCTGCACCGAGCCGCGGGTGGGCTTTGTGTCGACCAGCGTCACAGCGGCAAGATCGGCCAGAACCCGGACGTGGTAGCTGACGTTGCTGAGCGGCTGCCGCAGCTCGTTTGACAGCTCCAGGGGGCTGATCACCTTTCCGTCCGCCATCTCGCGCAAGATTCTGCGCCGCAGCGGGTGGCGGAGGGCGATGAGGAGGTTGTTGTCCGTGCAGTCGATCGGTGCCATGACCGCCGGGCAATATAAGGGAAAGAGAAACCTCTTGTCTGTAGTCTTTTTGTCTACGGACTGAAACTCGCGACGGCGGCTTACCCGTCCTCTCGCACTCCGCCCATCTCGGTGAAGACGGCGGTGACCCCTCCGTCTTCGCGCTGCTCGTCGGCGATCACGTGGGAGACGGCGTTGATCAGCGCCAAGTGGGTGAAGGCCTGCGGGAAGTTCCCCAGGTGCTGGCCCGATTCGGCGTCGAGCTCCTCGGCATAGAGATCGAGCCAGCCGGCCGCCTCGAGCAGGCGTTCGCAGAGCTCGCGCGCCCGTTGCCGCTCGCCGATCTCGGAGAGCGCTGAGACGAGCCAGAAGGAGCAGATCAGGAAGGTTCCCTCCTCGCCCTGGAGGCCGTCGTCGGTCTCTTCGACCTTGTACCGGCAGACGAGGCCGTTCTGGCTCAGGTCCTCGGCGATCGCGTTGACGGTGTCGCGAACCCGGGGGTCATCGGGTGGGAGGAAGCGGAAGAGGGGGATCAGCAACAGCGAGGCATCGAGGGCGTCGGTCTCGTAGTGCTGGCGGAAGACGCCGTCGCGGACGCCGCGGGCGAGGACCTCGGCCTTGAACTCATCCGCTTTCGCCCGCCACTCGCCGGCGACCTCGTCAAAGCCCAGGGTGCGGGCGAGGCGGGCGCCGCGGTCGACCGCGACCCAGATCATCAGCTTCGAGGAGACGTAGTGCTGCGGCTCTCCGCGCGACTCCCAGATCCCCTGGTCGGGTTCCGGCCAGGCTGCGATCGCGGCTTCCACCTGGTAGCGGATCAGCTGGCGGTCGGCCGGCGCCCCGCTCCCGCGGAGGGCCTTTTCGTGGAGGTAGATCGAGTCGAGCAGCGACCCCCAGACGTCGTTCTGGCGCTGGTCGTAGGCGCCGTTGCCGATCCGCACCGGCTTCGCGCCGCCGTAGCCATCGAGGTGGTCGAGGACCTTCTCCTCCAGGTCGCGCTCGTGGCCGATCCCGTACATGATCTGGAGATCCGGACGGTCTTTGCAGACGTGGACGATGAAGCGCATGAAATCGCGCGCCTCCTGGTCGAATCCGAGCGTGTGCAGCGCCCAGAGGGTGAAGGTCGAGTCGCGGATCCAGCTGAAGCGGTAGTCCCAGTTGCGTTCGCCCCCGGGCGTCTCCGGCAGGGAGGTGGTGGCGGCGGCGACGATCGCGCCGGTCGGCGTGTAGGTGAGGCCCTTGAGGACGAGCGCCGAGCGCTGCAGGTGGATCCGCCAGGGGTGGTCGGGGAAGTTGCCGTCGCGCAGCCATTCGCGCCAAAACTCTTCGGTCGAGTCGATCCGCTCGATCGCCTCCGGGGCGCTGCGGGGACCGCCGAGGTCTTCGTTTCCCCAGGTCAGGGCGCAGAACGCGGTTTCGTCTTCGCGCAGGGTGACCCGGCCGCGGGCCGTCCCCCGGTCGAGCTGGAGCTCCATGTCGCTGGTCAGCAGCAGCTCGGTCCCGTCGCCGGCGGTGGCGAGCGCTTCGCCGAGCTCGCCGCCGCTCCACCGCGCCTCTTCGAGGCCGTAGCCGAAGCGGGGCAGGCACTCCATCTCCATCTCCACTTCCCCGTCGATGCAGGTGATCGTCCGCAGCAGCGAGCGGTCCGACTCGTGTTCGGTCTCGGGCCGGCCCTGTTGCTGGGCCTTGTCGCCGCCGGCGGGGACCCAGTCGGCGATCGTCAGCGCGTCCTTGACCACCACCCAGCCCGTGTCGGTCACCCAGGTCGTCTCGATCACCAGGGTCCCGGGCGAGTAGCGGCGGCTGATCGGGACGATCACCCCCTTCGGCCGCAGCGACATGTGGCCCGCCCCGCGGTCGAGCAGGGCGGCGAAGGCGCTGGGGGAGTCGAAGCGGGGGAAGCAGAGCCACTCGACGCTGCCGCTGAAGGAGACGAGCGCGGCGGTGTGGCAGTCGGAGAGGAAGCCGTAGCTCCCAATCGGGGGGAAGCGGTGGTTCTGGGGGCTCACGGGCGAGCCAAGCTAGCAGCGGGCTACGCTGAATCCGATGAACTTGCCGTTCGCCCACGTGGAGGCGGTTTTCTCCCCGCTGGAGCTGGTGCCCCTGACGATCGTCGCGTTCCTCTACGCGAAGCGATCCTTGACGCTCTCGCAGAAGGGGCGACCGGTGCCGCTCTGGCGCCAGCTCTGCTTCGCCAGCGGGCTGCTGATCATCGTCCTCGCGCAGGCTTCGCCGATCGCCCACCTCGGCGAGGAGTTGGTGATCGCCCACATGGTCGAGCACCTGCTGCTGGGCGACGTCGCGACGCTGCTGATGGTTCTCGGCCTGACCGGGCCGCTGCTGCAGCCGATCCTCGCGATCCGCATCTTCGACCGGCTGCGGATCCTCGCCCACCCGCTCGTCGCCTTCCCGCTCTGGGTGATCAATTTCTACGTCTGGCACATCCCCGCCCTCTACGACGCCGCCTATGCCGGGGCGCCGATGCACGCGCTGGAGCACATGTGCTTCATCTTCTTCGGCTGCCTGATGTGGATGCCGGCATTCGGCCCGCTGCCGAAGCCGACCTGGTTCACCAACGCCTGGAAGGTCGGCTACGTGATCGCGGTCCGCTTCGCCGGGGCGATCCTCGGCAACGTCTTGATGTGGTCGGGAAGCGTGCTCTACCCCGTCTACGCGGAGGGGGAGCGTTACTGGGGCATCTCGCCGCTCGCCGACCAGAGCACCGCCGGGGTGGTGATGATGGTCGAGGGCACCTTCCTCGGCCTCGGCCTGCTGGCCTGGGTCTTCTTCGAGGTCGCGCGGGAAGGGATCGAGAAGCAGCGCCTGCTCGACCTGGCGCTGGAGCGGGGCGTCGACCTCGACGAGAAGCGAGCGCAGCGGGCGGTCGCGGCGGGGCAGGGCGAGCGACTGGAACGGCAGCTGATCGGGGCCGGGGATGACCGAGACCACCAGGCCTGACCGCCGCCTCTTAGGGGCGCTGGTCTTCGTCGTCGGCGCTTCCAGCCTCGGCGTCGAGATCGCCGCCGCCCGCTTGCTGGCCCCCTACTTCGGCTCCTCGACCATCGTCTGGGCGAACACGATCGGGGTCGTCCTCGTCGCCCTCTCGATCGGCTACTGGTTCGGCGGTCGCTACGCCGACCGGCACCCGCACCTGCGTGGTCTCTGCCTGGTGGTCCTGGTCGCTTCGGCCCTGATCGCCGTGGTTCCCTTCGCGGCCCGCCCTTTCCTCGGCTTCTCCGTCGACGCCTTCGAGACGGTCTCGGTCGGCGGCTTCGCCGGCTCCCTGTTCGGGGTGCTGGTGCTGGTCGCGGTGCCGGTGACGCTGCTCGGCGCGGCCGGTCCCTGGGCGGTGCGGCTGGCGGTGGGGGAGATGGACAAGTCCGGAGAAGTCGTCGGGCGCCTCTACGCGATCTCGACCGCCGGCTCGCTGACCGGGACGATGGTCTCGGCCCTGATCCTGATCCCGCTGCTGGGCACGCAGCGGACCTTCTTCGTCTTCGCCCTCGCCTTGGCCCTGGTCGCGGCGGTGGGGATCGGGGCACGGGCGCTGGTGGTCCCGGTTGCGCTGCTGGCCCTGCTGGCGGTACCGGTCGGCACGATCAAGGGGGACGCCGACGGCCGGGTGCTCTACGAGGACGAGACCACGCACCAGTACGCGCGGGTGATCGAACGCGACGACGGGACCCGGGTGCTGGAGCTGAACGAGGGCCAGGCGGTCCACTCGCTCTACAGGCCGGGTTCGTACCTGACCGGCGATTACTGGGACGGGCATCTCGTGTTGCACGCGGCGGCGAACCCCCAACCGCCGCGCCGGATCGCGATCCTCGGCAATGCCGGCGGCACCGTCGCCCGCTCGTTTGGTCACTTCTTCCCGGCGACCGCGGTCGACGCGGTCGAGATCGACCCCGAGCTGACCGAGCTGGGGCGCCGCTACCTCGACCTCCGCAACCCGCGGATGCGGACCTTTGCCGAGGACGCGCGGCCGTGGCTGGAGCGCTCCGAGGGCGGCTACGACGTGATCATGGTCGACGCCTACCGGCAGCCCTACATCCCCTTCTACCTGGCGACCGTCGAGTTCTTCGAGCTGGCGCGGGAGCGGCTGGCGCCGGGAGGGCTGGTGATCGTCAACGTCGGTCACCCCGAGGGCGGAGAAGAGCTGGAGCGGGTGCTGGGGCGGACGATGGCGGCGTCGTTCCCGCGGGTGCTGCGCTACCCGATCGAGGAGACCAACACGCTGCTGGTCGCGGGGGAGGGTGCTTTCTCCGCGGAGCGCCTGGAGGGGAACCTGGAGGCGTTGCCGGCGCCGCTGCGGCCGGAGGCGCGGCGGGCCGCCGCCGCGCTGGAGCCGCGGTTGCCCGGCGGAGAGGTCTACACCGACGACCACGCCCCGGTCGAGTGGCTGGTCGACGAGTCCCTGCTGGAATACGCGAATGAGTGACCCCGGCGAGCGGTTGCGCGCGTGGCTGGTGACCGGGCCGATCGGGCGCGGCCTGGCCTTCGCGATCGACTTCGGTGTGGCCCTGCGAACGATGCTGTCGCAACGTCGCTGATGCGATCCGCTCGCTAGGGTCATCCGTAATGAAGACCACCCTCAAAGAGCTGCCGAATTCGCGCGTCGAGGTGGAGGCCGAGGTGCCCGCCGCCGACGTGGATAAAGCGACCTCCCGCGCCGCCCGCGCGATGGCGAAGGAGATGCGGATGCCGGGCTTCCGCGCCGGTAAGGCGCCGCCGTCGCTGATCGTCCAGCGACTGGGCTTCGGAGCCGTCCTGCAGGAGGCGATCCGCGAGGCGCTGCCGGAGTGGTACGAAAGCGCCCTGCTCGACGCCGATGTGAGCCCGATCGGCGACCCCGACATCGAGATGGTCTCCGCGCCCGACGACGAAGGCGAGCCGCTGACCTTCAAGTTCGAGGTAGGGGTGCGCCCGGCGGCGAAGCTCGGCACCTACAAAGGTCTCGAGGTCGGCAAGGAGGAGCAAGAGGTCCCGGACGAAATCGTCGACACCGAGGTCGAGCGGATCCGCGAGGGCTTCGCGCGGCTGGAGCAGGTGGATCGCGCCGCGGCCGAGGGCGACTCGCTGCTGATCGACTTCGAGGGCTTCCTCGACGGCTCCGCTTTCCAGGGCGGGGCAGCCGAGGACTATCTGCTGGGGCTCGGCTCGGGTCAGTTCATCCCCGGCTTCGAGGAGCAACTGGTCGGCGCCAAGGGGGGCGAGGAGCGCGAGGTGAACGTGACTTTCCCCGAGGAGTACGAGCAGGCGGAGCACCTCGCGGGACAAGACGTCATCTTCAAAGTCAAAGTCAAAGAGGTGCGGGAGAAAATCCTCCCCGAGCTCGACGACGACTTCGCTTCTGAAGCTTCTGAGTTCGACACGCTCGAGGAGTTGCGGGCGGACATCCGCGAGAAAGTCGGCTCCGCCCTCGGCAGTCGGGCCGAGGAAGACTTCCGGGTCGCGGCGATCGACGCCGCCGCTGACGAGGCCACCGTCGACGTCCCCCCGGAGCTGGCGACGGCGCGGGCGATGGAACGGTGGGAGCGGATGGAACGACAGCTCGCACAGCGGGGGATGGACCCCAACGCGTTCCTGCAGATGCAGGGCAAAACCCGCGACGAGCTGATCGAGGAGACGAAGCCGGACGCGGAAAAAGAGCTGAGGCGCGAGGCGGTGGTGACGGCGATCGCCGAGGCCGAGGGGATCGAGATCTCCGAGGAGGAAATGGTCGAGGCGCTCGAGCACAGCGCCGAGCACGAACGCACCACCCCGGAGAAGCTGCTCGAGCGGCTACGCAAGACCGGCCGCGACGCGATGGTCCGCGAGGACCTGCGGGCGCGCAAAGCGATCGAGCTGGTGGCTGACTCGGCGAAACCGATCCCCAAAGAGGAGGCCGACGAGCGCAAGGGGAAAGCCGAAGCCCGGGAGAAACTCTTGACGCCCGACCAGGGGCAGGAGAAACCCGGAAAACTCTGGACGCCGGGCAGCTGATAGCCCGGCAGGCACGCCTGACGGCTTCTATAGAGTGCGATCCATGAGTCCTTTGATCCCGATGGTGGTGGAGCAGACGGCGCGCGGGGAGCGTGCGTTTGACATCTACTCGCGCCTGCTCGGCGAGCGGATCGTCTTCCTCGGCACGCCGGTGAACGACGACATCGCCAACCTGATCGTGGCCCAGTTGCTGCACCTGGAGTCCGAGGATCCGGACAAGGACATCAGCCTCTACATCAACTCGCCCGGCGGCTCGGTGTATGCCGGTCTGGCGATCTACGACACGATGCAGTTCATCAAGCCCGACGTGCAGACGATCTGCGTCGGCATCGCGATGAGCATGGGTGCGCTGCTGCTCAGCGGCGGCGCCGCCGGCAAGCGGATGGCGCTGCCGAACTCGAAGATCCTCATCCACCAGGTCTCGGCCGGCTTCCAGGGTCAGGCGACCGACATCGAGATCCACGCGAAAGAGATCATCGACGTCCGCCGCCGCCTCGACGAGATCATCGCCCAGCACACCGGCCAGCCGTTCGAGAAGGTCACCAAAGACACCGAGCGGGATTACTTCATGAGCGCGGAGGAGGCGAAGGAGTACAACCTCGTCGACCGCGTCATCGAGCACCACTGAGGCGCGCTGCCGCTCTAGCTCTGGCCGCGATTGCGGCGCTCGCTCCACCCGCCGCAGCCGAGACCTCCAACCGTGACGGCGGCCTTCCCTACTACGGCCACGTCTTCCCCGTGCAGGGGCCGCACGGGATCCGGGGGGCGGTAGGGGAGTACCACGCGCCGCGCAGCGGTGGGCGGATCCACGAAGGGTTCGACATCACCGCCGCCTGCGGCGAGGAGCTGGTCGCGGTGCGCAACGGCAAGGTGCTTCGCCGCGGGTTCGATCCGGTTCTCTACGGCAACTACCTGCTGATCCACGGCGAAGGCGAGCGGCGCAGCTACTTCTACTCTCACCTGGCGCGCCCGGCACAGGTGCGCCGCGGCGAGAGAGTGCTGGAGGGCGAGCGGGTCGGCATCGTGGGCGAAACCGGCAACGCCGCCGGCACCGGCTGCCACCTCCACTTCGAGATCCGCGTCCGCGGCGTCGCGATCGACCCGGAGCCCGCTCTGCGGCGCTGGGATCGCTACAGCTAGTCCTGCCGCAGCGTCCGTTCGAACCAGAGGTCGGCTTTCGGGTTCTCGTTGTAGGCGGGGACTTCGCGGTAGCCGGCGGCGCGGTAGAGGCCGACAGCGGGGGTGAGGTAGTCCGAGGTGTCCAGGCGAACCGCCCGGCAGCCGTGTTCGAGGGCGATCTCGTCGAGGCGGGCGAGGATGCAGCGGCCGAGTCCCGTGCCGCGGTAGGCCGGCGCCACGTACATGCTCTTCACCTCGGCGACATCGGTCTCGAGGTGGCGGATGCCGCCGAGGCCGGCCGGCTCGCCGTCGACGCGGGCGAGCAGGAAGAGGCCGTTCGGCGGGACCAGGTCGGCTGGCGGCCCGGCGGCGATCTCGGCGTCGAGGTCGATTCCGGCACCGTCACGGTCGTAGACCAGGGGCCCGTCAGCCTCGCGGATGAAGTCGGCATATAGCGGTTGCACGACCGGATCGTCGCGGTCGATCGGCTCCAGGGTGAAAGTCACGGAAGCGACGCTAACGGGTTGCAGAACTTCTCCAATCTGCGCATGACGCGTGCGGTCACCCCTGGCAGAATTCGCTTCGTGACCGGGAAGGAACTGTCTGCAGTCTTGGCCGAGTGCGCCGCGCGCACCGAAATCGCGCGGGCGGGTATAGACGAGGCCCGACGGAGGCAGGAGGAGGCCACCGCAAGGCAGGAAGAGCTCACGGCCATGCTGAAGGAGCGGTGGGCCGAGGCCGATGCACGGTGGGAGAAAGAACGCGTGGTGATGCAGGAATGCGCTCTGGCGACCAAAGCGAACACCGCCGAGCTGAAAGAGCACCGGGACGAGCGGCGAGCGCTTATTGAGGCGATCTTCAGGGTGATCGATCGGCTGGACAGGCAACAGCCGCCTCCGCCGCCCGACCTGCGGTCTGTCTAAGGGCGATGCCTAAACCCGCAGTTCGTAGCTGAGCCACTCCGAGCGCTCGGCCCCGGTCGAGTCGTAGAGGCGCTGCGCGGTGTGATTGTCGGGCGCGGTCGACCACTCGACAAAGGGGGCGCCGCGCTCGCGGGCGACTTCGGCGCTCGCCTCGATCAGAGCGCGGCCAACTCCCTGGCCCCGCACCGTCTCGTCCACGTAGAGGTCGTTCATCAGCACGCACTCGCACGCCTCGGTAGAGCTGAAGTGCCAGTAGAGGCAGGCGTGGCCGACCAGGCGCCCCTCGCTGCGGGCGCCGAGCAGCAGCCCGTCTTCGCTCGGCGCGAGGAAGCGGCGGAAGAAGGCGCGGTTGCGCTCCTCGTCGATCTCCTCGGCTTCGTAGAAGCGCTGGTAGGCGGCGATCAGCGGCAGCAGCTCCTCGAATTCCTCGGCGGTGATCGGCGCGATCTCGACCTTGGCGGCCACGGGCTCACCGTAGCGCGATGACGCAAGCCTGGCGTCACGAGGAGGGACAACCGTCCAGGCGCAGTAAACGGACCTCACGAACCGGTGCGGATCCCTCTCTAAGCTTGGGAACCGCCGCCGGAGGCAAGAGATCGTCCCGTTTAGGAGGGGATTCCGCTGGCACGTCCTTCAGATTCGAACGAGCAGCTCCTCTGCAGCTTCTGCGGCAAGTCGCAGCGTCAGGTGAAAAAGCTGATCGCCGGTCCCGGCGTCTACATCTGCGACGAGTGCATCGACCTCTGCAACGAGATCATCGACGAGGAGCTGACGGCGTCACCGGCCTTCGAGCTGGAGAACCTGCCGAAACCGCGGGAGATCTACGACGTCCTGCAGGAGTACGTGGTCGGCCAGGAGCCCGCCAAGCGCGCCCTCTCAGTCGCCGTCTACAACCACTACAAGCGGGTCCAGATCGCCCAGTCCGACGAGACCGAGGTCGAGCTGCAGAAGTCGAACATCATGATGCTGGGTCCGACCGGGTGCGGGAAGACCCTGCTCGCCCAGACCCTGGCCCGGATCCTCAACGTCCCCTTCGCGATCGCCGACGCGACCGCGCTGACCGAGGCCGGTTACGTCGGCGAGGACGTCGAGAACATCCTCCTGAAGCTGATCCAGGCCGCCGACTTCGACGTCAAAAAGGCCGAAACGGGGATCATCTACATCGACGAGATCGACAAGATCGCGCGCAAAGCCGACAATCCGTCGATCACCCGCGACGTCTCCGGCGAAGGCGTCCAGCAGGCGCTGCTGAAGATCCTCGAGGGGACCACCGCCTCGGTGCCGCCGCAGGGTGGGCGCAAGCACCCCCACCAGGAGTTCCTGACGATCGACACGAGCAACATCCTCTTCGTCTGTGGCGGCTCCTTCGCCGGGCTCGACAAGGTGATCGAGCGGCGGGTCGGCGACCGGGGGATCGGCTTCGGCGCCGAAATCTCCTCCCGCCAGCAAAAGGACGCCGGCGAGTGGTTCGAGCAGGTGCTGCCCGAGGACCTGGTCGAGTACGGCCTGATCCCCGAGTTCATCGGCCGCCTGCCGGTGATCACCGCGATCCACCAGCTCAGCCGCGACGACCTCTGCACGATCCTGACCGAGCCGCGCCACGCGCTCACCCGCCAGTTCCAGCGCTTCTTCGAGTTCGATGACATCGAGCTGGTCTTCGCCGAGGACAGCCTCGAGGCGATCGCCGACAAAGCCCTGGAGCGCGAGACCGGCGCCCGCGGCCTGCGCTCGATCCTCGAGGAGACCTTGCTCGACGTGCAGTTCGAGCTACCCTCGCGGCGCGACGTGACCAAGTGCGTCGTCACCAAGGAGACGATCTCCGAGGGCCGTCGCCCGACTCTCGTCACCGAGGCCGTCCAACAGGACATCGGACCCGCTGAAGAGGACCTCTCCGAGGAATCCGCTTAGGGCTTGCTGGTGGGGAGGGGGCGGGACACCCCCTCCAGACACCACTCGCTATGGCTCGTGGTTGAGTGTCTGGAGGAGGTACCCCGCCCCCTCCTGCGACACGCACCAACGGGACGGCCGAGTTCACGGCAGCTGAAGAAAAAGCTCTCGTTCCCTGAGCCGTCTACCGGAGCGCGATTGGAGGAGGGTGCCGATGTCCTCTGGAGGAATGTTCGGCGATATGCAATCTGATGTTTGCGCGCGAAGCGCGCGCTCAAATTGCGGCTAAGCGGCGAAGCCGCGTGCCGCGCAATTCCGGAAGAGGATGTCGGCACCCTCTACCGGCACCGCCTTCTAGACTCGCCGCGATGGACGCGGCGCAGCGGAAGAAATTAGAGGAGACGACCCGTTACGACCCCTCGGAGGTCGAGGGGCGGATCTTTGCCGAGTGGATGGAGGGGGGGTACTTCCATCCTCAGGCGGAGGGGTCGCCGGAGGAGAACTTCTCGGTGGCGATTCCGCCGCCGAACGTGACCGGGGCTCTGCACATGGGCCACGCGCTGAACGGGTCGATCCAGGACGCGCTGGTGCGGATGAACCGGATGCGCGGTCGCAATGCGCTCTGGATCCTCGGCACCGACCACGCCGGCATCGCCACCCAGGCGGTGGTGGAGAAAGAGCTGCGCAAAGAAGGAAAGACGCGCCACGACCTCGGTCGCGAAGCCTTCGTCGAGAAGGTCTGGGAGTGGAAAGCCGAGTACGGCTCGCGAATCGTCGAGCAGTACCAGCGGCTCGGCGCCTCCTGCGACTACCAGCGCGAGCGTTTCACCCTCGACGAGGGCTACGTGCGGGCGGTGTACCGGGTCTTCAAGGTGCTCTTCGACAAGGGCTACATCTACCGCGACAACTACATGGTCAACTGGGACCCGGGTTCGCACTCGGCGATCTCCGACCTCGAGGTCGAGAACCGGGAGGTCGAGGACGTCCTCTACTCGATCGACTACCCGGTCGAGGACTCCGACCAGGTGCTGACCGTCGCCACGGTGCGGCCGGAGACGATGCTCGCCGACACCGCCGTCGCCGTGAACCCGGACGACGAGCGCTACCGCGACCTGGTCGGCAAGCACTGCGTGCTGCCCCTGGTCGGCCGCCGGCTGCCGATCATCGCCGACGAGCACGTCGACATCGAGTTCGGCACCGGAGCGCTGAAGATCACCCCCGGCCACGACGTCAACGACTTCGAAATCGGCCGCAAGCATGGCCTCGACGAGCTTGGCGTGATCGGCCCAGATGGTCGCATGAGCGAGGAGGCGGGCGAGTACGCCGGCATGACCATCGCAGAGGCCCAGACGGCGATCGTCGCGGCGCTGCGCGAGGAGGGCCGCATTCGCGCCGAGGAGCCGTACACCCACTCGGTCCCCTTCTCGCATCGCTCGGGCGAGCGGATCGAGCCGCTGATCTCGCTGCAGTGGTTCTGCCGCATGGATGAGCTGGCGCGGCCGGCGATCGAGGTCGTCGAGCGCGACGAGGTGCGGATCACGCCGGCGCAGTGGAAGCGCGTCTACCTCGACTGGATGCGGGAGATCCGCCCCTGGTGCATCTCGCGCCAACTCTGGTGGGGCCACCGGATTCCGGTCTGGTACTGCGACGCCTGCGAGGAGACGATCGTCGCCGAGACCGAGCCCGAGCGCTGCGGGGCCTGCGGCGGCGAGCTGCGCCAGGAGGAAGACGTCCTCGACACCTGGTTCAGCTCGGCGCTTTGGCCGTTTGCCACCCTCGGCTGGCCGGACGAGACCCCGGAGCTGCGCGCCTTCTACCCGACCAGCTTCCTGACCACGGCGCGAGAGATCCTCTTCCTCTGGGTGGCGCGGATGATCATGACCGGGCTCGAGTTCCCGGGCGCGATCCCCTTCCGCGACGTCTACGTCCACTCGGTGATCCAGGCCCGCGACGGGCGGCGGATGTCGAAGAGCCTGGGGACCGGGATCGACCCGTTGGAGGAGATCGACGTCCACGGGGCCGACGCGTTGCGCTTCGGCCTGCTGGCGATGTCCTCGACCCAGGACGTCCGCTTCTCTGACGCCAAGGTGCAGCAGGGGCGCGACCTCGCCAACAAGCTCTGGAACGCCAGCCGGCTGATCCTCCTCAACACCGCCGAGGTGGAGCCGGCGCCGCGGCCGACCTGCGTCGAGGACCGCTGGATCCTCTCGCGGCTGGAGCGGACGGTCGCCTCGGTGACCGAGAAGCTGGAGGCCTACGACTTCGCCCACGCCGTCGGGGAGGCTTACTCGTTCTTCTGGCGCGACCTCTGCGACTGGTACCTGGAGATCGTCAAGCCGCGCCTCTACGACGGCGAGGAAGAGGTATCGGCGACGCTGCTCTACGCGCTGGAGCGGGTGCTGGGCTTGCTGCACCCGGTGATGCCGTTCGTCACCGAGGAGATCTGGAACTACCACCCGGCGCGCGATGGTCACCTCGCGGTCCACGCCTTCCCGGTGGCGGACGAGTCGCTGCTCGACGCGGCTGCCGAGGAGGACGTCGAGGGCGGGATCGCGCTGACCCAGCGCCTGCGCGCCTGGCGCGATCTCGCCGGCGTTCCCGCCGGCGCGACGCTGGCCGCCGTGGTCGACGGGGTCGAGCCCCCGTCGTTCGTCGGTCGCCTCTCCCGCTTCGAGTTCGACGGCGCCGGCGCCGAGCCGGTGGCCGCGATCGGCCCGGTGCGGGTGCTGCCGTCAGAGGAGCTCGACGCCGAGGCCGTCGCCGCGCGCCTCGAGAAGCGGCGAGCGGAGCTGCGCTCGGAGGTCGAGCGCGGGGAGCGCAAGCTCGGCAACGAGGGCTTCGTCGCCAAGGCCCCGGCCGAGGTGGTCGAGGAGGAGCGGCTGAAGCTCGAGCGCTACCGCAACGAACTCGAGGAGCTGGCCTAAGCGTTGGTGCCACGGCTAGACGGCAGCGGACGCGAAGCGGAGCAGCCGTCGCCTGATGATTACCTCGACTCGCTGGAGCCGGTCGGCTGGAAGCTTGGCCTCGACCGGATGCGGAAGCTGACCACCGCCCTCGGGCTGCCGCAGCACCGCTTCGCCTCGGTCCACGTCGTCGGCACCAACGGCAAGTCCTCGGTGACGCGGATGACGGCGGCGCTGCTGGAAGCGCACGGGCTGCTCGCCGGCGCCTGCGTCTCCCCCCATGCCGATCGCTGGTCGCAGCGGACGCTGATCGGGGGAGAGGAGCTGGGCGAGGCGGCTTGGGCACAAGCGGTCGGAGCGGTGGCCCGGGCCGCCGAAGGCGTCAACCGCACGCTCGAGGAGGGGGAGGCGGTGACCCAGTTCGAGGCGGCGACGGCGGCGAGCTTCGTGGCGCTGGCGAACGCGAGGGTCGAGGTGGCGGCGGTCGAGGCCGGGCTGGGCGGCCGCCTCGACGCAACCAACACGATCCCCTCCAAGGTCACCGTCCTCACCACTATCGGCCTCGACCACACCGAATGGCTGGGGGAGAGCGAGGTCGAGATCGCGGCGGAGAAGCTGGCGGTGCTGAGGGATCAGACGACGCTGGTGCTGGGGGCGGTCTCACCGCAGGTGGGGGAGTTGGCGGCGCAGATCGCAGGAGAGCGGGGCGCGCGGCTCGTGCAAGCGCCGGCGGACCCGGGTCCGGAGGTGCGCCTGCGGGCCCCCGGCGAGTTCCAGCGGCGCAACTTCGCCATCGCCTGCGCCGCGGCCGAGGCGTTCCTCGGTCGCCTCGACCGCGAGCCGGTGACACGGGTCGCCGCCAGCCTGACGGTGCCCGGTCGGCTCGAGCAAATCGCCGCCCGGCCGCCCATCTACGTCGACGCCGCCCACAATCCGGATGGCGCCGCGGCCTTGGCCCAATCGCTGCCGGCGCTCGCCGAGGGCCGGCGGGTAATCGCCTGCCTGGCGGTCCTCGCCGACAAGGACGCGAAGGCGATGATCGCGGCGCTGGCCCCTGCGCTCGACTGCGCCATCTGCACCGAACTGCCAGCGGCGGCGCTGGAAGGGCACGGGCGGCCCGGGGCCCGCTCTCGGTCAGCGGCGGAGTTGGCTGCGGCCTGCGGCGAGGCCGGGCTGGCGGCAGAGGTGGAGCCGCGGCTTGACCTTGCTTTGCAACGGGGGCGGGATCTGGCCGCCGCAGGGCCCGAGGGCCTGCTGCTGGTCACCGGCTCCCACTATGCAATCGCCCCGGCGCGGGGCCTGATCAGCGCCTGACTGTGCGAGGATTCCGCCATGGACCGCCCTCGTAGCGCTGGCTCGGAACTGCTCTCGATGATGGGGCTGGTTGCTGCTGTCGTTGCGATCGTGATCCTGTTCTTCTTCGGCGTTGGCTACCTGTTTGGAAGGCTCTTCCTCTAAAGGAACAGGGTTGACGTCGGCGGCGGCGAAGTAGACTGCCGCTCCCCGCACGGCGCCACCGCGCCTCGACCCCCTTTTTTATGCCCCTAGCGATCTTCGGCATCACCAACGACAGCCTCAACCTCGTCGCGACGTTGTTCCTGCTGATGCTCGTCGTGCTCTGGCTGGCGCTCATCGTCTACACCTACCTCGACGCCCGCCGCCGCATCTCCGACCCGTTCCTCGTTGCCTGCGCCACCGTCGCCTCGTTCTTCCCCTTCATCGGCACCGCCGTCTACGCGATCGTGCGCCCGCCGGAGTACCTGGAGGATGCCCACGAGCGCGAGCTGGAGATCAAAGCGGCCGAGCTGCGGGTGCGGCAGCTGCGCGAGCAGTCCTGCCCCAACTGCGAATTCCCGGTCGAGAAGAACTACCTGCGCTGCCCCAGCTGCCAGCGCCGCCTCAAGGACCCCTGCCCGAGCTGCAACAAGCCGGTCGACCCGCGCTGGGGTCTCTGCCCCTTCTGCGAGACCAGCCTCGGTGGCGGCGGCGGTGGTGGCGAGCGACCGCGCCGCAAACGTAGAGACCCCGAGGAACGCCCGGCGCCGCCGCGTCAGGCTCAGCCCCGGCGCCGCAAAGCGCCGGAGGCACAGGAAGGGGCACAACCAAACCAAGAGCAAAGGAGCCCCCGCCGTGAGCCGAACCCTGATCCTCGTCAAGCCTGACGCTTTCGAACGCGCCCTCACCGGTGAGGTGATCGCCCGCTTCGAGCGCAAGGGGCTGCGGATCGCCGCTCTGAAGTCGATGCAGGCGACCGAGGAGATCGCCAACCAGCACTACGCCGAGCACACCGACAAGCCCTTCTTCGGCGAGCTCGTCTCCTTCATCACCGGCGGTACCTTGGTGGCGATGGTGCTGGAGGGTGAGGAAGCGGTAAAGGCCGCCCGCCAGCTGATCGGCGCGACCAACCCGGTCGAGGCCGCCCCCGGCTCGATTCGCGGCGATTTCGCCCTCGAGGTGACCTTCAACATGGTCCACGGCTCGGATTCCGACGAGTCGGCCGAGCGCGAGATCGGGATCTGGTTCCCAGAGTTGGGCTGAGCGGAAGCGGCCGGGCGGGTCCTGTCACCGATTTGGTTCCACCATCCCTGTCGGGATGGTCCCCCAAATCGGCGCCACCCGCCCGGAGGTACCGATGAGGCTGACGCTGGCATCTGGATCGCCTCAGAGGAGAGAGATCCTCGGGAAGTTGGGGCTGGAGTTCGAAGTCGTCGTGCCCGGGGTGGAGGAGTTGACCCAGGGGGATCCCGAGCATCTCGTGGTTGAGAACGCGCGGAGGAAGGCCGGGGCCGTCGCGGCGGACGGGCTGGTGATCGCCTGCGACACCGACGTGGTCCTCGACGGTGAGGTCCTGGGAAAGCCCGCGGACGCAGAGGAGGCGCGGGCTTATCTCGATCGCATGTCCGGTCGTGCTCACACCGTGATGAGCGGGCTGGTCGTGGTCGAGGGCGGGGAGGAGCGGAGCGGGTTGGAGAAGACGGCCGTGGTCTTCAAGGACCTCTCCGAGGCCGAGAAGGAGCGTTACGTGAGGTTCGGGGAGTGGCAGGGCCGCTCCGGCGGCTACGCGATCCAGACCCTCGGGTCGAGCTTGGTCGAGCGGTTGGAGGGCAGCGTCTCCAACGTGGTCGGCCTGCCGGTTGGCTTGCTCGCGGAGCTGGCACCGGCGCTGTTCGAGCGCGGCTGAGTCAGCCACGCAGCGCCTGCGCGTCCTCGAGGTGCTCGAGCAGCACGTCGACCACTTCGGGGTCGAACTGAGTGCCGCGGCCTTCTTTGAGGATCGCTTCTGCCTCCTCGGCCGACATCGCCGGGCGATAAGGACGGTCGCTGAGGAGGGCGTCGAAGACGTCGGCGACGGCGACGATCCGCCCTTCGATCGGGATTTCCTCTCCCTGGAGACCGCGGGGGTAGCCACTGCCGTCGAACCACTCGTGGTGGGTGAGGGCGATTCGCCCCGCCATCTGCAACAGCTCGCTGTCGGCGTCGCTGAGGATCTGGTGGCCGATCTCGGCGTGGCGTTCCATCTCGCTCCGCTCCTCGGGGGTCAGCGGCCCCGGCTTGCGGAGGATCTCGCCGGCGACGGCGACGTTGCCGACGTCGTGCATCGGCGCCGCCGTCCGCAGCAGCTGGATCTGCTCGTCGTCGAGGCCCAGCTGCGAGGCGAGGTAGGAGGCGAGGCGCGCGATCCGATTGGCGTGCTTCCCGGCCTCGGGGTCGTTCAGCTCGATCGCCCCCGCCAGCCGCTCCACCGTCTCCTGGCGAGAAGATCGCAGCTCCTCGATCGCCCGCTCGCGAACGGTGGCGAGATCCCGTTGCAACTGCTCGGCCTCGCGTTGAGCGGTGATGTCGGCAGCGACGCCGGTGATCCCGGCCAGGTTGCCTTCCTCGTCGAGGTAGGGGAACCGGACGGTGAGGAAGGTTCGCGCGCGGCCTCCCAGGTTCACCGTCGCTTCGCGTTCGCAGGGTTCTTCGTTGCGGAGCACGCGCATGTCCCCCTCCCGAATTATCTGCTCAGTCTCGGGTGGGGCCACGTCGGCGTCGGTGCGGCCGATCAGCTCGCCCGGCTCGACGCCGAAGATTTCATGGGTCACCCGGTTGGCCAGCAGGTAGCGCCGATCCAGGTCTTTGACGAAGATCGGGACCGGCGCCCGGTCGATCGCCATCTGTAGCTGTTCGATGCCGGGGATCTTCACGCTGAATCTCTTCTACCCATCTGGGTACGGACAGTGTCGTGCGGCTTAGAAAACTCTAGTACTCGTTGTTTTGCCGATGATACGAAGCAGAAGCGGTCCCTGCACCGCTCAGAGCTCGCGGGTGCCATCATGGACCGCGGCATTACCCTTGCCGGAGGCGGCGCGCTGCTGCAAGGACTGGAGCAGCGCCTGCGCGACGAGTGCCAGATGCCCCGCCAACTGGCAGAGTCGCCCCTGACGTGCGTGGCGGTCGGCTAGTGCCGCGATGCGAACAAGCGAACCCAGGTCCCAAACGTGTATCGAAAGCAAGTACGCCGCCGGAGGGCGGTGCTCGCGTTGCTGATAGTCGGCTCCTTTGCCCTGCTCACCGCCACCTACGGGCAGGGCTCCAACGGCATGCAGCGCGGCGTCAACGCCGTTTTCAGCCCCGTCCTCGGGGCTGCCGATCGTGCTCTGAAGCCGGCGCGGGACCTCGTCAACTGGTTCGACGAGACCTTCGAAGCGAAGGGGGAGAACGAGGATCTCCACGCCGAACTGGAAGTCACCCGCAAAGAGGCGGTTGGAGCGAAGGCGGCCCTGGCCGAAAACCGGGAACTGCGCAAGCTCCTGAAACTCGACGAAAGCGGCGCCATTCCCTCCGGCTACGACAAAGTCACCGGCCGGGTGATCGCCCGCTCGCCGACCGTCTGGTTCGCGGACGTGACGATCGACGTCGGCTCCGGGGATGGAGTCGAGGTCGACGACCCCGTCGTCAACGGCGACGGTTTGGTCGGCAAGGTCGCTGCCGTCACCGGCGGCTCGGCCCGGGTGACCCTGATCGCCGACCATTCCAGCCGTGTCTCGGCGAAAATCGTGCCGGGCGGCATCCAAGGGGTGATGAAGCCGGTGGTTGGGGACGAAGACAACCTGATCCTCGACTTCCTCGACTCCGAAAAATTCGTCGGCAAAGGGCAGAAAGTCGTCACCGCCGGCTGGCGCGCCGGGGAGATCGGGTCGGACTACCCGCCGAACCTGCCGATCGGCGAAGTGGTTGACGCCTCGCTGCGCAAACAGGAGGCCCAGCAGCAGGTGCTCATCCGTCCCTTCGCCGACCTCCGCAACCTCGACCACCTTCAGGTTCTGACCGGAGGCTCGCGCGGGTGATCCTCACCCCCAACATCCTCGCCCGCCTCGTCGCGATCGTGATCGGCGGCGTGATCCTGCAGCTCTCCTTCTTCTCGCAGGTGACCCTCTTTCACGTCAGCCCCAACCTGCTGCCGGCGCTGGTGGTCGTCCTCGGGCTCCTCGGCGGCAGCCTGACCGGGGCGGTCTGCGGATTCTCCGCCGGGCTGCTGCTCGATTGCCTGCTGATCGCGCCGCTCGGGGGCAGCTCGCTGGTGCTGCTGGCGACCGGCTACCTGGCGGGGCTCTTCCGCGAGCGGTTCGAGATCCACAGCGCTCTGGTGCCGCCGCTGCTCTGCATGGGGCTGACCCTCTTCGCCGAGCTCGGGTTCGGCGCCGTCGAGCTGATGCTGGGGATCGACGCGCCGGTCAGCGCCCTGGTGATCTGGGACATGCTGCTTAAAGCCGTCTTCGCCTTCTTCGCGGGCTGGGCGATCTACATCGGGGTGCGGCGGGCGCTGCGGCCGGCCCTGGTCGAGGATTCGACGGTGCGGCGCAGCGGCAGACGCCCGACGGTGTTGGGAGCCTAAGAGCGCATGTTCTTACGCGGAGACCAGCCCCTTCCCGGCAGTCGCCTCTCGCTGCGGGTCGCCGTGCTCAGCGGGGTCGCCCTCGTCCTCTTCGGGATCCTCTTCTTCCGGCTCTGGAATCTGCAGGTCATCTCTGGCGACGAGTACCTGGCGGAGGCGAAGAACAACCGCAGCCGCGAGTTCAAAGTGATCGCTCCCCGCGGCGCGATCCTCGACCGCGACGGTGACGTCCTCGTCGATAACCGCACCAGCCTGGCGCTGCAGCTGAACATGGCGAAACTGCCCGAGGACCCGGCCGAGGAACGGGCGCAGCTGGCGCGTCTGGGAGAGCTCCTGGGGATGCCGCTGCGGAAGATCAGGCGCACGATCGCCGAAGAGGAAGAAGTCGCCGCCGGGGCGCCGGTGACGCTGAAACAGGACGTCGGCTATGAGCTGACCGCTTACTTGGAAGAGAACGCGGACGAGTTCCCCGGCGTGGCCCTCCAGCGCGTCTTCGTCCGCCGCTACCCGCAGGGCACGCTTGCGGCGCATTTGCTTGGCAGCGTCGGCGAGATCGACGAAGAAGAGCTGAAAGAACCGCTCTACAAGGGCCTTGAGCCGGGCGACGAGATCGGCAAGGGCGGGGTCGAGTACAGCTACGACCGCTTCCTGCGGGGGGATCCCGGCCTGACCAAAATCCAGGTCGACGCGGCCGGGCAGCCGACCCCGGGGGGGCAGTTGGTCTCAAAGGCGCCTGTCCCGGGGGAGAACCTGAAGCTGACGATCGACGGCGATGTTCAGGCAGCGGGCGAAGCCGGACTCGGCGCCTACGGTCACGGTGGCTTCATCTCGATGAACATCGAGACCGGCGAGATCCTCGCCCTCGGCTCGAACCCCACCTTCGACCCGACCGACTTGATCGAACCGACCCAGGCAGAGGTGAACGAACTTTATCGGGACCCCCTACTGGCGCCGCTGGTCAACCGCGCCACCGAAGGCGTCTATCCGACGGGGTCGATCTTCAAGATCATCCCGGCGCTGGCGGCGCTGGAAAACGGGGAGATCACCCCCAACGAGGAAATCAACGACCCCGGCCAGATCGTAATCGGCAATCAGACCTTCAAAAACGCCGGCAGCCAGGCCTACGGACCGGTGGCGCTGGTGCGGGCGCTCGAAGTTTCCTCCGACGTCTACTTCTACACGCTCGGCGCGAGGATGTGGGACACCAACGAGCTGCAGGAATGGGCGAGCAAGCTCGGCATCGCCCGCTGGACCGGCCTCGATCTGCCCGAGGAGGCCGAGGGGCTACTGCCAACTGCCGAGTGGCGCAACCAGCTCTTCAAGGAAGGGAACACCGACCGGCCGTGGTCGATCGGCGACAACGTCCAGCTGGCGACCGGTCAGGGCGATCTGCAGACGAGCCCGCTGCAGATGGCGGTCGCCTACGCCGCCCTCGGCAACGGCGGCAAGATCGTCACCCCGCACGTGGGGATGGAAATCGAGGACGCCGCGGGCCGGGTGCTGCGGGAATTCGAGCCGAAGACCCGCCGCCAGGTCCAGATCGATCCCGGTTATCGCAGCGCGATTCTCGAAGGCCTGCACCAGGCGGCCCAGGGAGCCGAAGGCACCGGCACGGACGTCTTCGGCGGCTTCCCGATCGACATCGCGGGCAAGACCGGGACCGCGGAACGGGACGGTTACGGCGACCAGTCGTGGTTCGCGGCGCTCTCCCCGTACCCCAACCCGCGTATCGTGACGATTGCCACCGTCGAGCAAGGCGGCTTCGGCGCCGAAGCCGCCGCCCCGGTCGTGCTCAGGCTCCTCGAAGCGATTTACGAGAAACAGGTGTCCGAAGAAGCGGCCACCAGCGAAACCGAATAGACGATGTACGCCACCCGAACCAGAAGCGCCCGACCAGAACCGTTCTCGGTCCATGTCGGCATCGTCGAGCGACTTGGGCTGGCCCACATGGACTGGCCGCTGATGATCTCGGCGATCGGGCTGGTCGCCTTCAGCCTCCTCACGCTCGGCCAGGCGACCCAGCACGATGTCCCCGGCAGCCCCAACTACTTCCTCGAGCGGCAGTCGATCTACGCGCTGCTCGGGATCGCCGGGATGCTGCTGCTGACCCGGGTCGACTACTCGCGCTTCCGCGAGCTGCGGGTCGGCATCTACACCTTCCTCTGCGTCAGCATCTCGCTCGTCTTCGTCTTCGGCTTCGCCGCCCGCGGCTCGCGGCGCGCCTTCGAACTTCCCCTCTTCAGCTTCCAGCCATCGGAGCTCGGCAAGCTCCTGCTTGTGCTCGCGCTTGCCGGGTTCGTGATCGATGGCGCCCGGCGAGGCTCGGAGGTCCAGCGCACCGTGCGCTACCTCTGCCTCGGCCTGTTCCCGGCCGCACTCGTCTTTCTCCAACCTGACCTCGGCACCTCCTTGGTGTTCGGGGCCGCAACCCTCGCCGTCATGTACTTCGGAGGCGTCCCCTGGACGCACTTCGCGGTCATCGGCGGGGTCTTGACCGCGTTGGTCGCGGTGGTCCTGGTCGTCGCTCCGGCGACCGGGTTCCCGCTCCTCAAGGAGTATCAGGAGGAACGTCTGACGTCCTTCGTCAACACCGAGGAGCACGCGGACGGCGCCGGTTATCAGCAAACTCAATCAGTGATCGCCACCGGGGCCGGGGGATTGACCGGCCGCGGCGATCAAGCCACCCAAACGCGGCTCGACTTCGTTCCCGAGCGGCACACCGACTTCATCTTCGCGGTGATCGGTGAGCGCTATGGCTTCGGCGGCGCCGCGTTGGTCCTATCCCTTTACGCCCTGCTCTTCTGGCGGGCGCTACGGATATCGACGCTCTCGAAGAACGCCTACGGGACCTTGATCGCGGGCGGCATCGCCGTCTCGCTGTTGTTCCAGACGTTCGTCAACGTGGGGATGAACCTCGGCATCATGCCGATCACGGGCATTCCCTTACCGTTGATGAGCTATGGAGGGTCCTCCGTACTCGCTACTTTCCTGGCAATCGGGGTTCTTCAGAGCATCAATGTCCAAGCGCATCTCAGTCAGAAGGGAAGGTTCGCCTGGTGATCTCTGGAAAGGGGTCCGGCATGCGTATCTACCTGAACTGAGCTGAACCAAGAATGAAAAAAACGATTTTGGTGTCCGCCGCGCGCGGCGAGACCCGAGTAGCCGTCCTCGAGGCAAAGCAGAAGGGCGGCAAAAGCAACGTCGCCGAGCTTTACATCGAGCGACGCGGCCGGCGATCGATCGTCGGCAACATCTACAAGGGGAAGGTCGACAACGTCCTTCCCGGCATGGAGGCCGCCTTCGTCGACATCGGCCTCGAGCGCAACGGCTTCCTCCACGTCGACGAGATCGTCACTCCCGACGGCAAACAGGCACCCAGGCGCGGGCGCGGCCACGGCCGCCGCATCAACGAGCTGATCAAGCCCGGACAGGAGATCCTCGTGCAGGTCGTCAAGGATCCGCTGAAGACGAAGGGCGCGCGGCTCTCGATGAACCTCTCGATCGCCGGTCGCTACCTGGTCTACGCCCCGCAGGGCAGCGGCGTCGGGGTGAGTCGCAGGCTCTCCGACAAAGAACGCGACCGGCTGCGGAAGATGGTCGACCGCACCTACAAGGGCCCGGGCGGGCTGATCGTCCGCACCGCCGCCCACGGCGCCAAAAAAGCCGATTTCGTGCGTGAGATCAGCTACCTGCAGAAGCTGAACGAGGTGCTGGAGCGGCGGTCGGAGTCGACCAAGGCTCCCTCGCTGGTCTTCCAGGAGGCAGACCTCTCGGTCCGGGTCCTCCGCGACGTCTTCCTCAACGAGTTCGAAAAGGCGATCATCGACTCGCCGAAGCAGTTCGAGCGGGTGACGAGCTTCTTCCAGCGCACCGCCCCCGAGCTGGTCGGCGGGGTTGAGCTCTACGAGGGCAAAAAGCCGCTGTTCGAGAAATGGAAGGTCAACGAGGCGATCGACTCGACCCTGAACCGGCGGGTCGACCTGCCTTCGGGCGGCTACCTGATCATCGACTACACCGAGGCGCTGACCGTGATCGACGTCAACAGCGGTTCCTTCACCGGCCGCGGCAAAGGCGGTCTCGAGGAGACGATCACCAAGGTCAACACCGAGGCGGCCGAGGAGGCTGTCCGGCAGCTGCGACTGCGCGACATCGGCGGCATCATCGTCGTCGACTTCATCGACATGGCCCGGGCCAGCAACCGGGACAAAGTCCTGAAGACGATGCGCAAAGCGCTCGACGCCGACAAGTCGAAGAGCTACGTGGTCGAGGTCTCGCCGCTGGGGCTGGTCGAGATGACCCGGCAGAACGTCACCGACGGGGTGCGGGAGATCCTCACCACGTCGTGTCCGACCTGCGACGGCCAGGGCGTCGTCCTCTCGGCCGAGACGGTGGCCCTGGAGGGGCTGGAGAAGATGCGCGACATCGCTGCCGAGAAAGCGGACGTCGAGGCCTTCCTGATCCGCGTCAATCCCAAGGTCGCACACGAGCTGACCGATTCCGACAGCGGCCTCACCGAGCTCGAGGAAGGCACCGGCAAGCGGTTCCACTTCGAGGGCGGCGACGCGCTGCCGATCGACAGCTTCGAGCTGATCGAGTCCGGGAGCCGGAGCGAGATCGAGGAGCGGGCGCTGCCGTTCAAGGTCGGCGAGGAGGTGCTGGTCAAGATCGACGAGCCGCACATGTACAACGCCGACGACGCAGTCGCCCGGATCGACTCCTACATCGTCAGCGTCACCGGTGCCGGCCGCTTCGTCGGCGAGCGCAAGCTGGTGCGGATCGACGAGGTCGAGCGCTCGGCGGCGGTTGCCTCGCTGCTGGGCGGCGACTCTGCGAACGGGTCTGGGGGAGGCGAGGAAAACGGCTCCCAGCTAGACTCCTCTGCTTCTTCGCGCAGACGCAGGGGCCGCCGGGGCGGCCGTGGGCGTTCGCGCGCCAAACAAGGCAGCAAGGACGAATGAGCACTTACGCAGTCATAGAGAGCGGTGGCAAGCAGTACAAAGTCGAGGAGGGCACGTCCCTCCTCGTCGATCGCCTCGATGCCAAAGAGGGCGACAAAGTCGCCCTGCGCCCGGTCCTCTTCCGCGGCGACGACGTCATCGCCGGCGGTAAAGACCTGGAGAAAGTCAAAGTCGAGGCCAAAGTCGCCGAGCACCTGCGGGGCCCGAAGATCAAAGTCTTCAAATACAAGGCGAAGAAGGGCTACCGCCGTCGTGCCGGCCACCGCTCCGAGCTGACCAGGCTTGAAGTGACGAAACTGAAAGGGAAAGGCTAGGCATGGCGCACAAGAAAGGACTCGGCTCCAGCCGCAACGGCCGCGAATCGAACCCGAACATGCTCGGGGTCAAGGTCTTCGCCGGGCAGCGCGTCAGCGGCGGCGAGATCATCGTCCGCCAGCGCGGCACCCGCTTCTGGCCCGGCGAGGGCGTCGGCCTCGGCCGCGACCACACGATCTTCGCCACTCGCCCGGGCACCGTGGAGTTCAAGTCGGCTCGCAAGGGCCGCACCATCTCGGTCCTCACCGAGGACTAACCGTCCTGAATTCAGCGAGTGCTGAATTCGGGCCCCTATAGGGGCCACAATTCACCGAGCGCTGATGTACGACAAGGCGAAAATCTGGGTCGAGGGCGGCGGCGGCGGCAACGGGTCGATCTCGTTCCGGCGCGAGGCGCATGTTCCTCGCGGTGGTCCTGACGGTGGCGATGGCGGCCACGGCGGCGACGTCGTGCTCGTCTGCGACCCCTCGAAGCGGGACTTGGGGGCGCTGAAGGGGAGCAAGCACTTCCGCGCGCAGCGGGGGCGGCATGGGGAAGGGTCCAACCGGCAGGGAGGGCGGGGGGAGGACAGGGAGATCCCGGTTCCCCCCGGCACGCAGGCGACCGCGGTCGACGGCAGCCGGATCGACCTGGTGACGCCGGGGCAGCGGGCGATCGTCGCCCGCGGCGGTCGCGGCGGGCACGGGAACAGGCGCTTCACGACCTCGACCCGGCAGACCCCGCGCTTCGCCGAGAAGGGCAGCTCCGCCGAAGCGGACTGGATCGAGCTGCAGCTGAAACTGCTGGCCGACGTCGGCTTGGTGGGGTTGCCGAACGCGGGCAAGTCTTCGCTGCTCGGGCGGCTGACGCGGGCGGCACCGAAGGTCGCCGACTACCCGTTCACGACGCTCTCGCCGGCGCTGGGGACGATCGAAGGCGAGGACCGCCAAGCGGTCGTCGCCGACATCCCCGGCTTGATCGAAGGTGCGGCGGCCGGCGCCGGGCTCGGCCACGAGTTCCTCGCCCACGTCGAGCGCTGCTCGATGCTGGTCCACCTCGTCGACGTCGCCCCGATGGAAGGCGATCCCCTCGCCGACTACGAGACCGTGCGCGGCGAGCTGGCGGCGCACGGGGCGGGGCTGGAGCGCCTGCCGGAGCTGGTGGTGCTGAGCAAGCGGGATCTGCTGCCACCTGAGGAGGTGGCGGAGGCGGTGGTCGAGTGGGAAGAGCGCCTCGGCGACCGCGTCCTCGGCGTCCTCGCGGCATCTTCCGCGACCGGAGAGGGATTGGAGGAGCTGCGGCAGCGGATCCTCTCCGAGCTGCCGGAGATCGTTACCGCTCCCGCCACGGACGCCCTTCCCGACCAGGAGTTCGAGGCCGAGCACCGGGTCTACCGGCCGGCTGGCGAGGGCGGCTACTGGGTCGAGCGCGAGGAGGACGGCGGTTTCCGCGTCCTCGGCCGCGGGGTCGAGATGCTGTTCGAACGCCACGACACCGGCAACGAGGAAGCGCTTGCCTACCTGGAGCAGCGATTGAAGGAGATGGGTGTCCTCGCCGCCCTCGACCGCGCCGGTTTCGAACCCGGCGACGACGTTCGCATCGGCGAGCTCGAGTTCGAGCTACACGTCTGAATAGGGCTCCAGGCCCTCCCGTAGCCATTTCGGGATCTCGGCCTTCTGCCACGTCTTCGCATCGACGACGACGTGGCGCATCCGCCCCTCGACCAGCAGCTCCCCGTCGCGCTGCAGTCGGAGGCGGCTGGCCATGCTCGTCGTCCCGAGGCGCTCGATCCCGATCTCGAGGGTGACCAGCTCGTCGAAGCGGGCGGGGGCGCGGAACTCGACGTTCAGCTCGGCCACGACCATGTCGACGCCGCGCTCCTCCATCACCGCGTAGGAGCCGAACGCCTCGCGCCAGAGCTCGGTGAAGCCATGGTCGAAGTAGGCGACGTAGTTGGCGTTGAAGACGATCCCCTGCGGATCGCACTCGCTGTAGCGGATGCGAAAGCTGTGGGTGAAGGGGGAGCTCACCGGACGAGCCTAGGTCAGGACAGGCTGGAGAGGCCGGCGGCGACGGCAAAGCCCAGAACCGTGACCAACCCGGCGGCGCGACCGGCATCGTCGCGGGCGTCGGGAATCATCGAGTCGATCAGCATCACCAGCAGGGCCCCGGCGGCGAAACCGTCGATCGCTGCCCGGGCATCGCCGCTGGCGCTGTCGGCGAGGAGGTAGCCGGCGAGGCTGGCGAAGGCGCAGATGACGGCCACCAGCAGCCAGAGCCGCAAGATCGCCTCCCGCGGGCGACCGGACCTGCTCATGTCGCTCGCGGACCCAAGCGCCTCCGGCAGGTTGGAGACGAAGATCGCCACCAGCAGCGAGATGCCGACACCCTCGCCGGCGGCGATCCCAATCCCGAGCACAAGCTGCTCCGGGATGCCGTCGAGGAAGGCACCGAGGGCGAGGGCGGTGCCGCTGCCGGAGCCTTCCGCGCGGCCTTTGCGACCGCGGCCGGTGGCCTGGCGCTTGGCGATCAGGCCGTCGAGCAGGTAATAGGTCAGGGCGCCAACCGCCAGGCCCGCGCCGGTGACCCCAAGGCCGCCGATCGCAATCCCCTCCGCCGCCAGCTCGAAGCTGACGGCGCTGATCAGGGCGCCGGCGCCGAAGGCGAGGACGTAGCCGACCTGCGAGGGTGGCCAGCGACGGGCAAAGCTGAGGGCAGCGCCGATGACCAGCGAGCTTGCGGCGACCGCTCCCCAGCCAATGGCAGCTCCCATCTCGGCTACTTTCCCCGCCATGACCTTGGTCGTCAAGCTCGGATCCTCGATCGTCGCCGCCGACGACGGCGAGCTGCGCACGGACGTGCTCGACTCCGTCTGCGAGCAGGTGGCGGAGCTGGAGCAGGGGGGAGAGCGAGTGGTGATGGTGACCTCCGGTGCGATCGCTCGCGGCATGCGGCTGATGGGCATCTCCATTCGCCCCCAGGCGATGGACGAGCTTCAGGCGGCGTCTGCCGTGGGGCAGGGAAGTGTTTTCAGGGCCTACGAGGAACGGTTGGGCAGAGGTGGTACCCGGGCCGCTCAAGTGCTTCTCACGGCTGAAGATTTTGCCGCTCGTCGGAGCTACCTCAATGCGAGGCAGACGCTGCGTCGATTGATCGACTGGGGGGTTGTGCCAGTCATCAACGAGAACGACACGACCGCCACCGACGAGATCACCTTCGGTGACAACGACTTCCTCGCGGCGCAAGTGGCGATTCTCTTGAAAGCCCGAGTTCTTGTGTTGTTGACGGACACCGATGGACTCTTCACCGCGAACCCTCGCTATGTGGCGCGCGCAGAGCTGATCGAGGAAGTCAAGACTCCTGACGACGCGGGCAGCCTGGATATTGACGATCGGACCTCGGCGTTCGGCTCGGGCGGGATGCGAAGCAAGGTTGCCGCGGGCACGATGGTCAGCGAGGCGGGAATTCCGGCCGTGATCTGCAACGGCACCGTTTACGGGCCGTTGAAGGCTGCCGCGGCCGGTGAGCAAGTGGGAACCCGCTTCGCGCCCCATCCGTCTCGGCTCTCGAACTTCAAGCTTTGGCTCAAGTACGCAAAAACTGCCAAGGGCAGGATTTTCATCGATGAGGGGGCGGCGAGAGTCTTGCGAGAGTCCGGGTCCAGCCTGCTGCCGGTCGGCGTGGTCGGGGTGCGGGGAAGCTTTGAGATCGGCGACATGGTGGAAGTCGTGACCGATTCAGATGAGATAGGCAAAGGGATCTCCTCTTATTCCTCCCAAGAATTGATCGCCGTGAAGGGAATGAAAACCGATGAAGCTCGCGAGCATCTCCCTCAGGCCGCCGAGGAGGTCATCCACCGGAACCGCTTCGTCCTGCTCTAGCCCCCAGCTACCCTTAACCGATGGCTGTGACCGAGACCACCGTCGCCGAGAGCTGCGCCGCTGCCAAGCGTGCTGCGCGCAAACTCGCGACCGCCTCGACCGAGGCCAAGAACGCCGCCCTCGAGGCGACCGCGCGGCTGCTGGAAGAGCGGACGGAGGGGATCCTCGAGGCCAACGCCGGCGACCTCGCCGACGAGCGCGCCGCCGGGCTGACCGACGCCCTCCGTGACCGCTTGCGGCTGACGCCCGAGCGGGTCGCCGCGATGGCGGAGGGGGTGCGGGTGGTCAAGCAGCTCGACGACCCGGTCGGCGAGGAGCTGGAACGGAAAACGCTTGCCAGCGGCCTCGACCTTCGCAAGGTGCGGGTGCCGCTCGGCGTCGTCGCCGTCGTCTACGAGGCGCGCCCGAACGTGACGATCGACTGCGCGGCGCTGACGATCAAGAGCGGCAACGCGATCGTCCTCCGCGGCTCCAGCTACGCCGAGCGCTCCAACGCAGTCCTCGCTGCGGTCGTCCGCGAGGCCCTGGCCGAGGCCGGTCTGCCGGAGGACGCGGTGCTCTCGCTCGGGGGCGGCGGTCATGAGGAGCTGGCCGAGCTGGCGACCCAGGAGGGCCTCGTCGACCTCTTGATCCCGCGCGGGGGCGAAGGACTGAAGGCAGCGATCAAGGCGGTGGCGACGGTGCCGGTGATGTATGCGGCGGCCGGCAACTGCCACGTCTACGTCCATGCCGACGCCGATCCCGAGATGGGTCGGCGGATCGCGGTCAACGCCAAGGTCCAGCGCCCGGGCGTCTGCAACGCGGCGGAGACGCTGCTGATCGACGCCGCGATCGTCGACCGCTTCGCGCCGGCGGTCCTTGGCGACCTGGCCGCGGAGGGAGTCGAGCTGGTCGGGGACGAGCGCGCCCGCGCCGCCGCCGGCGAGGTCGAGGTCGGCGCCGCTACCGAGGAGGACTGGGACAGCGAGTACCTGGGCTTGAAGATGGCCGTCGCCGTGGTCGATTCCGTCGAGGACGCGATCGAGCACGTCAACAGCCACGGCACCGGTCACTCGGAGGCGATCGTCACCTCCTCCGATGAGGCGGCGGAGGCCTTCGCCACCGGGGTCGACGCTGCCGCCGTCTACGTCAACGCCTCGACCCGCTTCACCGACGGGTTCGAGTACGGGATGGGAGCCGAGATCGGCAACTCGACCCAGAAGCTGCACGCCCGCGGGCCGATCGGGATGCGCGAGCTGACCACCTTCAAGTACGTGGCGCGCGGCGACGGCCAGGTGCGTGAGTAGTTCGCAGGGCGCGGCGATCGGCGTGCTGGGGTCGGCCTTCAACCCCCCGCATCTCGGTCACCTGGCGCTGGCCCAGGAGGCGGCCTGGCAGCTCGAGCTCGAGGAGGTGGTGCTCGTCCCGACCGGTCAGGCACCGCACAAGCGAATCGCCGAGGACCCCGGCCGTGGGGCGCGGATGGAGATGACGCGACTCGCCGCGGCGGACGACCCGCGCTTCTCGGTCTCCGCCCTGGAGGTCGAGCGTGAGGGACCGTCCTACACGTATGAGACCTTGGAGGCACTTGCAGAGGAACGGGCCGACAGGGAGCTGGTGTTCGTGATGGGGGCGGACGCTGCTGTCGGGCTGGAGAGCTGGCGCGAGCCGGAGCGGGTCGTCGAGCTGGCGAGCCTCGCGGTGGCGCGCCGGGCCGGGGTCTCGGACCCCGAGGTGGCGGCGGTGATGCGCAGCCTTGGCTGCGAGGGCCGGGCGACGATGCTGGAGATGCCGCAGTTCGGCGTCTCCTCCTCGGCGGTGCGAGAGCGAGCCGCGCAGGGCAAGCCACTGCGCTACCTCGTTCCCGACGCTGTCGCTACCTTCATCGAAGAGAAGGGGATCTACCGATGAACCAAGCGCAATCCGAACAGCTGGCGCGGCACCTGGCCGCGATCGCCGACTCGAAAAAAGCCGAGGACGTCGTCCTCCTCGATATGCGGGAGCTGGTCGCCTACACCGACTTCCTCGCGATCTGCACCGCCCGCAGCGAGCGGCAGGCGCGGGCGATCGTCGATGAGGTGCGGCTGCGGGTGAAGCGGGAGGCCGGGTTGCTGCCGGGTGGGGTGGACGGCGGCGGCGATGCCGGCTGGACGATCCTCGACTACCTCGACTGCGTGCTCCACGTCTTCACGCCAGAGGCGCGGGAGCGATATGGCCTCGAGGATCTTTGGCGCGACGCGCCGCGCCTCGAGCTCGACGACGCTCCGGACGCCCCCGAGGCCGCCAGCGCATAAGTGACGTCCGAGCGCCTATCTACGGTGCCGGTCCATGAATGGGTTCAGACGGGGGCTCTTCGGCTACCGCCGCGCGGATGTCGACGCTGCGATCTCCGCTCGCGACGCGCGCATCCTTGGGCTGGAGGTCGAAGCCGACGCTCAGCGTCGCGCCGCCGGTGAGCTGGAGCGGGAGACCGCTGCGCTTTCGGGAATGGTCCTCGAGCGGGAGCGGGAGATCCGCGTCCTCGGCCAGCGTCTGCGCGAGGCCAACGAGTGTCACGACCGCAGCATCGCCTCGCTTGACGCGATCACCGCCCGGCTCGAGGAGCTGGAGACGCAGGCGCGCGGCCAGGCGACCCGGATTCGGATGAAAGCCTTGCGCGAGGCGGTCGAGGTGAGCAAGAAGGTGAAGGCGCTGACCGATATCGAGCCCGACCTCCAAGCTGAGACCGAAACCGAGCCAGCCGCTCCAGAGCCGGAAGAGGACGGCGTCTACGAGGGCCGGGTCAAGCTCGAGATCGGCCCCCTTGGCGATTTCTCCCAGCTGGTCGGGTTCGAGGATGCCGTCGGCCAGATCGGCGCCTCGGAGATCTCCGTCGAGCGCTTCTCCGAGGGCCGGGCGACGCTCTCGATGAACCTCGACCAGCCGGTCGACCTGCTCCGCGAGCTGGAAGAGCTCTCGGAGATCGATTTCAAGGTCCGCCACAACGCACCGGACAACCTGATTCTCGACGTCGATGACGAGCAGGGTCCGGAGCAGCGCGCCGCCTAGAAGGACCTAGCTAAACTGAGCTCTATGCATGGGGCTGTAGCTCAGCTGGAAGAGCGCATCGCTGGCAGCGATGAGGTCAGGGGTTCGAGCCCCCTCAGCTCCATTCTGCTTTCCCGCCCACCAGCTCGGCGGCACTAGCCGCCCTCTCCGCACCTGAAGCCGTCGGTCCCTCCAGCGGGGGGTCGTGGTGCTGTCCTGAAAAAACGAGCCGTCGCTCCCAGGCGGGCCAATCCAAAGCTGTGGAAAACCGCAAGTCGCGGGTTCCGTGGCCGGAGTTGAGTTCAACTCTATGGACCTGGGGGCGGGGGACTAATTCCCTGCGCTAGATGCCGCGACGTGACGACCCACAGATAGGCCTCGGCAAAGCCATCCGGACCCTCCGGCACGAGAACCAGCTGAGCCAGGAGACGCTCGGGCACCGGGCGGAAATCCACCCGACCTGGATCTCTCACATCGAGTCCGGCCGCATCAACCCCACCTGGGGCAACGTGCGCCGGATCGCCAGAGGGCTGGACGTCCCGCTCTCCCAGCTGGCGGCGCTGGCCGAGGACTTCGAGCGCAAACTGGCCGAGGCCTGAGCTCAGCGCAGGCCGGCTTCGCGGAAGGCGGCCCGGAGGCGCCCCGCCTTCTTCGCCAGCTTCGGTGCGGCGACGGCTCTGAACCGCAGCTTGCCCTCGCGGTAGCTCCAGACGCGGTCGCCGCCTGGGCCCTCGAGGGCCACGAACAGGCCGCGCCCCAATTTCTTTGCCCGCTTCGGCTTGCCTTTGCCGTTGGCGGAGGTGGCGATGAAGGCGGCCCTCTCGCCCGCATCGAAGACCACGGCGACTCCGGATTCCTTCGCGCCCTTCGCCCTCGCCCGCGTCGAGCACCAGCGGAAGGAGCGATTCACCCGCCGCTGCGGCTGGCCGGCCGCGAGCAGCGTCTGCTCGGGGGTTTGGCCGAGCTTCAGCGGGCCAAAACCGGATCGAGCGAGGCGCCTCGGCGTCGCCAGGCAAGCCGACCCCGACGCGCTGGCCGTTGCGGGGACGCCGATCGCCCGTTCCCAGGTCTGCAGATAGGCCTCGGCCCCGCTCATCAGGTCTTTGGCGATCGGCTCGCCGGCGAGCAGGCGCAGCTGCTCCATCCAGTCCGGGTAGAGCCCGTAGTGCGCCACCCCGTCGACGTTGACGTCGTAGACGCGCTGCCCTGAGACCTGACGGTCGAAGGTGACGCGCCCGTCCAGGGATTTGAACGGGTAGGAGACCGCGTTCGGTTTGCCCGCACCCCTCGCCCCTGGCTGGGAGTGGAAGCCGTTGGCGTCGGCGCCGAAGCCGATCCCGAAGCGGAAGCGGGGGTCGGCGACGGCGCGCAGCTGCCGCCATTCCTCGATGAAGCTCTCCGGGCTGGTGGTGATCGGCTCGATGAAGCCGCCGAGGCTGTAGACGCGCGAGCGCAGCTGTGGGCTCATCCAGGAGTGCGAGGAGATCACGCCGGAGTAGCCGCGCGCCTCGGCCAGCTCCAGCGCCCGGGTCGCCGTCTTCAGGCTCATGTGGTCGACCTCGATCATCAGGCCGCGGTCGATCATCTGCTGGATCGTGAATTCGCCCAGCGGCGTCAGCCCGAGCGCGTTGCAGTGCGGGGGCGGGGGGTAGACCGGCAGCAGGCCTTTGGGGATGAAGGCGAAGAGGCCGGCGTCGATCACATCGCCGCCTGGGATGGCGGTGTCCTGGGGGTTGTCTTCAGCTTCGCCTTTGCAGGTTTCGATCTGCCAGAAGTGCCCGGTCTGCTTGAAGTTCGCCGCGTTGATCGCGGCGCCGAAGGTGCCGCTGTCGAAGCGGACGCCGCCGAGCGCGTTGTCGAACTTGTGGATCGGGAAGAACGAGGCGACTCCCATCCGCTCGATTTCGTCCAGCCCGGCGACGATCTGCTCGCGGGTGCAGCGGGGAAGTTGCTGGGAGCCGCCGCAGCCGAAGATCTCCGAGGTCTCGACCCCCAGCACCACGGCCATCTTTCCCTCGTTGACGACGCGCCGCGCCTCGAACGGGTCGCGGACGATCCGGAACCAGCCTTTTCCCGGCCCGCCCGATTTGGCGTCGATGAAGTCCTGAAGCTCGTGGATGCGCCGGTACTGGAGGCGGACGCTGTCCATGTCGTCGCAGCTGTTGTGCTTGAGCGGGTAGATCTGGCAGAGGGCCACGTTCTCGACCAGGTCGTTGACCATGATCCGCACGCCGCCGAGGTAGGCGCGCTCGATCCAGCGGTAGTAGGTCTGCTCGTGGGTCTGCGAGGAGGGCGCCGGCCAGTCTTTGAAGGTGGGCCAGCCGATCGGGTCGTGGGTGCGGAGCGGGTTGCCGTAGAGCGCGTTCTCCAGCACCGCGGCGGCGCCGTTGGGGTAGTGATCGGGGCAGTCGACGAGCGCCGCTGCTGGGCCTTTGGGGTTCCACGGTTCGCCGCAGTGGGCATCGCCGCCGAGGAACTCGTAGGCGGTGACGTGGTTGTGGGCGTCGACCGTCCCCTCGACTTCCGCATAAGGGGAGGCGCCGCGCCAGGGGGTGCCGCTGGCGTTCAGCTCGATCTCAGCTGCGACAGCACTCGGCGCTGCAACCGCCAGCGCCATCAGAGCTCCGGCAAGAACCCGCTTCCCCAATCTCCACACGGGCTTCTTCTACCCAAAAATGAGGACGTAAACCGGTCGTGCTCAAACGGTGCCCGATCGCTGCCGATGGTCTAGGGAATGAGCACTGCGAATCAGCATGTCTTCAGCCACGGCATCGAGGACACGCGCGCGACCCTGGAGCTGTGGAGCGAGAGGCCGTGGCAGGTGCTGCGGACCTGGATCGCCCTCAGCCTCGCGGTGGCGCTGACCCTGCTGGGGGCGGTCTGGGTGGTGGCCGGGCTGATGACCCCGGATCTGACGCCGGTCCACGTCGCCGGGCTGACCTACCCCAACGAGCCCGACGATCTGCTGCCGATCCTCTGGCGCAACTCGCTGGTGCTGGCGCTGCACGGCACCGCCTGCATCGCCGGCTTCATCGCCGGGGCCTCGATGCCGATCGCTGCTGCGCAGCGGGCCGGCTTCTCGCGCTGGATCCACGTCAAGGCGGGCGAGTTCGCGATCCTCTTCGTCGCCGCAGTCACCCTCTTCTCGCTTTCCACCCAGGCCCTCTACCTCGGCTTCATGGGCTCGACGATCGCCTTCCAGCTCGAGATCTCCAACTTCGAACTGATCCTCAGCGTGCTCCCGCACGCCCTTCCCGAGCTGACCGCGCTCTTCCTTCCGCTCGCCGCCTGGCTGATCGCCAGCCGCCGTGGGGAGTGGAACCAGCTGCTGGCGGCGACCTTGATCACCGTGCTGCTGGCGATCCCGGTCCTGATCCTGACGGCGGCGATCGAGGTCTACGTCTGGCCCCAGATCCTCCGCGAGCTCTCGCCGGTCACCTACTCGATTCCCTCTTAGGACCGGGGTCCATAAGATCGCCCGCATGGCGGGTTACGAGCCGAAAGAGATCGAGCGGAAGTGGCAGCGGGTCTGGGCCGAGGAGAAGACCTGGGAGGTCGCCAATCCGGGCCAGCCCGGCTTCGACGAAGAGAAGCCGAAGGCCTACGTGCTGGAGATGCTGCCCTACCCCTCCGGCGAGCCCCACGTCGGGCACCTCAAGTGCTACGCGGTCGGCGACGCGATCGCCCATTTCCGCCGCCGCCACGGGTTCGAGGTGATCCACCCGATGGGCTACGACTCCTTCGGCCTGCCGGCGGAGAACAACGCGATCAAAACCGGGGAGCCGCCGCGGGTGGCGACCGAGCGCTCGATCGCCTCCTTCCGCCGCCAGTTCCGCGAGTGGGGGATCTCGATCGACTGGTCGCGCGAACTGGCGACCCACACGCCCGAGTACTACCGCTGGACCCAGTGGATCTTCCTGCGGCTGTTCGAGAAGGGCCTCGCCTACCGGGAAGAGGCAGAGGTCAACTGGTGCCCGAAGGACGCGACCGTCCTCGCCAACGAGCAGGTCGTCGACGGCCGCTGCGAGCGCTGCGGCACCGAGGTCGTCCAGAAAAACCTCGAGCAGTGGTTCTTCCGCATCACCGAGTACGCCGACCGGCTGCTGGAGGACTTCGACGTGCTCGAGTCCTGGCCCGAGCACGTGATCACCATGCAGCGCAACTGGATCGGCCGCTCGGAGGGCGCCGAGGTCGTCTTCCGCTGCGAGGAGGTCGACCTCGACTTCCCGGTCTTCACCACCCGTCCCGACACCCTCTTCGGCGCCACCTTCTTCGTGCTGGCCCCCGAGCACCCCGAGCTGGAGCGCCTCGTCGCCGGGACTCCGGCGGAGGAGGAGGTGCGCGAGTACGTCAACCGCGTCGGCCGCGAGTCGGCCGAGGAACGGGGGGCGGAGGATCGCGAGAAGACCGGGGTGCCGCTCGGCCGCTCGGTCGTCAACCCGGTCAACGGAGAGGCGATCCCGATGTTCGTCGCCGACTACGTGCTGATGGAGTACGGGACCGGCGCGCTGATGGCCGTGCCGGCCCACGACGAGCGGGACTACGAGTTCGCCAAGGCGTTCGACCTGCCGATCCGCCAGGTCGTCGAGCCGCCCGAAGGCTCCGAGGCACCGGATGATTCCCCCTACGTCGAGCACACCCAGGGCGAGCGCCTGATCAACTCCGAGCAGTTCACCGGCATGCCGGCGATGGAGGCGATCGAGAAGATCACCGCCTG
>DATIMV010000060.1:0-105553 GCA_035474955.1 Solirubrobacterales bacterium
CGGCGTCTTCGACGTGGGAAGGCAGCCCGGCGCCGAGCCGGCCGGCGACGAACTTGACCATCGGCGAGTAGGCGACCACCAGCCGCTCGCGGGCGGAATCGTCCCCCGCGCCCTTGTAGCGGCGCCACAGGTCGCGGAGCTGCTCGGCTTTGAGATCGGCTTCGGGCACCGGAGACGCCTGACCGGTTTTCCTACGCTTCCTTCACGCTTTTGTACAGCGTCAAGGCCGCGATGAGGAACCCGAGCAAGAGGAGCGCCGGAGCGAGCTTCAGGAGGAAGGGAGGGTCTTCGGGGCCCACCGAGGAGTAACCGATCACCCCGGTGAGAACCGCGAGGACGAAGCTGAGAACCGCGAGGAGGACGTTGACGAACAGGCCGAGGTCATGGAACACAGCCTCTGGCAGACTGAGCCCGCGGACGTTGACCGTGACCTCCGAGCCACCCAGCGCGTCGATCGACGCCTGTGACAGGCAGAGGCCCTGGGCGCCGGCGTCCGCGCGTTTGTCCGCCTTCAGGGTGATGCTCTTCTTCTGCTCGCCGGTCGTGGTCAGCTTGACGCGAACGCCCTTCGGCGGATCGCTGGAGGGAGGGAAGAGGACCACTCCGTTGGCCGGGGGCGAGTTGCAGTGGGTGGTCACGGAGAACTGGTCGGGGCTCATTTCCAGTACCGATCACCCAGCAGGCCGGCGAGTTCCTTCGCGACCAGCGGAGGGGGCATCTCCGGGTCAACCGCGGATCGCACTGCATCCTCAGCGAGGGGAGTGAGCGCGCTGCCGAGCAGGATCGCCTCGGTGAGGAGATCGGGGTCGGCGCCGGTGGCCCCCGATGCGATTTCCCGCGCCTCTTCGGGCGAGGGGAGTGGGATCTCTTCCCCACTCCTCACCGCGAAGAAGGACTTCGAGGAGCCGCGGCGAGAGGTCAGGGCGGAGAGGGGAAGCCTCTCGCGGAAATCCTCAGCCGAACTGAACGTCAGGTTCGGTGGGAGGTCGAGCTGCTGGTCGATCCCGGCGCTGTAGGCAAGTGCGTTCGCGACGCTGGGCAGGCAGAGCCACTTCCCCGACGCCCGGTCTTTCTCGGCGTGACCCTGGCAGCCGAACACGTGGCAGTCCCAACAGGTTCCGACGGGATCCGCCGGAACCTGCACTCCCGCCAGCGGAGGAATTGCAAGGGCACATCCCCAGCATTCACAACTCATCTGAGCAAGCATCACATCTGGGGCCTCGCCGATCAAGTCCCCGGAACGGCGCCCCCCGCGACCTATGGCCCTGCGGAGGGTTGCAGTAACCATGCGACGCGCGTCCACCCTTCTGGCGACCGGCTTGGCCCTGCTCGCTCTCTGCAGTCCGCAGGCCCCGGCCGCGGTCCCGCCGAAAGCGGTCCTCGATCCCACCTTCGGCGGCGACGGCCTGGTGATGCTGCCGGGCGAACCGCTGGGCTGGGAGGCCTACGGCCAGGCGGCTCCCGGCGGCGACGTCTTCGTCAGCGGCGGCCCGCTCCTGCAGCTGCTCACGGGCTCCGGGGACCCCGCGAGCTCCTTCGGCGCGGTGGGCACGTTCAGTCCCCCGCCCGCCGAGGGAGGTGAGTTCTCGCTCGCCGATTTCACGATCGACTCCAAGGGCCGGCTACTGGTCGTCGGTACCTCTCACTTCCCCCTGGCCGAGGAGGATCGTCCGCGCGGCCCGAACGGCAGCCCTTTGGGGATCGAGCCTTCGGCGGTCAGGATCCTCCGCTTCCTGCCCGACGGCCGCCTCGACCCCACCTTCGGGCAGGGCGGGGTGGTCGAAACCGACTTTGGCCTGCCGCCGCCGCACGACGGGGAGAGGCAGCCGATGCTGCCGCGGGCGTCGGTGGCGGCGACCGGCCTCGCCGTCGACCCCCAGGGCCGCATCGTGGTGACCGGCAGCGCCGATCTCTACCTCGGCCCGGCCTGCGGGCGCGGCCTGCACGAACCGACTGTGATCGCGGGCGGTTTCGTTGCGCGGTGGACGGAAGACGGCGCGCTCGATCCCGGCTTCAGCGGCGACGGTCTCGTCGGCGGCCGCAAGCTGAGCGAAACCCCGCTTCGCGCCAAAGTCCTCGACGAACCCGTGCCCGGCCCGCACGGCGAAGTCACCTATCGCTCGACCAACCTCAACGCCTGCGGCTGGGGGCACGGCCGCTGGGGGATGGCCCAGTTGACGCCGGAGGGAAGAACTCGATGGAGGTTGGGTAGGAACGGCGCGCTCGGCGGTTACTTCAGGGCGTTCGCCGCCAAGCCCGACGGCTCCGTGGTCGCGCTGGCGCGGATGCGCTGGAACGGGAGGGAGGCCTTCCGGGCGCGGGTGGTCCGGATCACCCCGGACGGGACGGTCGACCGCTCCTTCGGACGCGACGGCAACACCGTGGTCAAGCTCGGCTTCCATTTGGGGAACGAACCCGACGCGCTGGCGCTCGACGCCCGGGGCCGAGTCCTGCTCGGCGGCACCCTCGTGACCCGCAAGGGCCGCTCGACCTGGATGGTGCGGCTGAGCGCCAGCGGGCGGCAGGAAATGAACTTCGGCCCGGAGGGGCGGGTCGTCACCCGGCTGCCGAACCTGGTCACATTCGGCCCCAGCGACCTGTTCCTGGACCCCAAGGGCCGCGTCGTCACCGTGCACCGGCGCGAACACAGGTCCCAGACCGCTGAACTCTCCGGGCTGGTGGTCGCGCGCTATCTGCTGCCGGACTGAGTCGTCAGATCAACCTCTGCTCGCGCAGCCACCGCTCGGTCCGCGCCATCCCCTCGGCGAGATCGACCCGCGGCTCGTAGCCGAGCTCGCGGCGGGCCTTCTCGATCGAGTAGGTGCCGCGGCGGGTCATGTAGCGGATGGTGTCTGGGTTGACCTCGGTCGTCCCGTCGCGGAAGCGGTAGGCGATCTCGTTCAGCTTGGCGAGGAAAAGGGCGACCGGCGTCGGCAGGCAGATCGGACCCCGTTTGCCGAGCATGCGGAAGTAGTGGCCGAAGAACTCCCTGGTGGTGACGCCGACGCCGTCGGAGAGCGTGTAGACCTGACCGGCGGCGCGGGGCTCGTCGATCGTCAGCAGCACGCCATCGACCAGGTTCTCTATATAGACCGGGCTGAACACGCTCCTGCCCATCGCCGGCAGCGCGAAGCGGTTGGCCCGGATCTCGGCCAGCGGCAGCACCGTCCAGGGCCTCGAGTTGGGGCCGTAGACGTCGCCGGGCCGGATCACGGTGACCGGCACCTCGCCCGCCGCGTGGGCCTGCAGCGCCACCTGCTCGGAGGCGACCTTGGTGTCGACGTAGGGGTTGCCGTTGGTCCGCACCGGGTGCTCCTCGCCGACCCCGTCGGGGAAGTCGACGTCGGAGAAGGCGCGCACCGAGGAGAAGTGGACGAAGCGGCTTGCCCCGGCCCGCGCGGCGCCCTCCAGAGCCAGCCTGGTGCCGAGCACGTTCAGCCGCCAGGACGCTTCGAGCCCGGCGGCGTTGGAGACGAGCGCGGCGGTGTGGACGACCACGTCGCAGCCGCCCATCGCCTGCTGCCACTCGCCGGGGGCGCGGACGTCCCCGGCGATGACTCCCGCCGCCTCGTCGGCGACGAGGTCGACGCCGCGCACCTCGGCGCCGCCGCCGCGCAGCCGCGCCGCCAGGGCGCGGCCGATGAACCCGGAGGCGCCGGTGACGAAGACGCGGCTGGGCATCAGCGGCGGTAGACGAGGTGGGTGACGTGGGCCGTGGCTCGGCTGCTGACCGGCGTCAGCTCGATCTCGCCGACTCCGTCGAACACTCGCTCTCCGCCGCCGGCGACGAAGGGCGCCACGTGCAGCCGCAGCTCGTCGACGAGGCCGGCTGCGAGGTACTGGTTGAGGACGCTGGGACCGCCGGCGATCGAGACGTTCTTCTCGCCGGCGGCATCCCGGGCTCGTTCGAGCGCCGCCTCGATCCCCTCGGTGACGAAGTGGAAGACGGTGCCGCCCTCCATCTCGATGCTGGGGCGCGGGCGGTGGCAGAGGATGAAGGTCGGCGCGTGGTAGGGAGGGTTGGCCCCCCACCAGCCCTGCCAGTCGAGGTCCCACTCGCCCTCTTCGGACCCGAACATCTTGCGTCCCATCACGTACGCGCCCGCGGCGGTGATCGCCGCCTTCTCCTCGGCGTTTTCGGCGGCGTGGTCGAACTGCCACGCGTGCAGCCGGTCCGCGTCGAGGTCGCCGAACGGCCGCTCCCGGCTCTGGTTGCGGCCGCTGCCGTAACCGTCGAGCGTGATCGTCATATCTGCGGTGACCTTCGGCATGTCTCCTCCTGTCGTGGGATCGCTTCCAGCATCTTCCACGAGTCGCTCTGAGAGGGTTTGGCGATGACTCGATCCGAGGCCCTGCCCTCACCTGGAGCACTGGAGGAGGTGCGGCGCCTGGCGGGGTCGTCGGCCGCGGTCGCGAGCGTCGCCCGCCTCGCAGGCGGCCAGCACGCGGTCACCTGGAGGGTCGACACCGAGAACCCGGCGACCAGCGTGGTCGTCCGCCAGTTCCCGGTCGGCGACCCCGCTCCCTCGGAGGAGCAGCGGGTGCTGCGGGCGCTCGACGGGCTCGGCGGCTTGGCCCCGGTGTGGCTCGGGGGCGACATGGACGGTCGCTGGTCGGAGCACCCGACCTCCTTGACCAGCTGGCTCGACGGTCGGCCGGAAATCACTCCCGCCGACCCCGGGGAGTGGGCGCGCGAGCTGGGCCGCGGGCTCGCCGCGGTGCACTCGGTGCCGGCCGAGCGGCTGGCGGAGCTGCCGAGCGTGTTCGACGGCAGCGGCGACTCCCGGGAGATATTGGGCGGCCCGCTGGCGGCGGAGGTGCGGTCCCGGTGGCCGGAGGTCGTCGCGGCGCCGGCGGTGCTGACCCACTGCGACTACTGGTCGGGCAACGTCGTCTGGCGGGACGGAAAGCTCGCCGGCATCGTCGACTGGCCGGCCGGGGCGCGCGGGCCCCGGGGCTTCGACCTGGGCTGGTGTCGGCTCGATCTCGTCCTCCTCTTCGACGAGCGGATCGCCGACGACTTTCTCGAGGCCTACGAAGCGGAGACCGGCCAGGCGGTGGGGGAGGTGCGCCTCTGGGACCGCTGGGCCGCCGCCCGCTCCGACGACCTGGTCGGGTCCTGGGCGCCGAACTACCAGCCGCTGGGCCGCCCCGACCTCGACGAGGCAGAGCTGCGCCGCCGCCACGCGCAGTGGACGGCGCGCCTTCGCTCAGGCGGGCTCGGGGGCGGGTGACATGACCGAACCCTCCGCCGGCTCCGCTTCGACCGGCGCTTCCTCGCCCGCCCCGGCGACCGGGACGTGGCGGAGGAAGCGGGCGGTGATCGCGGCGGCGGCGACCATCGCCACCGCGCAGACGGCGGCGGCGGCGTGGAGGCCGCTGGCGAAGGCGAGGTTCGCCGCGTCGAGGACGCCGGGCGGGAGCTGGCCGGCGACCGCGACCGCGCCGCCGAGGGTGTCGTGGGCGGAGGCGGCGGTGCCGGCCGAGACGTTGGTCGGGATCTCCGCGGCGATCTGGTCGCGGTAGATCGCGGTGCCGAGGGTGCCGAGCAGGGCGATGCCGAGCGCGCCGCCGAGCTCGTTGCCGGTCTGGGCGACGCCGGAGGCGGCGCCCGCGCTCTCGGGCGGGGCGGAGCCGACGATCAGGTTCGTGCCGAGCGTCGAGCCCGGGGCGATGCCGATGCTGGTGATCGTGCTGGCGAGGACGAGGAGGGCGAGGCCGTCGGCGGCGTCGAGCTGGGTCAGCAGCGCGAAGCCGACGGCGCAGATCGTCATCCCGCCCGCGACCAGGTACCCGGGGCGGACGCGGGTGGCGAGCCGCGGCACGATCGCCGAGGAGACGACCATCATCGCCGCCAGCCCGGGGAGGCTCCAGAGGCCCGACTCGAGCGGCGACATGCCGAGCACGAGCTGGAAGTACTGGGAGGTGAAGAAGAAGATCCCGTACATCACGAAGGCGCCGAGGACGTTGCCGCCGAGCGCCGCGCTGAAGGCGCGGGTGCGGAACAGCGAGACGTCCAGCAGCGGCTCGGCGAGCCGGCGCTGGCGGGCGACGAAGGCGATGCCGAGCACCACGCCGACGGCGGTCGCCAGCAGCGAGCTCAGGTCGGCGCCGTGGGTCGCGACCTGCTTGATCCCGTAGATCGTCGGCAGGATCGCCGCCACCAGCAGCGCCCCGCTGGCGAGGTCGACGCGGCCCGCCTCGGGGTTCTTGAACTCGGGCAGGAAGCGCGGTGCGAGGACGAGCAGCAGCAGCGCCACCGGCACGTTGATGAGGAAGACGGAGTTCCAGTCGAAGAACTCGAGCAGCGCGCCGCCGATCAGCGGGCCCGCCGCCGCGCCACCGATGAAGCAGCTCATGATCACGCCTAGCGCGGCCGTGCGCTTGCGCTCGTCGGGGAACATCGCGAAGACCAGCGACATCGTCGAGGGGACGAGGGTGGCGCCGGCGAGGCCCTGGATCGCGCGGGCGACGATCAGCTGCTCGGGGCTCTGGGAGAGGGCAGCGAGCAGCGAGGCGGCGCCGAAGGCGGCTCCGCCGATCACCAGCACCTTGCGGCGCCCGACGCGGTCGCCGATCGAGCCCATCAGGATCAACGCGCCGGCGATCAGAAAGCCGTAGATGTCGGTGATCCAGAGCTGCTGGGTGGCGCTCGGGTCGAGGTCGGCGACGAGCTTGGGCAAGGCAAGGAAGAGGACCGTGAGGTCCATCGTCACCAGCATGCAGGGCACGGCCAGCACTGCGAGGCCGATCCATGCACGCCGCTCCGCCTGCTCTGCGGTGGTGCTGGTCGTGGGGGTCATTGCGTGTCCTTTCGAGTCGGTTTTTCCTGCTCTCATGGACACGACGAACGGGACGAGGCGAAATCGACACCCTGGCGGAGAGATTTCTTACGCTGCGGCAGGTGGCCCGAACCAGGTGGTCAGCGCGTCGGTGAGCCCCTCGTCGGTGCCGTCTCCGACCCAGGCGACGTAGCCGTCGGGGCGGATCAGCACGGCGGTGGGGGCGGTGACCGCGCCGAGCACCGGTAGCTCCCAATTCCCTCCGTAGCGCGCTTCGACTAGCTGGATCTGGTCCGCCCAGAGGGCGATGTCGAAGCCGCCGGGCTCAATGAAGTTGAGCAGCAGCGGCTGGGCCTCGTGCAGCAGCTCGAAGACGCGGCGCGGGCCGTCGGCGGTGACTAGGTCCAGATCGGGCATGCGCCGGCCGAGCAGGGGGTGGCCCTCGCCGAGGTCGTAGTGGATGTCGAGGCCGGAGCTGATCCCGACGAGGCGCTTGCGCGGCTCGTCCATGGCCGCGAGCTCCGAGACGAGATCGACCACGGGCACCATCCGCTCGTCGCGGCGCTGCAGCGTGCCCAGGGCCATCGTGTGCTGGAGGACGCGGGCGACGACTGGATGGCGCTCGTCCTGGTAGGTATCGAGGAGGCTCTCGGGGGAGACCTCGCTGACCACCTGCGCGAGCTTCCAGCCCAGGTTCACCGCGTCCTGCACGCCGAGGTTGAGGCCCTGGCCGCCGGCGGGGTAATGCACGTGCGCCGCGTCGCCGGCCAGGAGGACCCGCCCCGCCCGGTAGTCCGCGGCCTGTCGGGTCATGTCGGTGAACCTGGAGATCCAGGTGGGGCTGTGGGCCCCGAAGTCGGTGCCGAAGACGGCGATCAGCGCCTCGCTGAGATCGCGCAGGGTCGGCTCGGTGTCAGGGCCGATCTCCTGCTCGGTGGTGACGACCCGGAACGTCTCACTCTCGCCCATTCTGGTGAGGCCGTGGACGCCGGCGGCGTCGTGGTGGACGCCCGGCGGCGGCTCCTCGGTCAGCTCGACCTCGGCGATCAGGTTGCTCTTGGTCGGGTCCCACCCCGGGAACTCGATGCCGGCCGCTTTGCGGACGAGGCTGCGCCCTCCGTCGCAGCCGACGAGGTACCGCGCCCGCAGCTGCTCGCCGTCGGCGAGCTGGACGCCGATCCCGGCATCGTCCTGCGCGAAGCCCACCACCTCGCTCCCGTAGTAGACGCGCACCGGCAGTTCGGCGATCCACTCGGCCATGATCCGCTCGATCTGGTTCTGGAAGATCCCCAGGTAGTACGGGTGGCGCGTGGGGAAGTCGCCGATGTCCAGCAAGGTCGCGCCGAACGGCATCGCTTCGTGGGTTTGACCCTCGGCGAGGAACCGATCGGCGACCCCGCGCTGGTCCAGTACCTCGATCGTGCGGGAGAGAAAGCCGCCGGCGCGTGAGCCGGCGAGCTCGTGGTCGGGGCGCCGCTCGACGACCGCGACGTCGACCTTCGCCAGGGCCAGCTCGGCCGCCAGCATCATCCCCGTCGGACCTCCCCCGGCAACCACCACCGCGTGCTCTCTCACAGCCAAATTCACAACACCCTCTCCGTCGGCTCCCGCTTGCGGCCGGCGTTTATACAGACGGACCGGGCCTTGTTACAAGCCCTTGGTGAGGTATAAATTGAAGGTGGAAAGAGGGCTTGGCCCTCTTTTTTTTGTTCCGTTTTCACTTCGTGGAGCTGCCTCTATGGCAAAGACGGTCTACTACTGCGCCGCCTCGCTGGACGGCTACATCGCGGGGGCCGACGACAGCCTCGACTGGCTGACCGGCTACGAGGGCAGCTTCGAGGGCGAGGGCGCCGAGCCTGGCCCGATGAGCGAGGGCGGCGCCTACGAGGGCTTCTACGAACGCGTCGAGGCCTTGGTCATGGGCTCCGCCACCTACGAGTGGATCCTCGACCACCTCGACGTCGCCGGTGGGGGAGGGTGGCCGTATCGGGGCAAGCCATGCTGGGTGCTGAGCTCCCGTCAGCTGCGCCGGCCCGAGGGCGAGGGGGTGGACGTCCGGGTCGCGAACGCCTCGGTCGCCGAGCTCTACGACGAGATGGCGGCCGCCGCCGGCGACGGCCTGCTCTGGATCGTCGGCGGGGGAGGGGTCGCCTCCCAGTTCGCCGACGAGGGCCGCCTCGACGAGGTGCACCTGACCGTCGTCCCCGTCGTGCTGGGCACCGGCAAGCCGCTCTTCGAGCGCCCGCTCCCAAGCGGCTCGATGCAGCTGACCGGCACCTCCACCTTCCGCAACGGCATGGTGGAGCTGCGCTACGCGGCCTCTCGCTGAGGGATCAGGCGCTCGAGCGCCGATCGCCCAGCAGTGGCCAGGCGAGAGCCGCGCCGATGAAGGCGACGGCGGCGGCGACCGCGAGAACCGAGTCGAGGCCGGCCACGATCCCGGCCCGCAGGCCCAGCCCCTCGCTCGCCTGGTGCTCGAAGATCGCGCCGAGGCCGGCGATGCCGATCGCGATCCCGAGCTGGCGGAAGGTGTTGTTGATCCCCGAGGCGAGGCCGCTGCGCTCGACCGGCAGCACGCTCACCATCGCCGCCGCCAGCGCCGGGCTGATCACCCCGATCGCCAGCCCACCCACCAGCAGGCCGGGGAGCAGCGCCGTCCACTCGCTGTCGGCGTCGACCGCGCGCATCAGCAGCAGGCCGATCCCGATCAGGACCAGGCCCGCCGTCAGCGGCACCCGCAACCGCAGGCGGTTGGTGAGGCGGCCGGAGATCGGCGCGACGACGACCAGCACCAGGGTCAGCGGCAGGATCCGCAGGCCGGTCTCGGTGGGGGAGAGTCCGAGCCCGGCCTGGAAGTAGATCGCGACGAAGAGCAGCAGCGGGTAGAGCGCGACCGACTGCGCGAAGGCGACCACCGCCGTCCCGCTGAAGGCGGGGATGCGGAAGAGCGAGAGCGGCAGCATCGGCGCCTCGGCGCGGCGCTCGACCGCGACGAAGGCGGCGAGCAGGGCGGCGGCACCGGCCAGCGAGCCGGCGATCGGGAGGCTCCCCCAGCCGTCCTCGTTGCCGCGGATCAGGCCGTAGGTGGCGAGGAAGCAGGCGGCGCCGAAGGTCACCATCCCCGCGAGGTCGAGCGGGCGCGGCTGCTCCTCGCGCGACTCCGGCAGCGAGCGCAGCGTCAGCCAGATCAGCAGGCCCCCGAGTGGCAGGTTGACGAGGAAGATCCAGCGCCAGTCCAGCTCGTCGGTCAGCACCCCGCCGACCAGCGGGCCGATCGCCAGCGCCGCGCCGGTGACGCCGCCCCAGACGCCGAGGGCGAAGCCGCGCTCGGCGTCCTGGAACTCGTTGGCGAGCAGCGCCAGCGAGGAGGCGAACATCGCCGCGGCGCCGACGCCCTGGGCGGCGCGGGCGAGGTCGAGGAAGAGCGGCGAGGTCGCCGCCGCGCAGAGCGCCGAGCAGGCGGTGAAGAGGACGAGCCCCCAGGCGAAGACCGCCCGCCGCCCGATCCGGTCGGCGAGGGCGCCGGCGCTCAGCAGCGTCGCCGCCAGGGTCAGCGCGTAGGCGTCGATCACCCACTGCATCTCGGCGAAGCTCGCGTCGAGGTCGTCGCGAATCGCCGGCAGGGCGACGTTGACCACCGTCACGTCGAGCAGCAGCATCGCCGTCGCCGCCGAGACGACCAGCAGGGTTATCCAGCGCTCCCGCGTCACCAGAGGTGAAGCTTCCCGCCAGCGGCGGTCGAGTTCCCAGCAGGCGAGAATGCCCGGCATGCCCGAGCTCGTCGTTCTGGTCCTCGCCGCCCTCGCCACCACTCTTGCCACCGGCCTCGGCGCGATCCCGGTCTTCCTGCTCGGGCGCCGCGCCGAGGCGCTGACCCCGTTCCTGCTCGGCTTCGCGGCGGGGGTGATGGGAGTCGCCGCCGTCGCCGGGCTGCTGATCCCGGCGAGCGAAGAAGGGTCGGCCGCGGAGGTGCTCGCCGGGCTGGCGGTCGGCATCGGCTTCCTCGCCCTGGTGCGCTGGCGCCTCGATCCCGACGCGGGCTTCATGGGCCGCACCGGCCCCGGCGCCCGCACCTCGGCCCTCGTCTTTCTCGTCCTCTTCGTCCACAGCCTGCCCGAGGGACTGGCGATCGGCACCGCGTTTGCCTCCGACCGCGCCGGGCTCAGCCTCTTCGTGATCCTCGCGATCGCGATCCAGAACGTCCCCGAGGGAACGAGCGTCGCGATCCCGATGGCCGCAGCCGGGTTCGGCCGGGGGCGGCAGTTCTGGGCCGCGGTGGCGACCAGCGCCCCGCAGCCGGTCGGCGCCGTCGTCGCCTATCTCGCGGTCGAGGAGATCAGCGGCCTGCTGCCCCTCTCCTTCGCCTTTGCCGCCGGGGCGATGCTCGCCCTGATCGCGGTCGAGATGCTGCCGAAGGCCTACGCGACCCGGCGCCACTTGCAGCCGAGCACCGGGATCGCGATCGGTGGCGCGATCATGCTGGGGCTGAGCTTCGCGCTGGGCGTCTGAGCGGCGCCGGCGCAGCTGCTCAGGACGCCGGCCGGTAGGTGAGCAGGACCACGCCCGAGTCGAACCGCTTGACGTCCTCGAGCTGCATCCGCACGGTGCCCCGGTCGCCGAGCACGTGGACGTTGCCCTCGCCCCAGACGAGCGGGTTGAGGTAGACCTCGTAGACGTCGATCAGGCCCCGCTCGGCGAGGGCGTAGGCGAACTCGCCGCTGCCGTGCATGAAGAGGTCGCCCTCGACCTCTTCCTTCAGCTTCGGGATCGAGTCCTCGAGCTCCCCTTCGAGCGCGGTCGCGTTCCACTCGAGCTCGCCGGAGAGGGTGGTGGAACCGACGTACTTCGGCATCGGGTTGACCATGTCCGCCCACCTGCCGGTCTCGTTCGGCCAGTAGCCCGCCAACCCTTCGTAGGTCTTGCGGCCCAGGACCAGGCCGCTGGACCTCGTCTGGCGCTCGAACGAGTGGTCGCCGTGGTCTCCGTCGGGCTGCACCCACTCGCCGACCGGGTCGATGACGCCGTCGACGGTGGCCTGGGTCGTTGCGATCAGCTTGCCCATCTCAGTTCTCCTTCGGTCACGGGAGCTCCGTCTGAGCACCCTCTACCCAGGTGACGAAGGGGGGCGCACGAAATCGACATCGGCTGTTCAATGCCGAGCATGTTCTTCTCCAGCCCCGGCTCTTGATGCGGACCCTGCGCACCTGGACGGTCCGGCTCCTGGAGGGGATCCGGAGCGGCGACGAGGCCGACATCGCCCGGGCGATCGAGGACCTGAGCCGGTCACGGCGCTACCTGGCGCCGCTCGCGCTGGCGGTCGGCGGGGTCGCGATGCTGCTCGGCGGGGTGCGGCTGCTGTTCTCGAACTGGCGGTTGACGCTGATCCAGGTGCTGCCGGCGGTCTGGATCTGGCTGGCGATGTACGACCTCCGCGTGCACCTCCTCCACGACCGCGAGTTCCGCGACTGGGAAGGGGTGTTCCTGGTCCTGCTGATCCTGCTGGTCGCCGCGATCACGGTCGCCGTCTTCTTCTTCAACGCCGTCTTTGCCTTCGCGATCGCCCAGAAAGGCCGGCCCCGCGTCCGCCCCGCGGTTGACGAAGCGCGGCAGCGGCTGACGCCGATCGTCGCCACCGGGGGAGCGCTCGGTCTCGCGCTCGGCCTCGCGGCCCTGGTCGCCCCCCGGGCTGGGGAGACCTGGTTCGCGGTCTCCCTCGGCACGGTCGTCGGCCTGATGATGGTCGCCTACGTCGCCGTCCCCTCGCGCCTGATCGGGATCCAGCCGGCCGCTTCGCGACGCGACCGCCTCGCCGCCAGCGCCGTCGGCGGCCTGCTCGGGGTCGCGCTCACCGCGCCCACCTACCTCCTCGGTCGCATCGGCCTGCTGATGATCGGCGTGCCGGTCCTGCGCATCCCGGGGTTCGCGATCTTCCTCGTCGCGGCGACCCTGCAGGCGGGCGCGACCAGCGCCGTGCGCGCGGTGAAGATGGGCGCGCGACTGGGCGACGGCTCGGCGTCGACCTGAGAGGATCGACCACCGTGAGTCCGAGAAGGTCCGCTCGATCGCTTCGACGGCTGGTTCCGATCCTGGACTGGCTTCCACGCTACGACCGCAAGCTCCTCGGCGGTGACCTCGCGGCCGGCATCGCGGTGACGGCGATGATCGTGCCGAAGGACCTCGGCTACGCGGCGATCGCCGGGGTGCCCGTGCAGAACGGGCTCTACGCGGCGGCGGCGGGAGCGATCGTCTATGCGCTCTTCTGCACGTCGCGGCAGATCTCGACCGGTCCCAGCTCCTCGCTGGCGGCCGTCGCCGGGGGAGCGGTGCTGGTCACCGGCATCGCCGGGGACGCGGCCGCCGAGCTCGTGGCCGGGATCACGCTGGTCACGGGCGCCCTCTTCCTCCTCCTCGCCCTGCTGCGGATGGGGTGGATCGCCCAGTTCCTCTCCCGGGCGGTCGTGACCGGGTTCCTCGCCGGCGCCGCCATCGACGTGGCGATAGGCGAGCTGCCGAAGCTGACGGGAACGTCCGCGGACGGCGACACCGCCTGGCAGGAGCTTGGCTCCTGGATAGGCGGCCTCGGGGACGTTCACGGGACCACGCTCCTCGTCGGTCTCGCCGCGCTCGCCGCGATCCTCGCGCTCCGGTTCTTCCGTCCCAGGTGGCCGGGCGCCCTGGCGCTCGTGGTCGGTGGGCTCGTCGTCGCCCATCTGTTCGATCTCGACTCGCGCGAGGTGGCGCTGGTGGGCACCGTTCCCGGTGGGCTGCCGGCCCCGGAGATCCCCAGCCTCGACCTGATGGCGGACAACCTGGCGACGATCGCGATCGCGTCGGTTGCCCTCCTCCTGATCGGGTTCTCGCAGACGGCCGGGGACGCCCGCAGCTTCGCCGCTCGACACCGCTACCGCATCGACGTCAACCAGGAGTCGGTGGCGCAGGGGATGGCGAACGTCGGAGCGGGGTTCTTCCAGGGCATGCCGGTGTCGACGAGCCTCTCGGCCAGTTCGCTGAACGAGTCCTCGGGGGCGAGGACTCCGGTCGCCTCGCTGACCACCGGCGCCCTGGTCCTGGCCACGCTCGTCTTCCTGGCACCCCTTTTCTCCGACCTGCCCCAGCCGGTCCTCGCCGCGATCATCATCGATGCCGTGGTCTTCGGGATGATCGATCTGACCGAACTGCGCCGCCTGCATCGGGTCACCAGATTCGACTTCTGGATCGCCGCGGCGGCGATACTCGCGGTGCTGTCCTCCGGTGTCCTCGCCGGCGTGGTGATCGGAGTCGCGCTCTCCCTCGGCTGGCTGATCTACGTCGCGACGCGCCCGGCGATTCCGATCCTGGGACGCGAGCCGGGCACGCAGGTCTTTCGCGACCTGGTCGAGAACCCCGATGACGAGACGCTGCCGCGCCTGGTCGTGCTCCGGCTCGACGGGGGACTCTTCTTCGCCACCGCCGAGGCGCTCGAGGACCGCATCCGAGAGCTTCATGATGGAGCCGATCCACCCCTGCGGACGCTCGTCCTCGATCTCGAGGGCGTCAACTTCATCGACGCCCAGGGAGCGGCGAAGCTGGCCGAGATCGAGGAGCTCACCGGCGCGGAAGGGATCTCGCTGCGCCTTGCCAGGGTGAAGCCGAACGTGCGGAGCGTCCTGCAGGCCGATGGGCTGATCGAGAGGATCGGGAGCGATCACATCCACGGCAACGTCCATCGCGCCGTCGAGGCAAGCTCGGCAGATGGAGGAGGATGGTCCGATGGACGCTGAGCGGAGCGACGCCGAGCGCACCGCCCTCGCCGGCGAGCGGACGATGCTGGCGTGGTGGCGAACGGCCCTGGCCTCCCTGGCGGTGGCGCTTGCGGTGGGGCGCTTCCTGCCGGAGATCGCGGCCGTGGATCACGCCTGGCCCTACGTCCTGCTCGGTCTGGGCTTTGCGGCATACGCGGCGGGGCTTTTCGTCTTCGGTGCCGTCCGCGGGGGGATAGGCCGCCACCCGGTCTCCAGCGGCAGCGTCGTGGCGGCGGTCTTCGGGACGTTGCTCGCGCTCGGGACGATCGCGCTGATCGCCGCGCAGTAGGCGGCGACGGTTTGCTGGACGCTCAGCCCACCGTTTCGCCTTCCGGCGGCGCCGGGTCGGGCAGCCGCATCATCCGGAATGAGCTGAACAGGCCGATCAGAGCGGCGAGGAGCGGGACGAGCAGCGCGATCTGGAGCGCCAGCGGTCTCGCGTCGGTGTTGATGCTGACGATCTCCTCGCGAACGTCGGCGGGCTGGTCGACGAGCAGTTCTTCGAGCTGGGCGTTGCTCATCACCTGGGCGTCGTCCTCGAGCGCGTCGGCGACGCGCTGCTGCTCTGCCGGCGCGAGCACCTCGCTCGATTCGGCCTTGTCGGTGAAGGCGATCGAGAGCGCGGCGAGCATGATCGCCCCGGCGAACGCCAGTCCCAGGGAGAGGCCGAAGGACCCGGTCGCCGAGTTGATGCCCGCCGCCTCCCCGGCCCGCTCCTCCGAGATCGGCGAGAGCGTGTAGTTGTTGAGCTGCGAGACCAGCAGCCCGAGCCCCGCTCCGGCGAGAACCAGCGGAACCACCAGGTACCAGCCCGAATCCGCCTCCGGGACGATCGGGATCAGCACCGCGACGGCCACCAGGAGCAGCCCGAAGCCGGCCCGGATGAGACTGGCGGGACGGCGTTTCCCCGCTCTTTTCCCGGCGAGCAGGGCCACTCCGAACATCGTCAGCGACAGGGGCGCGAGAGTCAGGCCGGCCTCCATCGCGTTGTAGTCGAGCACCATCTGCAGGTAGATCGGCAGCGCGATCAACATGCCGCCGAGGGCGATCTGCTGGAGGATTCCCTGGGAGATTCCGAAGCTGAACCTCTTCGATTTGAAGAGATTCGGATCAAGCAGGGCCGGCTTTCCTTCGCGGACGCGGCGCAGCAGCCAGTAGACGAGCCCGGCCATCGCCAGCAGGCCCACCGCCATCAGCGCGCCGACGGACTCGGCTCCCTCCTGCCAGGCGAGGATGCCGAGGACGAGGCCGCCCATGCCGAGGACCGAGAGCCCCGCGCCGACCCCGTCCACGCCCCGCTCGCCGGTGTAGGGGACGTCGCGGAGGAGGCTCCGGCTGCCGAGCAGGACGACGACGATCACGACCGCCTCCAGCGCGAAGCCGACCCGCCAGGACAGGTAGGTGGTGAGGAAGCCGCCGAGCAGCGGCCCGATCGCGGCGGCGATCGCGGCCGAGGCTCCGACCACGGCATACGCCTTCGCCTGCGCCGTCCCGTCGAAGTTGCCGTGGATCAGGGACTGCATCGCCGGCAGGTAGAGCGAGGCGCCGAGGCCGCCGATCACGGCCCAGAAGAGGATCACCGGTGCGAGGCTCTGCGCGAACAGCATCGCCAGCGCCCCGGAGATGTACATCAGGAGCCCCACCACGTAGGCCCGCTTGCGGCCGAAGAGGTCGCCGAGCTTGCTGCCGATCAGGATGAAGGCGGCGGAGACAAGCGCCTCGATCGCGACCGCCGACTGGACGCCGCTGACGGTCGTGTCGAGGTCGTCGACGACCGCCGAGATCGAGACGTTCATCAGCGAGGTGTCGATGACGAAGACGAACATCGCCATCGCCAGCAGCAGGGCGAGCCGCGGGGTCTGCGCGGGACTCTCCTCGTCGGACTTCACTTCCAAAGGTCCCGCTGGCTCTCGATCGCGCGCGCTTCCATCTCGGAGCCGCGGGCGATCAGGTAGACGACGCACCCGAGCAGCGGAACCAGCAGGACCAGCACCCATAGCGCCTTTCGCCAACCTGAGAGTTCGTGGTCTCGGATGAGATCGGCGAAGCACATGAACAGGGCCCACGTCCAGCCCATCAGGATCGAGACCGCGACGAGCAGAAGCAGCGACTGGACGAAGTCGATCTCCGCGAGAGGCACGCGTGCGAGCGTAAACGTCGGGTCGGGCGCCCGGCGAGCAGGGAAGCCTCGGTTAGGCTGGCGCCGTGGCCAAGCGAGGGATTCTCACCGTGCTGGCGGCGGCCCAGTTCCTGATGGTCCTCGACCAAGCGGTGATGAACGTCGCGATCTCGCAGCTGGTCGCCGACTTCGACACCACGGTGACGACGATCCAGGCGGTGATCGCCTTCTACGCGTTGGTGATGGCGGGGCTGATGTTGACGGGCGGCAAGCTGGGCGACCTCCTGGGGAGGCGACGCGCCTTCAGGATCGGCCTCTGCATATACGCGGTCGGCTCCGGGCTCACCGCCGCCGCGTGGAGCGTGCCTTCCTTGATGCTGGGCTGGTCGGTGCTGGAGGGGATCGGCGCCGCCCTGGTGCTGCCGGCGATGGTCGCCCTGGTGGCGGCCAACTTCGAGGGCCAGGACAGGGCGATGGCCTACGGGGTGCTCGGTGGGGTGGCCGGCGCCGGGATCGCGGTCGGCCCGATCCTCGGAGGCTGGGTCACGGCTGAGCTCACCTGGCGACTGGTGTTCGCCGGAGAGGTGATCGTGGCGATCGGCATCCTGCTCGGGACGCGGATGATCCGCGAGGCACCCCGCGAGGAAGCGAGCTCTGGACTCGATTGGATCGGCAGCATTCTGTCCGCGGTCGGTCTCGGCCTCGTCGTGTTGGGGGTGCTCCAGGCGAGCAATTGGGGCTGGCTCCACCCGCGTAGCTCTCCGGTCGAGCCCTTCGGTTTCTCGCTGACGCCGTTCGTGATCGCGGCGGGAGGAGTTCTCCTTGCCCTCTTCGTGGCGTGGGAGCGCCGTCGCGAGGAGCGCGGAGGAGACCCGCTTCTGCATCTGCGACTGCTTCGCCTGCCAAGCCTGCGCGGAGGCCTGGGAATGCTGCTCGCTCAGAACCTGATCCTGATGGGGATCTTCTTCACCGTCCCACTCTTCCTGCAGATCGTCCAAGGGCTCGACGCCCTGGAGACCGGAGTGCGAATGCTGCCCGCCTCGGCAGGCCTTTTTGCCAGCGCGCTTCTCGGCTCTGCGCTGGCGAAGCGCTTTCCCGCGAAGACCCTCGTACGCGTCGGCGTCGCCGTCGTCTTCGTCGCGGTTCTCCTCCTGCTCGACACGATCGAGCCCGAGCTGGACAACGCCTCCTTTCTTGTCGGGATGGGCATCCTGGGGGTGGGGATGGGACTGATCGTCTCCCAGCTCGGAAACGTCGTTCAGTCCGCGGTCTCGGATCGAGACCGCAGCGAGGCCGGGGGCCTCCAGAACACCGCCCAGCAGCTCGGGTCCTCGCTTGGGACGGCGTTTCTCGGCGCCGTCGTGCTCACCGGCCTTTTGGGGTCCTTCTCCGCCAATGTCGCGTCCAATCCCCGGATCGCGGACGAGGTTCAGGCGCAGGTGCAGACCCGCCTGAGTGCAGGCGGCAGTTTCGTCGCGTCCGCCGAGGTCGAGGCGGCGGCGAGGAAGGCCGGGCTCGCGGAAGAAGAAGTCGCGGAGGTCGTCAGCAACTACGAGGACGCGCAGTTGGAAGCTTTGAAGACCGCCCTGCTCTTTGCCGCCCTTCTCGTCCTCGCGTCTTTCTTCGCGACCCGGAACCTGCCGGGGCGGCGCTTCGATCAGCTCGCGGCGCCGGACTAACCCCGAAGGGGAGGGACACCCGACCGCGGCGGGCGCCAGTTCGCGTCCGGCCGGATCGTGAGCCTTGGCAGCATGAACGGCCGGGTTCTGCCCGATCATCCTGTGGAGCGACGGCGAGTCCTGGCCCGCTCGGCCCTGCGCATTCTCGGGATCGCCGTGGGGATGCTCGTTCTCTACGCGGTCGTCCCCGTCCCCGGCACCTCGGGAGCGGCGGCGCTCCTCGGAATGGTCGCCGGCCTCGTCTTCTTCCTCGTGCTGGTCGGCTGGCAGCTCCACACCATCGTCCGGGCCGAACACCCGGTGCTGCGAGCGGTCGAGGTCGTCGTCTTCGCGCTGCCGATGCTGATCGTCATCTTCGCCTTCACCTTCCTGACGATCTCCCGCGCCGATCCGCAGAGCTTCTCGGAGGACCTCGGGCGAGTCGATGCCCTGTACTTCACGGTCTCGACCCTCGCCACCGTCGGCTTCGGCGACATCACCCCGACCTCGCCGGGGGCGCGCCTCGTCGTCACCTTTCAGATGCTGTTCGACCTGGCCCTGCTCGCTGCGCTGGTGCGGCTTGTGGTTCTCGCCACGCGAACGGGTCTCCGTCGGCAGGAGGCCGAGACCCGCCCCTGACGGCGGCGGGGAATCGTCAGTCCTGAGGCTTTGCCGACTCCATCGCGGCGGTGAGCTGTCCCTCGACCTCGGCGCCGAGGGAAGTCCGGATGAGGTGCCCCTGCTCTTTGATCTCAGGCAGGACTTTCTCTGGATCGACTTCGGTGGCGAGGAATATCAGCGCGGCGCGTCCGGGCTCCAGATGTTCGCCTAACTCGTTGACGAAGTCCTCGGCAACCCCCGCGTCCCCGAACATGCTCTTCCAGACCGCACCGCCCGCCAGCGCTCCGGCGGCGATGCCGAACAGCGGTGCCATCAGCACGTATCCGATCAGCCCTCCCGCGAGGCCGCCGCTGGCGGCGGCGGCGCCGACGCCCGTGCTGCCCTGGCGGATCTCCAGCTTGCCGTCCTCGTCGCGGAACATCACCACGGCGTCCTCGACCCGGATCAGCCCCTCGCTTGCGCCTTTGCGCAGGTTCTCGCGAGCGCGCTCAACGGTGGCCTTGTCGGGGTATGCGATTGCGATCAGCTCGCTCATTCGGTCCTTCCGTTGCGATGGGGGTCAAGCCGGTCCCCCATCCTAGAAGCGAATCTAAATCGCGCAAGACTCGTGAGGGCGTGGCTCCGCGGCTGCAGGTGGGCGTTAATTGCCAGGTTTGCTTTTGGAATAGACAGGTTTTATGTTCCACGGATATCAACGAATTGTCGGCGGACGCCTTCCGCGACCTGACCGCAATTCCAAAGAAGAAGAGAGGCAATATGGAGAGCGCATCGGGCAGGGATTACGAGCGCCGGGTGGGGGAACGCCAGCCGACCGGCTGGACCGTCTTCGCCGGCGCATTGATGTTGATCGTCGGATCGCTCGACGCACTCTGGGGTCTGGCGGGGATCCTCAACGACGAAATCGTCTTCGTCGGGGGTCAGGGAGTGATCATCGCCGACGTCACCACCTGGGGTTGGATACACCTGATCCTCGGTTCGATCGTCGCCATCACCGGCCTCGGGCTCTTCGCCGGCGCCGAGTGGGCGCGCATCGCGGCGATCTTCTTCGTCTCGATCAACGCGGTCGCGCAGATCGTCTGGTTCCCGGCCGCGCCGCTGTGGGCGTTCCTGATGATCCTGCTCGACGTGACGATCATCTACCAGCTGACCGCCCGCTGGGAGGAATAGGCGATGGTCATCGCCGACATCAGCTTCGGGGAAGCGCTCCTGCTGATCCTCGAGTTCTTCCTCTTCGTCGCCTGGCTGTGGATTCTCTTCGCGATCATCGGTGACCTCTTCCGCGATCACGGCCTGTCTGGGTGGGGGAAGGCGGCGTGGATGTTCGTCCTCCTCTTCCTGCCGTTCCTGGGGGCGCTGATCTACCTGATCGCCCGCGGGGACGGGATGCGCGACCGCACGATCAAAGAGCAGGAAGACGTGAAAAGCCATTTCGACGCCTACGTCCGTGAACAGGCCCACAGCTCACCGGCCGACGAGCTGCACAAGCTGAGCGAGCTGAAGGCGAGGGGCGACCTGTCGAGCGAGGAGTTCGAGCAGGCGAAGGCGAAGCTGCTGACCTGACGGTCAGCCTTGCGGCTCGCTCTCTGCGGCCGCGGTGAGATCGGCGGAGATCTTCACCGCGGCCGAGAGGAGCGGGGCGGCCAGCACCAGGCCGACGGTGCCGAACAGGCAGCCGCCGGCGATCGTCGCGATCAGCACCGCCAGCGGGTGCAGCTTCAACGCCGCCCCGTAGGCGATCGGCTGCACGAGCTGCTGGAGGACCCCGTTGGCCAGCAGGACCAGGACGGCCATCGCTGCCGCTGCCTCTGGCCCCGATCCGCCGAGGGCGATGAGGACGGCGAAGCCGCCTGCGGTCCAGGCGCCGATGTAGGGGACGTAGCCGCCGAGGAAGGTGACGACGGCGATCGTCCCCGCCAGCGGCACGCCGAGCAGCAGCGAACCCGCTCCCACGATCAGAGCGCTCCAGGCGGCGACGATCGTGACCCCGAGGAAGTAGCCGCGCATGCTGCCGGCGACCCGGCCGAGGATCGAGCGCGCGACCGGGACCGGAACGCCGAGGTGGCGCTCGACGAAGCCGCTGATCGTCGGCGCGTCCTTGAGCAGGAAGAAGAGGCTGAGGGCGGTGAAGGAGAGGAAGACCGCGAGGCCGGCGAGCCTGTCGATGCCGCCCAGCAGCCCCTGGGTGAGGGCGCCGAAGGCGGCGCTGATCGAGGCGCTCGCCCCGGAGTTGGCGTCGGCGGCGGTGGGCGCCTTGACCCCGAGGTCATGCGCCCAGGACTCCAGTTGCCGCGCTCCGTCCTGAAGCCTTTCGGAGAGGCTGTCGGCCTGGCTGGCGATCCCGGTGAGGACGATCAGGCCGACGCCGAAGGCAATCAGGATGATCAAAACCAGGACGAGTGCGGCGCCGATCCCCCGTGGCAGGCCGCGCCGGCGCAGCCAGTCGACCAGGGGCATGGCGACGGAGGCGATGATCCCGGCGGTGATGACCGGCATCACGATCGTCTGGGTGAGGGAGAGCAGCCAGATCAAGCCGATCAAGGCGGCGCCGACGCCGACGAGGAGCCACGACGAGAACCCGAGGTCCCGCAGCCATTGCGGGGAGGCGAAGACCCCGCTCAGCTCGCCTGGCTCGATCTCGATGACTTCCTCGCCGGCCTTCCCCTCGGCCGGCCTTCTGGCCCATACTCGACGCTTCATGAACGGTCCGGACACTGTCACCTATGTCGGACACGGCACCGTGCTGATCGACGTCGACGGCACGCGCCTGCTGACCGACCCGGTGCTGCGGAAGCGGATCGGCCCGCTCGTGCGCCACGGGCCGGAGCCGGGCCCGGAGGCCGTCGAGAACCTCGACGCGGTGCTGATCTCCCACCTGCACCGCGACCATGCCGACCTCGGCTCGCTGCGCCGGCTCGACCGCGGCACGCCGCTGCTGGTGCCGCCGGGGTCGGGGAAGTTCTTCGAGCGCCGGGGCTTCGCCTCGGTCGGCGAGCTGGCACCGGGAGAGTCGGCCCGCGTCGGCGGGCTGACGGTGGGAGCGGTTGAGGCTGACCACGACGGCGGGGGGCGGAGGCACGCGAAGGAGTCGCAGGCGGTCGGGTTCCTCGTCGATGGCACCCAGCGGCTCTACTTCGCCGGCGACACCGACTACTTCCCGGGGATGGAGGACCTTGGCCAGGGGCTTGACCTGGCGTTGCTGCCGGTTTGGGGCTGGGGGCCGAACCTCGGCGAGGGGCACCTCGATCCCGCCGGGGCCGCCCGCGCCGCCGCCGCGCTCTCGCCGCGGCTGGCGGTGCCGATCCACTGGGGCACGCTCTACCCGCTCGGCCTCCGTCGCCTGCGCGAGAACCCGCTTCGCCTACCGGGCGAGGAGTTCGCCGCCCGGGTGCGCGAGCTGGCGCCTCAGGTCGAGACCCGCGTGCTCTCGCCGGGGGAGTCGACCTCGCTCGCGTAGGCGGTCTGCCCCAGCCCCGCGAGCCAGCCGCGGAAGATCCGGTGCACCTGCTCGGCGCCGACTATTTCTTCATCCGGCCACTCCAAATCGGCGGGATGGAGCACGAAGGGGAAGCTCTGGGTGCCGCCCATGCCACCGTGGGAGCCGACCAGCTCCTCGAAGGCGGCGACCTCGCCGAACTCGGGCCAGTAGGTGCTGTTGAGCATCAGGTCGGCGCAGTGGGGAAAGCTGTCGGTGCGCAGCAGGTGGTAGGCGGCATTCGCGCCGAAGGGCGCCAGCGGGTCCTCGCCCTCCACCCGGCCCTGTGAGAGGAAGCGGATTCCCCTGGGACCGATCGCCATCGGGCCCTCGTGCTCGGAGCGGACGAGCATGAAGCCGATGCCCGGGTGCTGGCGCAGGGCCGGGAGCAGGCGCGGGTAGAGCGCTTCGATCCGCTCCAGGCTGACCCGCCCCGGCTCGCGCGGGAAGCTGATCAGGCCGAGGCAGCCCGAGGCCATCACCGAGAGCTCCGGCAGCTCCTCGCCGTCATGGGTCGCCTCGATCTCGCGACGGTCGTCGGGGTCGAGGGCGACGGCGCCGTCGGCGCGACGGTCGCGGGTCGCCGTCCGCACCGCGCGGGCGGCGACGGTGTCGTCGCGCGCCACCTCGGTGAGGCCGGCGCTGAGGTAGGAGAGGGCGTCGTCGTCGCCGGTTTCGGCCGCGACGACACTGTCGGGGTCGCAGGCTTCCCGCACCAGCTCCTCGAGCGTCTGGTCGTAGCGGTCGCGGAAGGTTTCCCCCTGCGACTGGCCGTGGTCGGAGAGGACGACGAGCTGGTAGGGACGAGGGGCGTCCTCGCAGGCGCGGGCGATGCGGGCGATCTGGCGGTCGAGGTCGCGGAGCACGGCGAGCGCGTCGTGGCGCTCGATCCCCGAGTGGTGGGCGACCTCGTCGTAGGCGAGGAAGGTGGTGTAGATGACCGGGCGCCCGCAGAGGACGTCGCCGATCACGGTCGCGACCTGGAGGTCCCGCTGCACCACCGTGCCCCAGGCGCGGGCGAAGACGTAGGAGCGGCTGCGGTGGATCCGCGGGCGGACGTCGTCGCGGACCTGGCTGCGCGCCGCTCGCCGCTCGCGGGCGATCTCGGCGATCGAGAGGACCAGGGTCCGCGCCGCCGCGTAGGGGCGGGCGAAGTAGGCGGCGTAGTCCTTGCCGATCGGCCGCCGCCGGCGCAGCGCCGTGCTCATCGTCAGCATCGAGTGCGGCGCGTCGCCGGAGAGGATGTTGGCGCGGCTGGCGCCGTCGGCGTGCAGGAGGCCGCGGCCGTCCGAGTGGCGCCGCTCGATCTCTTCGGCGTCGCGGGGATGGTTGGTGACGATCGCTTTGCCGCGGTCCTTCTCCCACCAGCGGAAGGCCGGCATGTCCTCGTTGGAGCCGTGGAGGAGGCCGGCCTGGCAGGCGCCGGTCTGCGAGGACCAGTCGGTTTCCCAGACCCGCAGCTTGTGCGAGCCACCGCGCACCCAGGAGGCCAGGTGGGGAGCGCTGCCGTCCTGCAGCGCCCGCATCAGGACGTCGTGGGCGAGGCCGTCGATCTCGAGGAAGAGCACCCCCGGCACGTCGGTCTCGGTCACCTCGCCGCGGCCGCGGGCCGCCCGGCCGACGACGTTGCGCTCCCAGGCGTCGTCCTCGTCGATCGCCAGCAGCGAGTAGACGGCGTCGGTGACCGCGGTGAGGACGATCGTGATCAGGATCCCGTCCCACACGGTGGCGACTTCCCCGCGCGGCAGGAGGTCGATCGCGACGTAGACCAGGACGCCGTTGAGGACGAGCGAGGCGATCCCCAGCGTCAGCACCGTCAAGGGCAGGGTGAGCCGGACGAGCAGCGGCCAGACGAAGGCGTTGAGGAGGCCGATCAGGGCGGCGGCGCCGAGCGCGGTGGCGGGGCCGTCGAGGACGAACCCGTCAAGCACCTCGGAGAGCAGCAGGAGGATGAAGGCGTCGAGCAGGAGGACCAGCGCCCCGCGGCGGATCATCACCAGGTTCACGACGGCAGTTCCTCGACCGCGATCTCGCCGGCCTCGGTGGCCTCGACCATCCGTTCGAAGTCCCGCTGGTTCTGGTCCGCGTAGGCCTCGGCGAAGCGGGCGAGCGCCTGGTCGAAGGCGTCCCCTTTGCCGAGGTAGTCGGCGACGCCGATGCGGTCGCCGGAGCGGGCGTGGGCCCGCGCCAGGGCTTCGCCGCAGAGGGCGCCGTAGGCGGCGAGGTCCGGGGCCGACATCCGCTCGACCTCGGCCGACCCCTTGCCGTCCCAGAGCTGGCGCACGTAGAAGCAGCGCGGCTCGCCGTCGGTCCCCTTCGCGGTGACCCAGCCGAGGAAGGCGTCGCCTGCCGCCTGCATCAGCCGCTGCCCTTCGACGACGCGGCGGCCGTGGTCGGGGGAGGGGCTCTCGCTGACATAGGGCTCGAGGACCGAGGTCCCCGCTTCCTTCGCCTGCAGGAAGAGCGGGTCGCTCGCGTCCCGCCCGAGCAGCAGCACGATCCAGGCCCGGGTGCCGACGCTGCCGACGCCGACGACCTTGCGGGCGGCGTGGACGTAGCGGTAGGAGCCGACGAGGTGCTGCCGGTCGGGGCTCAGCGTCTCGCGGTAGGTGGCCAGCACCGCCTGCAGCTGCTGCTCGGCGTCAGCGGCGTCGGTCAGCTCCTCCAGCGGCGTGATCAGCGGCGGGTCGCTGACGATCCGCAGCTCGCCGTCCTTTTCGTGGGTGAGCTTGCCGAGGGCGCGGAGGCTGTCCTTGGCGCGGGCCTTGGCGAGGTTGCGCTCGAGCCGCCGCAGGCGGCGATCGTCGAGCTGGGGTCGCAGCGCCTCGACCGCCGGCTCCACGTCGAGGCGCGAGTACCAGACGTCGAGGTTGCGCATCGCCGCGAACTCGCGCATCGAGCGCCGGTAGGCGCCGACGGTGGCGAGCGCCACCCGCCGCCGCTCGCGCTTGCCGAAGCCGCGTTCGCGGCCGGCGACGACGACGCTGGCGGCGAGCCGCTTCACGTCCCACTCGAACGGGCCGGGGCAGGTCTCGTCGAAGTCGTTGCAGTCGAAGACGAGGCGGCGGTCGGGGGCGGAGAAGACGCCGAAGTTCGAGAGGTGCGCGTCGCCGCAGAGCTGCACCGTGAAGTCAGTCGTCGGCGTCCGCGCCAGGTCGGCGGCCATGATCGCCGCCGCGCCGCGGAAGAAGGTGAAGGGAGAGACGAGCATCCGCGCGTAGCGGATCGGGACCAGCTCCGGCACGCGGCTCTCGTCCTGGCGGCTAAGGATCTCCAGCGGGTCGCGCTGGCCGATCTCCAGCTCCGCGTGGCTCGAGCGCGGGGTTTCGCCCCGCGCCGCCTTGCCAGACGGCATGACTCTCCCTTCCTAGAAGGCTCTTCTGTCCTCCAACCTAGCTTGGCAATGCCAGTTCAGACAACTATCTTCATCCAAATGTGCGAGCACAAGGACGCGAGCGAGTTCACGAAGAAGATCAACGAAGCGGTGCTGGGTGAGTTGCCGTTCGACTACACCAAGGACTTCGAGGACGCCGCCCGCGGCTTCATCGCGCCGCTGAACAACGACGGCATCGCCACCACCGAGGACGGCATCCCGGTCTACAACGGCGCCGCGCTCGACTTCGTCGAGGAGGGCGCGCCGGCGCCGCCGACGGTCAACCCCAGCCTCTGGCGCAACGCGCAGCTGATCAAGAAGGGCGGCCTGTTCAAGGTCGTCGACCGCCTCTACCAGGTGCGCGGCCAGGACCTCTCCAACCTGACGATCATCGAGGGCGACACCGGCCTGATCGTGATGGACCCGCTGGTCTCGCCGGAGACCGCGAAGGCCGCGCTCGACCTCTACTTCGAACACCGCCCGCGCAAAGAGGTGGTGGCGATGATCCACTCCCACAGCCACGTCGACCACTACGGCGGCGTCAAGGGGATCATCAGCGAAGAGGACGTGAAGGCGGGCAAGGTGCGGGTGATCGCCCCCGTCGGGTTCCTCGAGGCGGCGGTCTCCGAGAACGTGATGGCGGGCACCGCGATGAGCCGGCGGGCGATGTACCACACGGGCGTGCTGGTCCAGCCGGGGCCGAAGGGCCACGTCGGCGTCGGCCTCGGGATCAGCGTCTCGGCGGGGAAAGCGACCCTGATCCCGCCGACCGAGGAGATCACCGAGACCGGCCAGAAGCTGGAGATCGACGGCCTCACCTTCGAGTTCCTGCTCGCGCCCGACACCGAGGCGCCGGCGGAGATGCACTGGTTCGTCGAGGAGCTCGGCGCCCTGACCGCGGCCGAGAACTGCTGCCACACGCTGCACAACACCTACACCCTGCGCGGCGCCCCGACCCGCGACCCGCAGGCCTGGTCGCAATACCTCAACGACACGATCGACCGCTGGGGCCACAAGACCGAGGTTTTGTACGCGATGCACCACTGGCCGGTCTGGGGCAAGGAGGATGCGCTGCGGATGCTGCGCAACGGCCGCGACGCCTACCGCTTCATCAACGACCAGACCCTGCGCCTCGCCAACCACGGCTACACCCCTGTCGAGATCGCCGAGATGATCGAGTTCCCGCCGGAGCTGGCGCGCGAGTGGAGCTTGCGCGGCTACTACGGCACCGTCAACCACAACGTCAAGGCGACCTACGTCAAGTACCTGGGCTGGTTCGAAGGCAACCCGGCGCACCTGCACCGGCTGCCGCCCGAGGAGGCTTCGAAGCGCTACGTCGAGCTGATGGGCGGGGCCGAGGAGGTGCTGGCGAAGGCGCGCGAAGCCTTCGACGAAGGCGAGTACCGCTGGGTCGCCGAGGTCGTCAACCACGTCGTCTTCGCCGACCCACAGAACCGGGAGGCGCGGGAGCTGCAGGCCGACGCGCTCGAGCAGATGGGCTACCAGGCGGAGTCGGGCAGCTGGCGCGGCCACTACCTGACCGGTGCGCAGGAGCTCCGCCACGGCATCCCCGACGTCCCGTTCCCAGGCACCGCCACCCCGGACACGGTGCGGGCGATGAGCCTGCCGCTGCTCTTCAACTACATGGCGATGCGAGTCAACGGGCTCGAAGCAGCCGGCAGACAGATCACGCTCAACGTCGAGTTCACCGACACCGGCGAGACGGCGGTGCTGGAGCTGCGCAACGGCTCCCTCAACCACTCGCTCGACCGCACCGCCGAGGACGCCGATGCGACCGTGACCCTCGAGCGCAAAGACCTCGACGCGGTGATCGTCGGCGAGACCGATCTGCTGGAGGAGGCGAGGGAGGGGACGATCACGGTCGAGCCCTACGTCGCCCCGCTGGCCGAGCTGGTCAGCCTGCTGGACACCTTCAACATCTGGTTCAACATCGTCGAGCCGTAAGGAGTAAGAGATGATCGAACGGATCGAAGACATGCCGGCCGGGACGATCGGCCTGCGCGCCTCCGGCAAGCTGACCCGCGAGGACTACCAGGGGGTGCTGGAGCCGGCGCTGCAGGAGGGGGTCGAGTCGGGCGAGCTGCGGCTGCTCTTCGAGATGCCCAGCTTCGACGGCCTGGAGCCGGGGGCGGTGATCGACGACGTCGAGACCGGGTTGCGGACCTGGGTACGCGACCACAAGGCCTGGAAACGGTTCGCCTTCGTCACCGACGTCGAGTGGCTGGCGCGGACGATGCGCGCCTTCGCCTGGATGGCGCCGGGCGAAGTCCGCGTCTTCAGCCTCGGCGAGCTCGACGTGGCGCGCGAGTGGGTCGCCGGCTGACCCTCTTCGGAAAGGCACCACTAAGCGCGAATTACCTCGACGTTCTCGAACGACGAGAAATCAGCATCCTGAGTTAGGACGGCGGCTTCGTGTTTCATCGCGGTTGCCGCGATCCAGGTGTCGTGGAGGCGGCCGCGGCGGCCGCGGGCGCGCTGGGCTGCGGCGATGCGAGCGAAGCAGCTTGCGACCTCCGGACCGATCGGCAGAAGGGGGTAGATGGACTGCACTCGGGAGAGAGTGGAGAGACGACGGGCGCGAGCGTCTGGGTCGGTCGCCCGCAGAACCCCTAGTTCCAGCTCTGCCACGGTGATCACCGAGACGGCGATCTTCTCGGGGAGCTCTCCGAGTTCGCGGCCCGTCTCCTGGGCGATGAAGATCGAGGTGTCAGCGACCGCTTTGTTCAATCGTCCAGCTCTGCGCCGCGGATGTCCTCGAGATCGTCGAGCAGACCAGGATCGGCGGATGCCTCATGCACGATCCGCCGAAGCTCAGAGGAGGGGACCCAGGGGTCGCGCTTCTCAGCGTGGGGAAGGATGTCGGCGACTGGCCGCCGATTAACGGTGAGCGTCAAACGCTCGCCGGCTTCCAGCTCCGAAACCACGTCTGAAGTGGAGTTGCGAAGTTCGCGAATCGAGATGTTCCGAGCCATGTGCACGACTGTAGCACTCGATGCTACGGCGCAAGGGAAGCCCTGCACCAGGCTCGGAGTTTCCGGCCAGCGCCCGGAGGGAATCCCGCTGGGGTGAGCAAAGTGCTTTGGCCGACGACGCGCGTTGCCGTCAACCTGCTCCTGATCGCGGTGGCGATCATCGGCGGGCTCTGGCTGCTCGGCGAGCTGCGGGTCGTGGTCGTCCCGGTGCTGGCCTCGGTGCTGGTGGCGACGCTGCTGATGCCGCCGGCCGACTTCCTGCGCCGGCACGGGTGGCCGAGCGCGCTGGCGACGGGCGTGGTGATGGTCGCCGCCGCGGCGATCTTCGGCGGGATCGTGGCGCTGATCGCACCCGCCTTCGTCGACCAGCTGGGCGAGCTCGAAACCTCCGTCGACGAAGCGGTCAACGAGGTGGTGCGGTGGCTGGTCCAGGGCCCGTTCGACCTCGAACGCAAGCAGATCGACGAAGCGGTGGAAAACGGGCTGGACTCGCTGCGCTCGAACGCCGGCGGCATCGGCAAGGGCGTCCTCACCGGCGCCTCGATGCTGGCCGAGGTGATCGCCGGCCTGCTGCTGATGGTCGTCCTCGTCTTCTTCTTCGTCCATGACGGCCGCGGGATGTGGAACTTCGGCCTCTCGCTGGTTCCACGGCAGCGGCGCGAGCTGGTCGACGGCGCCGGCCGCGAGGTCTGGACGGCGACCGCCGGCTACATGCGCGGCGTCGCCCTGATCGCGGTGGTCGACGCGGTGCTGATCGGGATCGCGCTGGCGCTGATTGGCGTGCCGCTGGTCGTGCCGCTGATGGTGCTGGTCTTCTTCGGCGCCTTCATCCCCCTGGTCGGCGCCGTCGCCTCCGGTGCGATCGCCGCCCTCGTCGCCCTGATCAGCAACGGCGTCGTCGACGCCGCCCTGGTCGTCGCCGCGATCGTCGCCATCCAGCAGATCGAGGGCGACCTCCTCTACCCGAACGTAGTCGGCCGGATGATCCGACTGCACCCGGTGGCGATCCTCCTCGTCCTCACCGCCGGCACCGTGGTGGCGGGCATCGTCGGCGCCCTGCTCGCGATCCCGGTCGCCGCCGCCGTCTGGACCGCGGTGCGCTTCGTCCGCGAACGCGGCGCTACGCTCGTGTCTTGACGCCTCGGAGCGGGGTAACCCGGTTCACCCGAACCGAACTGGAGGCCTTCCGGGGCCATGAAGTCAACGACCTCATCGGGCCGGGGCTGAAGCTGCTGTTCGTCGGGATCAACCCCGGCCTGTGGACGGCCGCGGTCCAGACCCACTTCGCCCATCCCACCAACCGCTTCTACCCGGCCCTGGCCGAGGCCGGCATCACCGACTACGAGATCGACCGGGCGGCCGGGATGAGCGACGCCGATCGCGCCCATCTGATCGAGCGCGGCGTCGGGATCACGAACCTCGTGCGCAGGGCCACCGCCCGCGCCTCCGAGCTCTCTCGCGAGGAGCTGCGCGAGGGAGGTGAGCGGCTGCTGCGGTTCGTCGCCGACCACAGTCCCAAGGTCGTCGCGATCGCCGGCATCTCCGCCTACCGCGAAGCGTTCGGCGAGCGCGGCGCGGTGCTGGGCCGGCAGCCGGAGACGCTTGAAAGCGCGGCAACGTGGTCCGGCGCAGCGCTCTGGGTGGTCCCCAACCCAAGCGGGCTCAACGCCCACGAGACGGTCGCAACCCTCGCCGCCGCCTACGCCGCGCCGGCCGTTGAGGCCGGCGTGGTTGCCCGTTGACACAATCGCGGATCGTGACTTCGCAGGAACTCGAGGACCTCGCGCATTTGCGCCGCGCCCGCGACTTGATGGACCGTGAGTACGCGAGCCCGCTCGACGTCAACGCGATCGCTCGCGCGGCGCTGATGTCGCCGGCGCACTTTTCGCGGCGGTTCCGTGCGGCGTATGGGGAGACGCCCTACGGCTACCTGATGACGCGGCGAATCGAGCGGGCGAAGGCGTTGCTGCGGGGCGGCGACATCTCGGTCACCGAGGTCTGCATGGCGGTCGGCTGCACGTCGCTGGGCTCGTTCAGCGCTCGCTTCACCGAGTTGGTGGGGGAGACGCCGACGGCCTATCGGGCCCGCGACCACGGGGCGCTCGAAGACCTGTCGGGATGCATCGCCAGGGAGGTCACCCGTCCGAACCGAAACGAGCAGGATCGGAGAAACGGGAGTGACCCCCGCTCCCTAGCCTTGCGGGCATGAACCTCTCACTCTCCCAATGCTTCGTGATCGTCCATGACTCCGAGCAGGCCCTGGCCTTCTACCGCGACGCGCTCGGCCTCGAGCAGCGCAAAGACGTCGGCAAAGGCGAGTTCTTCTGGGTCACCGTCGGCGCCGCCTCGCAGCCCGGCGTCTCGATCGTCCTCACCAACTACCTGAACGGCAGCCCCGCCGACAACGACGCGGTCGCGGCTCTCGTCGCCAAGGGCGCTCTCAACGGCGTCCACTTCCGAAGCGACGACCTCGATGCCACCTTCGAGCAGCTGCGCGAGGCGGGTGCCGAGATCGTGCAGGAGCCGACCGACCAGCCGTGGGGCACGCGTGACCTCGCGGTGCGGGACCCCTCTGGCAATCTGGTGCGCATCGACCAGCCGCCCGCATCGTCTTGACGAAAACGCACGCCGCCGACAGCCACGACCTGATCCGCGTCCACGGGGCGCGGGTCAACAACCTCAAGGACGTCAGCGTCGAGATCCCGAAGCGGCGGCTGACGGCGTTCACCGGCGTCTCCGGCTCGGGCAAGAGCTCGCTCGTCTTCGGCACGATCGCGTCGGAGTCGCAGCGGCTGATCAACGAGACCTACAGCGCCTTCCTGCAGGGGTTGATGCCGGCGCTGGCGCGGCCCGACGTCGACGTGCTCGACGGGCTGACGACGGCGATCATCGTCGACCAGGAGCGGATGGGTTCCGACCCGCGCTCGACGGTCGGCACCGCCACCGACGCCAACGCGATGCTGCGGATCCTCTTCAGCCGGCTCGGCAAGCCGCAGATCGGCTCGCCGCAGGCGTTCTCCTTCAACGTCGCCTCGGTCGAGGCGTCGGGGATGATCAAGAAAGGCGACGAGAAAGCCGAGCGGGTGACCTTCTCCCGCACCGGCGGCATGTGTCTGAACTGCGAGGGCCGGGGCCAGGTCACCGACTTCGACCTCTCCGCCCTCTACGACGAGGACAAGTCGCTGAACGAAGAGGCGCTGACGATCCCCGGTTACAGCATGAAGGGCTGGCAGGGCCGGATCCTCAGGGGCTGCGGCTTCTTCGACCCGGACAAGCCGATCAAGAAGTTCACCAAGAAGGAACTGAAAGATCTGCTCCACAAGGAGCCGACGAAAATCAAGGTCGAGGGGATCAACCTCACCTACGCGGGCCTGATCCCGTCGATCCAGAAGTCGTTCCTCGCCAAGGACCGCGAGGCGATGCAGCCGCACATCCGCGCCTTCGTCGACCGGGCGATCACCTTCACCACCTGCCCCGAGTGCGAGGGCACCCGGCTCAGCGAGGCGGCGCGCTCCTCGAAGATCAAGAAGTTCAGCATCGCCGATGCCTGCGCGATGCAGATCAGCGACCTCGCCGAGTGGGTCCGCGGCCTCGAGGAGCCCTCGGTGGCGCCGCTGCTGGAGGCGCTGGGGGAGACCCTCGACTCGTTCGTCGAGATCGGGCTCGGCTACCTCTCGCTCGACCGCTCTTCGGGGACGCTCTCCGGCGGCGAGGCGCAGCGGACGAAGATGATCCGCCACCTCGGCTCCTCGCTGACCGACGTCACCTACGTCTTCGACGAGCCGACGATCGGGCTGCACCCGCACGACATCCAGCGCATGAACGACCTGCTGCTGCGGCTGCGCGACAAGGGCAACACGGTCCTGGTCGTCGAGCACAAGCCGGAGGCGATCGCGATCGCCGACCACGTCGTCGACCTCGGCCCGCGCGCCGGCAGCGAGGGCGGGGAGGTGGTCTTCGAGGGCACCGTCAAGGGGCTGCGGGGGAGCAAGACGCTGACCGGGCGCCACCTCGACGACCGCGCTTCGCTGAAGGAGTCGGTGCGGGAGGCCAGCGGGGCGCTGGAGATCCGCGGCGCCGACACCCACAACCTGCAGGACCTCGACGTCGATATCCCGCTCGGGGTACTGGTCGTCGTCACCGGCGTCGCGGGCTCGGGCAAGAGCTCGCTGATCAACGGGTCGGTGGCCGGCCGTGAGGGGGTGGTGACGGTCGACCAGACCGCGATCCGCGGCTCGCGCCGCAGCAACCCGGCGACCTACACCAAGCTGCTGGAGCCGATCCGCAAAGCCTTCGCCAAGGCCAACGGGGTGAAGCCGGGCCTGTTCAGCGCCAACTCCGAAGGCGCCTGCCCCAACTGCAACGGCGCCGGCGTCATCTACACCGACCTCGGGGTGATGGCCAGCGTCGCCACTCCCTGCGAGGAGTGCGAGGGAAAGCGCTTCCAGGCGGAGGTGCTCGAGTACGAGTTCGGCGGCAAGGACATCAGCGAGGTGCTGGAGATGTCGGTGGCCGAGGCCGAGGAGTTCTTCGCCGACGGCGAGGCGGCTCTCCCGGCCGCGCACAAGATCCTCGAGCGCCTGGCCGACGTCGGGCTCGGCTACCTGAAGATCGGCCAGCCGCTGACCACGCTCTCAGGCGGCGAGCGGCAGCGGCTGAAGCTCGCCACCCGGATGGGGGAGAAGGGCGGCGTCTACGTCCTCGACGAGCCGACCACCGGCCTCCACCTCGCCGACGTCGAGCAACTGCTCGGCCTCCTCGACCGCCTCGTCGACTCCGGCAAGTCGGTGATCGTGATCGAGCACCACCAGGCGGTGATGGCCCACGCCGACTGGATCATTGACCTCGGCCCCGGCGCCGGCCACGACGGCGGCCGCGTCGTCTTCGAGGGCACCCCCGCCGACCTCGTCGCCAAACGGTCCACTCTCACCGGCGAGCACCTGGCGGAGTACGTCAGGGGCTGAGCGAGCCTGGGGGTCAGCGGCTTAGCGGGCCATTGGGTCGTACCAGCCCTTATCGCCGTCCCGGTCCCAAACTAGGTAAGCGCCTTTCATCGCCTCCAGGTCGAGAGCTCTAAGCGCTTCGAAAGCTTCGTCTGGTAAGTCCGCCGAAAGGACCAGGACCGTCGAATCCTGGTGATCCTCCCGATCCTCGACGACGATGCTGCCGTCATGGCCGTCTCGGGCTGATCTGATGTCGCGAATAAACCGCTTCAAGTTGTCATAGGCATCTTTTCCGGCTGCCGCCGCGAAAGCAGTGAGAAACGCCGTAACCGAAATAGAGACGTAGATCACGAAGGGGATCTCGCCGAGACTTCTGCGCTCGACGTCAGCCGAGATCGGCCCATCGAATCCTTCTCTTCTGAAGATTTCCGCGACCGCCTCCACTTCGGCGGCGCTGGCCTCTACGTCCATTGAAACCTCGACTTTCATGACATCTCCTCCTGAATACAAAAGATTGCGTCCGGATGCGAATCTAGGCTCGCCGAATGGTGAGGCAGTCAGGAGTTTGGAGCGTCGAGTTCGACGGCGACGCAGTCGTCGACTTCGAGAAAGTGAAGGCGCGCGGAGACCGTAAAGCGGTTTTCAATGTCGTGCAGAAGCTGATGGATTTGGGGCCGGATCTTCCATCGCCGCATATGAAGTCATTGAAGGGAAAGGCTGACTTGCTCGAGCTGAAGCCGAGGCAAGGACGCTGCGAGACTCGGCCGATTTACGTGCGACTAGGGAATCGATTCGTGATCTTGGCGGTTGCCGCCAAGAAGAAGGACTTCGAGCGCGCAGTAGTGGAAGCAACTCAACGCCTGCGACGACATCAGACCTCTCGATAATAAATTTATTATCATCCCAGTAATGGCAGCCTCAAAGAAAAAGAACTTCGAGACGCTGGTCGCGGAAGAGCAGTTGGCGGACCCCGGCTTCAAGGCGGAATGGCAGAGGCTCGCGCCGGCTCGAGAGTTCGCGGCGACCCTGCTGCGGTACCGCGCGGAGCACAAGCTGAGTCAGCGGGGGCTGGCAGAGAAGCTCGGGGTCTCTCAGCCGCGTATCGTCAAGCTCGAGGCGGGGGAGCACAACCCTGAGATCGACACGATCATCAATGCTGTCAGGCGCCTGGGAATCGAGTTCGTGCTCGACGTTGCACCGGCGGACCGGAAGCCGGCACTCGTGACCGCCTACGTCCGAAAGCAGGCCATCGCTCACGGCGACGTCACCGTTGCGGCTGCTTCTTCGCTGTAGGGGTGGCGGATTACGTCAGCCGGTAGCGGAAGGTCACGACATAGGCGCCTTTGTCTCTGCTGCAGCGGACGGCGCCTCCGGGGCCGGGTGGGTTGCTGCGCACGCAGCGGAAGTCGTCGATCCGCTCGACCCGACCGCCGCCCGAGGCAACCGTCTCGGCCCACATCGCGGCCAGGGTGCGGGCCTCGTCGCAGGGCTGGCCCTTGGAGCGGAGCTTGGTGATGGTGTCGCCGATGCCCGCACAGCTCTTGGTTCGAGCCGCGCTGGCCGAAGTGGGTAGCGCGACGGCAACGAGGATCAGGCTGAGCAGCGCGATGCGGAGGAGCTTCATCAACCGCCCCCTACCCGCACGGCTTTAGTTAGAACTCCTTACGCTTTTGCGATGGGCAAGTGGTACGTCGGGTTCGACAGGCGGTGGCAGGAGTCGTTTCATGATCTCGACGAAGCGACAGAGTGGGCGCAGGAAGTCGCGGCGACGGGGCGGACGGTTGACGTGGCGCAGCGCTACTTCTTGATCGGCAAGAAGTTCGTCACCGCCTTCCCCGAGTCCGAGCGCGAGTTACGCGAAGCGATCTGGAAGGCGGGGTCGCGCATGTGGGTAACGGACGGTTCGTAGTGGTTCGGACGATCGACTCGTCTTCAGGAAAGAGCTAAGTTCTCGACCGGTATGAAGACCGTCGGCCCGTTCGCGCGGCTCCAGCTCGCAATCGGGCAGTTCGCCAGCGAACGCGGCGTCTACCTGGGGCGGCGATCGACCCGGATCCACGTGGCGATCTATCGCTGGACGCGGGGAAGGCTGGGAAAGCGCGTCCCCGGATTTCCCGATGCCCGCATCGCGCTCGTCGATCACGTCGGCGCCAAGAGCGGCGTGCACCGGACCTCGCCGCTGATCTTCCTCGAAGACTCGGGCAGCGTGGTGGTCGTCGCTTCGAAAGCGGGTCAGCCGACCAGCCCTGCCTGGCTTCACAACCTGATGGCGCACCCCGAGACCAAGGTCCAGGTAGGTGGCGAGGTCCGCCCCGTCCGCGCCCGCGTTGCGAGCGACGAGGAGCGGGAGCGCCTGTATCCGAAGTTCGTCGCGGTCTACCCGGCCTACGAGTTCTACGAGCGCCACGCGGGCCGGCGAAAGATCCCGGTCGTGGTCCTCGAGCGGCGGTAAGGGGACGGTGGGGGAGACTCCGTTGGTGGCCCCCTACCTGCACCAGCGCTTCCCGGCCCTGGTCGAGACGCTTCCCCACCTCGCGCTCTCCCAGCGGCCGACGCCGGTCCGTGAGCTGTCCGGGCTCGGCATCTGGGTGAAGGAGGACGGCGCCTTCGGCTCCGGGGGCTGGGGCGGCAACAAGGTGCGGAAGCTCGAGTGGCTGATTCCGGACGCCCGGCGCCGCGGGCGCCGTTCGATTCTCACCTTCGGCGGCCTCGGCACGAACTGGGGGCTGGCGACGGCGCTGTACGCGCGTGAACACGGGCTCGAGACCGGGCTCGCCCTCGTCGACCAGCCGGTCGACGATCACGTCCGGGCCCAGCTTGCCCGGCTCGAAGCCTCGGGGGCGCGCATCCACCGGACCCACACCAAGGCGCGGACCGTGGCGATGCTGCCCTGGCTGCTAGCCCGCAACGCCCGCGGCGGCCGGCCGCCGTATCTGTTGCCGGCCGGCGGCTCCTCGCCGGTCGGAGCGCTCGGCTACGTCGAGGCGGCGCTCGAGATCGCCGCCCAGGTCGAAGATGGCTCGCTGCCGGAGCCGGCGCACGTCGTCGTCCCGGTCGGCACCGGCGGCACCGCCGCCGGCCTCGCGCTCGGCTTCCAGCTCGCCGGCCTGCGCACCCGGGTCGTCGGGGTCGTCGTCAACGACCAGCTCCGCCTCGACCCGCCGGTGCTCGCCCGCCTCGCGCGGCGCACCGCCAAGCTGCTCGAACGCCGCGGAGCGCGCCTCGGCCAGCTCCGGCTCGAGCCGGACATGCTCGACCTGACCCGCGAGCAGATCGGCGCCGGCTACGGCCATCCCACCGAGGCGGCCAAGCGCGCGACCGACCTCGCCGCCGAAGACCGTCTCCCGCTCGACCCCGTCTACACCGCGAAGGCGATGGCCGGCCTGCTGGCGTTGCGCGCCGAGGACCGTCTCGGCGATCCCGTCCTGTTCGTGCACACCGACGGCCCGCGCCAGCTCACTGCAGGAGGCCGAGCTCGCCGGCCTTGAGGCTGGCCTCGACCCGGGAGCGGCAGTCGAGCTTGGCGAGGATGTTGCGGACGTGCATGTCGATCGTCCGCTGGCTGAGGAAGAGCTCGCCGGCGATCTCGCGGTTCGTCCTTCCTGCGGCGACGAGTCGCAGGACCTCGGTCTCCCGCCGCGTCAGCGAAGCAGTGTCGCCGTCGGCGGCGCGGCCGAGCCGCTGCTCGACAGACTCGCCGAGCTCCTCGATCGCGCTCGCGGCACGGCCTGCGAGCGGGCGCGCGCCGAGCTGCCGCGAGAGCCGGTAGGCCTCGGCCTGGCGCTCAACCGCGAGCTCGCGCTCCCCGGCCGCGGCCAGCGCGACCCCGGCCCGGTGCAGGATCTGGGCTCGCTCGGCGGGGATCCGCAGCGAGCGGTGCAGCTCGACGGCGCGCCCGAGCTGTTCGGCGGCGAGCTCCGGCTCTCCCTCGGCAAGCGCGATCTCGCCAAGCGTGTGGGCGAGCGCCGCCAGGGCATCGCCGTGGCCGGAGCCGGTGGCGATCCGGGTAAGGCCCTCGGCGCAGGCGTGCGCCTCCTCGGTCTGCCCTGCCCGCGCGAACAGGGACGCGGCCGCCCGCAGCCCCCAAACCGCGTAATGGTGGTCCTCGCTCTCCTCCCAGCGCCCGAGCACGAAGCGGCTGCGCTCGATCGCCTCGCCGAGGTCGCTGTCGAAGTCGGCGACCAGCGCCAGCGACGCGGCGCAGTCGACCTGCATCGAGAAGATGTCGAGCCGGCGCGCCGTCTCCAGGCCGGCGGTGAGGTGACGTCGGGCGGGGCCGAGCTCGCCGCGGATGGCGCGGATGTAGCCGAGGGCCCCGTCGGCGATCGCCCGCACGCCGTTCCCCTCGTTCTCGGCGATCAGCTCACGCGAGAGCTCGATCGTCCGCGGCCACTCGCCGAGCTCGCGCAGCACATAGGCCATGCAGGCGACGCAGCCCGCCTCCGGCTCGTGGTTGTCGGTGATCTGGCAGAGATCGAGCGCGCTCGAGAGAGCCTCGCGGGCGTTCGCGTAGTCCCCGGCGGTCTCGAAGGTCGTGCCCATCCTCTGGTAGGCGTCGACCGCCTCGGCGGTCAGGTTGTGCTCGAGCGCCAGCGAGAGGCCCTCCTTGACGAGCTCCATGCCGGCCTCGAACTCGCCGCGCTTCGCCATCACCACGCCCTCCGCCGCCAGCGCCCGCGACTGCAGGTCCTTCCTCTCGGCGGTGCGGGCCTCCTCGCCGGCGCGGCGGCTGAGTTCCAGCGAGGCGCTGTGGCGTCCGGCGAACTGGAGGAAGTCGGCGGCCGCGAGCCGGTCGCCGGCGGCCGCGGCGAGGTCTCCGCTCGCCGCGAAGGCCTCGGCCGCCCCGCTCAGGGCCTCGATCGCGCCCGCGCGATCGCCCTGCAGCGCGCAAATCCGCCCCAGCCGTCGTTCGGCGATGCCGAGAGCCGCCCCGTCTTCGGAGGCTCTTTGCAGCGAGGAGACCTCCCGCCAGGTGCGGGCGGCGTCGTGCAGCTCGCCGGCGAGCTCGGCCCAGGCTCCGTGGCGTTCGAGCGCCTCGAGCCGCTCCTCGGCCCCCTCGTCCTCGGGCCAGAGCTCGAGCGCCTGCCTGGCCATCCTGGCCGCGTCGCGGTAGGCGTGGACCGACTCGAACTCGCCGGCGGCCCGCAGCAACTGGCGCCGCGCCCGCTCCTCGTCATGGGCGCCGAGCCAGTGAGGCGCGACCTCGACCCCGGGGGCGCCCCGCGCCTCGAGGTGCTCGCCGAGCTTCCGGTGGAGCGCCCGGCGCCGCAGCCAGGGGACGTCTCGGTAGAGGGCCTCGCGGACGAGGGCGTGGCGGAACGCCGCCCGGCCTTCGCCGTCCTCGGCGACCAGGCCGGCCTCGATCAGCCCGCCGATCGCACCCTCGCTCGCCATCTCCGCCAGCGACTCGAGCTCGAACCGCTCGCCGGCGACCGCCGCGGCCTCGGCGGCCTCCCGGCCCTCGGCGCTGAGGTCCCCGAAGCGCAGGAGGACGGCGTCGCGGACGGTCTCGGGCACCGCGACCTCGCTGCCCTCAGCCAGCTCGACCCCCGCCGCCCCCTGCTGCAGTCGTGCTTCCTTGGAGAGCGCGCCGGCGAGCTCCTCGACGAAGAACGGCAGCCCCTGCGCGCGGTCGTGCACGGTGCGGACCAGCGGCGGCGAGGGCGTGTCAGCGAGCTCGCGCTCGAGCAGCGCCGCGGTGCCGGCTTCGTCGAGCGGTTCGAGGGAGATCTCGTCCACCCCGCGCCTGCGGCGGAACTCGGCGCGGGTGCGGCGCAGCTGGTGCTCGCGCGGCAGCTCGTCGGAGCGGTAGGCGCCGACGATCAGCAGCGGAACGTCCGCGAGCGACGGGGCGAGGTCGCAGAGAAGCTCGAGCGTTGCCGCATCGGACCACTGCAGGTCGTCGAGCAGGACGAGAGCGCCGCGCTCGCGGGCGGCGGCGACCAGCGCGCAGCGGATCGCCTCGTGCAGGGTGGCGGTGTCGACCGCGTCGGGCGCGGGCCCGAGCTCGGGCAGCAGCGCTCGCAGGTGCTCGCTCAGCGGCCCGCAGTCGTCCAGCCCACCCGGGTCCTCCCGCAGGTAGGAGCGCAGCGCCGCGACCACCGGCCCGTAGGCGGGGGTGGCGTCGCGGCTCGCACCGCCGCGGAGGACGGCCGCCGGGGTCGAGGACGCAAGTGCGGCCATCAGCCTGGTCTTGCCGACCCCACCCTCGCCGGCGACGAGGACGATCCCACCCTCGCCGGCCAGCGCTCGATCGAGGCGCTCCCCGAGCCGGGCGCGCTCGTCGTCGCGCCCGATCAGGTCACGATCGGCCATCTCGCCGGATTCGAGTTTCGGCTCCAAAGGGTCTTCCAGTGATCGGCGGGCGCCACTGGGCATTGTCGCCCAGCGGCGCCCGGCCCGCATCCTCCGATCAAGCGGCGGCCGCGTCCGCTACCGGGTCGTCGCGGACGATCACGGTGTCGGCGACCTTGACGATCTCGTCGGCAGACATGCCGGTGTTCTCGGCGTGGCGGCGGATCGCCTCCGGGCTGACGGCCTGGTAGACGCAGACCGTCCCCAGCTTGCCGTCGGCCTCCTCGACGACGTAGCTGCGGATCCAGCGCACCTCGTCGCTCATCTTTTCGCCCTCGGCGCTCGATTTCGCCGCGGTCGCCTCCAGCTCGGCGGCGCCGCTCCAGTTGCTGCGGCGGCGGATTACGTACAGGTCCATCGTGTCTCCTTCTCTCAGCCATCGGGGATGGGTTTGTTCGATGGAGACAGCCTCGCCACTGCGGCGGGAACCAACAACGGCAATCCCACCGTATTGCCGTGCTTGCCGTGCCGGGAAGGGGGCTACGGCGTCGGGTCGGTGACCTGGCGGACCTCGATCTTGCCGTTGCGGGAGCGGGTCTCGTAGGCGGGTTGTGGGGAGGAGGCGGGGCCTTTCTCGACGCTGCCGGTGCGGAGGTCGAACTCGCTGCCGTGCCAGGGGCAGGTGACGCGGCCGTCGCCGACCTCGCCTTCGTGGAGCGGGCCGCCTCGGTGGGTGCAGCGGTTGGCGAGGGCGTGGATCTCGCCTCCTTCGCGGAGGAGGAAGACCGGCACTTCGTCGACGAGGGCGCAGGCGGGGCGGCCCTCGACCAGATCCCCCTCCGGCATCGCCTCGGCCCAGTCGGTCGCTCCCTCTTCGAAGGTGGTGAAGGCGACGCCCTCGCCGTGGACGTAGGAGAGGTGCCCGCCGAGGTGGCCGCCGACGGCGAGGGCGGAGGAGCCGGCGAGGGCGAGGGCGCGGCCTTTCGCTCGGCGGCCGCGCCTCCGCGCCAGGTAGGAGGCGGTGAAGAGGGAGAGGGCGGTGACGTTCGAAGCGGCGTGGGCGAGGCCGACCCGCCGGGTGGCGGCCCTGCCGCCGGCGCTGTCGGCCCACTCCACCCATCCCGTCGCCGCGGTGGGGACGGCGGCGAGGATGCCGAGCCCGACCAGCTTGCGCGCGGCCCCCTCGGATTCGCGCCCGCCGAAGTTGTCGAGAAGGACGGCGCTGGTCCACGACCCGATCGGCAGGTCGGTCATCAGCGGGTGCAGGGCGTGGCCGAGGAAGGTGCCGCTGAAGGCGTCCTTGGCGGGACCGGGCTTGATCACCTTGTCTGCGAGCCCGAGCAGCTTCCGCGCCGGCGGGTCGAGCGCCTCGATCTGCCCGACGCGTTCGGCCAACCGGTGGAGGACGGGGCGGCGTGGCGCCTTCGCGGTCTGGACCGATCCCTCCATCTGGTTTAGCTACCCGCTTCCGCTGAAAAGGTGTAACTAGATAGCAATCTTGCTATACATAGCAGTATTGCTATGGGACGTCGCGGGGGGATCAACCACTTGCGGGACCGTTTGGCGGGAAAGGCCGCGGGCGAGGAGCAGGAGCTTTTCGCCCGGATCGCGGCCGAAGTCGCCAAGCGGCGCCAGGAGTGGTCGCTTTCCCAGCGCGAGCTGGCCGAGCTCTGCGGGACCACGCAGTCGGCGATCGCTCGTCTCGAGCGCGGCTCGCGGCCGCCGCGGATCGACACGCTCTGGCGGATCGCGAACGTGCTCGATTGCGACCTGAGGGTCGAGCTGCGCCCGAGGACCGAACCGAAAAGCGGAGCAGGAAAGAGGAGGCAGTCGCGATGACCGAGGACTCGAAGCCCGGGCGCGCCCGGGCGATAGGCGCGGAAGAGATCGAGACCACTGGGGGCGAGAAGCTGCTTGCCGTCGTGCTGGGGATCTTCATCCTGATCGGCGCGGGTTGGGCCTACGACCGGATCGACCACATCGACCGCCCCGCCGGTTCCCAGGCCCCCCAGGTGACGCGGGAGGATCGCGCTGCGCTCGAAAAGGGTGGGGACAAGAGGGCGGCGAGGATAGTGGCGACCCGCCGGCATACGCAGGCGGTGGAGGCGATGGAGCTGCGGCGCGAGGCCTACCGCACCGCTCTCGACGCCGGCGAACCCGCGGAGGAGCTTCGTCAGCGCTACCTGGACGCGCAGGCCGAGCTGGCGGCCGCGACGGCGACGCTGCGGAACGCGAAACGCGCCGAGCAGGATGCCGCGCCGGCGGCTGCCGGCGCGCAGCGCCGGATCGACCAGACGAGGGCCGCGGCCGCTCAGCGCTACGACGACGAACGGCGCAGCCACGACCGGCTCGTCTTCGTCCTCCGGCTCGCCTTCGTGCTGGCCCTGCTTGCCGGGTCCTACAAACTGCTCAGCCGCCTCCGCAACCGTAACTCCAGGTATCTGCCGGCGGCGTTTGCGCTGACCTTTGCCGCCGCACTCCTCGCCCTGGGGATGGCTGCTGAGTACGCCGGCAACTACATCGAGTTCTCGAGCGTCGGGCCGCTGGCGATCTCACTGGCCGGCATCGCGCTCACGCTCGCCGCCTTCGTCGCGCTGCAGCGCTACCTGCGAAGGCGGGTTCCGCTGCGGCGGGTCCGGCGCGGCGACTGTCCGTTCTGCGGGTACCCGGTGCGCAAGGGCCGGCACTGCGAGGGCTGCGGGCGCGAGGTGGTGGCCGATTGCTCCACCTGTCACGAGTCACGGCGGGTCGGGGCCCCTCGCTGCGCCGCCTGCGGCAACGCGTAGTCCCGGCGCCGGGCCTCAGGCGGATCGCGGCGACCGTCGGCCGACGGTCGCCCGCTCCAGCGCCCAGAGCAGCAAGCCGAGAGCGAGCAGTGCCCCGGCGCGCAGGAAGGTCACTCCTTCGACCTGGCTCATGACGACGATGCAGGCGACGATCCCCAGTACCGGCAGGGCCGAAGGGACCTGGAAGTGGTCGTGGTCGACCGGGTCCCGGCGCAGGACGAGGACCGAGACGTTGACGGCGATGAAGACGCCGAGCAGGAGCAGGACGGTGGTGTCGGCGAGCTCGCCGAGGTCGCCGGTGAGGATCAGCCCGAAGGAGATCGCGGTGGTGAAGACGATCGCCACGACCGGAGTCCGCCATTTGCTGAGCCGGCCGAAGGCGTGCGGGAGCACGTCCTCCTCGGCCATCCCGTAGAGCAGGCGGGAGGCCATGATCATGTTGATCAGGGCGCCGTTGGCGAGGGCCAGCAGCCCGATCGCGGAGAAGACCTTGGTCGAGATCGCCAGCGGGCCGAGCTGGACGACCTCGAGCAGGGCGCCATCGGAGGCGGCGAGCTTTTCGGTCGGCACCGCCATCGAGGCGATCACGGTCACCGCGATGTAGATCAGGCCGGCGGCGGCGAGGCCGAACAGCAGCGCGAACGGGTAGGAGCGGCGCGGGTCCTTCGTCTCCTCGGCGATGTTGACCGAGTCCTCGAACCCGATCAGCGCGTAGAAGGAGACCGTGGCGCCGGCCAGGATCGCCGCCAGCGGCGCGATCCCCTCCTTGAACTCGAAGGCCCGCGAGGGCTCGCCGACCCCGTCGCCGAGGGCGAACGCGCCGATCAGGACGACGAGCAGCAGGCCGCCCAGCTCGACGATCGTCAGGACGACGTTGAGGCGGACCGAGAGCAGGATCCCGACCAGGTTGATTACGGCGATCACGGCGATGAAGACCAGCGCCGCCACCTCGACCGGCATCTCGACGAATTCGGAGAGGTAGTCGCCGCCGAAGCCGCGGGCCAGGGTGCTGGCCGAGGCGATCCCGGAGGCCATCACGGCGAAGGCGATCATGAAGGCGACGAACTGGTTGGAGAACGCCTTCTTCGCGTAGAGGGCGGCGCCGCCGGCCCGCGGGTACTTGGTGACGAGCTCGGCGTAGGAGGCGGCGGTCAGCGCCGCGAGCACGAGCGCGACCACGAACGAGGCCCAGATCGCGCCGCCGACCTCGGCCCCGACCTCGCCGACCAGCGCGTAGATGCCGCCGCCGAGGATGTCGCCGAGGATGAAGAAGAAGAGCAGGCGGCGCGAGACGACCCGGCGCAGCCCCGTTCGTTCCTCGCTTCGACCTGCATCGGATTTCGGATCCATCGACACCCCTCGACTGGTTCGCCATCTTCTACCCAGATCGGCTCGTTCGACGCTTCTAGGGGATGCTTCCCGGATGGATAGCCCGCTGATCGTCTCAGTGCTGCTGCCGGCCGCGATCGCGGTGATCATGTGCAGCCTCGGGTTGACCCTGACCCGGGAGGACTTCCGCCGCGTCCTCACCGCCCCGCGCGGGGTTGCGATCGGGATGCTCAACCTGGCCCTGATCTCGCCGCTTTTGGCGCTGGCGATGGCGGAGCTGTTCGAGCTGCCGCCGGAGCTGGCGGTCGGCCTGGTCCTGCTCGGGGCCTCCCCCGGCGGGATGATGGCCAACATGCTGACGCACCTGTCGCGCGGCGACACGGCGCTCTCGGTGACGATGACGGCGATCAGCAGCGTCGGCGCGGTGATCACGGTGCCGCTCTTCCTCGGCCTCGCCAGCAGTCACTTCGACGCCACCGAGGTCGGCGACGTCGGCATGCTCGGGATCGTCCTGCGCGTGTTCGCGATCACGGTCATCCCGGTCGCGCTCGGGATGGAGCTGCGGCGGCGCCGGCCCGAGCGGGTGGAGGAGGTCTACCCGCGGGTGCGGCAGGTCTCGCTGACGCTCTTCGCCGTGGTCGTGCTCGGCGCGATCGCCAGCGAGCACGACACGGTGATCGAAAACCTCGCCGAGGTCGCCGCCGCTGCCCTCGCCCTCAACCTGGTGGCGATGGCGCTCAGCTTCACGATCTCGAAGCTGGCCCGGCTCGACGACCGCCAGGCGACCGCGATCGCGCTCGAGCTCGGCATCCACAACTCGGCCCTGGCGATCGCCGTCGGCGCCTCGCTGCTCGACGAGCTGGCGATCCCGGCCGCCGTCTACAGCTCCTTCATGCTCTTTACCGGCGGCGCCTTCGCCTGGGTGATGAGCCGCCGCAACGCGGCTTCGGCGCCGGCGCCCAGCTAAACGTCGCAGCCGAGATCGAGCACACTCCGCTGTGTCCAAAGTCGGAGGCGGGTGCTGACGACAACGAAAAGCAGGATCTAAAGTGAAGGTATGGCATCGAGTCCAAACCTTGCGGTCGAAGCCAGCGGCCTGGTCAAGACCTTCGGCGAGGTGCGAGCGGTCGACGGCGTCGACCTCGGCGTGCGCCGCGGTTCCGTCTACGGCGTGCTCGGCCCCAACGGCGCCGGCAAGACGACGACGATCAGGATGCTGGCCACCCTGTTGCGGCCCGACGACGGCTCGGCCCGGGTGTTGGGCCACGACATAGTCGCCGAAGCCAACGAGGTGCGCGGGCGGATCAGCCTCACCGGCCAGCTCGCCTCGGTCGACGACGATCTCACCGGCTGGGAGAACCTGGTCCTGATCGGCCGCCTGCTGGGCTTGAAACGAGCGCCGGCGAAGGGGCGCGCCAACGAGCTGCTGGAGGCGTTCGGGCTCGAGGAGGCGGCCGGGCGGCTGGTCAAAAACTACTCGGGGGGAATGCGGCGCCGGCTCGACATCGCCGCCAGCATCGTCATCACTCCCGAGCTGATGTTCCTCGACGAGCCGACGACCGGGCTCGACCCGCGCTCGCGCAACCTCGTCTGGGACATCATCCGCGCCTTGGCCGAGGAGGGGGCGACGATCCTGCTCTGCACCCAGTACCTCGAGGAGGCCGACCAGCTCGCCGAGGGGATCGCCGTGATCGACCACGGCCGGGTGATCGCCGAGGGGACGCCCGGCCAGCTCAAGGCTTCGGTCGGCTCCGGTTCCCTGCAGGTGCGGCTGCTCGACCCCGAGCAGCGCCCGGAGGCGGAGCGCCTGCTCGGCCGCGAGCTCGGCTCGGTCCACCTCGAGCCCGACCCGACCCTGCTCAGCAGCCCCTGCTCGGACACCGAGCGGGCGGCTGAGGCGGTCGCCGCGCTGAGCCGGTCGGGGGTGGGCGTCGCTGCCTTCACCCTCGGCCAGCCGAGCCTCGACGAGGTCTTCCTGGCGCTGACCGGGCATTCGGCCGAAGAGCCGGACGCCGCCCCCGAGGAGCAGGTCGCATGAGCACCGCCGCGCCGACTCCCGAGCGCTCCGGACAGGCGATCGAGACGCAGGCGGTGCGCCGCGCCCTCGCCTCGGCGCCGCGGCCGCGGCGGGCCAGTGCCCTCGGGGCCACCCTCGCCTTCGCCTGGCGGGGAATGTTGAAGGTCAAACACGTGCCCGAGCAGCTGCTCGACGTGACGATCACGCCGGTGATGTTCGTGCTCATGTTCACCTACCTGTTCGGTGGCGCGATTGCCGGCTCGACCGGCGCCTACCTCGACTACATCCTGCCCGGCATCCTCGTGATGTCGGTGCTCTTCACCACCGTCTACTCGGGGGTCTCCCTCAACACCGACCTGACCAAGGGGGTCGTCCACCGTTTCCGCTCGCTGCCGATCTGGCGCCCGGCGCCGCTGGTCGGCGCCCTGCTCGGCGACACCGTCCGCTACCTGCTCGCCGGCATCGTGATCATCGTCCTCGGCCTGATCCTGGGGTTCCGGCCCGAGGCCGGCCCCGCCGGCGCGATCGCCGCGCTCGCCCTGGTGGTCGTCTTCTCCTTCGGCCTCTCCTGGGTCTTCACCACCCTGGGGCTGTTGATGCGCTCGCCCAACGCGGTGATGAACGCCGGCTTCATGGGCATCTTCCCGCTCACCTTCCTCAGCAACGTCTTCGTCGAACCGGAGACGCTGCCGAGCGCGCTCAAGGCGTTCGTCGAAATCAATCCGATCTCCCACCTCGCCACCGCCTCGCGGGGGCTGATGGAGGGCAACGTCGCAGCTGGCGACGTCGCGATCGTGCTCCTCACCGCGCTGGCGCTGACCGCGATCTTCGCGCCGCTGACGACGCGCCTGTACCGCAGCCGCTAGCGAAGTGGTGGGCGCTGACTTGGGCTGTACGATCGGGTCATGACCAAGGCGGAGCTGCACGCGCAGATCGAGTCGATGACCGACGAGGAAGCGGCGCAGGTCAAGCTGATCTTCGCGCCGGAGTGGCCTTCTAAAGCGACCGCCGTTCAGGAGATCCGCAAGCGGACCGGTACCAGGCCAATGGACCCTGGTGACTTCGATCGGCATTTCGGAAATCTGCCTACGGATGGCGAGGGATAGCAAGCCATGAGTACGGGCGCGAACCTGTGCTTTGAAGCTCGAGTCTTCGACCGGGTGCTGGCGGAGGATCTTCCGCGCTGCACCAAGGCGGGGCAGGCAGCAATCGAACCGGTCATAGACGGAGTGCGCCGCGAAGGCATCCCTCGGGAATGGCTTCTACGTTGCGAAGAGGAAGGTCACGACGGAACGCGACCGTGGAGGCCGAGCGTCTACGAGATCGCGCATCGCCGGCTCCACATGAGGGACTGAGACCCGCAGACCCTCACTGCTAGCCCGCGCCGGCCGGATCGAGCGCGCCGGCCACCAGCTCCACAGAGCGCAGGCGGTTCGGGACCGAGTCGGAGTAGTGCGCCGTGATCAGCTCGTCGGCGTCGGACTCCTTGGCGAAGTTCTCCAGGTAGGTGGCGACCTCGTCGGGAACGCCGACGGCGGTGTAGGCGAGCATTTCGTCGACGACGGCTGCCTGGGGTGAGTTGAGGAGGGCGGTGATGTCCTCCTCGCTGAGGCGTTTGCCGCGGCCGAAGAGGGCGCGGGCGCGGATCCGGCGGGCGGCTTCCAGCTGGGTGGCGGCGCTCTCCTCGGTCTCGGCGGCGATGACGCCGACGCCGGCGATCACGTAGGGCTCGCGCAGCTGCGCGGACGGTTTGAACTCCTCGCGGTAGAGGGTGATCGCCTCGCCCAGGAAGCGGGGCGCGAAGTGGGAGGCGAAGGCGTAGGGGAGGCCGAGCTGGGCGGCGAGTTCGGCGCCGAAGAGGGAGGAGCCGAGGATGTAGAGCGGCACCTGGGTGCCCTGGCCGGGGATCGCCTTGATCCCGGGGAGCGGGCTCTCGTCGCTGAGGAACTTCTGCAGCTCGACCACGTCCTGGGGGAACCGCTCGCTGGCGTGCGGGTCGCGCCGCAGCGCCATCCAGGTCCGCTGGTCGGTGCCCGGCGCGCGGCCGAGCCCGAGGTCGATCCGCCCGGGATGCAGCGTCTCCAGGGTCCCGAACTGCTCGGCGATCACCAGCGGCGAGTGGTTCGGCAGCATCACCCCGCCGGCCCCGAGCCGGATCGACTCGGTCTGGGCGGCGACGTGGGCGATCAGCACCGCCGTCGCCGAGGAGGCGATCGAGCTGATGTTGTGGTGCTCGGCGTACCAGACCCGCCGGTAGCCGCCGCGCTCCGCCGCCCGCGCCAGCTCGACGCTGCCGGCGAAGCTCTCGGCGATCGTCTCCTCCCGCCCTACCGCGGCGAGGTCGAGGATCGAGAGGGGGACGGAGACTTTGGCCATCGCTCCGAACGCTAGACGGTCAGCTCCGCGAGCCAGCGATCGAGGTCCCTGACCCAGAGGGCGATCGAGTCCTGCTCGCCATCGTCCCTGGTCCAGGCGACCTTGAGCAGGGGCCGGCCGATCCACTTGCCGAGGTGCGTCTTGGCCTTCGACACCTCGACGATCGAGCTGCGCGGGATCCGCAGCAGGCGCTTGGGCACCCACTGCGCGAAGAGGAGCTCGTCCGCGGTCAGCGCCAGGTTGCCGTTGCCGCGAACCTGCCACGGGCCCGCCGACTCGACCCCGAGGCTGTTCGCCCCCGGTTCCTCGAGCAGAAGGTCGAGCCCCTGCAGGTGCTCGCGGTGGGCGCGGCGGCCGAAGAAGCCGGTGATCAGTCCCATCTGGTCAGATTATTCGGCTCGTTGTCGAAATCGGCACGCCTCGTTCGTCTCCCTTGTAAAAGCAAAGTCGCAACAAGTGAAAGGAACGCAGAATGGCCAAGTTGATCGTCAGCGAGTTCGTCAGCCTCAACGGGATCATGGAGGCACCGGGCGGGGAGAAAACGCACCCGCACACCGGCTGGACCTTCAAAGCGATCTACGGCGAGGATCACTACGCCTACAAGATGGAGGAGCTCGAAGAGGCGGGTTCGCTTCTGCTCGGGCGCAAGACCTACGAAGGCTTCGCCGCCGCCTGGCCGGAGCGGGAGGGACCCTTCGCCGACAAGTTCAACACGATGCCGAAGTACGCCGTCTCCTCCACGCTTTCGGACCCCGGGTGGGAGAACACGACCGTCCTCTCCGGCGACCCGGTCGAGGAAGTGCGACAGCTGAAGGAGACCGCCCCGGACCCGATCCTGCTCAACGGCAGCGCCCAGCTCGCCCACGCGCTGACCGAGGCCAACCTCGTTGACGAGTTCCGGGCGATGGTCCACCCGGTCCTGGTCGCCGACGGGCTGCGGATGTTCCCCGACCCGGCCGAGATGCAGAAGCTCAAACTGAAGGATGCGATCTCCTACGAGTCGGGCGTGGCGCTGCTGATCTACGAGCGGGCCGAGGGCTGAGGACGCTTTGGCCGAGCAGGTCCCGGCGGTATCCAACGTGCTCGACGCGATCGAGCGGCGCGACTGGGCGCGGCTGGAGGGTCTGCTGGACCCCGAGGTCCACTGGACGACGGCGGTGGAGGAGCACCTGCACGGACCGGGGGAGGTGATCTCCCTGCTCTCGAAGGACCCGCCGCCGGCGCCGCCGGCCTACCACGAGGTGCGCGACGGTCTGATCGCCCGCTGGATCGATACGCCGGGCTAGACGCCGGAGTTGCGATCGCGCGGCAGCGAGTAACGCCAGACCGGCGTATCTCCCTCGTGGGTCGCTTCTGCGAAGCGGAAGCCGACCTTCTCGAGGACCCGGTTGGAGGCGTTGCGCTCCGGCAGGGTGTGGGCGACGACCTCCGTCACCGCCGGGTCGGCGAGGGCTTCTTCCACCATGGCTTTTGCCGCTGCGGTGGCGAGGCCTTGCTCCTGGCGGGACTCGGCGATCTCGTAGCCGATCTCGATGGCCCCGTTCTCCGGGGCTCCCTTGAAGCCACCCCAGCCGACCAGCTCGGGCGGCTCGCCGGTGAGGAAGAAGCGCGGTCCCCAAGGGTTGCCGGGGTTGGCCGCGATGCCTTTGCGCGCGTGGGGCAACGCCTCGACGAAAGACGCCCAGCCCGGCGCGACGTCGTGGCCCAGCGCCTCCGCCAGCGCCTCGTCGCCTTCGATCGCGGCGTCGAAGTGCTCCGTCGTCGGACGCATGAGCCGAACCATCGCGCGGACGATAGCGGCATGTTTGGGGACCGCCTGAACGGGCAGCTTGTTCTCCAGAAATGCCTGCGCGTATCCGTCATCTGGCCGCAGTCATCGCCGTTGCCGTCTTCGCGCTCGCGCTTGCTGCGCAGGCGGCCGCCGCTCCACTCCGCTACGTCGCCCTGGGCGACTCCTACAGCGCCGCTTCCGGCGTCCTGCCACCCGATCTCTTCGCGCCGCCCCAGTGCCTGCGCTCGATACGCAACTACCCGCACGTGATCGCCGCCAGTACCGGCGCCCAGCTGACCGACGTCACCTGCGGCGCGGCGGAGACCAAAGACTTCTTCGAGCCGCAGTACCCGGGCGTGGCGCCGCAGCTCGACGCGGTCAAAGCCGACACGCAGCTGGTGACGATGACGATCGGCGGCAACGACAGCGGCGTCTTCATCAACGCGATCCTCTCCTGCGGAACGGCGGGCCTGCTCACCCTCGGCCAGGGCAGTCCCTGTAAAGACCGCTACGGCTCCTCGTTCGAAGACACGATCAGGACCACGACCTACCCCGCGCTGGTGAAAGCGCTGCAGGCGGTGCGGGACAAAGCGCCGCAAGCCCGGGTCACGATCCTCGGCTACCCCTGGATCATGCCGGCGACGGGAGGCTGCTTCGACAAGATGCCGGTCGCCACCGGCGACGTCCCCTACCTGCGGGAAATCCAGGCGACGCTCAACGACGCCGTGCGGCGCGCCGCCGCGGCGACCGGAGCGATCTACGTCAACCTCGGCAAAGTCTCCGAGGGCCACGACGCCTGCAAGCCGATCGGCGTCCGCTGGGTCGAGCCGGTCCTGCAGGGCACCAACCCCGTGATCGTCCACCCGAACGCGCTGGGCGAGCGCGAAATGGCGGCGCGGGCGATGACCCTGCTGGGCCTGTCTTGACGTAGGAGGAGCCGCAATCAGTCCCCGGACGGGGAGCGGTTGAACCGATGGCCGAGGCTAGGCTCTTCGGGTGCCTCCCGACCGATCTTCATTTGTCGCGACTCTCGTGGGGGTGGGGCTCACCCTGACCACTGCCGCCGCGGCGGAGTTGGGCGCTCCTAAAGGAGTATGGATCGGCGCGGCGATCATGGGAGTGCTCTTCTTTGCAGCTGCGATATGGCTGCACCTTGGAGCGTCGCGGACCGAAGCGATCTCGCGGGCGGTTGGTCCACCGACGAAAGGCTCGAAGCGCCATGTGGGAATGAGGATTCAAGTAGTTGCGGCTTTAGCCACGATATTCATGGCAGGGGTAGCGCTAAGCCGCAATATCGACTTATCTTCCTCGCCTGGCAACGCTGTGATCGTCTGCATCGATTCGAGCGCCTCTGTCGAGGAGGTGCGACGGAGTTACCTGCCGGATCTTGGTGAAGTAATCCATGAAGCAGCGGTTCGGAGAGCCACTTTCTACGCCTCCGACTGTGGCTTCAATGCGACTGGAGAAGTCACTTGGCCGATTCGGGAAAACTTCGATTTCCCCTACAGCGGAGAAAGCTCTACCCAGGCCGCAGTGCACTTCAAGGTCGAAAGGCTCGTTCGCCAGAACTGGAATGGACGACTCACTGTCCGTTCGGGAGGAGGCACTCCACTCGGAGAAGTGCTGGCGGTGATGGCACGCCAGTGCAATCAGGCCGGGGGGAATTGCACTCTCTATCTGTTCACCGATGGAGAATGGATGGACCGCACCCTCGCGGTTCGCGACGGGGTTAGCGAGGAAGAGCGGCGTAGTTACCTCGAGACCTACCTTCCACAGCTACGGGACCTAGCGGGTAGTGAAGTCAATTTCATCGGGGTCGGGTATGGCACCTCGATGGGAGAGGTGCATCTTGGAGAAGCGCGAGAGATCGCGGCCGAGCTAATCGAAGCAGCGGGGGGGAAAATGGGAGCATGGACCACGCGCCTCTAACCAGGAGATCAAGCCCATGAGCGACAGCGAGACCTCCGGGGCGATCTCGCCGACCGCCCACTACACGGGCGAGACCTGGGTCCGGAACGGCCTCTCCCACCCCGAGCTCGCCACCTGGCAGGGTCGGGCTCTGCACCGCACGCTGGCCCTGCCGATCGCCGCCAGCAAGGCGGTCGGCGGCCCCACCCTGGAGGGGCTGCTGCTCGCGCGCCACCGGATCATCGACGCGATCCTCGAGGAGAAGATCGAGGGCGGCGTCGGGCAGGTGGTCGAGGCCGCCTGCGGGATGTCCCCCCGCGGCTGGCGCTTCAGCCAGCGCTATGGCGACAGGCTCACCTACATAGAGGCGGACCTGCCGGCGATGGCGCGACGCAAGCGCGAGGCGCTGGCGCGGATCGGGTCGCTGAGCGACCATCACCGCGTCGCCGACCTCGACGTGCTCCGCGACGGCGGGCCGGGCAGCCTCGACTCCCTGGCCGAAGAGCTGGACCCGGCGAAGGGCCTGGTTGTCATCACCGAGGGTCTGCTGACCTACTTCGACGACCCCACCGTGGAGGCGTTGTGGGCGCGCCTGGCCAGGGTGCTCGGGCGCTTCGACCAGAACGCCTACCTCGCCGACCTCCGCTTCGCCCACTCCGACCGGGGGATCCCCGAGCGCGCCTTCGACGTGATCCTCGGCGCCTTCGTCCGCGGCAAGGTCCATGCCTACCGGGGCGACGAGGCCACCGCTGCGGCCTCCCTGCGCAGCGCCGGCTTCAAGGAGGCGCGGCTGCATCGGGCCGACGGGCACCCGGCGGCCGCGGAGGCCGGGGACGACCCCGGTGCCGCGGTCATCGGCATCGTCGAGGCAACCGCGGGCTGAGCGGGGCCAGGGGGTCATAGCGGCGGAAGCCGCTTGTGATCGGAAGTTGGCGAGCCGACGACCGCGGGTAGCTACAAACCAGTGATGCGGTTATTGCCAGTAGTCGCCGTATTCATCTTCGGCGTGGTCGCAACTGCTTGGGCGGGGGGTGAGTCCGAGCGGACCGCCCGTTGCCAGGGCCAGGCCGCGACCCTTGCCGGCTCGCCGGGGGCCGATCGCCTGCGCGGGACGAAGGGCCCCGACGTGATCGTCGCCGGCGGCGGCAGCGACGCGATCCAGGGCCGCGGCGGCAACGACCGGATCTGCGGCGGCGCGGGCGCCGATCTCATCCTTGGCGGGCGCGGCGTCGACCGGCTCTGGGGTGGCGCCGATCGCGACCGCATCAGGGGCGGCAGGGCGAGCGACAGGATCGCCGGCGGCTTCGGCCCCGATCGGCTGATCGGCGATCGCGGCAACGACCGGATGCGGGGCGGCCCCGGTGCCGACTTCCTCGATAGCGCCCTTGGCGACGACACCCTCGGCGGCGGCGACGGGCATGACGTGCTGATCGCCGGCCTCGGCATCGACCACCTCTTCGGCCAGGCCGGCAACGATCTGCTCAGGGGCGACTTCGGTCCCGACGAGCTCGCCGGCGGCCGCGGCCGCGACGTCGCCTCCTTCGCTCTGGCGACGCCACCCGGCCCGGCCGGGATCGACGGCGTCCTCGTCGACCTGCGAAACGGATGGGCGCGGGGCGACGGCCGCCCCGACCTTCTGCGCGGGGTCGAGGACGTCGCCGGCTCCGCCTTCGACGACGTGATCCGCGGCGACGCCGGCGACAACCGGATCGACGGCGGTCCCGGCCCCGACGAACTGCGGGGCGGCGGCGGCCGCGACGAGGTGGACCACGGCAGCGAGCAGGTCGCTCACCGGGCCACGGCCGAGCTGGTCGGCGGCCGCGCGCCCGTCCTCGTCGTCACCGGCGGCCCGCGGGGAGACCGGATCGCGATCGCCCGCCGCAGCAGCGGTTACGCGGTGAGGGGGGCACGGGGTTCCTCCGGCTGTGTTGGCAGCGCCAGTGCCCTGTGCCGGGTGGGGAACGGCGCTATCACCGGGCTGCTCGTGTTCGGGGGGTCGGGGGGCGACCTCGTGCGCGTCGCCAACGACCTGCCCGCCAGCCTTGGGGTGAAAATCGACGGCTATCAAGGCAACGACCACCTCGTCGGCGGCGACGGCATCGACGTCCTCGACGGCGGTCCCGGCCACGACTATCTCAGCGGCAGGGGCGGCGGCGACGCCGTGATCGCTCGCTCCGACGGTGATCGCGTAAGCGGCGGCGCGGGGTCGGACCTGCTCGTCGTCGCCGATCCCTGCGAGGGGCACCGGCTGGGCGGCGGACCGGGAATCGACAGCGCCTCTTTCTCACGCCTGCACTACGGCAACCGCGACCGCGGGATCGAGGCGCGGATCGGCGGCAGGGCGATCACGCGCAACGCTCGCTGTGCCCAGGCCGACCACATCTCGAGGTCCGTCGAGAGCCTCGAGGGATCCTGGGGGCACGACATCCTGATCGGCGACGGCCGCGACAACACCCTCCTCGGGCGGGCCGGCAACGATCTGCTGCTTGGCAGGGGCGGCGCCGACCGGCTCATCGGCGGCTCCGGCCGCGACGCCCTCCACAGCGGACGGGGTCAGGACCGCGGTTTCCAGTAACGGTTGGTGAGCAGGGTTGAGACCGGCAGCTCTCGCCGGATCATCCCTTCCTCCTGCATCCACTCGATCAGCTCACGCGCTCGCGCGGGATTCATGCTCCCGGTGCGTGAGAGGAGGGGGGACGTCGCTTCGACCGCAGTTTCCACCGCTTTGCGGTCCGCTTCGTCAGTCGGATCGAGGGTCGGATCCCTTTCGGCGACTCCTTCGAGAATCGCTTGGGTAGCGGCTTCCGGGTCTTCGAGCGCGGCAGCGTTGCCGCGCTCGACCGCCGCGATGAAATCGCCGATCGCCTCTGGCCGCTTGTCGAGGAGGCCACGCCTCGTCACCAGCACAAGTTCTTCATAGGCGGGGATGCCGAGGTCCTCCACCCGGGTGATGACAGGCTCCAGCCCGCGGGATTCGAGTTCGGCCCCCTCGACGTTCCAGGAGCCGCCGAAGATGGCGTCGACGCGGCCGCCGAGCAGGTCCGGCACCAGCTCGTATCCCACGTCTTCGACCTTCACGTCGGCGAAGGTCAGGCCTGCCTGCCCCAGGGCGCTTTTCAGGAACTCCCGCTGGAAAGGTAGGCCGGGGACCCCGATCGTCTTCCCCCTCAGCTCGGCGATGCCGCCGATCTTCGACCTCTTCAGCCAGATCATCGCGGCGGTGGGATCGGGGACGAGGCTGGCGACGGCGACGAGCGGCAGGCCGCGATCGTTCGCCAGCGCGACCTGCGGCTGGTGGGAGACCGCGAAGTCGACTTCTCCTTCCGCCAGGTACCTGATCGGCCGAGGCGGGATGATCGGCTTGCGGATGGTGATTTCCAGCCCGGCCTCGGCGAAGTAGCCCTGTTCCTCGGCCATCAGGATGCCCACGTTCTCAGGGTCCGAATAACCGTTGATCGTGATTTCCAGCTGCTGCTTCGGCTCCGCGTCTTCCGCTCCTCGCCCGGCCGTGTCCGTGTCGCTTCCCTGTCCACACCCCGCCAGGAGCAGGATTCCCAAGCCCACCATCGCTATCCGGCGAACCGTTCCCACTCAAGCCCCGGTCTTCGCGAGAAGCGGCAGCGTCGCCTCGAGCTGGGCTTCGATCGCTTTGCGGCTGGGATAGCCACTCTGGTTGAGGGTCACTTCGGTAGCGGCCTCGGGGTCTTCGATCGCCGCTGCGTTACCGCGAGTGAGCGCTTTGGTGAAGGCGCGGATCGACTCCGGGTCCTTGGTGAGGCGGTCGCGCCGCGCGATCAGGATCAGTTCTTTGTAGGCGGGGAGGTCGAGATCCTCCACCCGGGTGATGACCGGCTCCAGGCCGCGCGCGTCGAGCTCGATCCCCTCGACGTTCCAGGAGCCGCCGAAGATGGCATCGGCCCGTCCGCTGGCCAGGGCGGGCACCAGCGAGTATTCGACCTTCTCGACCTCGACGTCCGCCAGGGTGAGGCCGGCTTCGGCGAGCACGTCCGCCAGGAGCTCTTCCTGGAAAGGGAGGCCGGGGATCGCGATCGTCTTCCCCTTCAGGTCGGAGAGGCCGCCGATCTTCGATTTCCGCAGCCAGATCATCGCCGCGGTCGGCTGCGAGATCAGGCTCCTGACGGCAACGATCGGGACGCCTTTCTCCTGCGCGATCACGAGCTGCGGCTGATGCGTGATCGAGAGGTCGACGTTGCGGTCGTTGACGTATTTGACCGGCAGGAGCGGGCCGGCGGGGGTGTGGATATGGACCTCGAGGCCGGCGTCTTCGAAGTAGCCGCGTTCCTGGGCCATCCAGACGCCGACGTTCTCGGCGTTGGGATAACCGTCGAGGGTTATTTCGACGCTCTTCAGGTTCTTCTTCGGCGGCTCGGCGCGCACCGTCTGCTCCTGTTGATCCGTCTGAGCCGCCGTGGTCTCCGCGCTGCCGTCGTCGCCACATCCCGCCAAGAGCAGGACCGCCGCCCCCACCGCCAAGATCCAGCGAATTTCCCTCACCACTCAAACTTATGCGGTGGGGGCGGCTATGTCATCTTCGCCTCAGTCGTAGGTCTTGATCATCCGCACGTTCAGCGCCAGCATGATCGCGCCGAGGACGGCGACGACGGCGAAGCCGGGGAGGATCTTGCCCCAGTCGAGGTCGGTGAGGATCAGCGAGCGCAGCGCCTCCATCAGGTAGGTGACCGGGTTGACCGTGGCGGCGACCTCCATCGGCTCCGCGAGCATGTCGCGGGGGACGAAGTTCGGCGTCAGGAACAGCAGCGGGAAGAAGATCAGCCCGCCGGAGTTGGTTGCCGCGGCGCTGCGGGTCTTCAGCGCGATCAGCTGCATGAAGCCCGCGTAGACCACTCCCCAAAGGGTGCTCAACAGGATCAGGAGGACGAAGCCGAGCGGCCCGCTGGCGATCGTGATCCCGAAGGGGAGGGCGAGGAGGACGATCACCGAGGAGAGGACGAGCCCCTTCACCGCCTCGGCGGCCAGCCGGCCCAGCACGATCGAGGTGCGCGGGATCGGCATCGCCCGCAGCTTGTCGAAGTAGCCGCCCTCGATTTCCTCGACCAGGAACAGCGCCGCCATCCCGAACGAGGCCGCCAAGAGCAGCGTGATCGGCAGCTGGAAGGCGCCGTAGCCCTGGCCCTCGAGGAACCCGGTCGAGTCCGAGGGGAAGACCTCGGCCGCCTGGCCGGTGTTGACGACCAGGAAGAAGATCGGGATGAACATCGTCATGAACAGGGCGTCCGGCTGCCGCAGCGCCTCGCGCAGCGAACGGGCCCCCAGCGTCAGCGTCGAGCTCATGCGCCCACCTCCTGGACCTCGCCGGCGGCGCGGTCGCGGGTGCGGCCGGTCGCGTCGAGGAAGACGTCGTCGAGGGTCGTCTCTTCACCGCCGCGCCGCTCGCTCAGCTCCGCCTTCAGGTTCGCCGGCGTGCCTTCGCGGACGATGCGCCCGTCGTCGATGATCGCGAGGCGGTCGCAGAGCTGGTCGGCCTCCTCGAGGTACTGGGTGGTGAGGAAGACGGTGGTGCCACGGTTGTTGATTCGCCGCACCTCCTCCCAGACCGTCAGCCGGCTGGCCGGGTCGAGCCCGGTCGTCGGCTCGTCGAGGAAGAGGACCTCGGGCTCGTGGACGAGCGCCGCCGCCAGGTCGAGCCGGCGCTGCATGCCGCCGGAATAGCCTTTGGTGACGCGGTCGGCGGCCTCCTCGAGTTCGACCAGCTGCAGCAGCTCCTCGGCCCGCGTTGCCGCCTCGGCCTTGCCGAACCCGAACAGGCGCCCGTGCAGGGTGAGCAGCTCGCGGCCGGTCTGGCGCGGGTCGAGCCCGGCCTCCTGCAGGGCGACGCCGATCCGGCGCCGGACCTCTTCCGGGTCCGCGGCGATGTCGATCCCCGCCACCTCGGCCCGGCCGGCGGTGATCGTCAGCAGCGTCGTCAGCATCCGCACGGTGGTCGACTTGCCGGCGCCGTTGGGGCCAAGGAAGCCGAAGATCTCCCCGGTTTGAATTTCAAGATCGACGCCGCGAACGGCCTCCACCGTCTCGTCGCCGCCTTCGTAGTGCTTCACGAGGCCTTCGGCCCGCACGGCCGGAACTCCTTGCGTCATTTCAACTCCTTGTTTCGGGCTTACGACTGGTTAGACCGCGACGAGCGCCCGAACTCATCGCTGCGGGGCGAATCTAACGATCCTCGGCCGCACCAGTGGTCAGGTGGGAATGTAGAACCGAGCGTTCCTATACATTGCCGTGGGCGTGCGGCTGAAGGGGAAAAGCGGCTTGAACGCGGGAGCGTTGCGGTGGTTGCTCCTGCTTGGCTTGACTCTCTTCTCGTTCGCCCTGATGAGCGGGTCGGTTTCCGCCGACCCCGCCTCCGATCTCAGCGCCGCGGAATCACGGGTCGCAGATGCGGAAGCCGAAGTGGCGGTGGCGCATGAGCGACTGGAAGGCGCCCGAGCCGACTACGCGGCTGCCGCTCGCCAGGCCGGCCCGTATGCCGAGGCCGCTCGCGTGGCGCGCGAAGAATCGCGGGACTTGAGAACTGAGCTCCTCGACCGTCAGCAGGAGGCGCGCGACGAGATCGCACGGCTGGAAGCGGCGAAGCAGCAGGAAGAAGAGGATCAAGACGACGAAGTAACCCTTGGGATCGGGCTCGGAATCGGCCTGTTCATTGCGGCGGCGATTGCGCTGGCGTGGAGCTGGTTCCGTGCCTCCGCTCCGGTTGCCGCGCTGGTACGGATGCAGCTTGGGCAAGCGGTTGCTTTGTGCGTTGGTGGCGGCTTCCTGCTGCTTGTGGTCGGCGCCGCGATGGCTGATGCAGACGGCTTTGTCGCTGCGCTCGGCAGCACGATCGCGACCCTCGGTCTCGTCTTGCCGGTGGCGCTGCTCCTGGCTCGGCACTCCGTGGAAGTCGAGCGCGGCAGAGCCAAGCCAGTCCTGCGACGCAAGCGGCTACCGCGCTGGGTGCCGCGGGTCACCGCCGGCCTGCTTCTCCTGTTCGGGCTCGTGATGCTGATCGGCGGGATCGCCACCGAGGATCCCGATGCCCCTCCGGTTTCAGCGCAGCTGCGAGAAGAAGCGGAGGATCCGGAGCAAGGTCCCGAAGCCTCCCGCCTTACGCAGGCGAAGACCGAAGCCGCCGGGGCCGGCAAGGAAGCGGCGGGACCCATCGCCAAGGAACGCGCTCTGGCTCAAGTGGCCCGCAAAGCGGCTCGCGAGCTGCGGCGTGCGAAGAGTCGCCTGGCCGATGCACATGCAGATGAGCGGCGCTTCGAACGCCGCTTGGCGGTATTGGTCGCGCGGGAAGAACGCGAAGCCGAGAGGCAGGCCGAACGGGAAGCCGAAGAAGCGGAAGAACTTGAAGAAATCGAAGAAGAATCCTTTGAAGAAGAAGGATCAGGCTGCGATCCGAACTATTCAGGCTGCGTCCCGGCCTATCCACCGGACGTCGACTGCGCGGAAGTAGGCGAATCGGTCTCTTCCTACGGCACCGACCCGCACGGCCTCGACGCCGACGGTGACGGGATCGGCTGCGAGTAGCGATTGGTGAGTTTTGGTCCCTATAGGGGCCTCAACTCACCAATGGTTACTCGCCGATCCCCTCCATCAGGTTCTCGAGGAAGCTCTTTTTCTTCGACTTCTTCGGCTTGTGGCTGCGCTTGTCGTCGTCGCGGCGATCGTCGTCGCGGTCGCGGGGCGGGCGCTCCTCGTAGCCGCTGCGGTCGGAGTACTCGCGCTCGTAGTGGGAGTTCTCGGCGTCGATCAGGCGCTCGAGCTCGCCGCGGTCGAGGAAGATGCCGCGGCACTCGGTGCACTGGTCGACGGTGACGCCGTTGCGCTCGTAGCTGCGCATCTGGCCGCCGCACTTGGGACAGGTCAGGGTCTGGGTGGGTCCGTTCATGCCGCGTAACTTATCTGGGCGCGAAATGCTCAAAATAAATTGATAAACAGGTTCTTTTCTGGTACCACTCAGTTCAGCCGGTGCCAGTCCCGGTCAGGCAGGGCCAAATTGAAATCGGGAGGCACCAAATGAGAAACATGAAGATCCTTGGCCTTTGCCTGCTGGGCGTTATGGCGGCAATGGCCATCATGGGAGCGGGCACCGCGTCGGCAACCAAGCTGTGCTCGGTCAACACCTCGCCTTGTCCGGCTGGCAACACCTACGGCAAAGGCACGGCGATCAAAGCGCAGCTGGCCCCGGGGGCGACCTCGACGATGACGTCCGGGTTCGTGAACATCTCCTGCACGGAATCCACGATCAGCGGCAAAACGACCAACGAAGGCGGCGCGGGCGCGGTGACCGGCTCGATCAGCTCGGTCACCTGGAAAGGCTGCACCTCGGGCCTCGGCGCCTGCACGGCCTCGGCGCTGAACACGCCCTGGTCGGCCGAAGTGACCGGCAGCGGCGGCAACGGGACGATGTCGATCAGCGGCGCCGGCGGGAAATTCACCTGCGGCGGCGTCACCTGCGAATACGCGGCGAGCAAAGCCTCGGTCTCGGTCAGCGGCGGCAACCCGGCGACGATCAAAGCGAGCAACATCAGCTTCAGCAAAACCGGGGGCGGCTTCCTCTGCTCCTCGACGGCGAGCTGGAGCGGCACCTACGAAGCGACGGCACCGAAACCGCTGTTCATCGTCAGCGGCTAGCGGCACCGGGGGCGGCTGCCAGGGGTCGCCCCTCTCGATGTTCCTTGGCCGCGAGAAGTCCACCGAGCGCGCCCAGGGCGGCGCCTCCGAGCAGGAAGGCGAGGAAGACGCTGTCCCCCGTGGGGTTGCCGACCACGTCCTTACGGGCGAGGGTCGTCAGCAGCACCATCGCCAGCGACCACACCGGCCCGACCAGGGCGCCCCAGGCCGCGGCGCGGTCCGTTCGACTCTCGCCCACCTGCCGGACCACGGTAGAGCCGGCGTAGAGGGCGAGCAGCGCCGGGACGCCGATCAGGACGATCAGGATGAGCGCAAAAAGGAGATCCGGCATCGTGTCGCTGTAGTCGAAGAGGTTGGAGCTGGGGGAGGAGCCGGACCCGGTCCCAGGATCGCCCAGCTTGGAGTGGTCTTCGGATTCGATCGGGAGCGCCGGCGTCGATTCCAGCCGCTCGTTCGCCCCGGCGCCGAGGGGAAGGATGGCGATCGCGTGGTCGCCGGCATAGGCGACCTGCTCACCGGTCGTCACCCAGTGCGATGCGGAGGGGTTCACCGAGAGCGCCCCGCGGGTGGCCTGGGCGACCCAGGCCATCGTTCCCAGCACGCCGACCACGGCGAGGGCGAGGAGGAGCGGCCCCAATGCGCTCCAGCCGATTCGGGCGAAGCGGGCCGCCGTGGAGGTTAGAAGGACCGGCACCGGCTCACCGGACCTGCGGAGGGCGAAGAGCATCCCCAGCGCTCCGCCGAGGCAGCCCCAGATCGAGGAGAGCAGCAGGACCATCCCGAACGAGAACTTCACCTGCCTTTCGAATAAGAAGACGACCTCCCCGGCGACGACGGCGAAGGCCGCGATCAGGATCGCGAAGGGCAGGCCCGCCGCTGCCGCCCAGAGGAGGCGCTCCCGCGCCGGCATCCCGCCGGTCCGCGGGGCGAGGGCGGCGACGCCGGTGGCGACGCCGAGGATCGGGATCAGGACGAACAGCACCGGCACCGTCCGAACGCCGAATCCTTCGACGATCATCTCCGCCTGCGAGAAGGAGGCGGCATGCGCCAGGGTCTGCTCGAACAGGCTGGAACCGCCGCCGATCGCGAGCAGGCTTTCGTCGGGGAACGCAAGCGCGAGGAGCAGCCCGGCCGCCAGGCAGATCCCGGCACCGATCAAGCCGGCAAGCCCGGCAAAGGTTCCTCCCGCGCCCCGCATCGGGGAGAACCTATCCGCCTCGCGGGCGTCTCGCCACGAGCCGCGGCAGATGCGAATAGCGTCCCCGCATGGACGTCGTCTGGACCCTGCTCGGGATCGCGCTGCTCCTCGTCGCCCTGCGCGACATCTTCGACGTGCTCTTCCACCCGGTCGGCCGCGGGATCATCGCCCGGCGGGTGGTGCTGGGAGTTGCCGGGATAGCGCGGCGGCTGCCCGGCGGGCGCGGCACGATTGGGCTGCTGGCCGGGCCGATCGGATACGCCGCCGTGGTCGCGACCTGGGCGACTCTGCTGGCGGTCGGCTGGGCGCTGATCTTCATGCCGCACCTGCCCGAAGGCTTCACCTTCGATCCCGGCCTCGACCCCGAGCAGCACTCCGGCTTCTTCGACGCGCTCTACATCTCCCTCACCAACCTCACCAGTCTCGGCTACGGAGATATCTCTCCCGCCTCCACCGGGCTGCGGCTGCTGGGGCCGGTGGAGACGATGTTCGGCCTCGGCCTGCTCACCGCCAGCATCTCCTGGCTGATCTCGATCTACGGCGCGATCTCCCGCCGCGACTCGCTGGCCCACGAGGTCCACCTCGTCAAGCAGGCGGAGGAGCGGCTGGGGGAGAAGCTGGCCGACGCCGACCCGGAGCTGCTGGAGTCGCTGCTGGCCTCGTTCGCCGAGCAGCTGATCCGGGTCCGCCGCGACGTCATCCACTTCCCGATCACCCACTACTTCCGCACCGAGGACGAGGAGCGGGCGCTCGGCGGGCTGCTCCCGTTCCTCAGCGACCTCGCCGAGGAGGCCGGGGAGGAGAACCGGCCGCTCTCGCTGCGGGTGCGGGCGGACATCCTGCAGGAGACGATCGACGACTTCGCCGAGACGCTGCGGGCGCGACTGCGGCTGCGGGGCAGCTCGACTGACGACACGCTCCAGCACTACCAGTCCGATCACGGCCCGCTCCGCTCCTGAGCTTCCGCTTCGAACCGTTCGGGTAGCCGGATGGGGTGAACCCCTACCGAACGCTCTCGCGCCTGCGGCGCAAGCGCGGCTTTCACCCGTTCGGCGTGGGGTTCGCCGCCGAGCTGACCCCCGTGGGCGACCGGGGCTTCGGAGCGCCCGCCCTCGAACGCGAGGCGGAGGTCGAGATTCGGCTCTCGCGGTCCCTGGGTCTGCCGGAGTGGTTGCCCGAGCCCTACGGGCTGGCGCTGCGGATTCCGGATGCGTACGGCGCCGGCATGCACCAGGACTTCCTGCTGGTCACCTCGGCGGCGGCGCCGGTCGGCCGCCATGCGCTGCTGCCCGCCCGCGGCTTCTGCGACCTGCCCTACTCGACGCTCCTGCCCTATCGGGTGCGGGGCGAGACGGTGCTGATCGGGGCGCGGGGCCTGGCGAGTCGCCCCGGGCCGAAGCTGGGAGACCTGCGGGCACGCGAGCGGGGTGGGCTCGAGTTCGAGCTGGCGATCGCGGGGCTCACCGGCGGCTGGCGGCCGGTCGCGCGGTTGGCCCTGGGTGAGCGTCTGCCGCCGGAGCACACCGAGCGCCTCCACTTCGATCCCACCAATACGGGTGGCGGCCTGGAGCTGGTGGGCCTGCTCAACAAACTGCGCGGCCCCGCCTATGCCGCCAGCCAGGAAGGCCGCGAGGCCGCTTATCGGCGTTTCGGAACTCCCGAGTGATTGTTGTGATCCGAACGGGGGTAGCTCTTCGTAGGAGTTCTCGTCCAAAGACAGCTGCGAAGGAGGAGCTGAACCATGCGTGACGACACTCGTCGTGATTCCACCCCTGCTGTGCTCTACGCCGGTCTGATCGGTGCCACCCTGTTGGTGGCCGGCATCATCGGCTTCTTCTACAGCGCCGCCTTCGGAAGCCCCGGCAACGTCGATGCCGTGCTCGGCATCCTCGACGTCAACGGCTGGCACAACCTCGTCCACATCGCCAGCGGCGTCCTCGGCCTGCTCGCTTTCGCCTCGGGGCCGGCTGCCTCGCGCACCTACGCCCTCGTCTTCGGCGTCGTCTACATCCTCGTCGCGATCTGGGGCTTCATCATCGGCAGCGGAGAGGCGATCCTCAGCATCATCCCGGTCAACACCGAGGACAACATCCTCCACGTGATCCTCGGCGTGCTCGGCGTCGGCGCCTACGCGGCCAGCGACCCGGCCGCCCGGCGGACGGACCGCCCCGCCGCCACCCGCGCCGCCTGACCCAAGCCGATTAGGGCACGACGGCGTCGGCTATGCGCCGGCGCCGTCACCTTCCGGCGCCCCGTACTCGCGGTAGGGGTACCACCATTCCTTGCGCTCGATCCGCGACTCCATGTGGACGTGCTTGGTCTCCTGGAAGGCCTCCAGGCCCTCGCGGCCGAGCTCCCGCCCCAGGCCCGACTGCTTGAAGCCGCCGAAGGGGCCGGCATCGTTGTCGGTCAGCGGGTCGTTGATCCAGACCGTGCCGGTGCGCAGCTCGCGCATGCAGCGGACGGCGTTCTCGAGGTCGGCGGTGTAGACGTTGGCGCCGAGCCCGAACTCGGTGCCGTTGGCCTGCGCGATCGCCTCGTCCAGCGAGGAGACCGGGACGATCGGCGCCACCGGGCCGAAGGTCTCCTCGCGCAGCAGGGCGCTGTCGGGGGCGGCGCCGGTGACGACGGCGGGGGAGAGGAAGTGCCCGCGCTCCTGGTCGCCGCGGTCGCCGCCGACCAGCACCTCGGCGCCGGCCGCGGCCGCGGCTTCGAGCTGGGAGACCACCTTCGCCCGCTGCGGCTCGGAGACCATCGGGCCGATGTCGGTGGCGACCTCGAAGGGGTCGCCGAGGACGAGGCTGCGGGTGTGGTCGACGAAGGCCTCGACGTAGTCGTCGTAGACCTCGCGGGCGACGTAGAAGCGCTCGGCCGAGGTGCAGACCTGGCCGGCGTTGAGGAAGGCGGCCCAGGCGCCGCCGCGGGCGGCGACCTCGAGCTGCGGGGCGACGTCGGCGCAGACGATGAAGGCGTCCTTGCCGCCCATCTCCAGGTTCATCCGCGCCATCCGCGGGACGCACGCTTCGGCGACCTTCTTGCCGGTGGCGACCGAGCCGGTGAAGGCGACGCAGTCGACGCCGGGGTGGGCGGCGATCTGGGCGCCGACCTCGCCGGCGCCGGCGATGATGTTGACCACCCCGGGCGGCAGGTGCTCGAAGACCGGCGCCAGCATCAGGGTCGAGAGCGGGGTCAGCTCCGAGGGCTTGCAGACGACGCAGTTGCCGGCGGCCAGCGCCGGCGCCACCTTCCAGGCGAGCAGCAGCAGCGGGTAGTTCCAGGGGACGATGCAGCCGACCACCCCGAGCGGGTCCTTGACCACCATCGCCAGCTGGCTCGACTCGATCGGCGGGATCACCCGGCCGGCGTGGTCGCGACCGATCTCGGCGTAGTAGTCGAAGGCCGCCGCCGTCCACTCGAGCTCGTCGCGGTTCTCGATCAGCGGCTTGCCGCCCTCGGCGGTCATCGTCCGCGCCAGCTCCTCGGTGTTCTCGCGCAGCCGCCGCGCCACCTCGTGCAGCAGCTCGCAGCGCTCACCGGCGGTCATCCGCGACCAGCCCGTCCAGGCCTCGCGGGCGCTGGCGACGGCGGCGTCGACCTGCTCGGGGGAGGCGGCGCCGACCGCGGCGATCGTCTCGGTCGTGAACGGGTTCTCGACCGCCAGCGGCTCGCCGTGGCCGGCGACCGACTCGCCGCCGATCAGCAGCTGGATCGGGTGCTCGATACCAGTGGTCATCCCGACTCAGGCTAACGTCCGGTGAACTTCGCTTAGATTGACCGCGTGTCCACCGGCGAATTCGCAAAGCCAAGGGTCGAGGAAGCCCCCGATTTCCGCTTCGCCTCCTGGGCGGTGCTGCGCCCCTACGCGCTCGCGCTTTACGTCGTCGCGCTGATCGCCTGGAGCGCCGTCTACGGGATCCCGGTCCAGCGCGAGCTGGTGATCCTCTGGACCTGCGGCGCCCTCGCCTGCGCCTCGATCGGGCGGCCGCCGCGGGAAATCGTCCAGCTGGTCCTCGACTGGGGACCGATCGTCGCCATCCTCTGGCTCTACGACCTCACCCGCGGCGCGGCGGACACGATGGGGATCGCGGTCAACGTCTCTCCGATGATCGACTTCGACAAGGCCGTCTTCTTCGGCGAAGTCCCGACCGAATGGCTGCAGGACCGCCTCTACGAGCCCGGTGTCGTCAGCTGGTGGGACGTCGTCTTCACCGTCGTCTACACCTCGTACTTCATCGTCCCCTTCGCCCTCGCCGGCTACTTCTGGGCCCGCGATCGCCCCGCCTTCAAGCGCTTCATGCGGCGCTTCGTCACCCTCACGCTCGCCGGGCTCGCCACCTACATCCTCTTTCCCGCCGCCCCCCCTTGGCTGGCGGCCGACTGGGGCGCCCTGGAAGAGGTGCACCGGACCACCGGCAACGGCTGGGAGGTGATCGGCTTCGGCACCGCCTCGCTCTTCTCCAAGGGCCAGGCGGGCAGCAACCTCGTCGCCGCGGTGCCCTCGCTGCACACCGCCCTCGTCACCCTGGTCGCCCTCTTCATGTGGGGCCGGGTGCGCCCGTGGGTGCGACCGCTGCTGCTGCTCTATCCGCTGGCGATGGGGGTGACCCTGATGGCAACCGGCGAGCACTACTTCTTCGACGTCTTCCTCGGCTGGGTCTACGCCGGCGCGGTGATGGCGGCCTGGGGCTTGTGGGAACGGCGGCGCGGCGAGCGGCCCGAAGCGAGCCGTTTAGCGCCGGAGGTGTAGCCGGCGCTTCAGCTCGACCGGTTGCGGCCGTCCCGAGTCGGCTAGCCGGAGCCTGACCCGGAAGGAGCGCTTGTCGGCGCGGCGCTGGGCGGCGACGATCCTGCGGCCCGCTTTCGTCAGCCGCAGACCGACCCGTTTCTTGTTGCCGTCGGCCAGGGAGTAGGAGCCCTGAGCCAAGGTCCGTTTGCCGGCGGTGAGCGTCAGCTCTCCCTGGCAGGAGCCGCCGCCGCACTTCAGCGGCACCCCGACCGCTTTGCGGGCGGCCCGCAGGCGACCGGCGAGACCGGCGGCTCCCGAAAGCGCGCCGGGTCCGCCCGCCGGCCGAGCGCGCCCCGGCGTCGCGGGGCTCTGGACCAGACCGCCGAGGGACCCCGGCTGCTCGAGCACCGGCAGCCGCAGCTCGAGGTTGGAGACGGTGATCGGCCCCTGCGCGTTCGACGGGCGCGAGTAGGGGGCGTCGGAAGGGAGCAGCTCCAGCTTCACCTGGTGGCCGCCGGCGATCCGGTAGCCCTGCGGGTGCAGCTGGAAGACGACGTCTTTGCCGTCGCTGCCCGGGCGCAGCAGGCCGCGCGCGACCAGGCGCTCTTTGCCGTCGGGGGCGACGTCGAGCAGGCGGGCGGCGAGCTGGGATTCGGGGCTGGCGGTGGCGAGGTCGGCGATCGCGGTCGGCGAGCCGAGCAGGGTGAACCCGGGCGCGGGCACCGCCAGGCGATAGCTGGTGGCGCCGGCCTGGTCGGCGCCGGAGGCGGTGGCGCAGGCGCCGCCGCCGGCGATCGGGTCGAAGGCTTGCCCAACGGGCGCGTCGCTGGGCACCGAGGGCGCCACGGTCTTCGCGGCCGTATCCCCGAAGCGGATCTCGCCGGGCGAGAGGTCGTGCCAGGTGGCGGCTTTGTAGGGGCCTTCGGAGGGCGCGTCGCAGGTGGTGGTCAGCGCCTCGGCGCTTGACTGCGGCGCCGTCCCGAGCCCCTTCAGGTAGTGGTCGAACCAGGCGTCGAGGCGGTCCTGGAAGAGGGCCTGGTCGGCGGGCTTGTTCTGGCTGCGGGCGTGGCCGTCGTCGCTGAGGAAGAGCGAGATCGGGTCGCCCGGGTACTGCGCCCGGGTCCGGTTGTAAAAGCGGACCGCCTCGTCGACCGGGAAGAGGTCGTCGTTCCAACCGCTCTGGATCAGCAGCGGCGCCGGCGGCTGCGAGTGGTCGATGTAATAGGAGGAGTGGTGGGCGGTGATCTCCTCGATGATCGAGGCCGCCAGCGGGTTGGTCTCGTAGGGCTCGCCGGCGTTGATCAGGCCGTACCAGGTGAAGAGATCCGCATCGGGGTCGGTGCCGGGCGGCGCGTAGTTGCTCGTCGCCAGGCCGATGCCGAAGAGGCCGGTGACGTAGGAGGCCTTCTCGACCCCGATCCGCGCTTTGCCGTCGGCACCCCGGTAGGGGTTGTCGGGGAGGTAGTCGAGCGTGCTGCCGTTCGGCATCAGCGAGTACGCGAGGTCGCTCCAGGGCCACTGCGGCGCCGCGGCCGCGAGTTCCATCGGCGCCCCTTCCGGGCTGGTCCAGGGGACCAGCGAGCCGTCGGGGAGCATGGTCCGGTTGCGCAGCGCAGCCAGCGCCATCGACATGCCGCCCCCGTAGGAGACGCCGGTGGCGCCGATCTTCCGCGGCTCGGCCACGCCTTCGTCGGCGAGGACCGCGATCAGGTGCTGGGCGTCGCGGACCTCGTAGCGGCTGTCCATCAGGTGGTTGTAGCCCTGGGCGCAGGCCGCGGTCAGCAGGTCGGCGAGGTCTTCTTTGCCGCAGGATTTGCCCCAGCCGCGGTCGCTCATGCTGAACACCGCGTAGCCCTCTTCGGCCCACTCCTGCAGCCGCGCGTCGCCGAGGCCGATCTTCGAACCGCCCCAGCCGTGGAAGACGCCGATCAGCGGATAGGGCCCGTCGTCGCCGGAGACCGGCTCCGGCGGCAGGACGACGTTGACGTCGATTTTCGTCTGCCCGTCCCAGGTGATGGTCTCGCCGCCGCAGAGGCGGACGTTCCCGTTCGCCGGCTGCTCGGCGCAGACGACGTCGCCGTCATAGACGGAGGGAAACGCGGCTCGGGCCGAAGGCACCAGGGTGAGCGCGGCGAGCACAGCGGCTGCCACCATCCCCAACATCCAACGCACTCTCTCGACTCCCAAGCCAACGCCCTCCTCGTAGCGAGACGAGGTGCCTCTACCCGGGATCGCTCAGGTCAAGCGTCGGGAGAAGCTTTCTTCGAGCGCCTCTTTGCCGTCTTCGCCCGGGACCGTCTTGTCGAGGCGCATCAGCGCGTCGCGTCCCTTGATTTCCAGGGTCGCGACCTGGTTGTCGAAGCAGGGGCCCTCGAGGGTGCGCCAGCGGATCCCCGGGTCGTCGGCTCCGGCGGCGCGGGCCAGCAGCGCGGCGATGATCGTGAAGGTGCGGGTGAAGCCCCAGCGCACCACCCGCCGCTCTTTTTCATCGAGCGGGTTGCGGTAGGGCGAGCAGACCGCCTGGTAGACGGGGGCGCGCTCGGCCGACCCCCCGTTCGCCGATTTGGGATAGGCGACCTCGCTGAGGTAGGCGTGGTGGACGTCGCCGGAGAGGACGACGACCGAGGCCGGCTTCTCCCCGCGCTCACCGCTGGCGACCTCGTAGAGGAGGTCGCGCAGTTTGTGGAAGGACTCGCGGAAGGCCGCCCAGTGGTCGAAGTCGAGCTCGCGCCGGATCTTCTCCGAGGCCCAGGCCGGCAGCCGCCCCCAGTTGCCGTTGGCCAACGCCTCGTTCCAGGCCTCGAGCCGGTTGAAGGCGGGGGAGAGGAGCCAGGGGATCGTGGTGCAGACCAGCAGGTGGTCGAAGTCCCCTTCGCTGTGTTCGACGATCCATTCCCACTCTTCGTCATCGACGATCGCCCGCCGGTCCTCTTCCAGCACCCGCGCCGCGCGGGCGTCGATGAAGATCGCCCGGGTGCGGCCGAAGTCGCGGCAGTAGCTCCAGCGGGTCCCGTCCCCCATCGTCTGGATCCGGTGCGCCCAGGCGAACAGCTCTTCCTCGCCCTTCTGGTTGCCGCGCACCCGCTGGTAGATCTCGTTTTCGGCGAGCTCGCGCGGCGAGAGGTTGCCGATGTGCTGGTAGATCCAGTAGCTCGAGATGCAGCCGACCACGCGCCGGTGCCACCAGGACTTCTGCTGCATCTCCAGCAGCCAGTCGCGGGAGATGTTCCAGTCGTCGCTCATGTCGTGGTCGTCCCAGAGCATCGAGACCGAGACGCAGGAGAAGAGCCAGCGGATCAGCGGCTCCTCCCAGCTCTCCTGGTAGAGCCAGGTGTACTCCTCGAAGTCGGTCACCTCGTCGAAGGGAGGGGTGTCGGTGCCGCGGCGTTCTTTGATCTTTTTGCGCGTCTTCGGCGAGCCCTCGTCGACGTAGACCTGGTCGCCGAGCAGGAACAGCAGCTCCGGCCAGTCGTCGCGGTCTCCCTCGGCCATCTGCTTGGCGAGGACCCAGAGGGCGTCGACCTCGTGGCCGATCTCGGTTTCGTCTTTCGGTTCGGTGAAGGGCGCCTCGTGCGGCACCGCGACCCGGCAGGAGCCGAAGCAGATGTCGAGGTCCTTCTCGGCGTCGACGGTGCGGATCGCGCTCGGCGGCAGGTCGGAACCGGGCTGCGGCCAGTGGACCTCGCCGTCCAGCTTCACCTCGTACTCGTAGCGGGTGGCCGGCTCCAGGTCCTCGATGCAGACGAGCGCGTAGTGGTGGCCCTCGACCCGGAAGGTGTGCTCGCGGCGGCCGAGGATCTCCACCTCGCAGGCCTCGCTCGTCTCAACCCAGACGGTCGCCTCGGTCCCGGAGACGTAGCGCAGCAGCGGCCCGAGTACGAGCTCACTCATCTTCTTTCAGCTCCCATCCGGCGGACCACTCTAGCGGCGGGCTTCGCCAGCTCCGTTTGGATCGATTCTCCTGTTGAACGGGTAGGGAGATAGTCCGTCAGGTGGTTTCCAAAAAAGCGCTGACAGTCATGGGGTTGCATCCGTTTAGGGAAAGTCAGGCGTACCTATCCTTTGATCGGATGGCCCCCGATGGGAAGATCAACAAATGAACGCAACGGCAGCTCCGGCGGGATTCAACCGCCTGCTCTCCGACGAGCGCCTGACCCAGCGGGCGGTCGGGGGGGACGAGCGCGCCTTCGCGGCGATCTTCCGCCGCTACCACCAGAGCCTCTATCGCTTCTGCCTGGCGATCGTCGGCAATTCCGAGGACGCCCAGGACGCGCTGCAGAACACGATGATGAAGGTGCTGCGGGCGCTGCCCGGCGAGGAGCGCAAGATCGAGCTGAAGCCGTGGCTGTACCGGATCGCCCACAACGAGTCGATCGACCTGTTGCGGCGGCGGCGCGAGACGCGGGAGCTGGACGCCGAGCAGGCGGCGCCGGGCTACGGGCTGGCGGAGGACGCGGCGACGCGGGAACGACTGCGGCAGCTGATCGCCGACATGGCGGAGCTTCCCGAGCGCCAGCGCGAGACGCTGGTGATGCGCGAGCTCGCCGGGCTCGACTTCGAGGAGATCGGCACCGCTTTGGACACCTCCGGCGCGGTCGCGCGGCAGACGCTCTACGAGGCACGGCTGAGCTTGCGCCAGATGGAGGAGGGGCGTGAGATGAGCTGCGACGCCGTCACCCGCGCCCTCTCCGACGGCGACGGCAGGGTGACCCGCCGCCGGGACGTGCGCGCGCACCTGCGCTCCTGCGTCGACTGCCGGCGTTTCCAGGAGGAAATGCAGAGCCGGCAGCACGACCTGGCGGCGCTGTCGCCGCTGCCGGCAATCGCGGCAGTCGGGATCCTGCAGGGCGTCCTGGGCGGGTCCCAGGCCGCTGCCGGCGGCGGTCTTGCCGCGGCCCTCGGCGGCGGCGCCGCGCAGACCATCGGCGCCTCGGCGGCGGCGAAGGGGCTTGCCACCGCCGCGGTCGTGGCGGCGGTCGGCGTCGGCGCGGCGGATCGCTCGGGAGTGATCCACGTCGGCCTGCCGGGCGAGGACCGGTCGCGGTCGAGCCAGCCGGCGCCGGGAGCGGGCGAACTCGAGCCGGCAAAGCCGGCGGCCGGTTCGCCCTCTGGCGCCGGGGGCGAGGCGAACGCTCGCGCGGACGGCGGGGGCGATTCCGGGAAAGCGGCATCGCCTGCTGCGGCGGGAGGGAACGCGCCGCCGGCAAAGGCGCCCGGTCAGGTCGAGAACCGGGCTGATCCGCACCCCCAGGGATCGCCGAGCGGGCAGGCGAACGGCCACGGTCACGAAAAGCAGCATCCGAGCGCGGCGGCCGGCGGGCAGGAAACCGCCGCCGAACACAAACCCGCGCTCGAAGAGCCCGGTGGCACCGGGGGCAAGAGCGAGGAACAGGGATCGGCGCCGCCCGCCAATCCTCCTCTTCCCGAACCGGGGCAGGGGGCGGGGGCGAACGAGAAACCGGTGAATCCCCCTCCCGCCACCCCCGACGGGCCGCCGCAGGCGCAGCCCGAACCGAAGTCCGGTGAGGGGGCGGCACCCGAACCCGCTCCGACTCCCGGCAAAGCTCCTGAGCACAGCAGGGCCTCGGAAAACAGCCGGGCGCCCGAAAACAGCAAAGCGGCCGAAAAGGCCCCCTGATCCTTTAGGGCCCGTCGGCGAGAGCGGTCATCGTCGCGACCACCGACTCGGCCAGCGCCTCGAGCGCGTAGCCGCCCTCGAGCACGGCGCCGACCGGGGCGTCCCACCCGACCGCCGCCTCCCCGACCAGCGAGGCCATGCGGCCGAAGGACCCCGCCTCGAGCCGGCACTCCGCCAGTGGGTCGTCGCGGTGGGCGTCGAATCCGGCGGAGATCAGCACCAGCTGAGGCTCGAACCGGGCGGCGGCGGGCAGCACCTCCTCCTCCAGCAGCGAGAGCCAGAGGTCCTCTTCGCTGCCGGCGGGGACCGGGAGGTTGATGGTGAAGCCCTCGCCCTGGTCCGAGCCGGTGTCCTCGCGGGCGCCGGTACCGGGGAAGATCCCGCCCTGGTGGATGCTGGCGAAGAGGACGTCGCTGCGGTGGCGGAAGATCTCGGCGGTGCCGTTGCCGTGGTGGACGTCCCAGTCGAGGATGAGGACCCGCTCGACGCCGAGCTCGGCGATCGCCAGCGCCGCCGCGACCGCGACGTTGTCGAAGAGGCAGAAGCCCATCGCCCGCGCGGGACCGGCGTGGTGGCCGGGCGGCCGCCCGGCGCTGAAGCCGACCCGCGTCTCGCCGCGGAGGAGGGCGCGGGTCATCTCGCAGGCTCCGCCCGCCGAGCGCAGCGCCGCCTCGTAGGAGGCCGCGCCGGCGAAGGTGTCGACGTCGATCGCGCCGCCGCCGGAGCGGCAGAGCTCGCGGATCCCCTCGACGTGCTCGCGCGGGTGGACCAGCAGCAGCTCCTCCTCGCTGGCCGCCGGCGCCTCGCGCCGCTCCCAGCCGAGCCAGCCCCGCTCCGCCAGCGCCGCCTCGACCGCCCGCAACCGCTCCGCCCGCTCGGGGTGCCCGGGCAGCCCCTGCCCCGGTTCGTGCTCGAGGCAGGCCGGATGGCTGAAGTAGAGCATCGGCGTGAATCTACTCGGGAGGTTCGAGGCTGGGGAGGTCGAATGCCCCGACATGGAACAGAAGCTCGGAGTTGGAGAGACCCTTAGCGATTCCTTTGCGATCTATCGCGACCAGGCGGGAGTGCTGCTGCCTGTCGCGTTCTGGCTCTTCCTCGCGGTGGGGATCGTCGAAGCGATAGCCGCGGGCAGCCTCGGCCTGGGCCTGCTCGCCCTCGTCATCAGCCTCGCCGTCTCCACCCTGTACCAGGGAATGGTGGTGGAACTGGTCCGTGATGTCAGGGACGGCCGGCGCGACTACTCGATCGGAGAGCTGGTGCGCTCGGTCGCGCCAGTGGTCGGGCCCCTGCTCGGCGCCGGCCTCCTCGCCGGCCTGGGAGTCGCCGGCGGCTTCCTCCTTCTCATCCTTCCCGGCCTCTACCTGCTGACGATCTGGGCGGTGATCGCACCGGCGATCGTGATTGAGCGAAAGGGCGTCTCCGACGCCTTCGGGCGTTCCCGCCAGCTGGTCAGCGGCCACGGCTGGACCGTCTTCTGGACGGTCATCGTCGCCTTCCTGATCACCTTCCTCGCCGCCATGATCTTCACCGCGATCGCGGTCAGCATCTCGGATGAGCCGATTCTGGAAGTCGTCCTCTTCACCCTCGCCACCACCTTCACCGCTCCGATCCCGGCCCTGGTCGCGGCTGTCCTCTACTTCCGCCTGCGGGAGATCAAGGGCGACCAGCCGCCTGGCCAGCCGGCGACGGAGGGCCTGACGGCCCCCGAGCCTCCCACCGCCCCCTCGGCGGGCCCGCCCCCGTCTTCTCCACCGCCGCCCCCGCCACCGCCGACCAGCAGCTGATCGCGAAACCGCAAAAATGGCCCCTGGAGGGCCATTTTTGCGGTCTCAGTGCTGGAGCAGGCCGGCGACGGCTCGCGCTACGCGCTCGCCTCGCGGAGTCAGCGTGTACTCGGTGTGGGGTGGGCGGCCTGGGATCAGGTGCCGCTCGACGATCCCCGCCGCCTCCAGCTGCTCGAGCCGCTCGGAGAGGGTGGTGGGGGAGACGCCGGGGAGCGACTGGCGGAACTCGTTGAAGCGGGCGGCGCCGCTGGAGCAGGCGTAGATCGTCGCCATCGTCCAGCGGCGCTCAAGGAGCCCCGCGGTGACGCGGAGCTCCTGGGGGACCGGGGTGCAGTTGCGGCAGCGGGGGGACACGATTCCTCCTACGCCGCCACCTCGTGGCCCTGCTCGGCCGGCTCCAGCGCCAGCCCGAGGACCTCGTCGATGCTCATCACCGGGTGGAAGGTCATCTGCTCGCGCACCTCCTCCGGCACTTCGTCGAGGTCGCCGCGGTTGCGCTCGGGCAGGATCACCTCGGTCAGCCCGGCGGCGTGGGCCGCCAGCACCTTCTGCTTGAGGCCGCCGATCGGCAGCACCCGGCCCTGCAGGGTGACCTCGCCGGTCATCCCGACCGTGTGCTTCACCGGCCGCCCGGTCAGCAGGCTGACCAACGCCGTGGTCATCGCGGTGCCGGCGCTGGGGCCGTCCTTGGGGATCGCGCCGGCCGGGACGTGGAGATGGAACTCGCGCTGGAACTTCTCGGCGTCGATTCCCAGTTCTCCCCGATGCGCCCGCACGTAGGAGAGGGCGATCCGCGCCGACTCCTTCATCACGTCGCCGAGCTGGCCGGTCAGCACCAGGCCCTTGTCGCCGTCCATCGCGGTCGCCTCGATGAAGAGGATGTCGCCGCCGGTGCCGGTCACCGCCAGGCCGGTGGAGACACCCGGGATCGCCGTGCGCTCGACCGACTCCTGGAAGAACTTCTGGCGCCCGAGCGCCTCGCGCAGGGCCTCGACGTCGATCGCGATCTTGCCCTCGGCCTCGCCGGCGGCGATCTTCGTCGCCGCGGCGCGGACGACCTTGCCGATCTCGCGCTCGAGCCGGCGCACGCCCGCCTCGCGGGTGTACTCGGAGATCACCGCCCGCAGGACCTCGTCGGAGACCTCGATCTCCTCCGGCTTCAGGCCATTGCGCTTCAGCTGCCGCGGCAGCAGGTAGCCCCTGGCGATCGCCAGCTTCTCCTCGGTCGTGTAGCCGTCGAAGGAGATGATCTCCATCCGGTCCAGCAACGGCGCCGGGATCGTGTCCGCCAGGTTCGCCGTCGCGATGAAGACGACCTCGGAGAGGTCGACCTCGACGTCGAGGTAGTGGTCGCGGAAGGTGTCGTTCTGCGCTGGGTCGAGCACCTCGAGCAGGGCCGCCGAAGGGTCGCCGCGCCAGTCGGCGCCGACCTTGTCGACCTCGTCGAGGAGGATCACCGGGTTCATCGTCTTGGCGTCGCGCAGGGCGCGGATGATCCGCCCCGGCATCGCGCCGATGTAGGTGCGGCGGTGGCCGCGGATCTCGGCCTCGTCGCGGATGCCGCCGAGGCTGATGCGGACGAACTCGCGCCCGAGCGCACGGGCGATCGACTCGCCGATCGAGGTCTTGCCGGTGCCGGGCGGGCCGACCAGGGTGAGGATCGCGCCGTTGGCGCGCGAATCGTCCTCGATCTGGCGCTCCTCGCGCAGCTTGCGCACGGCGATGAACTCGGTGATCCGCCGCTTCACGTCATCGAGGCCGGCGTGGTCGGCGTCGAGCACCTCGCGGGTGTGCGTTGGGTCCAGCCGCTCCTCGGAGCGTTTGCTCCACGGCACCGCGATCAGCCAGTCGAGGTAGCTGCGGATCATCGAGCTCTCCGGCGACTGCTCGCCCTGGCGCTCCAACCGCCGCAGCTCCTTCTCGGCCTGCTCGGCGACCGCCTCCGGCATCTCCGCCTCGGCGATCTTGCGCTCGTACTCGGCGATCAGGTCGGCCTCGTCCTCGCCCAGCTCTTTGCGGATCGAGTCCATCTGTTTACGCAGGAAGTAGTCGCGCTGCTGTTTCTGGGCGCCCGACTCGACGTCCTCGCGGATCCTCTCGCGCACCTGCAGCTCCGCCAGCCGCTCGCGCTGCAGCTCGACCGCCAGCTCGAGGCGGGCGGTGACGTCGATCTTCTCCAGCAGGCGCAGCTTGTCCTCGTTGGAGATGTCAGGGGAGAGGCCGGAGGTGTCGGCCAGGGCGCCGGGCTCGTCGATCGAGCGCAGGAAGGCGGCGATGCGGCCGTCGTCGCCGCGGTGCTCGAGGATCTCCTCGACCACGGCGCGGTATTCACGGGTCAGCTCGCGGGTGTGCTCGTCATCTGGGTGACCGTCGCGGATCTCCTGCACCTCGACCCGCAGCACGTCGCCCTCGTCGGCCTGGGCGCCGCCGGCGATCAGCCCGCGGTGCAGGCCGACGACGGTGGCGACGGGGCGGCCGCGGCGGGAATGCCCGGTCTCGATCACCTCGGCGACGACGCCGACGCGGCCGTACTCGCCGTCGCGACGGGGAATGAGGAAGACGCGCTCGTCGGTGCCGACGTCGATCGGCAGGGTCGCGGTCACGGTGGGGAAGACGATTGCCTCGTCGAGCGCTATCAGCCGATAAGTCATAATCAAGTCCACTTTCTGTAGTTAGTCCTCAACCAGGATAGCGCTAATGGTTTCCACGTCAAGTGATTTCCCTCACCGAGGCCGGGTACGGTTCCGGCATGGGCGCCGGCGACGGTGACGTCGGAGTCGGCGGCGGCGGAGAGACGATCCAGCAGACGATCCGCGCCGGCCTGCTCGACGAGCTGATCGTCAACCAGGTCCCGGTGATCCTCGGCGGCGGCGTCCGCCTCCTTGACGAGATCCCGCCAAGCGTGAAGCTCGAGCAGACGCGGGTGGGCGACGCCCCCGGCGTCGCCCACCCGCGTCTGCTCGCTCAGCTAATGAGCAGCGGCTAGGAGCCGAGCAGCTTCGCCTTCTGCGCGGCGAACTCCTCCTCGGTGAGGATGCCCTGCGCTTTCAGCTCGCCCAGTTCCTTCAGCTGGTCGATCATCGAGCTCCCGCCGCCGGCGGGGGCGGGAGAGGCCGCTGCAGTCTGCTGCGGCGGGGCTTCCTGCGCGTACTGCTGCTGTTCCTGCGCGGCCCAGCGTTCACCCTGGCGTTTGGAGACGCGGTTGCTGACGGAGGTGGCGGTGCCGGCGACAACCGCGGTGCGGGCGACGCCTCGAAGTAGTCCTGGCATGGGGCGTTCCTCTCTCTAGGCGGTGGCCTCGGCCGCGTCGAGCGCGGCGAGGACGTCTTCGACGGGGATGCGGCCGCTGGCGACGAGCTGGCCGCCGGAACGGCGGACGGCGGCCGCGAAGGGCGCGGCCCAGGTGTTCTCGAAGACGAGGATCGCCGCGGAGGTGCCGGGCTCCAGCGCGGCGGCGGCCTCCGTCAGGTCATCGTCGCCGAGCAGGCCCGAGGAAGCGCCCTCGAAGACCTCCAGTCCTGCCGCGCCGTCGCCGAGGTCGGCGAGCTCCAGGCCGGCCACCGACCCGTCCTCGTCCTTGGCGACGAAGGCGAGGTCGAGGATCCGGATCAGGCCGCGGTCGACGAGGTCGACCAGGTGCGGAGCGACCTCCCCGTTCGGCTGGCGGCCGGGCCACTCGACCAGGATGTAGTCGATCGGGCCCATCTCCATCGTCTCGTCCATCGCCCCTCCCTCTCTTTGAAAAAAGAAAACCTGACTTGAGGAATCAACCTACCTTGGGCTGGGCGAAGGTCAAGGGGAGGTGAAAGTCAGCGCCCGGCTTGCTCCTCGCGGCGCTCCGCGGCCGCCTCCCGGCGCTCCTCGCGCGCGTCGACCCGCTGATCGATCCGCTCCTCCCGCCCCTCCAGCTCGGCGTGCGAGGTGGGGCCGAAGTGGGCGGTGACGACGGCGACGGCGACCGCGGCGATCGCCAGCGCCACCAGCAGGGAGCCGACGATCTGGGTCATCTGCGAGGGCGGCTCCCGCATCAGCCGACCCCGAGGAAGTCGCCGGCGGAAGTCCACCAGGTGGCGACGAAGAGGCCGAAGAGCGCGATCCCGATCCACGGCAGCAGCGGCGAAGAGGAGCCGGCGATCCGCACCGCCAGCACTTTCGCCGCCAGCGCCCCCAGCAGCAGGCAGCCGAAGAGGGCGTGGGCGCCGCCCTCCTCCCAGCCGTAGAAGCCGATGCAGGCGATCGCGACGAGGACGGCGAGGACGAGGATCGTGTCGCCTGCCGCCCGGTGCGCCCAGGTCGCCGGCCCCGACTCGAGCAGGCGCGGCCGCACCTTGCCGTAGGAGACCGCGGCGAGCACCAGTTGGTAGACGGCGAGGGCGACGATCACGGTCGCGAGCACCACCTTGACCTCGGTGACGTTGCCGCGGGTGAGGTCTTCGATCAGGCCCTCCACTGGTGCCTGACTGATTCCGCCAAGCGGCGGGGCCTAAACCTCGACCGTGACTTGATCTCCGATCGGCAGCCAGCGGACGCTGCGCCGGAAGCCTTCGGGCGCCACCGCGAACTCGGCTTCGATCGCGTCGCGGCCCTGGCGGAAGTGCTTCCAGCCCTCGTAGTGGATCGGGATCACTGTCTCCGGGGAGACGGCGTCGCAGAGCTCGATCGCCTCGCCCGCGGTCATCGTGTAGCGCAGGGGGCCGGTGGCCGGGAAGCGGACGCCGCCGAGGTGGAGGACGGCGGTGCCGACCCGCAGTCGCTCGCCGACCTCGCGGACGCCGTCGTAGAGGACGGTGTCGCCCGAGATCCAGAGGCTGCCGTGCTCCTGACCCTCCCAGTCGAGCGAGAAGCCGATCACGTCGCCGACGAGCGGTCGGCTCAGCGGCGGGCCGTGCCGGCAGGGCGTCGCCGTGATCCTGATCGTCGGCCGCCCCTCCTGCGCCAGCTCGGTCGTCTCCCACGGCGCCAGGCCGCGGACGTTGCCGCCGAGCCGGCGGGCGCCGGCTTGGGTGGTGAGGACCGAGCCGGCGGACGGCAGCAGCGCCCGGCCGGCGGCGTCGAGGTTGTCGTCGTGGTGGTCGTGGCTGAGCAGGACCGCGTCGATCTCCCCGATCTCCCCGGGGCCGATCGCCGGATCGGCGAGCTTCTTCGAGCCGGTGCCCCAGCCGAACGAGTACTTGCCACCCGCGGGGTCGAAGGTGGGGTCGGTGAGCAGCCGCCAGCCGCCGACCTCGATCAGCAGGGTGGGGCCGCCGAGATGGGTGAGGCGGGTGGTCACGCCGGCGCAGTCGCCTGCTCGCGCGCCCAGGAGAGGGCGTAGTCGGCGACTTCCTCCCAGCCCGGCGTGGCGATCGTGGCGTGATCGCGCCCCTCGAAGTCCTTCACCTCGGTCACCGTGTCGGACTTGTAGTGCTTGGCGTTGCTGTGCTGGACGCTGGGCGGCATCAGCTTGTCCTCGCTGCCGGTGATGAACAGCAGCGGCGCCCGCTCGTCGTTGTGGTAGTCGACGTAGGTCGCCTGATGCCCGGGCTTGACGTTGGCCAGCACGCTCTCCCAGAAGATCGCCCCGGAGGCGGGCACGTGGTAGCGGTCGTACAGCTCTCGCGACCCCTCCTCGTCGAGCGTGGTGGCGAACGCGTAGTGCCACTGCTCGGGGGTGAGGGGGGCGGCTTCGTGCCTGGTGCTCGGGTGGCTGAGGATCGAGAAGGTCGCTTTCAGCTGGCTCGGCGGCAGCACCCTCACGCCCTCGGTCGGGGCCGAGTTGATCGCGACGGCGGCGGCGCCGAAGCCGCGGTCGAGGAGGAGCTGGGTGAAGACGCCGCCGGCCGAGTGGCCGATCAGGATCGGCGGCTGCTCGAGCGGTGCGATCACCGATTCGAGGTGCTCGAGGATCCCTTCGACGGTCAGCGCTTCCAGCGGCGACGGGTCGGCGTTCAGCGACTCGACCTCGGCCTCGAGGCCGGGATAGGCGGGGGCGAGCACGGTATGGCCCTGGCTCTCGTAGCGGGCAACCCAGTTCTCCCAGCTGCGGGGCGTCACCCAGAAGCCGTGGATCAAGACGATGGTCGGGTCGGACGGCATTGCGGCTCCTAACTATTGGAATGGAATCTTGATCTAAGGCGCCCCGCGCGGACGCTACTACGCAGGAGGGCGCCTGTCACGCGGATAGGCTCGCTCGGTCCAGTCTCCGACGAAACGAGCGATGCGATGAGTGACCTCACCCCCGAAGAAACCGCCCTCCTCTACGGCAACCGCTTCCTCACCGAGGACGCGCCCGACAAGGAGTTCCCGCAGCACGGGATGACCTCGCTCGACGCGATGCGGATGGTCGACGAGGAACTCGTGCTGGAGGGCGACCCCTGGCGCAACCTGGCGACCTTCGTCACCACCTGGATGGAGCCCGAGGCGCAGCGGATCGTCGCCGAGAACCTGCACCGCAACTTCATCGACCACGCCGAGTATCCGATCACCGCCGAGATCGAGCAGCGCTGCGTGCGGATGCTCGCCGACCTCTACAACGCGCCGGGGGAGACGACCGGCTGCCGCACCCAGGGCTCCTCGGAGGCGATCATGCTCGGCGCGCTCTCGCTGAAGTGGAAATGGAAGGAGCGGCGTGAAGCGGCCGGCCTGGGGGCCGAGAAGCCGAACCTCGTCTTCGGCGGCGACGTCCACGTCGTCTGGGAAAAGTTCTGCCGTTACTTCGACGTCGAACCGCGGATCGTCCGCCTGCGCGAGGACAAGTACGTGATCGGGCCCGAGGACGTCGAGCCCCACGTCGACGAGAACACGATCGGCGTCGCCGCCGTCCTCGGCACCACCTTCACCGGCCACGCCGACGACATCCCCGGGATCAACAAGCTCCTGCTCGATCTCAAGAGCGAGAAGGGGATCGACGTGCCGCTGCACGTCGACGCCGCTTCGGGCGGCTTCGTCTGGCCCTTCCTCTACCCCGACTCCGAGTGGGACTTCCGGCTCGAGCAGGTGCGCTCGATCAACGTCTCCGGCCACAAGTTCGGGCTCGTCTACCCGGGGATCGGCTGGCTCGTCTTCCGCGAGAAGAGCGACCTGGCCGAGGACCTCGTCTTCTACGAGAACTACCTGGGCAAGACCGACGCCACCTTCACCCTCAACTTCTCCACCGGCGCCTCGATGGTGCTGGCGCAGTACTACAACTTCGTCCGCCTCGGGCGCGGGGGCTACAAGCACGTGATGGAGGCGATGGAGCAGAACGCGAAGGCGCTGGCGGCCAAGCTGGAGGCGATGGGGGACTTCGAGCTGATCGGGGCTGACAAGGAGCAGCTGCCGCTGGTCGCCTTCAAGCTCGCCGGCGAGAAGCCCTACGACGAGTTCGACGTCTCCTGGCAGCTCTCGGCCGAGCGCGGCTGGATGCTGCCCGCCTACACGATGCCGCCCGAAGCCGAAGACGTGAAGATCATGCGGGCGCTGGTCAAGGAGACGCTGGGCCGCCAGCAGGTCGACCGCCTCGCCAACGACATCGAAGAGGCCTGCGCGACGCTTCAGGAGAAGGGCGGCGCCCACCCGCATGAGCGCAAGCGGATGAAGCGCAGCCCGGGGATGTAGGAGCCCGGCTAGCTGCCGGGCGGACCGGCGCGCCCCGGCCACCAGGCGCGGTCGCCGAGCCGGTAGGTGATCGCCGGGATCAGCAGGGCGCGGACGAGGAAGGTGTCGAGGAGGACGCCGACGGCGACGGTGGCGCCGACCTGGACCAGCTCCTCCAGCGGCAGCAGGGTCAGGGTCGCGAAGGTGCCGGCGAGGATCAGGCCGGCGCCGGTGACGACCCCGCCGGTGCTGACGAGGGCGGCGAGGGTGCCCTCGCGGGTGCCGCGGGCGGCCGCCTCCTCCCGCGCCCGGGTCATCAGGAAGATGTTGTAGTCGACCCCGAGCGCTACGAGGAAGATGAAGGCCATCAGCTCGAGGTTGAAGGCGAGCCCCTCGGCCCCGAAGAGCTCGGTGAAGGCGAAGGTGGCGAGGCCGAGGGTCGCGGCGAAGGAGGCGACGACGGTTCCGATCAGGTAGGCCGGCGCGACCAGCGCTCGCAGCAGCGCGATCAGGATCAGCCCGACGACGAGCAGGACCAGCGGCACGATCAGCTTCGTGTCCCGCGCGTTGGTCTCCTCGACGTCGAGGTTCTCGGCCGGGACGCCGCCGAGCAGGCCACCGGGCGCAAGGGCGTGCAGTCGTTCGCGAATTTCCTCGACGTCGGTTTCCGCCGCGCTGCCGTACGGATCGCCGTCGAGGATGAGGAGGACGACCGTTTTCTCCGCGTCGCTCGGCACCGGCGCCGGCAGGACCAGTTGCACGCTTTCCAGGTCTTCGAGGCCCCGCGCCACCTTCGGCGCCGCGGCAGTCTTGACCACGGCGGTCAGCGGCGAACCGAGCCCCGCGGGGAAGTGCCGTTCCAGCGCTTCGGTGCCGCGGCTGGAGTCGGTCGCCTTCGTCACTCCCTGGCCGAAGCCGAGAGTCTTGTGGTCGGTCAGGTTGCCGAGGCTGAGGACCGCGAGCAGGGCGAAGACCGCGACGATGATCGCCAGCGAGCGTCGCCGCACCAGCCCCGCCACCCGCTCCCAGACGCCGAGTCTGTCTGAGTCCTCCGTATCCGGGGTCGGAGACAGATTCGGTGTGGCGGGCCAGAAGGCGCGCTCGCCGAGGATCGAGAGCAGGGCGGGGAGGAGGGTGAAGGCGGCGACGAGCATCACCGCGATCCCGATCGCCAGGACCGGGCCGAGCCAGCGCGTTGACTCCAAGTCGGCAACGAGCAGGACCAGCATCGCGGCGATCACCGTCCCTCCCGAAGCGAGGATGGCGGGGCGGCTCTCTCGAACTGCCTTGTTCAGGTCGCCCTCTTCGCGGTAGCGGTGGACGAGGAGGAGGGAGTAATCCGTGCCGGCACCGAAGATGAGAACCAGGAGGAGCATCGTGCCCTCGGCGTTGACGACGATCCAGCCGGCCTCGATCAGGAGATAGGCGATCCCGATCGCGACCAGGTAGGCGGCGCCGACGACGAGGAGCGGCAGCAGGGCCAGGACCGGGGCGCGGTAGACGGCCAGCAGCAGCAGGAGGACAAGGCCCAGGGTGGCGATCAGCAGCGTCTGGCTGGCGTCGGCGGCGATCGCCTCGAGGTCGGCGGCGATCCCGCCGGGGCCGGTGACGAAGGCCCGCAGCCCCCGCCGTTCGTGCTCTGCCAGGTAGCGGCGGATCCGCTCGACGCCGGTGACGATCGCGCCGCGGTCCTCGGCGTCGATCGCCAGCACCAGCAGCGCCGCTTCGCCGTCCTTGGAGATCGGCCCGATCCCGTTGGCGATTCGCGCCACCTTGCTCAGGTCGTTGCGGTAGCGGCCCGAGAAGGGGTCGACGATCGGGGTCGCCCCCGCCAGCTCCAGGCGCCCGAGCCCGTCGCCGATGCGGCCGATCGCGCTTACGTCCGCCCGGCTCAGCCCGCCGCGCCGTTCGAAGACGATCACCACCGGCACGTCTTCGCCCCCGGAGGAAGCGTGCTGCAGGGCCTCGATCGCGCGGGTCGATTCCGAGTCGGCCGGCAGGAAGCTGCTCTGCCCGGCGGCGGTGACGTCGTCGATGTGAGCGTGGGCGAGCAGGCCCGCGGCGCCGATCAGAAGCCAGACCGCGACCGCCACCCAGCGTCCGCGGGGGCCGGTGATCACGGGCTCAGACTAAATCGGTCGTCCGACTGATTCCTCCTCGCCCAGATGGGTATGGAAGTGACACATGAGCTCGAAGCCGCTGTTCGCCGCTGCCTTGGTCGCCCTCTCCCTCGGCCTTGCCGCTTGCGGGGACAGCGGCTCCGACTCAACCACCGACGCCGAAACCACGCCTCCGGCAAGTGAAGAAACGACCGAATCCGGGGCGGAGGAAACGAGCGAAAGCGAACCCGCGCCCAGTGGCGAGGCGTCGAAGTCCGAAAAAGTGGACATCGTCGAATTCACCTACCAGCCCGACCCCGTCGTGGTCGGAGTCGGCGGCAAGGTGATCTGGCAGAACCAGGACGCCGCGCCCCACACGGCGACCGCCGACGACGACAGCTGGGACACCGGCACGATCGAGAAAGGCAAGATCGGCTCGGAAACCTTCAAAGAGGCGGGCACCTTCGCCTATTTCTGCGAGATCCACCCCGACATGCGCGGCACCGTCGAAGTCGTCGAGTAGGCAGGAATCGGATGCCCTGGTGGATTGCGCGCAAAGCCGCGCCTCACGTCTGGAAGCGAGTCCCCTGGGCGAAAGTCTGGGTGGTGACGCTGTGGGTGCTGAAGAAGGGCCAGGACCGGATCCAGCAGAACCTCAACCAGCACGAGCAGAGCGAGTTCTGGAACCTGATGAAGAAGTCGAAGGGCCGGCCGGGCAACCTCAGCAAGCGGGACAAAACCCGGGTCAAGAACCTCGTCGGCAAGGCGATCCGGGGCTGATCCGTAAAGATCCCCCCGTGGCCGAGGGGGAGCGAGACGACCTGGCGGAGCTGCTGGCGCGGCGCGCGCTGACCGAGGACCCGGCGCGGCCAGACGCGGTCGAGAAGCGCCACGCCGCCGGCGGCCGCACCGCGCGGGAGAACGTCGAGGACCTGGTCGACCCGGGCTCCTTCGTCGAGTACGGCCGCTACGCGATCGCCGCCCAGCGGGGCCGGCGCGAGCTCGAGGACCTGATCGCCCGCACTCCCGCCGACGGCCTGATCGGCGGCACCGCCCGCGTCAACGGCGACCTCTTCGACCCCGAGCGCGCTGCCTGCGCGGTCCTCTCCTACGACTACACGGTGCTGGCTGGGACCCAGGGTGCGCTCGGCCACCGCAAGAAGGATCGCCTCTTCGAGCTGATCGAGCGGATGCGGCTGCCGGTCGTCTTCTACGCCGAGGGTGGGGGAGGGCGGCCCGGCGATACCGACTACCCGGTCGTCTCCGCCCTCGACACCCGCGCCTTCGCGCTCTGGGCGAAGCTCTCGGGGCTGGTGCCGCGGATCGCGGTCGTCCACGGCCGCTGCTTCGCCGGCAACGCGGTGATCGCCGGCTGCGCCGACCTGATCGTCGCCACCGAGGGCAGCTCGCTGGGAATGGGCGGCCCGGCGATGATCGCCGGCGGCGGCCTCGGCGACGTCCATCCGGATGAGGTCGGGCCGCTGGAGACGCAGGCGCGCAACGGCGTCGTCGACGTCGCCTGCGCCGACGAGGCCGAGGCGACCGCGGCGGCGAAGAAGCTGCTCGCCTACTTCCAGGGCGCGACCGCGCCAGGGCCCGAACCCGACCAGGCGCGGCTGCGCGAGCTCGTGCCGGAGCGCAAGCGCCGCGCCTACGACCCGCGCCCGATCGTCGAGACGCTCTCCGACGAGGGCTCGGTCACCTTCCTGCGCGAGCGCTTCGCGCCGGAGATGGTGACGGCGCTGGCGCGGGTCGAGGGCCGCCCACTCGGAGTGATCGCCAACGACACCCGCCACACGGCCGGCGCCGTGACCAGCGAGGCGGCTGACAAGGCGGCGCGGCTGCTGCAGCTCTGCGACGCCTTCGGGCTGCCCGTCATCTCCCTCGTCGACACCCCCGGCTACATGGTCGGCCCCGAGGCCGAGGCGACCGGGCTCGTCCGCCGTGCCTCGCGGCTACTGGTCGCCGGCGCGGCGCTGCGGGTGCCGCTGGTCGCGGTGGTGCTGCGGCGCGGCTACGGCCTCGGCGCCCAGGCGATGGTCGGCGGCAGCCTGCACGAGCCGCTGCTGACGGTCGCCTGGCCGAGCGCCCACCTCGGGCCGATGGGGCTGGAGGGAGCGGTGCGGCTGGCGCTGCGCAAGGAGCTGGAGGCGATCCCTGACGAGGCCGAGCGCGAGCAGCGCGTCCGCGACCTCACCGCCGCCGCCGAAGAGAACGCCAAGGCGCTCAACGCGGCGGCGCTGTTCGAGCTCGACGACGTGATCGACCCGGCCGAGACCCGCGCCCTGATCGCCTCGACCCTCACCGCGGCCGGCGACACCCGCCCGCCCGGCGCCCACCGCTTCGTCGACACCTGGTAGCGGGAAAGATCACCAGACCGCGTCGTGTTCCTCCATCACGCCGAAGCCCTCGCTGAGCTCGACGCCGCCGAGGGAGCCGCTGAAGCTGCCGAAGCGGTGGCGGTAGCGGGAGCGGATCAGGAGGTAGTTCTCGTCGTGGGCATGGGCGGACTCGGAGCTGAAGTCGAGTCGCTGGCCTTCGGGTAGGTCGATCCCCTCCATGCCGCGGAAACGGACCGGGGGTGGCTCGGTGGGCTCGCCGTCGACCCAGATCGCCCGCTCGCTGCCCTCGGGCGGGTCGTTGATCCCCTCGACCAGGTTCCAGGCGAGGGGTCGCCCGTCGGCCGCGGTGCCGACGCCGGCCGACCAGCGCCAGCTCGTCTGCCGCTGGTGGTGCCCGGCCGACTCGTCGTCGACCCCGCGCCCGCTCACCTGCCAGCGCCGCCCGGGCACCTCGACCGTCCCCTCGATCGGCATCCCCGCCCGCTTCCGGGTCCAAGCCTGCGACTTGCCGCTCGGGCAGGTCGCCTCGATCGGGGTCACCTCGCCGATCCGCAGGCTCGCGCGCAGGTTCGGCCCGTCGATCTCCAGCGTGGGCCCGTCCAGAATGACCTCGCGGCTGCCGGGAAGGAGTGAGGTGTGGGCATCGTGCCGCCGACCCTCGCGGTCCAGGAAGACCCAGAACGACTGGCTGAGCGGACCGACCTCGGCCCGCGCCGCGCAGAGCATCAGCTCCTCGGCGAAGAGGCCGACGTAGCGCCAGCGCTTGCGCAACTGACCGTTGTCGAAGAGCGGGAGGGAGGCCGGATCCATCGCGCGAAGGTACCCGGCATTGGCGTTTTTGTCTTCCATGAGGAGACAAAAACGCCATGTCACTAGGCTCGCCGCGTGGACCAACTCGTCCAGATCGTCGGCGCCCTGTTGATCCTCGCCGCCTTCGCGGCGGTCCAGTTCGAGCGGATGCGCCCCGACTCGCGCGTCTATCTGGCGCTCAACCTCGTCGGCTCGGCGATCCTCGCCGTGCTCGCCCTGCACGAGTCGCAGTGGGGCTTCCTGCTCCTCGAGGGAGTGTGGGCGATCGTTTCGGCGTGGGGTCTAGCCCGCGTTCTGCTCTAGCCGCTCCGCGAGTTTTTTCATCCCGCGCCCCCGCGCCCCCGCGGCCGCACCCGCCCAATCGGTCACTCGATCTGCCGGCCGCTCGACGCCTGCGTCGCGCAGGGTCGCGATGTCTTTGAAGACGAGCAGATCGTCCTTCCCCTCGATCAGGGCGCCACGCAGCGCCGGCCGCCGCTCGCGGATCGCGTTGTCGAGGATCGCCTCCAGCGAGCCGTGGGTGCGCAGCAGCTCCGCCGCCGTCTTCGGCCCGACGCCCTTGGCGCCCGGCAGCCCGTCGGAGGGATCGCCGCGCAGGGCGATGAAGTCCGGGACCAGCTCCGGGTCGATGCCGTAGCGCTCCCGCACCTCCGCCGGTCCAACTTCTTCTGCGCCTTTACCGCCGCCGGTGCGGACGTAGAGCACGGTCACGTTCTCGGTCGCGCACTGGTACATGTCGCGGTCGCCGGTCAGCAGCAGCGCCCGCCCGCCGGCCTCCGCCTCGAGCCGCGCGTAGGTGCCGAGCAGGTCGTCGGCCTCGAGGTCCTCGCCCGTCGCCACCGTCCACCCGAACGCCTCGAAGAAATCGCGCGAGTCGGCGAACTGGTGGGGGAGCTCATCCGGCATCGCCTCCTCGCGCTCGGCGTGGTAGGCGGGGTAGAGCTCGGTCCGGTAGGCGGCGGCGTCGGGGCCGAAGCAGAGGACCACCGCCCGCGGCTGGTGCACTTCGACCTCGCGCAGGATCAGGTTCGCCGTCCCCAGCAGCGCGTTGACCGGCCGCCCGTCCGGCCCGACGATCTTGCTCGGCAGCGCGTAGAAGGCGCGGAACAGCATCGAGGGGGCATCGACGACAAGCAGCGGCGCGGGCACGAACTAAGCCTATGGCTAGAGTCGTCGGCGCATGAAGGCTCTCGACATCAAGAACCTGGAGAAGCGCTACCCGACCGGCGTGGAGGCGCTGCGCGGCGTCTCGGTCGAGATCGAGCCGGGCGCCATCTACGGCCTGCTGGGCCCCAACGGCGCCGGCAAGTCGACGCTGATCCACTGCACCACCGGCCTCGCGCAGCCGACCGGCGGCTCGATCGAGATCTTCGGCCACGACGCGATCGACCACTACGCCGAGGCGCGCCAGGCGGTCGGCCTCGCCCCGCAGGAGCCCAACCTCGACTGGTTCCTCACCGCCGAGGAGACGCTCGACTACCACGCCGGCTACTTCGGGATGCCGCGGCGCGAACGCCGCGAGCGCGCCAAGGAGCTGCTGGAGACCTTCTCGCTGACCGAGAAGCGCGACGAACGCACCCGCACCCTCTCGGGAGGGATGAAACGGCGGCTGATCCTGGCGCGGGCGATCATGCACCGGCCGCGCCTGCTGATCCTCGACGAGCCGACCGCCGGCGTCGACGTCGAGCTCCGCCTCGAGCTCTGGCACTACGTCCAGAAAATCAACCAGGAGGGGACGACGATCCTCCTCACCACCCACTACCTGGAGGAGGCCGAGCAGCTCTGCGACCGGATCGCCTTCATCGCCGAGGGCCAGATCGTCGCCGAGGGGACCAGTCCCGAGCTGGCCGCGCGCTTCGACGTGCCGAACCTCGAGGACGCCTACCTGGCCCTGGTCGGGCGCAAAGAGCTCTCCCGCTCGCACATCGAGCTGACGCCGGAGGTGGAGGCGTGAGCGCCGCCCAGATCCGCTTCGCGACGCTCTGGCGCCGCGAGGTCAACCGCTTCATGAAGATCAAGAAGCAGACGATCGGCGCGCCGCTGCTGGAAACCTTCCTCTACATCTCCGTCTTCGGAGCCGCCCTCGGCACCCGGATCGACAAGCTGCACGGGATCGACTACGTCGTCTTCGTCATCCCCGGCCTGATCATGATGGCCTGGGCGATCAACGCCTTCTCCAACAACTCCTCCTCGATCCTCCAGCAGAAGTTCCAGGGGGCGATCCAGGACCAGCTCTCCTCGCCCGCCTCGCCGGCCGAGCTGCTGCTCGCCTTCTCGCTCGGCGGCTTCATGCGCGGGCTGACGGTGGCGGTGCTCACCTTCATCGCCTCTTCGCTGCTGGTCGACCTGCCGGTCGAGCACATCCTCGTGCTCGTCCCGTCCCTGTTCCTGGTCGGCTTCTTCTTCAGCCAGCTCGGGGTGTTGATCGGGGTCCGGGCCGAGCAGTTCGACGACGTCGCCTTCGCCCAGACCTTCATCCTGACGCCGCTGATCTTCCTCGGCGGCGTCTTCTACTCGGCGACCCTGCTGCCGGAGCCCTACGAGACCCTGACCCACTTCAACCCGATCTTCTACATGATCAACCTGGTCCGCTACGGGTTCGTCGGCTACTCCGAAGTCAGCATCGCCCTCTCGCTCGTGGCGCTGACGGCGGCGACCGCGGTCCTCTTCCTGATCAACCTCCGCCTCTTCACCAAGGGCTACCGCCTGCGTGCGTAGTTACTCGAACTGGGAAATTCAGCGCTCGCTGAATTTCCCCCTTGGAGGGGCAGAAAATCAGCGAGCGCTGACGTTTTCCTCGATCCAGGCGAGGTAGCCGGCGGAGCCGGCGACGATCGGGGTGGCGATGATCTCCGGCTCGTCGTAGGAGTGGACCTCGCGGATCGCCGCCTCGACCGCCTCGCAGGCGGCCCACGTCGTCTTCACCAAGCACTGCCACTCCCGCTCCTCCTCGATCGCCCCCTGCCAGCGATAGCGACTAACGACCGGCCCCACAACCTGCACACAAGCCGCCAACCTCCGCTCGACCAGCAGCCCAGCAATAACCCCAGCCTCCTCCTCAGACCCCGCCGTGGTCAGAACCTGGATGTGATCGGTCATACGACCCGAGCATAAAAGGGGCGCCGGGTGACCCCCTCCAGACACTCAACCTCGAGCCATAGCGAGAGGTGTCTGGAGGGGTCACCCGGCGCCCCCACAACGCCAGTCCTAACCCGGATCGCCGACCGGCACCACGACCTTCTCGTGATCGTCCGGGAGGAGCAAGATTGCCCCCTCGCCGGTCACATAAGCCTCCTCGCCATGCTGCGTGACGTCAAGGCCCGTGGCCTCGTCGCGACCGCCCACCCGCAGCGGCATCAACGCCCCGATCACCTTCAGCAGGACGAAGGTGGCGACGAAGGCGTAGGTGGGCGCCGCCAACACGGCCAGCACCTGATCCCAGAGCTGGGCCGCGTTGCCGTAGAAGAGACCGTCGGAGATCCCGTTCCAGCTTTTCTGGGCGAAGAAGCCGATGAAGAGGATCCCGAACAGGCCGGCGGTGCCGTGGGCGGCGAGGACGTCGAGGGTCTCGTCGACCCGGGTCCGGGTCCGGTAGGCGATGATCCCCCAGCTCGGGATCGCCCCCAGGGCGCCGAGCAGCATCGCCCAGCCGGGGCTGATGAAGCCGCCGGCGGGGGTGATCAGGACGCAGCCGACGATGATCGCGGTGGCGGCGCCGATCGCGGTCACCTTGCGCCCGCGGATCACGTCGAGCAGGAACCAGACGACCAGGGTCGTGGCCGGGCAGAGCAGCGTGTTGACGAAGGCGAGGACGCTCGCTTCGCCCGTGTTGAAGCCGCTGCCGCCGTTGAACCCGAACCAGCCGAACCACAGCAGCCCCGCCCCCAGCAGCACGTACATCGCGTTGTGAGGGAGGAGCGCCTGGCGGCCGTAGTCCTTGCGCGCGCCGACCACCAGCGCCGCCGCCAGGGCCGAGAAGCCGGAGGCCATCTCGACCGGGACGCCGCCGGCGAAGTCGAGGGTGCCGCCCTCGATCAGCCAGCCGCCGCCGAATGCCCAGTGGGCGAGGACGGCGTAGACGAGCACCGACCACAGCGCCGAGAAGAGCAGGAACGCGCCGAACCGCATCCGCTCGACCACGGCGCCGGAGATCAGCGCCACGGTGATGATGCAGAAGGTCGTCTGGAAGGCGAAGAAGACCAGCTCCGGGATCGTCCCTTCTCCTCGCGGTTCGAAGTCGACGCCCTGCATGAAGGCGTGACCGAGGCCGCCGATCAGATCGCCTTCGCCGTCGAAGGCCAGCGAGTAACCGACCGCCGCCCAGGTGACGGTGGCGATCGCGATCGCGGCGACGCACATCATGAAGGTGTTGAGCGTGTTCTTCGAGCGCACCAGCCCGGCGTAGAAGAGCCCCAGCGCCGGCGTCATCAACAGCACCAGCGCCGTCGCCATCAGCATCCAGGCGGTATCCCCGGTGTCGATCGCGGCGATCATTTGCCCACCGGCGTCACGGCGCCTTCGTCGGTGTCGCCGGTGCGGATCCGCACCGCGCGCTCCAGCGGAACGACGAAGATCTTGCCGTCACCGACTTCGCCGGTGCGCCCGCCTTCGCAGAGCGCCGCCACGGTTTTGTCGACGAAGTCGTCGGAGACAGCGAGCTCGAATCTGATCTTGTCCGAGAGCCCCATCTGCACGGTCGTGCCGCGGTAGGTCTCGACCCGGTCCATCTCGCCGCCGTGCCCTTGGACGCGGCTCATCGAGAAGCCGCGCACGTCGGCTCGATGGAGCGCCTCCAGGACCTGGTTCGCCTGCTCGGGGCGAACGATCCCGATTACCAGTTTCACTTTTTCCTCCCTCTCCGCTTTAGCTGCCGCTGCGGTGCGCGAGCCTATGGCATGGCAAGCGGGATTGCGCGCCCGCCGCCCGGTCACGGCCGGTTCCGGCTCCTCCGTACAATCCGAGCGAATGTCCCCTCGGGTCCGCAGGCGGCGACGCGCGCCGCACCATCCCATCTGGCACAAGGTCGCGATCCCGCTCGGGGTTCTCGCCGGTCTCGTGCTGATCGCCGGCGGCATCGGCGCCGCCTGGGCGCTGAGCGTCTACAACTCGGCACCGCGGCTCGCCAGCCTGAAACCGGTGGAGAAGGGGCGCTCCTCGGCGATCTACGCCGCCGACGGCAGCCTGATCGGGTTCATCCGCTCCGAAAACGTGCGCCAGCCGCTGCCGATGAAATCGCTGCCCAAGGTGCTGCGCGAGGCGACGGTCGCGATCGAGGACAAGAACTTCTACGAGCACGGCGCCCTCGACTACGAAGGCATCGCCCGTGCCCTGATCAAGGACATCGAAGCCGGCGCCCCGGTGCAGGGAGCCTCGACGATCACCCAGCAGCTGGTCCGCAACCTCTACATCTCCAACCCCGAGAACACGATCGAGCGGAAGCTGAAGGAAGCGAAGCTCGCGGTCGAATTCGACGAGAAGCACAGCAAGGAGTGGATCCTCAAGGAATACCTCAACACCGCTCCCTACGGGACGGTCGAAGGGCAGACGGCGGTGGGGGCCGAGGCGGCGGCGCAGACCTACTTCAGCAAGCCGGCGAAAGAGCTGAACCTGACCGAGGCGGCGATGCTCGCCGGCCTGCCGCAGGCTCCCTCCGAATACAACCCCTTCCTCGATCCGAAGGCGGCTTTGAAGCGGCGCAACGAGGTGCTGCGGGCGATGGCCGACGAGGGCTACATCACCGAGGCGGAGCTGCACGAAGCCACCACCCGTGGCCTCGGAGTCGACGCCGGGGAGAAGTACCGGGACATCAAGGACCAGTTCCTCTTCGACCTCGTCCAGAACGAACTGATCGAGCACTACGGGATCAACACCGTCCGCAAAGGCGGCCTCAAGGCCTACACGACGATCGACCCCGATCTGCAGCAGAAGGCCGCAGAAGCGGTCGAGAACTACTGCTACGTCTGCTACCCCGAAGGCGGCCCCGCCGCCGGCCTCGCCTCGGTCGACCCGGAGACGGGTGCGATCGTCGCCCTCGCCGCGACCGAAGGCTACGAAGACGAAGAACAGTTCAACTACGCCTGGCAGGCACACCGCCAGCCCGGTTCCTCGTTCAAGACGATCGTCCTCGCGGCGGCGGTGAAGGAGGGGATCGACCCGGGCAGCACCTACTACAGCGGTGCCTCGCCGATGACCCTGGAGATCCCCGGCGGCGGCACCTGGACCGTCAACAACTCCGAGGGCGACGGCGGCAGCACGATGTCGCTGGAATCGGCGACCTGGTCCTCGGTCAACACGATCTTCGCCCAGCTCGACCTCGACGTCGGCCCCGAAGACGTGACCAAGGTGGCGGAGGAAATGGGGATCGAAGCCGAACTGGAATCGGTCCCTGCGGAGGGCCTCGGCGGCCTCGGCTACGGCGTCACCCCGCTGGAAATGGCAAACGCCTACGCGACGCTGGCCAACGGCGGCGTCCATCACGACGCCACCGCGGTCAGCCGCGTCGTCTTCCCCGACGGCAAAGTGGACGACTTCGAGAAAGATCCCGGCAAGCGCGTCTTCACCGAGGGCCAGGCCTACGAAGTGACCCGCATCCTCGAGGGCGTGATCACCCAGGGCACCGGTGCCGGCTACACCTCGATGGGCTGCTCCGACGCGGCCGGCAAGACCGGCACCTCGGAGGAGCTCTCCGACGCCTGGTTCGTCGGCTACACGCCGCTGTTCTCGACCGCGGTCTGGGTCGGTCACCCGACCTCGCGCGAATACACCGGCTACGGCGGTCCCACCGCCGGCCCGATCTGGGCCAACTACATGTCCTCCGCCCACGAAGGCGAATGCCCTGAATTCGAGACCCCGAGCTCACTGCCCGACCTCGACGGCCTCGACAGCGACGAAGACACCTCGGACTCCGAATACGAAAGCTCCGAAGGCGAAGAGGAATACGGCTCCGAAGACGAAGACACCGAGAAATCCGGGGGCAAAGACGGGGCGGCAGGCGAAGAGGGCGCCGAAGAAGAGGCTGCGACCCCGGAGCCCGAACCCACTCCGGAACCCGAACCCACTCCGACCCCCACGCCCGCACCGCCTTCGGGCGGCGGCATCAGCGCCGGCTGATCAGTCTCCGATCAGCTCGATCCGGTAGCCGTCGGGGTCTCTGACGAAGCAGATGCGGTGGCCCTCGGTGCGGCCACCGGGACGATAGGGGGGCTTTTCGGGCTCGATTCCCAGCTCGGCCAGGCGCGCCAGGGTGCCGTCGAGGTCGTCGACGCCGAGGGCGATGTGGTTGTAGCCGGTGCCGTGGTCGTACTCGGTGACGCCGTGGTTGTAGGTGAGCTCGAGCCGGGGGTCCTCGCCGGGCATCGCCATGAAGACGTTGATCGCCTCGTCGCCGATCGGCATCCGCCGCACCTCTACGAAGCCGAGCTTCTCGTAGAAGTCGACCGAACGATCGATCTCGCCGATCCGGTAGCAGGTGTGGAGGAACGTCGGCACGGGTCGCTCTAGATTACCGGGGGCGAAATCGACCCAAAAGCAGGTAGCAGCTTCTTCTTCTGTTGAAGTCGCCCGACCCGCGTATTACCGTCCCACGTTCGGCCGCTGGGGAACCTCTTTAGGCCGTTCGGAAATTTCCTCGAGAAAGGCACGCTTTGCACACGCTTTCAAGCCGCGCCCGTCTGCGCGCACTCGTCCTTGCGACTTCTGTCGCCGCCCTCGCCCTCGTCGCCATCGGCACCGGGTCCGCCAGCGCCGCTGACCCCGTGGCCATGGAGCTGTCGAAAGGGAAGCTGATCTTCAGCGGCCCGGAAACCGTCATCGCCGGCGAAAAGCTCGAAATCGTCAACAAGACGAACCCGAAACAGGTCGGCCCGCACACCTTCTCGCTGGTCACCAAAGGCTCGCTGCCGAAGACCCGTAAAGCGATGAACGGCTGCTTCGCGCCGAAAAAGATCTGCCTGGCGATCGCCATCTGGCACGGGTTCAACCCGAAAACCGAACGGATCACGAAGAACGTGGTCCGGGTCGGCCCCGCCGGCTGGAGCACGATGGGCGACGCCACCAGCAAGAAGGGCGACTCCTGGTTCACCGAAAAGAAGGGCGCCACGATCTCCCAGGTCGTAAGTGCCAAGGCCGGGACCACCCTCACCTACATCTGCGCCGTCCACCCGGAAATGCAGGGTGAAGTCGAAGTCCAGGCGCCGCCGGTCACCCCGCTGCCCACGCCGACCAGCTAGCAGCACGTCTGGTCAGCCCTCAAGTACTCCCCGCTTCGGGCGCCGGGCTTTGCTCGGCGCCCTTGGCGGCGGCACTGTGGCCGCGCTCCTGCCCCTCCGGGGCGGGGGCGGCGGTCTGCTGCCACTGACGGCGGAGCCGACGCCGGCGCTCGCCGCGACCCCCTTCCGCTCGCGGCTGCCGATCCCGCCGGTCCTCGACTCCGACGAGATCCGGATCCCGATCCGCGCGGCCGAGCAGCAGATCCTCCCCGGCCGCAAGACCAAGCTCTGGACCTTCGGCGGCAGCTTCCCGGGGCCGACGATCCGCCGTCGCGCCGGCCAGCGCACCAAGGTCACCTTCGATCACGAGTTGCCGGAGGAGGCGGGGGAGCTCTCGATCCACCTCCACGGCGGCCACAACCGCACCCAGTTCGACGGGCAACCGGGCGGCCTTACCAAGCGCCAGCCGATCTCCTACTTCTGCCAGATCCCTCGCGGCCTCTCCGCCAGGGAGTCGGGCAACAACCTCCTGCTCGAGCCGGGCGGCAGCAAAACCTACGTCTACGACCTGGTCGAGGACGGGCGGCCCGAACGCGCCTCGTTCCAGTGGTACCACGACCACCGTCTCGACCGGACCGCACAGAACGTGTGGAAGGGGCTGGCCGGGATGTTCATCGTCGACGACGGGTTCGAGGAGTCGCTGCCGCTGCCCGCGGGCGAGCATGACCTGCCGCTGATGATCGGCGACCGCAGCTTCGACCGCCACAACCAGCTCACCGACCCCTTCACCGAACGGCGCCCGCCCAACGACGGGATCAACGGCGAGTGCATCCTCGTCAACGGCGCCTACATGCCCCACCACCCGGTCAGCCCGCGCCGCTACCGGCTGCGCCTGCTCAACGTCTCCTCCTTCCGCAGCTACAACTTCCAGCTCTCCAACGGGGCACCGATGATCCAGATCGCGACCGAGAGCGGGCTGATGCCGAAACCGATCCGCCGTCACGAGATCCTCCTCGGCCCGGGCGAACGGGTCGAGGTGATCGTCGACTTTGCCGGGATGGCGGGGGAGAGCGTCGAGCTCCGCAGCACGAAGCGCCACGCCGGCCGCAACTCGGCCGGCGCCCGCACCTACGGCGGCGCGCTGATGCAGTTCCGGGTCGGGACCGACCGCGTTACGGACCGGGCGAAGGTGCCGCGGCAACTGCGGCCGCTGCCGGGGTGGACGCGGAAGGTCAAGCACAAGCCGGACAACCGCTGGGAGATCACGATCGGCGGCCTCTTCAAACCGACCTGGCGGATCAACGGGCGCACCTTCAACCCCGCCCGCTCGGAGGCGTTCCCGCGCCTGGGCTCGACGGAGACCTGGGAGATCGTCAACAAGACCAGCGTCGCCCACGTGATGCACCTGCACCACAGCGACTGGCTGCTGCTGGAGCGCAACGGCGAGCCGCCGCCGCCCTGGGAAAACTGTCTCAAAGAGACCTTCTTCGTCTTCCCCAACGAAAAAATTCTCCTTGCCGGTCATTTCGCCGACCACGCCGGCAAGTTCGTGATCCACTGCCACATGCTCGACCACGAGGACCACGGCTTGATGAGCCAGTTTCAGGTGGTTCGGCCCTAAAGAAAACAGCTGCGTTTGCCGATGTCCTCGGCATGGAGCATCCCGAAAATCGGGTAAGCATTCGTCCCGCCAACCGGACCCGCGCGCGGGCGGCTGCGGCCCTCCTCGTCGCCGGCGCCGCCCTGGTCGCGATCTCCCTCGTGCTTCCCCATCCGGAGGGGGCCGACGAAGTTGCCCTCATCCTCACCGCTTTGGCGATGGCGGTGACCGGCGGGGTCGTCTGGTTCGCCGCCGACCGGATCCCGATACTCGGGGTCCACCTGCTCCTCGGCGGCTCCTCGGTTGTCACCTGTCTGCTGATCTACGAGAGCGGCATCTCGGTCGGTCAGTACGGGACGATCTTCACCTGGGTGACCCTGATCACGTCCTGCTTCTTCCCGCGCCGGATCGCCATCGCCCAGCTCGCCTGGCTGCTGGCGACCTACGGCGTCACCCTCCTCCTGGTCGAAAACACCGCCGGCTATTCGCCGCTCACCCGCTGGCTCTTCGCCGCGATCTCCCTCACCGTCGTGATGCTGCTGATCACCGGGATCGTCGCCCGCCGCGCCCGCGCCGACGAGCGCGCCCGCCAGTTCTTCGACCTCTCGCGCGACATGCTCTGCACCGTCAACTCGGACGGCTACTTCGTCGAGCTGAACGACGCCTGGACCGAGCGCCTTGGCTACAGCCTCGAGGAGCTGCGTTCGACCCCGTTCATCGAGCTCATCCACCCCGACGACCGCGAGCGGACCGAAGCCGAGGCCGTCGCTCTCTTCGAGGGGGGCGAAAACCTCAGCTTCGAGAATCGCTACCGGGCGAAAGACGGGACCTGGCACTGGCTGCGCTGGAGCTCGTCGTTCTCGCCGGACGAGTCGATGATCTACGCCCGCGGCACCGACGTCACCGAGCTGAAGCAGATCGAGGCCGAACGCGAGGAGCTGCTGGGCAAGGTTCAGGAGATGGCCCGGCACGACTCCCTCACCGGCCTGCCGAACCGGCGGGCGCTGGAGGACCAGCTGCCGCAGGCGATGGCCCGGGCCCGCCGCAGCCGCTCGCCGCTCAGCGTGGCGATCCTCGACATCGACCACTTCAAGGACTACAACGACACCCACGGCCATTTGGCCGGGGACGAGGTGCTACGCGCCTGCGCCCGTGCCTGGGACTCCAACCTGCGGGGAGGGGACACGATCGCCCGCTTCGGCGGCGAGGAGTTCCTCGTCCTGCTTCCCGACACGACCGCCGAGCAGGCGGGGGAGATCGTCGAACGGCTGCGGATGGAGACACCGATGGGGCAGGCCTGCTCGGCCGGTCTCGCCACCTGGGATTACGCCGAGAGCATCGACGATCTCCTCGGCCGCGCGGACAAGGCGCTGTACCTGGCGAAGGCCAGCGGCCGCAACCAGCTGGCGGAGGCTCCGCTGTCCCAGTAATGATTCGGGGATGGGCCGCGAAGAGCACGAACGCGCCGTGCGCTTCCGCACCGGCCGCCGCGATCCCGAGCTGACCGTCGTCGAGGGCTTCCACGCGCTCAAGCACGCGCTGCGGTTCGGCGCGGAGCTGGTCGAGGCGGTGGCGGTCGATCCTCGGGCGCTGGAGGCGATGGCGGTCGAGTTCGCTCCCGACCTGGCGGGTCAGATCGGGGGCCGGGTCGAGACCGTGGACAAGGCGACGCTGGCCGACCTGGTGCCGCTGGTCCCGCACACCGGCGTCGTCGCGATCGCCCGGCGGCCGCGGGTCGACCTCGCCGCCGCGCTCGCCGATCCGGCGCCGGCGGTGCTGCTCGAGCAGCCGAAGAACATGGGCAACATCGGCGCCTGCATCCGGGTCTCGGCGGGTGCCGGCGCGGCGGCGCTGATCACCACCGGCGAAAACGATCCCTGGCACGCCGACGCCGTCCGCGGCGCCGCCGGCCTGCAGTTCGCGCTTCCCGTCGCCAAGGTCGAGACGCTGCCCGAGAGCGACCGGCCGCTGCTGGCGATCGACCCGGAGGGGGAGGAGCTGGCGCCCGAGCACCTGCCGGCACGTGCGATCCTCGCCTTCGGCACCGAGCGTCACGGCCTCAGCGACGAGGTTTTCCAGCGCGCCGACGCAAGGATCTCGATCCCGATGCGCGAAGGTGTATCCAGCCTCAACCTCGCAACCTCGGTCGCGATCGTGCTGTTCACGATGAAACTGGCCGCGGGAGCCAACTAGAAAGGAAGTTCATGCTCCTCCCAGTTGCCGACATCAGCTTCGGGGAAATCCTCCTCGTAACGCTTCAGGTCTTCCTCTTCGTGATCTGGATCTGGATCCTGATCACGATCCTCAACGACCTCTTCCGCGACCACGAGATGTCGGGCTGGGGGAAGGCCGCCTGGGTCCTCTTCCTCGTCTTCATCCCCTTCCTGACGGCGCTGATCTACTTGATCGCGCGCGGGGACGGGATGCGCGACCGCACGATCAAAGCCCAGGCGGACGCGAAAAAGCACTTCGACGAATACGTCAGCCAGCAGGCCCACTCCGCCTCCGCGGCTGACGAACTGCACAAGCTCTCCGAGCTGAAGGCGAAGGGCGACCTCTCCCAGGAGGAGTTCGACAAGGCGAAGGCACGACTGCTCGCCTAAAAGTCCTGCAACTGCAAGGAAACTTGCGGATTATCGACCCCTTCTAAGGCGGCGCAGGCCCTCCGCTAGCCTGCGCCGCCGTGCTGTTTTCCTCCGCTACGAGCACGGTTCGCCGCCGTGCCCTGATCTTTGCCGCGCTTCTCCTCGCCGCTCTCTGCGCGGTCGGCGCCTCCTGGGCGGCCAGCGCCCCCGCCGACCCGCGGCAGAAACTGGAAGAGACGCGGGACAAGCTCGAAGACGTCCGCGCCCAGGAGAGCGAGCTGGCGGCGACGATCGCCGAACAGAACCGGGCGATCGACTCGATGCTGGGCGAAGTCTCGAGGCTGCGCTCCGAACAGGAAGCGATCGAGGCCGAACTGGCCGCGAAACAGGCGGAGCTGGACCGGGCCACCGCGGCGCTGGAGAAAGAAGAAGCGCACCTGGAGCGGGTGCGGGCAAAGCTGCAACGTGCTCTCGACGTGCTGGGCGATCGCCTCGTCGCGATCTACGAAACGGGTTCGCCCGACGCCCTCGACGCGGTGCTCGAATCGGAGGACTGGTCGGAGATGGAGGCCAGGACCGAGTACCTGCAGGAGATCCAGAGCTACGACGACGCGGTCGTCGAGCGGGTGGAGACGCTGCGCAACGAAGTCACCGCCGCGGTCGAGCGGCTCGAGGAGCAGCGGGCCGAGATCGAAGCGGCGCGCGACGCGATCGCCGCCAAGGAGCGCGAAGTCCGCGCCGCCAGCCAGGAAGCTCACGCGCGCTTCCAGGAACTGAAAGCCGCCCAGGCGGAGCGGCAGGAGGCGCTGGAAGGGCTGCAGTCGCGCGAATCGGCGCTCAGCGACAACCTCGCCTCGATCTCCGAACAGCTCGCCTCCGAAGGCGGCGACGCGACCGAAGGCCTGATGCCGGCACCGCTCAACCCCGGCCAGGAAGCGGAGCTGATCTCCGAAAGCGAAGCCAGTGCCCCGGCCTCGGCCCCGCAGGCGGTGAAGGAAGTGATCGCCGCCGCCAACGCGATCGCCGACACCCCCTACGTCTGGGGCGGCGGCCACGGCTCCTTCGAATCTTCGGGCTACGACTGCTCGGGCGCGGTCAGCTACGCGCTGCACGGCGGCGGCCTGCTGGAAAGCCCACTCGACTCGACCGGCCTGACCACCTGGGGCGAACCGGGCCCGGGCCGCTGGATCACCGTCTACGGCAACTCCGGCCACGCCTGGATGGTCGTCGCCGGCCTCGCCTTCGACACCAGCGGCGGCGCCGGCCCCCGCTGGCACAACCCCTGGCCGAACTCGCCAGAAGGGTTCATCGCAAGGCATCCAGCGGGTCTCTAGGCGCTCAGGTACTTTTTCCCGATGGGTCTGGAGCGGGAACTGGAGGAGCTGCTCGAGGTAGAGAAGTTCGAGCCGCCGGCTGAGTTCCGCGCGAACGCGCTCTGGTCCGACCCGAATATCTACGAGGAAGCGGCTGCCGACCCTGAGGCCTGGTGGACGCGGCAGGCGAAGGAGCTGCTCGACTGGGACGTCGAGCCGGGCGAAAGGCTCGACGACTCCAACCCGCCCTTCTACAAGTGGTTCGCCGACGGCCGGCTCAACGCCAGCTACAACTGCCTCGACCGCCACGTCGCCGCCGGCAACGGCGACCGTGTCGCCTACCACTGGCGCGGCGAGGAGGGAGAGGAGCGCGACGTCACCTACGCCGACCTTCACCGCGACGTCCAGCGCTTCGCCAACGCGCTCAAGGACCTCAACGTCGGCAAGGGCGACGTGGTCGGGATCTACCTGCCGATGATCCCCGAGGTCGTCGTCGCGATGCTCGCCTGTGCCCGCATCGGCGCGATCCACAACGTCGTCTTCGGCGGCTTCTCGGCCGAGTCGGTGCGGGAGCGGATGGAGTTCTCCGAAGCGAAAGCGCTGGTCACCGTCGACGGCGCCCGCCGCAAGGGCAAGACGGCGCCGATCAAGCCCCAGGTCGACGAGCATTTGGGGGACCTCGGAACGCTGGAGACGATCGTCGTCGTCCGCCACACGGGGATCGATTGCCCGATGGAGGTCGAGCGAGACGTCTTCTACGACGAGGTTATGGCCGCCGCCGACCCCGAGTGCCCGGCGGAGCCGATGGAGGCCGAGCACCCGCTCTACATCCTCTACACCTCCGGCTCGACCGCGAAGCCGAAGGGGATCCTCCACACCACCGGCGGCTACATGGCCGGCGTCACCGCCACCCACCGCTACGTCTTCGACCTGAAGCCGGAGTCAGACGTCTACTGGTGCGCCGCCGACGTCGGCTGGGTCACCGGCCACTCCTACATCGTCTACGGCCCGCTCTCCAACGGCGCCACCTCGGTGATGTGGGAGGGGGCGCCGGACTACCCGCACAAGGGGATCTGGTGGGAGGTCGCCGCCCGCTACGAGGCGACGATCCTCTACGCGGCGCCGACCGCGATCCGCACCTTCATCAAGTGGGGCGCCGAGATTCCGGCTGAACACGACCTTTCCTCGCTGCGGCTGCTCGGCTCGGTCGGGGAGCCGATCAACCCCAAGGCCTGGCTCTGGTACCACCAGGTGATCGGCGGCGGCCGCTGCCCGATCGTCGACACCTGGTGGCAGACGGAGACCGGCGCGATCATGATCAGCCCGCTGCCGGGGATCACCGCGACCAAGCCGGGCTCGGCGACGACGCCGTTCCCCGGCGTCGAGGCGCAGGTGGTGGACGAGAGCGAGGGCGAGCCGGTGGAGGAGGGACAGGGGCTGCTGGTGCTGGAGCGGCCGTGGCCCTCGATGCTGCGCGGCCTCTACAAGGAGGACGACCGCTTCATCGAGACCTACTTCTCGAAGTTCGGCAAGGAGCGCTACCTGGTCGGCGACGCCGCCCGCCGCGACAAGGACGGCTACTTCTGGGTGATCGGCCGGATCGACGACGTCGTCAACGTCTCCGGCCACCGGCTCTCGACCGCCGAGGTCGAGTCGGCGATCGTCGCCCACCCCGACGTCGCCGAGGCGGCGGTGATCGGCCAGTCCGACGAGGACACCGGCCAGGCGATCTGCGCCTTCGTCACCCTCCGCGGCGGCACCGAGGAGAGCGAGGAGTTGGTCGAGGGGATCCGTGCCACCGTCGCCGAGCGGATCGGCAAATTCGCCCGGCCGAAGCGGATCGTCTGGGCCGACGACCTGCCGAAGACCCGCTCCGGCAAGATCATGCGCCGCCTCCTGCGCGACATCGCCGAGGGCCGGGCGCTGGGCGACGTCACCACCCTGCGGGATCCGGAAGTGATGGGGGAGCTCGAGGCGAAGATCGCCGAGGAGCAGGCAAAGGGCGACTGAACGCACTTGTTCCCGGTATGCGGGAACAACTACGTTCGCTCAGGCTCCCGTTTCGCCATCTTCTCGATCGCGACCTCGAGCGCCTGGATCTGCTGCTGGACGCTGTGCAGTTCGCGCAGCGCCAGGGCCTCGGCGCTCAGCTGCTCCTCCTCCAGCTCCTGCTCGATCTCGGCGATTTCGGGGGCGAGGAAGCGCTGGGCGAAGGAGCCGGTGAGGAGGGCGACGAAGCCGATCCCGACGAGGAGGACGACGACGGAGACGATCTCGCCGCCGGTGGTGGAGGGCTGGATGTCGGAGCCGAGCGTGGTCATCGTCGTGATCGCCCAGTAGGTGTCGTCCCAGAAGTCGAGGTCCTGCCGCTGCTCGAAGGCGTCGAAGAGGGCAGCTCCGCCGACCACGGTGAGGATCGCGAGCAGGGCGGCATAGCGGACTCCCTCCAGGGAGAAGACCTCGCGCGAGAGCTGGGCCAGGCGCAACAGGCGGAGCAGCCGCAGCAGCCGCAGAACCCGGAGGCTCTGCAGGCCCGGGGGCAGGACCGGCGGGGTGAGGAAGACGATGACGAGGTTGAGCGGGTTGTGCCGGAGCCACTTGCGGCGATCGGGGACGACCGACAGCATCACCACCAGCTCGACCAGGAAGGCGGTCCAGGTCACCCAGTTGAGGAGGATCGCGATGTCCTCCAACAGGCCGCCCGGCTCGGACTCGGTGATCGCCACCGTCGGCAGCGTCAGCGCCGCGGCGATCAGCATCGGCGTCTTCAGCCGTTCCGCCACCCGCGCGCTGCGCGCGTCCATCCCCGGCCCGTAACGGACGTGCTTCTCAGCGGCTACGCGCTCCACCGCGACTGATTCGACGGCGAACCCAGCTGCCCCTTGTCTGGCCCCAGAAACGACAAGACCCGCCGCGAGGCGGGTCGAGTCTGGTGAAGCGGGGAACCACCCCGCAAGCGATTGATACCCGTGCCCTCAAGTTAGCACGCCGCCCTCCGTTCTCGACCCGCTTTGCCGCGGTATTTCTGCGGAGGGCGCCGGACTCGAACCGGGCCCGGCGGTTAACCGGGTAGAGCGGGTATCAACCGCTTGGAGGCACCCGCCTCCATCACCCTCCGGCGGCCGATCCTAGGGACGAATTTCGCCACTTCAATAGGCGTTACTGAATTGATTCAAAGAAATGACACTTCTGTGTCATTCGGCTCACTTCGGTGACTTAAGAGCTGGATTCCGTCGCCGGCTCGGACCCCAGCTCCACGTGCGCCTTGCTGTCGGAGCTGCGGATCAGGAAGAGGGTCGCCAGCAGGCCGAGGACGGCGAAGCCGGAGCCGACCAGGAAGGCGGAGGAGAAGCCGTCGGTGAGGACGGCGGGGTCGCGGGAGGTGCCGATCTCGGAGTTGGCGATCGCGGCGAGGATGGCGAGGCCGAGCGCGCCGCCGACCTGCTGGGAGGTGTTGATCAGGCCGCTGGCGAGGCCCTGCTCGCGGTCCTCGACGCCGGAGACGGCGGCGATCGTGACCGGGACGAAGGCGAAGCCGAGGCCGACAGCGGCGAGCAGCGAGGGGCCGAGGATGTCGGCGAGGAAGGTGCCGTCGGGGGAGATCTGGGAGAACCAGAGGAGGCCGGTGGCGATCAGGACCATGCCGGTGGCGAGGATCGGCTTGAAGCCGACCTTGGTCACCAGGCCGGAGGCGATCCCGGCCGAGAGGATGATCGCGATCGCCAGCGGCAGGTAGGAGAGCCCGGCCTTGATCGCGCTGTAGCCGAGCACCTGCTGCATGTAGAGCGAGATGAAGAAGAACATCGAGAAGAGCGAGGCGCCGACGAGGACGCCGACGACGTTGGCGCCGGTGATCGTCCGCAGGCGGAAGATCCGGAAGGGGACGAGCGGCGCTTTCGAGCGCTGCTCGATCGCAACGAAGGCGATCAGCAGGATCGCCGCGGCGACGAGGATGCCGATCGTCTGCGCCGAGCCCCAGCCGGCGTCTTCGGCGTCGAGCAGGGCGAAGACCAGTGCCGAGAGGCCGAGGGTGATCGTCGCCGCGCCGGCGACGTCGAAGTGGCGGGTCTCGCCCTCGGCCCGCGTTTCGGCGATCAGCGACGGGGCGACCGCGGCGGCGGCGATCCCGATCGGCACGTTCACCCACAGCACCCACTCCCAGCCCAGGTACTCGGTGAGGATGCCGCCGAGGAGGACGCCGGCGGCGCCGCCGGAACCGGCGACCGCGCCCCAGATCCCCAGCGCTTTGTTGCGCTCGGCGCCGTCTTTGAAGGTGGTGGCGACGATCGAGAGCGCGGCGGGGGAGAGGATCGCGGCGCCCAGCCCCTGCACCGCGCGGGCGGCGACCAGCTGCCCCGAGGTCGTCGCCAGGCCGCCGAACAGCGAGGCGATCGCGAACAGGACGAGGCCGAACATGAAGACGCGGCGGCGGCCGAGCAGGTCGGCGAGCCGCCCCCCGAGCAGGAGGAAGCCGCCGAAGGTCAGCACGTAGGCGTTCACCACCCACGGCAGGTTGCCCTCGGTGAAGTTCAGCGCTTCGCCGATCGTCGGCAGCGCGACGTTGACGATCGAGGCGTCGAGGACGACCACGAACTGGGCCGAGCAGAGCAGGATCAGGGCGATCCAACGCTTGTCGCGGGCGCTCGCTACGTCGGTCACATCTCCTCCTCTCCACCCTTCGAGAACGGGGTGACGGGCCGCACGAGCGGCTCGCCATCGACGAAGGTGTCCACCTTCTCGTCGAAGAAGGCGACGAGGCCGGCGATCTTCGCCAACTCGACGGTCGGAAACTCGTACGACCAGGCGACGTCCTCGTACAGCT
>DATIMV010000061.1:0-21904 GCA_035474955.1 Solirubrobacterales bacterium
TACCCCTCTCCAGACACCTCTCGCTATGGCTCGAGGTTGAGTGTCTGGAGAGGGGTACCGGCCCCCTCTCAACCCAGCCGCTACGATTCCGCGACTTATGGCCGTCCCCAAGAAGAGAACTTCCAGCGCTCGGCGAGACAAGCGACGTGCCCAGCACAAGGCGGGCAAGCCGAATTTGAACAGCTGTCCTCGCTGCCACAGCCCGCGGCTGCCGCACCGGGTCTGCCCCACCTGCGGCACCTACGCCGGCCGCGAGGTCGTCGCCCAGCGCGGCATCAAAGACCAGACGGTCACCAGCGCCGACTCCGAGTAGCCGTGGCGCCGGAGCGCCCGGTGACGGTTGCCCTCGATGGCTACGGAGCCGAGCAGGGCTTCGACGTGCTGGCCGAGGGCGCCCGCCTGGCCGCAGCCGACGGAATCGGGGTTCGTGTCTTCGGGCCCGAGCGGTCGCTGGGTCTAGACGGGGTGGACGGCGTCGAGGTGATCCAGACCTCCGACCGGATCGGCAACGAGGAGGACCCGGTGCCGGCGGTCCGGGCGAAGAAGGAGGCCTCGGTCGTCCGCGCCGCCCGTGACGTCGCCGAGGGCAACTCGGCGGCGCTGGTCAGCTGCGGCTCGACCGGGGCGACGATGGCCGCGGCGACCTTCGGCTTGCGCCGGCTCAAGGGCGTGCAGCGGCCGGCGCTCGCGGTCCGGCTCCCGGTCCCCGGCAAACCCGTGCTCTTCCTCGACGTCGGCGCCAACGTCGAAGTTCGCGCCCAGCACCTCGTCCAGTTCGCCTTCCTCGGCGCCGCCTTCAGCGCCGCCGTCCTCGACGTCGAGGACCCCGCGGTTGGGCTGCTGACGGTGGGGGAGGAGTCCGGCAAGGGCCGCGAGGAGGTGGTCGAGGCGCACCGCCTGCTCAGCGGGGCGCCCGGCATCCGCTTCGCCGGCAACGTCGAGGGACGCGACCTGCCGGGGGCGAAGACCGACGTCGTCATCACCGACGGCTTCACCGGCAACGTCTCCCTGAAGCTGCTCGAGGGGACCGCCAAGACCGTCGCCGCCGCCGTCGGCGACGCCGCCCGCTCCAACCCGGTCTCTGCGCTGGGCGGCCTGCTGCTGAAACCGGCGCTGGGCGGCTTGCGACGAGAGCTCCACCCCGACACCACCGGCGGCGCGATCCTGCTCGGCCTGCGCGGGATCGCCGTGGTCGGCCACGGCAGCTCCGGCGCCGAGGGCATCGCCAACGCCGTCCGGCTCGCCGCCCGCTGCGCGGAGGTCGACGCGGTCGGCCGCACCGCCGCGCTGCTGGCGGAGGGCGGCGCCGGCCGCGGTGCCCTGGCTGCCGACACCAGCGCGTGATACCAGCCGTGATAAACAGAGTCAGTAGATGAACCGCGACGAAGTCCTCACCCTCGTTCGCGAGCACCTCGCCGAGGAGCTCGAAGTCGACATCGAGCGGATCGACGAGCAGACCCGGTTCAAGGAGGACCTCGACGCCGACTCGCTCGACCTCTACGAGCTGGTGATGGAGCTCGAGGACCGCTACGGCGTCACCGTCACCGAGGAGCAGGCCACCCACATCAAGACGGTGGGGGACGCGGTCGGGTTCGTGCTCCAGCACGCGCCCGCCTGAGCGTGGCGCCCCAGCCGGATTCGCCCGTCGCGGCGCTGAAGGCGCTGATAGACGACCTCCCCGAGGACCTGCGCCGCCAGGCGCTGACCCACTCTTCCTGGACCGAGCGGCGGGTCGACTCCTTCGAGCGGCTCGCCTTCCTCGGCGACAGCGTGCTCGGGCTGGCCGTCGCCACCAGCGTCTACGAGAACTTCGAGAAGCTCGCCGCCGGGGGGCTGACCAAGGTCCACAACCAGGCGGTCAGCGGCGTCTCCTGCGCCGAGGTGGGGACGCAGCTCGGCGTTCCGGAGATGCTGCGGGGCAACGAGCCCGAGGAGATGGTGGGGGCGATCCCCGCCAAGATCCTGCTCGAAGGCGGGCGGCCACTGCCGGAGGCGACCGAGGCACTGATCGGCGCTTGCTACGTCGCTTTCGGCTTCGAGCCCACGGCGGCGGCGGTGGCCGAGGCGTTCGCGCCCCGAATCGAGCTTGCCTCCGAGACGAGAATCGATTTCAAGTCCGCTTTGCAGGAGCTTTTGGCCCGGCGCGGGGCGCGCGTAACCTACGAGGTGGTCGCGTCAACCGGTCCCCCGCACCGGCGAACCTTCGAGGTGGTCGCGATCGTCGAAGACGAGCAGGTCGGAACGGGGGAAGGGCGGAGCAAGAAGGCCGCCGAGCAGGTCGCTGCGAAGGAGGCTTTGGCGCATCTTGGGGGTTAATCAGGCGGCCGTTGCGTCCGACTCGACCGGGAGCCTTTGGCTGATGCGAGGAGCGCGCAGATGTATCTGAGATCGATCTCGATGAAGGGGTTCAAGTCCTTCCCCGAGCGGACGACCCTGGAGTTCTCGCCCGGCGTCAGCGTGATCGTCGGTCCAAACGGCTCCGGCAAGAGCAACATCACCGACGCCGTCCTCTGGGCCTTGGGCGAGCAGAGTCCGGGCGCGATTCGCGGCGCCTCGATGCAGGACGTGATCTCCGCCGGCGGCAAAGGCATCGGCCAGCGCCGCGCCGCCGAGGTCGAGGTCGTGATCGACAACTCCGACGGCCGCGCCGCCACCGAGTTCTCCGAGATCGCGGTCGAGCGCCGCCTCGACCGCTCCGGCGACAGCGGCTACCGGCTGAACGGCGCCCGCGCCCGGCTCGCCGACGTCAGCGACGTCCTTTCCGACACCAACCTCGGCCGCGAGATGCACTCGGTGATCAGCCAGGGCCGGGTCGAGACGATCGTCCACTCGAAGCCGAAAGAGCGGCGGCTGCTGATCGAGGAGGCGGCCGGACTCGGCAAGCACCGCAAGCGCCGGCGGCGGGCCGAGCTGAAGCTGCGCTCGGCGCGCGACAACCTCGACCGCGCCCTCGACGTCGAGCGCGAGGCGCGGGCACGGCTGCGGCCGCTGAAGCGCCAGGCGCAGGCGGCCGAGCTGGGGGCGCGGATCGAGCGCGAGGAGCTGGGCCTGCGAGCGCAGCTCGTCTCCGAGGAACTGCGTTTTGGCGCCGACCGGGCGGCGGCGGCGGAAAAAGCCGCCGCGAAAGCGCGCGGCGTCCGCGAGAAGCTGGAGGAGCAGCTGGCCGAGGTCAGCAAGCGCCGGCTCGCGGCCGAGGAGCGGTTCGCCGATCGCGACCGTCAGCGCACCCAGGCCTGGGGCCTGCTGACCAAGCTGCGCAGCGATCAGGAGCGGGTCGCGGTCCGCATTGCCAACCTCTCCGGTCGCGAGGCCGAGCTCGAGGCCGGGCTGGAGAACCTGCGGACCGAGATGGGGCCGCTGACGCTGGACGTGGGGCCGGGCTCGTCCCCGGGCGATCGGGCGCGAAAGCTCGAAGAGGAGCTGGGGGAGATCGACTCCGGCCTGCGGACGGCGATGGAGGGTCTCGGGGTCGCCAGCTCTTCTGAAGCCGCCGAGTCGGCACGGGAGGCGGCGCTGGGTCACGTCCGCGACGGCGCCGAGCGCGCCTCGCGCCACGCCAAACGGGCCGAGGGCCTGCTCGGCGAGCGCCACCGCGAGCGGATGCGGGCGCGGCTGGCCGCCGGCGAGGCACTGCTGGACGACGTCCGCAGCGCGCTGAAGGCCGCCGAAGCCGCCGGGGCGGCGATCCGGGCACGGGTCGAGCAGATCGAGCAGAAGGTCGTCGGCGGCAAGGACGACGGCGACGAGATCGCCGAGGAGCTGCGCGCCTGCTCCCAGCAGGAGTTCGAGCTGCAGGCGCAGATGAAGGAGACCTCCGACGAGCTGACGCGGGCCGAGGTCGAGGCCGCTCACCTCGGCGACAGGCGGGCGGAGGCCGAGCGCGAGCTGGCTGCGATCGCCGAGCGCCTGGGCGAGGAGATCCCCCCCGCCGAGGAGACGCTGACGGAGGAGGGGCGGGCCGAGATCGACCGCCGGCTGGAGCGCCTGGAGCGCCGCCGAGCGCAGATCGGGCCGGTCAACCCGCTGGCCGAGCAGGAGTACGACGAAGCGCGCGAGCACGTCGAGACGCTGCAGACCCAGCGCGAGGACATCGAGCGCTCGATGCGAGAGCTGGAGACGCTGATTCGCGACATCGACGCGGAGATCGAGCGCGCTTTCGAGGAGACCTTCGAGGCGACTGCCAAGAACTTCGAGGAGATGGTCGAGCACCTCTTCCCGGGCGGCCGCGGGCGTTTGCGCCGGGTCAGCCTGCGGCCGGTGCGCGACGACGAGCGCCCAGCCGGCGAGCAGGAGGCTCCAACCGATGCCGAGCCCGAGCCCGAGGAGGAGGAAGAAGAGCGCGTCGAGCTCGGGGTCGAGATCGAGGTCACCCCGGCCGGCAAGTCGACCCGCAAACTGCAGCTGCTCTCAGGCGGCGAGAAGTCGCTGGTCGCCCTCGCCTTCGTCTTCGCCGTCTTCCTCGCCCGGCCGTGCCCGTTCTACATCCTCGACGAGGTCGAGGCCGCCCTCGACGACGCCAACATCGACCGCTTCCTGCAGCTGATCCGCCGCTTCTCCGACCGCGCCCAGTTCGTCATCGTCACCCACCAGAAACGGACGATGGACGCAGCCGACGTCCTCTACGGGGTCAGCATGGGCGGCGACGGCGTCACCAAGGTCGTTTCCCGTCGCCTCCCGCGCGAAGTCCGCGAAGACGAGGACGACGAGGAAGAGGGCGGGGGCACCGCCCTCTCAGCTGTCGCCTAATCACAGCTGCGCCGGGTACCGTTCCCGCAATGGCTACGAGCTGGCAGGAGATCGTCGATTTGGGGAGCCGCAGCCCGGCGGCTGTCGCTACTGCTGAGGAGGAAGCGCCGGAGCAGCGGCGCGGGGTCTTCAAGCGGCTGCGCGAGAGCCTCTCGAAAAGCCGCCAGGCGCTGACCGAGGAGATCTCGGCCAGCCTCTTCGACCGGATCGACGACGAGACCTGGGAGCTGCTGGAGGAGGCGCTGATCCTCGCTGACGTCGGGGCTCCAACCACCGCGGCGGTGGTGGAGAAGCTCGAGCACGAGGTTGAGTCGGGGGCGGTGCCCGCTGACGGGGTCGCCGTCCGCGACCGCCTGATCGAGATCCTCGCCGAGGTCGCCTCCACCGGCCGCGCCCCGATCGACCTCAGCGCCGAGCCGGCGATCCTGATGATGGTCGGCGTCAACGGCACCGGCAAGACGACGACGATCGGCAAGATCGCCTGGCACCTGAGCAAGGAGATGGGCCTGAACGTGGTAATGGCCGCCGCCGACACCTACCGCGCCGCCGCCGCCGAGCAGCTCGAAACCTGGGCCGAGCGCGCCGGCGCCGAGCTCGTTCGCGGCGAAGAGGGCTCCGACCCCGGCGCGGTCGCCTACGACGCGATCAACGCCGCCCGCGCCCGCGGCGCCGACGTCGTAATCATCGACACCGCCGGCCGCCTCCACACCCAGGGCAACCTGATGGACGAGCTGGCGAAGGTCTGCCGGGTGATTCAGAAGCAGATCCCCGACGCTCCCCACGAGACGCTGATCTCGATCGACGCCACCACCGGCCAGAACGGCTTGCGTCAAGCCAAAGTCTTCTCCGAGGCCGTCGACGTAAACGGTGTCGTCCTGACCAAGCTCGACGGCACCGCCCGCGGCGGCATCGCCCTGGCGATCGCCTCCGACCTCGGCATCCCCGTGAAGCTGATCGGCGTCGGCGAGACGCTCGAGGACCTGCGCCCGTTCGACCCGGGCGACTACGCCAAAGCTCTGCTCGCCGAGTAGCTGCCTTAAGCTGCTCTGGAATGTTCGACCAGCTCTCCGAACGACTGCAATCGACCCTCTCCGAGGTCCGCTCGCGCGGCAAGCTGACCGAGTCCGACGTCGACTCGGCGATGCGCGAGATCCGCCTCGCCCTGCTCGAGGCCGACGTCAACTTCAAAGTCGTCAAAGCCTTCACGAAGACGCTGAAGGAACGCTGCCTCGGATCCGATGTCTTGGAGAGCCTCGATCCGGGGCAGCAGGTGGTGAAGATCGTCAACGAGGAGCTGGCCGCGCTGATGGGCGGCACCGGCTCGGAGCTGGCGATGGCCTCCAGCGGTCCGACCGTGATCCTGATGGCCGGCCTGCAGGGCTCCGGTAAGACGACCGCCTGCGCCAAGCTCGCCCAGTTCTTCGGCAAGGAAGGCAAGGACGTGGCGCTCGCCGCCTGCGACATCTACCGGCCCGCCGCCGTCGAGCAGCTGGTGACGATGGGCAAACGCGCCGGTGCTCACGTCTACGAGCGTGGCACGGAAGCCGATCCCGTCGACATCGCCTCCTGGGCGCTCGACGAAGCCCGCGCCGAGCGCCGCGACGTCTTGATCGTCGATACCGCCGGCCGCCTCCACATCGATCAGGACCTGATGGCCGAGCTGGCCAAGATCAGGAAAAACACGCGCCCGCACGACGTCCTCCTCGTCGTCGACGCGATGACCGGCCAGGACGCCGTCGGCGTCGCCGAATCCTTCGCCGAGGTCGCCGAGTTCGACGGCGTGGTGATGACCAAGCTCGACGGCGACGCCCGCGGCGGCGCGGCCCTCTCGGTCAAAGCCGTGACCGGCAAGCCGATCCTCTTCGCCTCGACCGGCGAGAAGATCGAGGACTTCGACAAGTTCCACCCCGACCGGATGGCCCAGCGCATCCTCGGCATGGGCGACGTCCTCAGCCTGATCGAGAAAGCCGAGCAGCAGGTCGACGAGGAGGAAGCAGAGGCGCTGCAGGAGAAAATGCGGCGCGACCAGTTCACGCTCGAAGACTTCCTCAAGCAGATGAAGCAGGTCCGCAAAATGGGGCCGCTGAGCGGTCTGCTCGGGATGCTGCCGGGGATGGGGGCGATGAAGCAGCTGAAGAACGCCGACGTCGACGAGAAAGAGCTCGACCGGGTCGAGGCGATCATCCTCTCGATGACGCCCAAGGAGCGGGCCAACCCGGGCGTCATCAACGGCTCTCGCCGCAAACGGATCGCCAACGGCTCCGGGACCAAGGTCCAGCAGGTCAACAACCTGGTCAAGCAGTTCGACCAGATGCGGGTGCTGATGAAATCGATGGCCAACGGCCAGATGCCGACCCCGCAGCAGATGGCCAAGTTGCAGGGAGCGGGGCGCACGCAGCGCCCGAGGGCCCGTAGACGCTAATCTGCGCGACCCTATGGCAGTCCGAATCAGACTTAGACGCGTGGGTTCGAAGAAGAACCCGATCTGGCGCATCGTCGTCGCTGACAAACGCTCCCCGCGTGACGGGCGCACGATCGAGACGATCGGCCAGTACAACCCGCAGACCGAGCCCTCGACGATCAACATCGACGAGGAGCGCGCCCGCCACTGGCTCGAGCACGGGGCCCAGCCGTCGGAGACGGTGGCGACCCTGCTGCGCACCAAGGGCATCAAAGCTTCCGGCAGTTAGCCGGCTCGTTCGATGACGGAGCTCCTCGAGTTTCTCGTCAAGGCCCTCGTCGAGGAGCCGGAGGCGGTCGTGGTCGAGGAGCTCGAAGAGGACGGCGACCTCATCTACGAGATCAGCGTCGCCGAGGGCGACCTCGGCCGCGTGATCGGCAAAGGCGGCCGGATCGCCAACGCGATCCGGACGATCGCCAAGGCGGCCGCGGTGCGGATCGACCGGCGCGTGATCGTCGACATCCTCGACTGATCCGGTCTCGGTGAAGCTCGACGTCTTCACCCTCTTCCCGGAGGCTTTCGACTGGTTTCAATCGCAGCGCCCGGTGCAGAACGCGCTGCGCGAAGGCAACGAGTTCCGCCTCTTCAACTACCGCGACTCGACGCCGCTGAGCGCGGGGCAGGTCGACGACTCCCCCTATGGCGGCGGCGCCGGCATGGTCCTGCGGGTCGACGTCGTTGACGCGGCGCTGCAGGCGGCCTATGGCGAGGGGCCGCGGCCGCGGATCGTCCTGCTCTCGCCGACCGGCCCGCTGCTGAACGACGAGATCGCCGACGAACTGGTCGCCGAGCCGCACGTCGCCCTGCTCTGCGGGCGCTACGAGGGTTTCGACGACCGCGTCCACCAGCACCTCGCCGACGACGAGCTCTCGATCGGCCGCTACGTCCTCGCCGGCGGCGAGCTGCCGGCGATGGTCGCCGCCGACGTGATCATGCGCAAGCTTCCGGGTGCCCTCGGCCACGCCGACTCCGCCGCCGAGGAGTCCTTCAGCCAGGTGCTGGAGGGGATGCCCGAGTACCCGCACTTCACCCGGCCGGCGAGTTACCGCGGCTGGGACGTGCCGGAGGTCCTGCTCTCCGGCGACCACGAGAAGGTGCGGCAGTGGCGGCTGGAGCAGAGCCGAAAGCGGGCCGAAGATTTCCGGCAGAATGGGGGTCCTGATGAGCAAGCTGCGTAGCGTCTTCCTCTTCGTCCTCGTTGCTGCACTCGCGACCGCGACCGGCGCGGAGGCAAGGGTGGTCACCGTCGGCAGTCCGGCGTCACCGACCACGGGGGGAGAAAACACCCAGCCGATCCTGTTCATCAATGCGGGCATGGGGGCGGCCGGCGGGATCGCGACCTCGCCGATCGACGGCACGATCATCCGCTGGCGCGTCAACGGGTTCGAAGGGCCTTGGCGCCTGCGTGTCCTGACGCCGAACGGCGGCCCCACCTACACCGGCTCCGGAACGGGCGCCGCCGAGAACGTGCCGGACAAAGGCCTCCACGCCTACGCGACCGCCCTGCCGGTCAAAGCCGGCCAGACGATCGGGATCGAGTCGACCGGGCAGGCCTGGTTCGGGGCCGCCCCCTCGCCCGGCGCCAGCTTTGCCGTCTTCGCGCCCCCGCTTCCCGACGGCGCCACGGGCAACGCGATCGGCGTCTTCGAAAACCAGAGCTTCACCTTCAGCGCCGACGTGTTGCCGCCGCCGGCGGTGACCACGATCCTGCCGGCGTCCGGGCCCATCGTCGGCGGAACGCCGGTGGCGATCGTCGGCAGCGACTTCACCGAGGCGAGGAGCGTCAGCTTCGGCGCCGTGCCGGCCGCGAGCTTCACCGTCGTCAACGAAGGGCTGATCACCGCCGTCGCCCCCGCGAGCGCGACGGCCGGCCCCGTGCCCGTCACCGTCACCACTCCTGCCGGGACCGCCACCGGCACGTTCTCCTACACCGCCTGCGTCGTCCCGAAGCTGGCGGGCAAGAAGCTGAAAGGCGCAAAGAAACGGATCAGGAAAGCCGGCTGCCGGGTCGGCAAAGTCAAATTCCTCGGTGAGGCGACGGCGAAAACCGGTCGTGTCGTCAAACAGCGCCCGAAAGCCGGCAAAGTCCTCGCTCCGGGCGCGAAAGTACATCTGAAGCTGAACGGTTGAGCCCAGCCCGCGGGTTTGGGCTACCATTCCGCGACCGCGCGGTTCCCGCAACTGGGTCCCGGCGGTTTTTTCTCGTCAAATGAGCTCTGTAATCGACAGCATCGAGCGCGCCCAGCTGAAGCAGGGGCTGCCCAAATTCGCGCCTGGAGACCGTGTCCGCGTCCATTTCCAGGTGATCGAGGGCAACCGCAAACGGACCCAGGTCTTCGAGGGCGTCGTCCTCAAGCGTCAGGGCTCCGGCGTGCGCGAGACCTTCACCGTGCGCAAGCAGTCGTTCGGCGTCGGTGTCGAGCGGACGTTTCCCCTGCACTCGCCGAAGATAGAGAAACTCGAGGTGGCGGCGCGCGGGGACGTGCGGCGGGCGAAGCTCTACTACCTGCGCGGCCGCATCGGCAAGGCCGCCCGCGTCGCCGAGCGGCGCTGGGGGATCGACGACGATGTCGTCGCGGCGCCCGCGGCCGCTGGGGCCGAGTCCACCGCGGTCGACGCCGAGGGCGTCAGCCAGGAGGAGGTCGTGCCGGTCGAGTCCGAGGGTGGCGACGAGAGCGTCGAGGCCACGGCCGAGACGGAGGCTCCCGCGGAGACCGAGGAGGCAGCGGCCGAGGAGGCTACGGCTGAGCCGGAGGCCGAGGCGAGTACCGAGACGGCGGCGGAGACGGACGCAGATGCGCCCGAGGCCGGGGAGACCGAGGACAAATCAGCGCCTGAGGATGCCGAGGACGAGAAGCCGGCAGAGGCCGGCGACTCCGACGAGGACTCGGCAGCCTGAACCCCAAAGTCCCGAAGCCGAAGTCAAAAGGCGGCGGGCTGATCGAGCTTGTCGTCATCGTTGCGCTTGCCCTGGGGCTGGCGCTGGCGATTCAAGCCTGGGTCGTGAAGCCGTACCAGATCCCCTCCGAATCGATGGAGCCGACCCTGGACGTCGGCCAGCGCGTCCTCGTCAACCGCTTCCTCTACCACTTCAAGGATCCGCAGATCGGCGACGTCGTCGTCTTCCACCCGCCCGCCGGAGCCGACGGCGGCCAGCGGTGCGGGGTGCAGCCGAAAGCCGGCGAAGTCTGCGCGCAGCCGACGGAAGAGCGCTCGGATCAGAACTTCATCAAGCGGATCGTGGCCGGCCCGGGGGACACGCTCTCGGTCAAAGACGGGCACCCGGTGGTCAACGGGGTCGAGCAGGTGGACGAGCCTTTCATCAACCCCTGCGGCGGTGGCGGCGGCTCGCCCTGCAACTTCCCGAGGCCGATCAGAATTCCACCCGACCACTACTTCATGATGGGCGACAACCGTGGGGCAAGCGACGACAGCCGCTTCTGGGGACCAGTTCCCCGAGACTGGATCATCGGTGAGGCCTTTGCCACCTACTGGCCACCGAACCGCATCGGCGGGCTCTAAGAGCTCGAAGCCGAAGACCCACCGGCGCCGCCTGGCGCGCAGTCGCCGCCTGTTCGCATTCGACCGGGGGTTGCAGAGCCGTTTCGTCGCCGGTGCCGACGAGGCCGGCCGCGGCTGCCTCGCCGGGCCGTTGGTCGCGGCCGCGGTGCTGATCGATTACGAGCGCCTCTCGCACTCCGACCGGCGCGCCCTCAGCGGCCTGCACGACTCCAAGCAGATGACCGAAGAACGGCGGCTGGAGATGTACCCGTGCGTGCTGCGGGCGGCGGAGCGGGTCAGCGTCGTCGTCCGTTCCGCGCCGGGAATCGATCGCCGCGGCCTCCACGTCACCAACATCGAAGCTCTCGCGCAGGCGCTGGAGCGGCTGGGGCCACCAGCGGAGGAGGCGATCTGCCTCGTCGACGGCTTCCGCCTGCCGAGCTGCGCGGTCCCGCACCGGCGGGTGGTCAAGGGTGACGCCACCAGCGCCGCGATCGCCGCCGCCTCGGTCGTCGCCAAGGTCACCCGCGACCGCTACATGCGCGAGGTCGCCCCTCAGCACCCGGGCTGGGGGTTCGAGGAACACGTCGGCTACTCGACCCCGGAGCACCGCCAGGCGATCGAGGAAATCGGGATCTCGCCGCTGCACCGGCGCTCGTTCCAGAGCGTTGCCTACTCGCAGCTCGAGCTGGGCTGACCCCGGTCAGAACGCGCCCTTCACGTACTCGACGTCAACCGGGCGATCGCCGCGATCGAGGGTGACGCCGACCGCGTCGAAGCGGATCTCCTTGTAGGGCGGTTGGTCGCGGCGTTCTGAGATCCAGGCGGTGGCGAGGCGCCGGACGCGCTGCTGCTTGCGGAAATCGATCGAGAGGATCGGCTTCTCGGGCCCGAAGCGCGTGTCCTGCCGGGCGCCCTTGACCTCGATGAAGACGAGGGTGCGGCCGTCGCGGGCGACGATGTCGAGCTCGCCGTAGCGGGTGCGGGCGTTGCGCTCGACGATCTCCCAGCCGGCGGCGGCAAGCCGGCGGGCCACCAGCTCCTCGGCGATCTCTCCAGTGCGGCGCCTGGCGACGGTCATATGGAGGTAAGGGTCTGTAAGTCACAAACTCTCCCCACCTCCGAGTCAGAAAATTTGCAACCTGCGCGCAACGTGTCGGTTGACGCCGCCTAGCGTCCCCTCCGTGCTCGCCACCGCCCGCACCTTCACCCTCGACGGCATCTCCGCCCGGCCCGTGCGGGTCGAGGTCGACGTCCACCGGGGCCTGCCGAACTTCACGATCGTCGGCCTGCCCGATGCAGCCGTGCGCGAGGCGCGGGAGCGGGTGCGGGCGGCGCTGGTCAACTGCGGCTTCGAGTTCCCGCTGCGGCGGATCGTCGTCAACCTGGCGCCGGCGAGCCTGCGCAAGGCAGGCCCCGGGATGGACCTGGCGATCGCAGCGGCGCTGCTCAGCGCCTCGGGGCAACTGGAGTGGGAGAGGCTGGCTCGGGTGGCGCTGGTGGGGGAGCTGGCGCTCGACGGCTCGACGCGATCGGTGCAGGGAGCGCTGGCGATGACCGAGGCGGCACGGGAGGGAGGGGCGGAGGCGATCGTTCTGCCCGCAGAGAACGGCCCCGAGGCGGCGCTCGTCGATGGGATCGGCGTGATCGGGGTCGATTCGCTGGGACGGCTTCCGGCGCTGGTTGCAGGTGAGTGGGACCCGCCGCGCCTGGAGCCACTGTCGCTGCAACTGGGCGCCGCGCCGACGGCTCCCGACCTGGCGGACCTGCGCGGCCAGCCGCACCTGCGCCACGCGCTCGAGGTGGCCGCCGCCGGCGGGCACAGCCTGCTGATGGTCGGTCCTCCCGGGGCAGGGAAGTCGCTGGCGGCCAGCCGCCTGCCCTCGATCCTGGCGCCGCTTGCTCCGACCGAGGCGCTGGAGGTGGCGCGGATCGCCAGCGCCTGCGGGCGGTTGGAGTCCGCCCTTGCAGGAGGCCGGCCCTTCCGCGCGCCTCACCACACGATCAGCGCCGCGGGGTTGATCGGCGGCGGCACCCCGCCGCGGCCCGGGGAGGCGACGCTGGCCCATCGCGGCGTCCTCTTCCTCGATGAGCTCTGCGAGTTCAGGCGCGACGCGCTGGAGGCGCTGCGGGCGCCGCTGGAGGCGGGAGAAGTCTCGATCGCCCGAGCCGGCGGCCGCCGCAGCCTTCCCTGCCGGTTCATGCTCGTCGCCGCGGCCAACCCCTGCCCCTGCGGGAGGGGCGAGACCGACCCCGACTGCACCTGCGCTCCGTATGACGTTCAGCGGTACCAGGGCAAGCTGAGCGGCGCGCTGGCGGATCGCATCGACATCCTCGCCGCGGTGCGGCAGCCGAGCCCGGCCGAGATCGGCGGCCCGCCGGGAGAGTCGTCGGCGGCCGTGCAGGACCGGGTCTGCGCGGCGCGCGAGCGCCAGGAGCGGCGCCTGGGCCAGGGGCGTTGCAACGCGGAGATGACGCCAACCGAGGCGCGGGCGTGCCCGCTCAGCCCCGAGGCGGCGGCGCTGCTGGCCGACCTCTACGCGCGCCAGCGGCTCAGCGGCCGCGCTCACGATCGGGCGCTGCGCCTGGCGCAGACGCTCGCCGACCTCGCGGAGGTAGGCGAAATCGGCGAGGAGCAGATGGCGCAGGCTCTGCAGTTGCGGAGGCGCGACAATGGCTGAGCCGCGGGCCTGCCTCGATTGCCTGCGTCGATCCTGGCTGTTGGCCGCCCTGGGTCCGTACGTGGAGAAGATCGCAACCGGTGAGGTCGGGTCGCGCTCGCCGGAACTGTTGCGCCTCTCGAATGAGGAGCTGGTCGAGGTCGCCGCTTCCAAGGTGGCGGAGCAATTGCTGGCGCGGGTTGCCGCCCTGCCCGAGGAGAAGATGGGCGAAGAGCTGACGCTGGCCAATTGCTGGGCCTGCTGCCGCCACGACGAGCTCTACCCGGCGCCGCTGCGGGATGCCGCCGATGCTCCCTGGGCGCTGATCGGACGCGGCAGCCCAAAGCTGCTCGACGGCCTGGAGCCGTATGAGGTCGTGACGATCGTCGGTGCCCGCCGCGCCACCTCCTACGGCCGCGAGATCGCCCGCGAGCTGGGGAGGGAGCTTGCCGCCGCGGGGATGACCGTGGTCAGCGGCCTCGCCTTCGGAATCGACGGCTGCGCCCACCGCGGCGCCATCGACGCCGGTCGCACGATCGCCGTCCTCGGCTGCGGCCCCGACGTCGCCTATCCCGCCTCGCACCGCTCGCTCTGGCGGCGAATCTGCGAGACCGGCCTGGTGGTCTCCGAGTTCCCGCCCGGCGCGCCGCCCTGGCGCTGGACCTTCCCGGCCCGCAACCGGATCATGGCGGCGCTGGCCGGAATGACCGTGGTCGTCGAGGCCGCCACCCGCTCCGGCTCGCTGATCACGATGGACCTCGCCGCCGACCTCGGCCGCGACCTCGGCGCCGTCCCCGGCCCGGTCACCTCCCGCACCTCCGCCGGCCCCAACGCCCTCCTCGCCGCCGGCGCCCACGTCATCCGCGACGCCCAGGACGTCCTCGACGCAATGCTCGGCCCCGGTCGGCGAAAACTGGAGCGCGGCGGGCCGACCCTGGATCCGCAGCTCCAGATGGCGCTCGTCGCGGTCGAAGCGGGGGAGCTCACCTGCGATGCCGTCTCCACCTCCACCGGCCTCTCCGGCCCGGCTGCGGCTGCCGCGCTTGCCCGCCTCGAGCTGCTCGGCTATCTCACTTGCTCAACGACGGGAACGTACTGCCGCACTCTGTTGAGCGGGGAGGCTTGATTGGTGTCCGATACGCGATATTTCTGTAGATGCCCGCGCGGCCCGAGAGTCATGTCGTCAGTGACCAGGCGGTTGCGGCTGTGATGGGGGTGGTCGCGCAGGCGGGTTACGCCGCCGAAGTCGTGTCCCAGGATTACGGTGAGGATCTGCTGGTGCAGACCAGTCACGCCGGCCGGATGGACGCGAGTCGTCTCTGGCTCCAGGTCAAAGGGACCGCAGTCCTCGAGCGATATCAGACCGCCTCGGGAGACCTCCGCATGTCCGTCACCTTCGACCATGCCCTGCGCTGGTCGCGGAGCGCGGATCTGGTTGTCGTGGTCCTCTGGGACGTCAAGGCATCGGAGGGCTGGTTTGCCCTGCCTTTGGATCAGGTAGACCCGGTCGAGGGCTTCGTGTCCGAACAGAGGACGATGAGATTGCGATTTGACCGGACGCAGCAATTTTCGCCGGAGGCAGTCCGGCAACTGGCTTGGGACTCTCGGATAGAACACTTTCGCCAGCTGATGCTGAACGCGAAAAGCATCGATCTGGAGCGGCAAGAGTGCGGCGAGGAGTCGAAACTGGCGAGTCTTGTTGCGTTGGACTTTCTCATCCTGCTGGGGGTCGCAGAGAAGACCTCGGAGGATCCCGTCTTGTACGGGATCCCGGCCTCCGTGCGGACGCGCTTCATCGAGACCTACCTGTGGATTGGTCAGCATGAACCGGACCCCGTAGGGGCCATCTATCAGGCGGCGATGCTCATGCTTCCCGACTATGCGCCCGAACGGGATGGATATCGAGCGCTGCCCCGGGTGTTGATCGAAGAGCCTGCTGCGGCTTTCATCACGTTGTTGCAGATCTCTGATCTGATCGCGAGCGTCGATGGGGACTGATCCGGCTGCTCACGTCCCCGCAGTTCTCTCCATCGCCGGCTCCGACTCCGGCGGGGGCGCCGGGATCCAGGCCGACCTGAAGGCGTTCGCGCGGGTCGGGGTGCACGGGATGACGGCGATCACGGCGATCACGGCGCAAAACACTGTCGCGGTGGAGGCGGTGGAGGCGATTTCGCCGCGGATCATCGTCGCCCAGGTGAGGGCGGTCGCTGAGGACATCGGTGTCGACGCGGTGAAGATCGGGATGCTGGGGACGGCAGAGACGGTCGAGGCCGTGGTCGAGGCGCTGGGTTACGTGGGCGAGGCACCGGTCGTGATCGACCCGGTGATGATCGCTGAGAGCGGCGCGCAGCTGCTCGACGATGAGGCGCGCCGGGCACTGGCGGAGAAGCTGCTGCCGCTGGCGACGGTGGTCACTCCCAATATCCCCGAGGCGCGGGCGCTGACGGGGCTGGGGGAGGGGGCAAGCCAGGCGGAGCTGGCGCGGGCGCTCCTCGCGATGGGCCCAAGGGTCGCGGTCGTTACCGGCGGCCACAGCGAGGAGATCGTCGACGTTTTCTGCGACGGAAGCGAGGTCGTGGAGGTCCCTGGGGAGCGGCACCCCGATGGCGCCGCGCACGGCTCCGGTTGTACGCACTCTTCCTCTCTGGCGGCCTTCCTCGCGCTTGGGAGAAGCCCGCTCGAGGCTGCCGAAGGGGCCCGTCAGATCACCTCGGAAGCCGTGCGGAACGGCTTGCGCGGAATCGGTGCCGGGGCCGGGCCGGTGGACGTCTTTGGCCTCGGCTGAGCATTTCGGTTCTCCGGAATCCCCAAAAGCGGCAATCGCGGCCTTCCTCCCCTCAGTAGATTGGCCCCCATGAGCACGAACGGCGACACCACGACCAAACTTCCCCGGCCACGTTCCGCGACCGTCTTCGACGGCCCCGACCGCGCCCACTCGCGCGCCTACATGAAGGGGATCGGGTTCAGCGACGAGGACCTGAAGAAGCCGACGATCGGAATCGCCAACACCTGGACCGAGGCGATGCCCTGCAACTTCCACCTCCGCGGGCTGGCCGAGCACGTCAAAGCTGGCGTCCGTGCGGCCGGCGGCACGCCGATGGAGTTCAACACCGTCGCCGTCTCCGACGGGGTGACGATGGGCACCCAGGGGATGAAGGCCTCGCTGGTCAGCCGCGAGGTGATCGCCGACTCGATCGAGCTGATGGCGCGTGGCTACCAGTTCGACGCGATCGTCGCCCTCTGCGCCTGCGACAAGACGATCCCGGGCTGCGCGATGGCGCTGGCCCGGCTCGACGTCCCCTCGGTCCTGCTCTACGGCGGCTCGATCGCCCCCGGCCACTGGCACGGCCGTGACGTCACCATCCTCGACATCTTCGAGGCGATCGGCGCCCACAACGCCGGCGATATGAGCGACGAGGAACTGAGCGAGCTCGAGGGCGTCGCCAGCCCCGGCGCCGGCGCCTGCGGCGGTCAGTTCACCGCCAACACGATGGCCTGCGCCTTCGAGGCGCTGGGGATCAGCGCCGGCGGCTCGGCGATGGTTCCGGCCGAAGACGACGACAAGGGGACGGTGGCGGAGAAAATCGGCGAGCTGGTGATCAACGTCCTCGTCAACGATCTCCGGCCGAGCAGGATCATCACCCGCGACTCGCTGGAAAACGCGATCGCCTGCGTCTGCGCTTCGGGCGGATCGACGAACGGCGTCCTCCACCTGATCGCCCTCGCCCACGAGCTCGGGATCGAGCTGACCCTGGACGACTTCGAGCGGATTTCCCGCCAGACTCCGCTCTTCGCCGACCTCAAGCCCGGCGGCCGCTTCATCGCCACCGACCTCTACGCGGCCGGCGGGGTGCCGGTGATCCTCAAGCGCCTCGCCAAAGCCGGACTCCTGCACGGTGAGTCGATCACGGTTACCGGCAAGACGATCGGCGAGGAAGCCGCCGCCGCGACCGAGGCGCCGGGTCAGGAAGTCGTGCGGCCGGTCGAGGACCCGGTCAAGGCAGAAGGCGGTCTCGCGATCCTGCGCGGCAACCTGGCGCCCGAGGGATCCGTGGTCAAGGTCGCCGGCACCGAGCGGCGGCAGCAGACCGGCCCCGCCCGCGTCTTCGAGTCAGAAGAGGAGTGCTTCCGCGCGGTCAAGGACCAGCAGATCAACCCCGGCGACATCGTCGTCATCCGCAACGAGGGCCCGGTCGGCGGCCCCGGGATGCGGGAGATGCTGCAGGTGACGGCGGCAATCGTCGGCGAGGGCTTGGGCGAGAGCGTCGCGATGGTCACCGACGGCCGCTTCTCCGGCGCCACCCGCGGGCTGATGATCGGCCACGTCGTCCCCGAGGCCGCCAAGGGCGGCCCGATCGCCGCGATCCGCGAGGGCGACGAGATCACCGTCGACATCGACAACCGCAGCCTCAGCGTTGCCCTCTCCGACGAGGAGATCGCCAAGCGCGTGGCGGAGTACGAGTCGCCGGCGCCGCTCTACGACCGCGGCGTGATGGCGAAGTACGCGGCCACGGTTTCCTCCGCCTCCGAAGGCGCGGTTACCTAGACCCGCGGCGCTAGCCGACGGCGATGTCGTCTTGTCTCGGCCGCAGCGGCTGCGAGGACTCGATGAATTCCTCGAGCAGGGGGTTGAAACGCAGCGGCCGCTCCAGCATCGGCAGGTGCCCGGTGCGCTCGAAGATCTCCAGACGTGACTTCGGGATCAGGCGCTGGTACCCGAGCGCCGCTTCGACGGGGACGATCCGGTCGTTGAGGCCCCAGACGACGAGGGTGGGAATCTCGATCTCCGTCAGCCGCTCACGGGTGTCGTAGCCCCAGATCGACGCCAGCGCATCGGAGAAGCCGGGAGCCTGCAGTCCCGGCCGCACCTGCTCGGAGAGCAGCTCCGGCCGCAGCTTGTTGGGATTGCGGAAGAGCTGCCCGAAGGCGAACTTGCGACCGCGGGGGCGGGTCAGGTAGGTGCGCCGATCGCCGCTGAGGAAGGGGGTCGCTGCCTTGACGATCCGGCTGGCGGCATTCACCGGCCGCCCCTGCCACTCGGCGAAGCTGATCCCCGCGGCGGAGATCAGCACCAGCCGGTCGAACCGCTCCGGCTCGTCGATCACCGCCTCGGTGGCGATGAAGCCCCCCATCGAGTTGCCGACCAGCGCCGCCACGCGGTCGAGTCCGAGCCGCTCGCAGAGGTCGTGCAGCAGCCGCCCGTAGTTGCCCATCGAGATGTCCCAGGTTGGCATCGGGCTCTCGCCGAAGCCCGGCAGGTCGAGCGCGATCACCCGGTTGCCGCGGGCGAAGTAGGGGATGTTCTCCAGCCAGTTCCTCCAGCAGCCGGCGATCCCGTGGACGAAGATGATCGGCTCGCCCTCGCCGAAATCGACGTAGTTCACCTGCTCGGCTCCGGGCAGGTCGATGCGGCGCAGGTGCTCTCGCCAGTCGATCCGCAGCCAATCCGGGTCCGGGTTGCCGTAGTCGGCGCCCGGAAAGAGCGGGGCCTTCTCCGACTCGGGTAGCTCAGGCATAGCCCATCCTTTCCAGCACCGGGATCTCGCGGATCTGTGGCGGTTGCAGGTGGTCCCAGAGGATCCCCCGGGGGCGGTCGTACTGGCGGTCGATCTCGATCACCGCGCGCGGGGTCGCGATCAGGTCGCAGGGAAGGTCGTGGTCGGTGACCATCAGGTGCTGGCGGAGGATCTGGATCGGGTGCACGGTGGTAGTGACGGTGGTGTGGGCGTCGATCTTGCCGGCGTGGGTGAGGATCCCGTACTCGAGGTCGTGGTAGCCGCCGCCTTTGCCGATCCGGGCGCCGCTGAGGTTGACCGCGACCGAGCCGCAGAGGATCAGGTCGATCTCCGGCAGCTCGTCGAGCGCCACCACCCGCCCGTGCTTGAGCGCGCCCTTGATCGTCGCCGCCTCCTTGATCGCCGCCTTTGACAGTCGCTTCGGCTCCAGTACCCGGAACGGGTGAGGGTCGCGCAGGCGCGGCACCGCCATGATCATCGTCTTGCCCTCTTCAAGGGCGATCCGCCGGGCGTGCGTCTGCGGCGAGTCGGGATTCGCCTTGATCACCCGGGCTCGCTTCCAGAGGCGGTGGCCGGCGAGCTTCTCGGCGGCCATTTTGGCGCCGGCGAAGTTGGGGATGCGCCCCTCGGCGCCGGGAAAACGGGAAACGCTCTCGCGTTCCATCGCCGCCCAGACCTCTTCCCGAACCTCGTCCTTGGTGCGCACCTGGCGAAAGATATCCGCCGCCGCTGCCGATAAGACACGAGCACACGCGAAATTGCAGGGAAGAGGGCGCTTCTGGCCGAATCAGGCGTATGCCTAGACTTTCAATGACCGGCAAACGAACTACCGAGGGTTAGCTCCAGCTAGATGGGAACCAAGACTTCAATCGCGGCTTTGATCGCCGCCCTGCTGCTGGTGCTGGTCGTCGGTGGCGCCTACGCCTACGACAGCTCGCAGAAGGACCAGATCGCCGAGGGAGTGACGATCGGCGGAGTCGACGTCGGCGGCCTGAACGAAGAAGAAGCCACCGCCCTCGTCCGCCGCAAGCTGCTGGCGCCACTCCAGGGCTCGCTGCGCGTCACCTTCCGCGACCGCAGCTGGGAGCTGGCGGGAGAGAAGCTGAAGATCCGCGCCAACGTCGATGCCGCCGTCGAAGAGGCGATCGAGGACAGCCAGGACGGCGGTATCCCGGGGCGCCTCGTCCGCTACGTCAGCGGCGGCGAAGTCGAGGAAAGCATCCAGCCCGGGATCACCTACTCCGAGCCGGCGATCAACCGCTTCGTCCGCCGGGTCGCCGAAGACATCAACCGCGAACCGCAGAACGCCGACGTCGAACCGAGCGGCGCGGAACTCATCGTGGTCGCCGGCAAGGACGGTCTGAAGCTGCGCGACAACCTGCTGGAGAAGGAGCTGAAGGCGGCGGTGCTGAACGCCAACGCGCCGGACGCGGTCGTCGCCCATGCCCACTCGATCGCGCCGGAAGTCACCAAACAAGAGGTCGCGGCTCAGTACCCGAGCTACCTGACGCTCGACCGCTCGACCTTCACCCTGCGCCTCTGGAAGAACCTGAAGCTGGCCAAGACCTACACCGTCGCCGTCGGAGCGGAAGGCTTCGCGACGCCGGAAGGGCTCTACCAGATCGAATCCATGGAAGAAAACCCGGTCTGGAACGTGCCGGAATCCGATTGGGCCGGCTCGCTGGCCGGGCAGACGATCCCGCCGGGGCCGTCGAACCCGATCAAGGCGCGCTGGATGGGGATCTACGAAGGGGCCGGAATCCACGGCACCGAAGAAACCTCGTCGCTTGGCAGCGCCGCCTCCCACGGCTGCGTGCGGATGGCGATTCCGGACGTCGAAGAGCTGTACGACGAAGTAGAAGTCGGCACCCCGGTCTTCCTGGGTTAGTTCCGTCTAAAGGACGAAGCGGGGTCGGGGCGAATGAAGCCTCGATGAACTGGGACGCGGCGCTCGCCGCTTACGATCGCGACCTGCGTGCCCGTGGCTCCGCCGAGCGCACTCGCCGCGCCTACGGCGTCGATCTCGGCGGCTTCGGCGAGTGGGCGGCCGAGCAGGGGCTGGACCCCGGCGACATCCGCTACCGCGACGTGCGCCGCTACGGCGCCGGCCTATCCAGCGCCGGCGCTGCGCCCGCGACGGTGGCCCGCAAGCTGGCGGCGATCCGCGGGCTGTACGGGTTCCTGGTCCGCACCGAAAAAGTGGGCGCCAACCCCGCCGAGCTCGTCTCCAGCCCGAAGCGCTCTGAAAAGCTGCCGCACGTCCTCACCACCGAGCAGATGCGTTCGCTGCTGGAGCGCATCCCCGCCCACACGCCGCTCGAGCTGCGCGACCGGGCGATGCTGGAGCTCGCCTACTCCTGCGGCCTGCGCTGCGAGGAGATCGTCAACCTCGACGAGGGGGCGTTGGATTTCGAGACCGAGCAGCTGCGGGTTCTGGGCAAGGGGCAGAAGGAGAGGTTGCTGCCGGTGGGGGAGCCTGCCCAGCGGGCGCTGCGGCGCTACCTCGACAAAGGGCGTCGCGCCCTGGCCGTCGATCCCCGCGAGCGCGCCCTCTTTCTCTCCAAGAGCGGACGCCGCCTCTCCAACTCCGACGTCACCCGCCGTCTCGGGCTCTGGACGCGCGAAGCTGCGCTTGCTGCCGGGGTCTCGCCCCATTCACTTAGACATTCCTTTGCAACCCATCTACTCGAGGGCGGGGCAGACCTGCGTACGATTCAGGAGCTACTAGGTCATGCGTCGATCTCGACCACCCAGGTCTACACCCGGGTAGATGCAGCGAGACTGCGTGACACCTACGCTGCAAGCCACCCCCGCGCATGAGACAAATCCCTGCAAACCACCGTAGAATCGGCTGATGGAAACGGGCGTGAAAGAGGTCGAGCTCCGCGACCTGTGGCGCCGCTACAAGGGCGCGGGGGACGATTCCGCCCGCGAGCGGCTGGTGGTCGCCTACTCGCCGATGGTCAAGTTCGTCGCCGGCCGGCTCGGCGCCGGGCTGCCTTCCCACGTCGAAGACGCCG
>DATIMV010000062.1:0-5875 GCA_035474955.1 Solirubrobacterales bacterium
CGTAGGTACTGCTTATCGAACGAGCGCTGGGGCCGGCCGGGCTCGTATTCGTCGGCCGGCCAGAATCGGGAGGAGTCGGGGGTGAAGACTTCGTCGCCCAGCACCACCTCGGCCCCGGGGGAGGCCCCGAACTCGAACTTCGTGTCGGCGAGGATGATGCCGCGTGCCTCGGCGTGCACGGAGGCGTGCTGGTAGAGCTCGAGCGAGGCCCGCCGCAGGTCCTCCATCAGGGGCCGGTCGCCGATGATCTCGGCCGCGCGGTCGAAGTCGACGTTCTCGTCGTGGTCGCCGACCTCGGCCTTGGTCGCGGGGGTGAAGATCGGCTCCGGCAGCTGGTCGGACTCGACCAGGCCGGAGGGCAGCTCGATCCCGCAAACCGCGCCGCCTTCCTTGTATTCCTTCCAGCCCGAGCCGGAGAGGTAGCCGCGGACGACGCACTCGACCGGGTACATCTCGAGCTTCTTCACCCGCATCGCCCGTTCGGCGACCTCCTCGGGCACGTCCTCGGAGATGAAGTGGTTGGGGACGATGTCCTCGGTCAGCCCGAACCAGAAGACCGACATCCGGTTCAGCACCTTGCCCTTGTCGGGGATCGGCGTCGGCATCACGACGTCGTAGGTGGAAATGCGGTCCGAGGCGACCATCAGCAGGTCGTCGTCCCACTCGTAGATCTCGCGGACCTTTCCTGAGGAAAGAAGGTTCAAATCGGCAACGGTTGGCATGGGGCGCGATGCTAGCTGGACGGAGAGCGGAGCCGTTCCGCGCCGTGTCTGCGACCTTCATCACACCCCGCATCCTCCGCACTCTGCGATGCTGGATCCGTGGCGCTCCCGCCCGAACCGAACGCACCGCCGCTGGTGCAGATGCTGCGCTGGGCCTTTCGCCCGATCGCCTTCATGCAGGACTGCCGCCGCCAGTTCGGCGATTCATTCAGCGTCCGCTTCCTCGGCTTCGAGCGGCCGATGGTCCTGATCAGCGACCCGGCCGCGATCAAGGCGCTCTACCAGGAGCGCGAGCACGGCCTGCCGCCGGGGCGCAACATCATCCTCGAGCCGATCCTCGGCTCCAAATCGCTGCTGATCCAGGAAGGGGCCGAGCACCTCAGCCGCCGCCGGCTGATGCTGCCGCCCTTCCACGGCGAGCGGATGCGCTCCTACGAGGCGACGGTGAGCGAGATCGTCGAGGCCGAGATCGACTCCTGGCCGCTCGGCGAGGAGTTCCCGATCCACACGCGGATGCAGGCGGTGACGCTGGAGGTGATCCTGCGGGTCGTCTTCGGCGTCTCCAGCGGGCCGCGGCTCGACCGGCTGCGGGGGATGCTCGGGACCGTGCTGCAGGAAACGGCCTCGCCGGGACGGCAGGTGCTGGGGCTGGTGCTGCAGCGCTTCGGCGGCCGCGGCATGTTCGCCCACTTCGAGCGCGAGCTGCGCGAAGTCGACGAGCTGCTGATGGCGGAGATCGCCGAGCACCGCGAGCGCCCCGACCTCGAAGAGAGAGAGGACATCCTCTCGATGCTGATGCTGGCCGAGTTCGAGGACGGCTCGCGGATGGAGGACCGTGAGCTGCGCGACCAGCTGATGACGCTGCTTCTGGCCGGGCACGAGACGACCGCGACCGCCCTCGCCTGGACCTTCGACCTGCTGCTGCGCCACCCGGCGGAGCTGGCGCGCCTGCGCGAGTCATTGGCGGCTGGGGAGGAGGACTACCTGCGGGCGACGATCTCCGAGTCGCTGCGGCTGCGGCCGGTGATTCCGCTGGCGGGCCGGCGACTAGCGAAGGAGCTTGTTGCCGATGGGACGACGCTGCCCGCCGGGACCGACGTCACCCCGGCGATCTGGCTCACCCACACCCGCGCCGACCTCTATCCCGAGCCGTTCGCCTTCAAGCCCGAGCGCTTCCTCGGCGATGGCCCCGACACCTACGCCTGGATCCCCTTCGGCGGCGGCGTCCGTCGCTGCATCGGCGCCGCCTTCGCCGAGTTCGAGATGCGGATCGTCCTCCGCGAGGTGCTGACCCGCTGCGAGCTGCGCAAGGCGAGCCCGCGCCCCGAGCGCACCGGCCGCCGCAACATCACCCTCTCGCCGAAAGAGGGAACCCCGGTCGTGGTCACCGACCGCCAGCCGGCCCGCGAGCCGGTTGCGGTCTGACAACACGTTCCGAATCTTTTTGTCTACACTCCTCCCATGGAGGCACTTCTGGAGAGGGAGGCAGACGTGGAGAACTGGAACGACGAGCGGCTGGACGAACTGAGCCGGCGGATTGAGGAAACGGCCACCAAGGCGGAAATGAATCAGCGCTTCGGCGAGATGAATAGACGATTCGATGAAAGCGCCGCTCGATCTGAGCGCTTCGAATCGAAAGTCGGCGCCGAATTCCACAGGTTCACGGATCGGCTCGACAAACTGTTCTACATCCAGCTCTTTTTCCTGGTCAGCCTCGCCGTTGCACTGATGACCGATCAGGCATAAGCAGCCGTCAGCCGCCGGACTTGGCGGGGGAGTGCGGGTGCTCCTTCGCCCAGCTGGCGATCGTGCCGGAGCCGGAGATCACCTCGCCGTCGTCGAGGACGAGGATCGGCACGTCTTCCTGGCCGCTGAGCTTCTTGATCTCAGCCCGGTCCTTTTCCCGGCTGCCCCAGGTCCAGGGCATCATCCGGTAGCCGCCGACCGTCTTCAGCTCGTACTCGTAGCCCGCCGCGTCGAGGGCCTTGCCGGCCTTCGCGCAAGGGTGGGCGAAACCAGGCCCCATCTTCTTCGTGCCGCAGGTGTAGAGGATCATGCTGGCCAGCCTAACCACCCGCGAGTGCGCTGACCACCTCTTCGCAGGCTCGCTCCCCCGACTGCACCGCGCCGTCCATGTAGCCGTTCCAGACGGTGGCGGTCTCGGCGCCGGCCCAGTGGAGGGAGCCGATCGGTGCCCGCAGGGCGCGGCCGTATTCGGTCCAGCCGCCGGTCGTCATCAGGCAGCCGTAGCAGCCGCGCGTCCACTCCTCGTCGGCCCAGACGCGCTCGATGAACTGCTGCGGCGCCGCCGCCCGCTCGCCGAAGAGGCGCGCGTGGCCGGCGAGGATCGCCTGCTGCCGCTCCGCCGCCGGGCGGCCTCCCCACTCACGGGCGAGCCGTCCCTCGAGGAAGCCGAGGAGGACGCCGGGGCTGCCGTCGGGGGGCGAGTTGTCGAAGACGACGCGGGCGGGGCCGACGTCGGTGGCCGCCTGCCCGGAGAGGCCGTCCCTTCGCCAGAACGGCTCCTCGTAGATCGCCATCGTCTTGATCACGGTCCCCTGCGGCATCCGCTGGGTCAGCTGGTCGCGCAGCGCCGGCAGCGGCGGGTCGTAGGCGATCCGGCCGGCGAGGGTCGGCGGCACCGCGACGATCGCGCGCTTCGCGCGGACGGTCAGGGTCGCGTGCGGCTCGTCGCCGGCATGGAGAACGACCCCCTCGCTGCCGTGCTCGATCCGCCGTACCGGTGCGCCCAGCCGCAGCTGCTCCTCTCCGAGCTGCTCCGCCAGCAGCAGCGGGATTCGCTGTGAACCGCCGTGGAAGCGGTCCTGCTGGGCGCCGCCGCCGGTGCCGAGCAGGCGGTTGAAGCCGCCGCCGGAGTGCGCGTAGAAGAGGACGTGGAGGAGCGAGACGTCGGCCGGCTCGGCCGCCCAGACCGCCTCGGTCGCCAGTCCGAGGAGGGTGCGCGCGGCGGCGCTGCGGGTGTTCCGCCGAAGCCAGCTGGCGAAGGTCTGCTCGTCCCAGCGGCGCGCCTTCGGCGCCGCCCAGGGTGCGTCGAGCGGCACCTGCCGCGCCATCCGGTCGAGCCGCGCTCGCGCCAGTTCGAGGTCGGCCAGCGCCAGCGGCGAGACGGCGCGGGAGAGGTCGCGCAGCAGCTCGACCCGGGCGTCGGTGAGGGCGCCGGCGTAGGAGGTCCGCTTGCCGCCGACCTCGAGCAGGTGCCGTCCCTCGTCGTGGGTGGGGAAGGTGGTGACCCCGAGCTCGGTGGCGAGCGCCGCGATCCGCTCCTGGCCGGGCCCGATCCACTGGCCGCCGACCTCGACCACCTTGCCGTCGCCGATCTCCTCGTTGAGGATCCGCCCTCCGACCCGGTCTCGCGCCTCCAGCACCAGCGGTCGCAGGCCGGCCGCCGCCAGCCTCCGGGCCGCGACCAGCCCGGCAAGGCCGGCGCCCACAATCGCGACGTCGGCCTCGAGCTGCTCGGTCATGGACTCAGGATCGCAGCGCTTCGAGCCGCTCGAAGATCTCGGGCAGGTGCGTCAGGTAGGCGCCGTAGTCGAAGACGGCGTCGAGGTCGAGGTCCGGCGCCGCCTCGCCGATCAGGTCGCGGAACTCGGTCCGGGTGTCCCAGGCGCGCTGGGCGTTCTCCTGGACCACCCGGTAGGCGTCGTCGCGGGTCATCCCCGACTCGACCAGCGCCGTCAGCGCCCGCTGGCTGAACAGGGCGCCGTGGGTGAGACCGAGGTTCTCGCGCATCCGCTCCTCGTTCACCTTCATCCCGGCGGCGACCTTGGCCGCCAGGTCCTGCATGTAGTCGAGGCCGATCGTCGCGTCGGGGAGGATCACCCGCTCGGCGCCGGAGTGGGAGATGTCGCGCTCGTGCCAGAGGGCGACGTTCTCGATTCCCGCCTGCGAGTAGCCGCGCAGGACCCGGGCGAGGCCGGTGATCCGCTCGGTGCGGATCGGGTTGCGCTTGTGGGGCATCGCCGAGGAGCCCTTCTGGCCGGCGGCGAACGGCTCTTCGACCTCGCGCACCTCGGTTTTCTGCAGGTTCCGCACCTCGGTCGCGAAGCGCTCGAGGCCGGCGCCGGCGATCGCGATCGCCGTCAGCAGGACGGCGTGGCGGTCGCGGGGGACGACCTGGGTCGCCACGTCCTCGCGCTCCAGCCCGAGCTTCTCCATCACCCGCGCCTCGACCGCGGGGGGGACCGAGGCGTAGGTGCCGACGGCGCCGGAGAGCTTGCCGAAGCGCAGCTGCGCGAACGCCTCCTCCAGCCGCTCGAGGTTGCGGTCGGCCTCGAAGGCGAAGCCCGCCAGCCGCAGGCCGAAGGTGGTCGGCTCGGCGTGAACGCCGTGGGTGCGGCCGACGCAGAGGGTGTCGCGGTGCTCCAGCGCCCGCTCGACCAGGGCGTCGCGGTAGTCGCGGGCACTCGCGAGGACGATCTTCCCCGCCCGCTGCAGCTGCACCGCCAGCGCCGTGTCGAGCACGTCGGAGGAGGTGAGGCCGTAGTGGATCCAGCGACCGTGCTCGCCTACGGATTGAGCCACGACGTCGACGAAGGCGGCGACGTCGTGGTCGGTCACCTTCTCCCGCTCTTCGACCGCCTCGACCGTGAAGGCCGCCTTCTCGCGAGCCTCCCGCGCCGCCTCCTCGGGAACGACTCCCTCCGCCGCCCAGGCCTCGGTCGCCGCCAGCTCGACTTCGAGCCAGGTCTCCAGCTTCGCCTGCTGGGTCCAGACGGCGCCGATCGCTTCCCGCGTGTACCTCGCGATCACGCGTTCAGCTCACGCACCGATGATCCTTGCCGCAAGGATGCCGGCGTTCTTCGCCCCGTCGATCGCGACGCAGGCGACCGGGACGCCGGGCGGCATCTGGACCGCGGAGAGCAGGGCGTCGAGGCCGCCCAGGCTCTTGCCGAGGATCGGCACCCCGATCACCGGCAGGTCGGTGTGGGCGGCGGCGACGCCGGGCAGCGCCGCCGACATCCCGGCGCCGGCGATCAGCACCCGCAGGCCGCGCATGCGCGCGGCGTGGCAGTACTCGCGCACCTTCTCCGGGTCGCGGTGCGCGCTCATCACCCGCACCTCGTAACGGATGCCGGCATCCTGAAGCGCCTGCCCCGCCGGCTGCATCTTCGGCTTGTCGCTCTTCGAGC
>DATIMV010000063.1:0-20485 GCA_035474955.1 Solirubrobacterales bacterium
GGCCGTGGTTCGAGGCGCGCACGCTCGAGGAGGTACGGGCCGCCTTCGAGGGCACGGGCGTCTCGTGGGGTCCCTACCAGACGTTCCGCCAGCTCGTGGAGGAGGATCCGCGCGCGTCGGAGGAGAACCCGATGTTCTCGACGATCGAGCAGCCGGGGATCGGCTCCTACCTCGTGCCGGCCTCGCCGCTGGAGCTCACCGCCGCGGGGCGGATGCCCGCGCGGCCGGCGCCCGCGCTGGGTGAGCACACGGAGGCGATCCTGGCCGATGTGCTCGGGCTCGGCGAGGGCGAGATCGGGCGGCTGTTCGACTCAGGGGTGGTCGCGGGGGCCTAGGCGTGCAGGCCGCACTCGGTCTTGCCGGTGCCGGCCCAGCGGCCCTCGCGCCCGGCGCCCGGGACGGTGCAGTGCGTGCAGCCGATCGTCGGGTAGCCCTGGTCGTGGAGCGGGTTGTACGGCAGGTCGTGCTCGGCGATGTAGCGCCACACGTCCTTGTCCGTCCAGTCTGCGAGCGGGTTGAACTTCCAGCGCTCGTGCTTGGCGTCCCACGCGAGCTTCGGGGTGCGCGCCCGTGACGGCGACTGGTCGCGGCGCAGGCCGGCGACCCAGGCGTCGACGTCGGCCAGCGCGCGGTTGAGCGGCTGGACCTTGCGCAGGTCGCAGCAGGCGTCCGGGTCGCGCTCCCACAGCCGGTCGCCGTGGTCGGCGGCCTGGCGGCCGAGGCTGGGGCCCTGGAAGACCTCGACCTCGATCCCGTAGCGCTCCTCGACGGCCTTCCACGTCGCGTAGGTCTCCGGGAACAGGACGTGGGTGTCGAGCGTGAAGATCCGCGCGTCGGGCGCCGCGCGCAGGATCAGATCCAGCACGACGGAGGCCTCCTTCTGGAACGAGCAGGCCACGACGAGGCGGGGATGGAAGCGCTCGACCGCGTACTCGAGCACGCCCTGGGCGTCCAGGTGCTCGAGGTCCGGAGTGAGCTGGAACGCGGTCACCTCCATAAATGTACAGAACCTGATCGGGTTTCTACTCATTTAGCTTGAGCGCGCGCCGCTAGGGTCGGCGCATGAGGCCCCTGACGCTCCCGCCCAATGTCCTCCGGCACTTCTATGCCGGCGGGGAGCGGATCGCCGCATTGCGCGGCACCGAGCCGCGGGAGCACACGCCCGAGGAGTGGATCGGGGCCGTCAACACGACCTTCGACGGCTCGCGCGGCCTGTCGGCGCTGGCGGACGGCACCTTGGTGCGCGACGCGATCCAGAGGTCCAGGAGCCGACCGACCTCTCCGCGCCCGCCCGCTCCCGAATAGGATCGCGCCGTGCCGTTCACGCACAAGAACCTCAAGCGGGACCTGGAGGACGTCGGGTCCAACTTCGACGGCGCGCCGGACCTGGAGTTCCGCCTGGCGACCAAGGCGCTCGAGCTCGAGAAGTCCGGCCTGGGCTACCAGCGGATCCCGCCCAACTATCGCTTTCCCTACGGCCACACGCACGAGGAGCAGGAGGAGCTGTACGTGGTCCTGCGCGGGAGCGGGCGGATGAAGCTCGACGACGAGATCGTCGAGCTCTCCGAATGGGACGCGGTCCGCGTCCCGCCCGGCACCTGGCGAGGCTACGAGGCCGGGCCGGAGGGCCTCGAGATCTTCGTCATCGGCGCGCCCAACCTCGGCGAGAACCCGCGCGACGACGTCGAAGGCCAGCGCGACTGGTGGACCGACTAGGGCGCCGCGTAGCGGTGGTGGATCGCCAGCGCATTGCCATCCGGATCCTCGAAGAAGGCCTGGAAGCAGACGCCCGAGTCGAGGGTGTCGCCCCGGAACTCGATGCCGCGCGATTCCAGCTCCGCCTTCGCCGCCTCGAAGTCGTCGACGTGGAACTCGATCGGGTGGTTGTTGGCGCGGAACTCGATCCCGAAGGCGTCCGACTGCATCACCGCGATCGTCAGGTTCCCCGTCTCGAACTCGCCGGCGGGCATCTCCCCCCACCGCTTCGAGAGCTCGAGGCCCAGCGTCTCGCCGTAGAACCTCGCCGCCCGCTCGTAGTCCTGCGTGGACACGGTGATGAAGTCGGTGCCGCTTATGACCTGCGTTGCCATCGTGCTCCCTTCGTTCGTGTTCGGGGTTCCCCTGGTCGTTCGCAGCGTACGAGCCAGTGCCGCGCCGCCGACCAGGAGGCCAAGGATGGCGACGATCAAAGCCGCGATGGCAAGGCCGTCGCCGTCACCGCCGGAGTCCTCTGCGGATTGCCCTTCCCCCGTGGCGCCAGGGCGCCCCTCCCGATCGTCGGTGAGGAGGACCTGCGGCGCCGGTGATTCCGAGCTCGGGCCACCGGTCCAGCGGACCACCTCCCCGCCCTCGTAGGTCTGCGTCGCTTTGAACGTCAGCGTGTTCCCGGCCCGCCCGGGAAGCTGCACCCCGATCGGGAAGTCCTTGAACTGCTGCGGCTGGATCGCCGCTCTATCGCTTTGGGCGGTCCAGACAACCCGACCGACCTGTTCGGTGAGTTTCGACGTCTCCACCTCCACCGACCAGCCCGCTATCGGCTGGTAGAGGGCGTAGGTGAAGCCGGGCGGAAACTCGACGACCACCTTCGTCGTCGCCAGTTCATCGCTCTCGTTGGGAACCCTCACGTCGAGGGCGGTGAAGGCGCCGGCCGGCGCTTCCCGGGGCTCCAACGTCACATGGGCGCCGGCGCCGGCGGGAAGCGCGAGGGCGAGAACTGCGATCAGGGAAGTTAGAGCGCGATGCACCGCTCAAGGCTATAGCCGGTAAAGCGAATAGCGTTAGCGCAAGATGAAGCGGGGACGAGTGGAGGGGAGGTCGGTGATCGTCACCGGCGCCGCCAAGGGGATCGGCAGAGCGTGCGCCGAGCTCTTCGCCCGCGAGGGAGCGCGGCTGGTCCTCAACGACGTCGACGAGCCGGGCCTGCAGCAGGCCGCCGCGAGCCTGGGCGCGGGAGTCGAGGTCGTGACCGTGCTCGGCGACGTTTCCACCGAGGAGGACGCGCGCAGGATCGTCGCCGCCGCAGTCGAGAGCTTCGGCGCCCTCGACACCCTCGTCGCCAACGCCGGGATCATCCCGCTGAGCGGAATCGAGGGGGCCAGCGCCGAGGAATGGGACGAGGTGATGGCGATCGACGGCCGCGGGATGTTCCTCACGTGCAAGTTCGCGGTCGAAGCGATGGGCTCCGGAGGCGGTTCGATCGTCTGCCTCTCCTCGATCTCCGGCGTCGCCGGCCAGTCCAGCCAGGCCGCCTACGGCCCCGCCAAGTTCGTCGCCTCCGGCCTGACCAAGCACCTCGCGGTCGAACTGGCGCCGCGCGGGATCCGGGTCAACGCGGTCGCCCCGGGGACGATCCGAACCGAGGCCGTCGCGGCGCTGCCCGAGGACTACGTCGAGCCGATGCAGGCCGCGCACCCGATGGGGAGGCTGGGCGAGCCCAGCGAGGTCGCGGAGGCGATCTGCTTCCTGGCCTCCGACGCCGCCTCCTTCATAACCGGGGCGATCCTCCCCGTCGACGGGGGCTACCTGGCTCGTTAGGGCGGAGTAGGGCCAATCTGGGTGGGTAGTTGTGAGCATGGGATATCGCCGGCTCCTCACCCTGGCGGCGCTGCCGCTTGTCGTGTTTCTGACCCTCCCCGGCGCCGCGGGCGCCGCGCCGAGCTGCGCCGAAGGGCCCGAAATGGTCGGGGCGACGATCGTCGGCACGCCGTGCGCCGACGTGATCCGGCTGCCGCGCGGCGTCACCACCGCCTACGGCGAAGGCGGCGACGACCTGCTCTACGGCCAGCGCGGCAACGAGAGCCTCTTCGGCGGCGAAGGAGCCGACCGCCTCTTCGGCGGCGTCGGCGACGACCGGTTGCGCGGCGGCCCGGGCGGCGACAGGCTGTTCGGCGGCTTCGGCGCCGACTCCCTCGACGGCGAAGGGGGCGACGACCTGGCCCGCGGCGACGCGACGGTCGACGCCCTCGGCGACTCGGGCGGCGGCACCGACACCCTCAGCTTCGCGACCGGCGCGACGCCGGGCTTTCCCAACGCCGGCTCCTTCTTCACCGACGCGGGCTTCCCGGCGGGCGCCGAGGGACGCGGCGTCTACGTCGACCTCGGCGACGACTTCGCCAACAACGGCCTCGCCCCCTCCGGCGGTGGAGTCGACATGCCGCTCGCGCCGGCAACCGACTTCAGCGCCTTCGAGGCGGTGATCGGCACTCCCTTCCCCGACTACCTCGTCGGCACCGCGGGCGCGGAGACCTTCCACGGCGGGGGCGGCGCCGATCTGATCGACGGGGAAGGCGGCGGCGACGTCGCCCGCGGTGGCGCGGACGGCGACGGCTGCGTCGACGTCACCACCGAGGACTGCGAGCTGGGCGGCGAGGAAATCGACCCCCGCGACCCCGGGGCGATCGCCGTCGGGATCATGGCGCCGAGCTCGAGCGCCGGCCCCGCCCTGTACCTGACGGGCAGCGACGTAGACGACCGGGTCACGGCGAGCTACTCGCCCGGCGCGGTCACCTTCTCGCTGGCAGCCGGCGGCGAGGGAGCATTCGAGCCCGGCACCGCCGGAGGCTGCGCCGCGCCTACGGGGAGCACCGTAACCTGCGCGGTGCCGGAGGCCCCCGACTCGGTCCTCCTCGCCGGCCACGCGGGCGACGACGTCCTCCTCGCCCCGGGCTTCCCCGAGACCGTCTCGATCGTGCTGCTCGGGAACCAGGATGGCGATTCGCTCACCGGCGGCGAGACCGAAGACACGCTCATCGACGGCGCGGGGAACGACACCGTGGCCGCCGGAGGCCGTGACGACGCACTGCCGAACAACGGCGGCGACGACCAGCTCGACGCCGGGCCCGGTGAGGACCTCTTCATCTCCAACGCCGTCTGCGACGGTGACCTGATCGACGGCGGCCCCGACCGCGACAACGCCAACTGGGCCAACTTCGGAACCGGAGTCGCGATCGACATGCTGCAGGAGAGAGCCGGCCTGATCGGACCGCAGGGCGAACCGAGCTGCGCGAGTGCCGCCCAGCTGACGACGCTGCAGGAAATAGAGGACGTCGAGGGCACCAGCCTCGGCGACAACCTCCTCGGCGACGCCGGCCCGAACCAGCTGCTGGGCCGGGCCGGGCCGGACAACTACCTCGCCCGCGCCGGCAACGACCACCTGCTCGTCAACTCCGGCGACTCCGACCCGACCGTCGATTGCGGCGAGGGCTTCGACACGGCGCTGATCGACTTCGCGCCGCATACCGACGGCCCGCCGATCGGCTGCGAGTCGGTCGAAGAACGCGCCCCGAACAGCTTCCGCCCGCCCAGCACGCCGCCCGACCCCGAGCCGGAACCCGAAACCGGCCCCCCGCCACCGCTGCCGCCTCAGGTCGTGCCCCCGCGGGTGTCCCGGCCGCCTCGTCCCGACCGTACGCCTCCCGTGACCACCTTCCGCCGTCGCCCGGCGGCCCTGCTCTTCGCCTCCGTCCCGCGCCGCCGCGTCACCTTCGCCTTCAGCGCCTCTGAGCCCGGGGCCCGCTTCCGCTGCCGCCTCGACCGGCAGCCCTTCCGCCCCTGCCGCTCACCCCGTGCCTACCTCGTGGCGCCCGGCCGCCACACCTTCCGCGTCTTCGCGATCGACGGCGCCGGCAACCGCGACCGCTCGCCCGCCCTGGCCCGCTTCCGCGTCCGCCCTCGCTGAGGGTCGATTTCCCGTCCAAGGCCGACCGCAATGGGCTGACGCCTCCCGCAGCGGATCGTTGTAGCCGGGATGAACGAGAGCGCAAGAGCCACCGGGCATGGGGGCGAGCTGACGGTGATCATCCCCGCCTACAACGAGGCGGACTCGATCGCCGACACGATCCGCTCCCTGCAGGGGCAGACCCGCGTCCCGGACGAGATCGTCGCGATCGACGACTGCTCGACCGACGCCACGGCCGAGGTCGCCGAAGCCCTCGGGGTGAAGGTCCTGCGCCCGCCCCAGAACACGGGCTCGAAGGCCGGCGCCCAGAGCTTCGCGCTGGAGCAGGTCCGGACCGAGATGGTGATGGCGATCGACGCCGACACCACGCTCGACCCCGAGGCGATCGAGCGGCTGCTGCCCGCCTTCGAGGACCGCGAGGTGACGGCCGCCTGCGGCTCGGTCCTGCCGCGCTTCGTGCACTCGATCTGGGAGCGGGGCCGCTACGTCGAGTACCTGCTCGCCTTCGGGTTCTTCAAGCGGGTCCAGGACCACTACGGAAAGCCGCTGATCTCCTCGGGCTGCTTCTCGATCTACCGGACCGAGGAGCTGCGCGCTCTCGGCGGCTGGTCGACGCGGACGATGGCCGAGGACATGGACCTGACCTGGACCGTCTACGAGGCCGGCCACAAGGTCCGCTTCCTCCCCGAGGCGGTCTCCTATCCGATCGAGCCGCACAACTACGCCTTCATCAGCAAGCAGCTGCGCCGCTGGTCGCATGGCTTCGTCCAGAACGTGCGCCTGCACAAGCGCTCGCTGCTGCGCCTCGGCTACCTGCGCTCGATCGTCGCCGTCGCCTTCTGGGATGCGCTGCTGGCCTCGCTGGCCTACCTCGTCCTGATCCCCGCCCTGGCGATCGCGATCGACCCGCTGATCCTGATCGCCTACCTGATCGACGCCCCGGTGGTGATGGTGCCGGTGCTCTGGCAGGCCGCCGAGCGCGGTGAAGTCCGCCGCGCCCTGGCCTCGATGCCGAGCTTCTTCGTGCTGCGCGTCGTCAACGGCGCCTTCATGCTCAAGGCGCTCTGGGACGAGTTCGTCGCCGGGCGCCCCCTGCTCGTCTACGAGAAGGGGCACTGATGTCAGCGGGACTGCCCGGGCTCGGTCTCGGAGGGCTGTTCTTCATCTTCTCGGCGCTGCTGGCGCCCTTTCCGGAGCTGTGGCGAACGCTGCGCGGCCGCAGCGACCTCGCCAGGTGGAGGACGATCGGGCGTCAGCTGGCGCAGGCGCTGGCGATGGTCGCCGCGATCGACCTGACGCTCCGCCTCGCCTATGTGGTGCTGTCAGCCGCCGGGGTCGGGGACCCCCCCGCCGCCGACGAGGCGACCGTCCTCCCCCTGAACCTGATCGGGATCACCACCGCCCTCCTGGTCCTCGTGCTCTGCGGCGCGAAGCTGGCCGAACTGGCCCTGCGGGCGCGCGGCGGCGAGCTTCCGCGGGTGCCCGAAGCCCTGCCGCGGGTCGCCCCGCTCCGGGCGGCCACGCTTGGCGCCGCCGCGGCAGTCGCCTGGATCGCGCTGCTCGTCGCCGGAGCCTCAGAGCTCAGCCCGCTGGAGCGGCCGCAGCGCGAGCAGGCCACCGGGACCGAGCAGGATGCCGGCGCCGCGCCGCAGCCGGCTGTCGCCAAACCTCGCGGGCAAGCGCAGGACGACCTCTCCTCGGCCCCGGCCCCGACCGGGACCCCCGCCGAAGCGCCGAGCGGAGCGGCAGGGCCGGATGGCGATGGCGGACGGACGGGCGCCGCCCCCTCGCCGGCCGTCGCCACGACCGAAACGCCGCCCCCGAAGCCGGCCGACCCGGCGCCGGTGACCGGCCCCGAGCCGAAGGGCCCACCGGTCGACGCCCCGGCGCCGCCGCCGCAAGCCGCAGGCGGGGGCCCGCCGGAATCGGCCGGACCGCCGGAAGGCGTGCCGGCCCCCGAAGCGGCCGCCCCTCCGGCCGAACCCCCGCCGCAGGCCCCCGCCAAAGGGCTACGCGAATAGTCCTGGTCGCGCTACGCCCACCCCAGGCGCCTTAGCCGAGAGCTTTGACCTCGCGCCAAGTGAGCAAGCGACCGCTCTGGCGGTCGATCAGCTTGAGGCGAACCGCCCGCAGGGCCTCCCCCAGGCCGAGCACCGGCACGTCACGGAAGATCGCGCTCTCGTCGTGGGCGCGCTGCAGGTTGTAGTTGGGGATCTTGGCGCTGAGGTGATGAACGTGATGGAGGCCGATGTTGCCGGTGAAGAACTGGAGGAGCTTCGGCAGCTTCAGGTATGAGCTCCCCTGCAGGGCGGCGTCCGCGTAGCTCCACCGATCCGACGTCTCCCAGTAGGCGTCCTCGAACTGGTGCTGGACGTAGAACATGAAGACCCCGAGGGTGCCGGCGAGGATCGCGGTCGGCATCTGCACCAGCAGCCATCCCTGCAGGCCGACGATCGAGATCAGCGCCGCGATCGCGATCGCCAGGACGACGTTCGTCACGATCACGCTGCGGCGCTGGCGCGGGCGCATCCCGCTCGACCACAGACGCGGGCCGATCATCAGCGACCAGATCGGCCCGATCCCGAACATCACGACCGGGCTGCGGAAGAGCCGGTAGCCCAGCCGCGATTTCCAGGGACGGGCCAGGTACTCGTCGACCGTCAGGGTCTGGACGTCCCCGGTGCCGCGGCGGTCGAGATCGCCGGAGCTGCCGTGGTGGACGGCGTGGTTGTGGCGCCAGTTGGCAAAGGGCTGGAAGACGAGCAGGCCGGCGAACCTGCCCACCCAGAGGTTCGCCCGCCGGTTCGGCAGGAAGGAGCCGTGGGCGCAGTCGTGGAAGACGATGAAGGTGCGAAGCAGGAAGCCCGCCGCCGGAATCGCAAGGGCCAGGCTGATCCAGACCGAGATCTGGAGGCTGAGGTACATGGCCACGGTCAGGGCGAGGTAGGGCACCACCGAGGTGGCGAGGTCGAGCAGGCTGCGACGGACGGAGGGTCGCTCGTAGCGAGCGACCGCCTCCCGCCAGTAGGGACGGTCGGGCATGGGGCCAGGGCTCATCCTCGAGAACTACCCGAAACGTCCGTTGCCTAGCCGCGCCGGCGGTAGTGCAGGTACACGGTCCCGTCGAAGGTGCGGGTCTCGACCAGCTCGAGGTCGACCTGCACGTCCGGCGGGAAGTACGGCGTGCCGCCGCCGATCGCGACCGGGGCGACGAACAGCTCGAACTCGTCGACCAACCCGCGCCGCATGCATTCCGCCGCCAGGCCGGCACCGCCGACCGCGATCCTCCGGTCCCCGAGCGCGGCGATCTCCTCCTCGAGCGTCCCCGTCGCGAGGCGGTTGCTGCCCTCGACGCTCGTCAGCGTGGTCGAGAAGACGATCTTCTCGAGCGGACGCCAGATCTCGGCGAACTCGGCCATCACCGGGTCGGAGAACTCCTCGGTGTCCCAGACCAGCATCGTCTCGTAGAGGCGCCGGCCGAGCAGCTGGGCGTCGACCTCCCCAACCCGCTCGTTGTGGAACCGGTGCAGCTCCTCGCTGGGCACCGCCCAGTCGAAGCTCCCGTCCGGCCCGGCAACGTAGCCGTCGGCCGACAGGGTCATGGAAAACGTGATCACGGGGAGACAGTGAAGCGCGTCGGGCCGACGGCCTTCCGGCATTCGGCCGACCGAAGGAGGAAATTTGTTCATTCAGCCTCTGGGAAGGTATGGTCCCGGAACGGCCGTTGTGTTCTTCGACAACGCACTCTTCAAGAGCGTCCTCTCTCTGCTTGCGCTTGGCGCACTTCTGGTGGCGCTGGGGTTCGTCGTGCGGATCGCGGTCCTGTATTGGCGCAGCCGCTCTCCCCGAGTGCAGATCTCCCCGTTCAGTTGGGCCGCAGAAGAGGGGGAGCAGGAGTCGCTCTGGGTCACTTCTTTGTTCCGCGACCACCTGAAGCAACTGCGGCTGGACGGCTTGGCCGCGGTGCCCGATCAAGCACCGGGGGCTCCGCTGGTGGAGATCGTCGAAGGAGTCGCGCAGGGGGTCGGGCAAGGGGTCGAATGGGGCAAGGTCATGGGACGGCTCTGGCGCGCCGCCGTTCCCGACAGCGCCTACGAAGTGTGGGCGACCCTGCGCCCGAGCGGCAAGGAGTCCGGGTCGATCTCGATCCAGCTGATCAAGCGCGGCCGCGGCAATCAGACGCTGGTCAGCTTCACCTCCGAGACAGTCGACTGGAACATCTGCGCCCGGGAAGCGGCCATGGCCGCCGCCGGAGCCCTCTACCCGCACCTGTCCAAACGCCACAAGGGCCCCTGGGTCGAGTGGGACCAGCCGGTGCCCCCGGACCTCCTCGGTCTTTACCAGAGCGGCCTCGAGCACGAACGGGACCACCAATTCGAGCAGGCGCTCTGCGAGTTTCGCGAAACCGTGGAGATGGACCCGCTGAATCCGCAGCTGCGCCTCAAGGTCGCGATGGTCGAGGAACGCCTGAACCTCCACCTCGGGGCCTGGTTCACCTACTGGGCGATCGTCGCCGAGAGCGACCGCAGGCTCTGGAAGGGACCCCACCGCCGGACCCGCCTCGTCGCTCTCTACCGCCTCGCGATCCACCTCTGGAACCCCCAGCTCGCCAAGGAGTGGGGGGCGACCAAGAACTTTCACGAGGACCGTTTCGAGAGCCACGAACTAGAGCTCCTACGGAAGGACCTGCGGAACGTCCTGCGGCGCGAGGCCGTGATCGAGGGACGGGAGAACGCGAGTGCCAAGGTCGACGCTGCGTTCGCCTCGGCCTCCAAGCTGTTGGGATCTATCGCCGGGGAGACGAGCAGGGTCGAAACGCTCGTCAAGCCGTTCGAAGACGGCTGCCCATGTCACGACCGGACCGAGCGGATCGCCGAAATGCTGCAGATCGTCAGCCTCGACCGGATCGAAGAGCTGAAGGAGCGGATGAGCCGCCTCCGGCTTCGCGGCGGCAAGCGCTGGCCGAACCGGAAATGTCGGCGGCGGCCGCTGCGCCGGTGGCTGTGCAAAAGCGAGCTGCCACCGCTGGCAATCGAGGCATCGGAGGTCCTGTTGCGGGGACAGCTCGCCAAGAACGTCGAGGCCCGCACGCAGCAGAAGGACGCTCACGACGTCAGGTGCGCTCACCGCTCGCTCCTCAAACGCTGGCCGTTTCCGGGCTGGACAAAAGGCAGGTGGCCCTCGAAGCTGGGGAGGAAGGCCAGAGTTTGGCTGGAAGATCGCCGTGACGACGCCTGGCAGCTCCACTACAACGCCGCCTGCACGATCGCCACCCAGCTCCCCGGCGACTCGGTCCGACTCGACCGGACAAAGGTCGAAACCGCTCACTGGGTCGAAGCTGCAATCGAACAGCTGGAGTCGTTTTCCTACCACGCAGGTAGCGCCCGGGTCGCCGCGATGGCCGACTGGATCGCCTTCGAAGACCCCGACCTCAAGGATCTCTACCAGGAGGATCTATTCAAGCTCTGGGGAAGCCAGCGCTTTGGCTTCGGGTTGCCGGATGTGCGTCCGCCGCAGGGCGAGGTCGATCGCCACACGGTCCTGATCCTCAAGCGCAGCGCCGCCGCGTTCGCGGCATCCTGGCGCGGGCGCGCGGCGACGGACGCGGTAGAGCCGTCGAGCCGGCGCGACTGGTGGACCGAGGAGCTGGAAATCTGGGAACGGCTGAAGATGATCTGCCGCGAGCATCGAAACTGGCGCCGCCGGCTCGAGGGCTTCAAAGCGCTGGAGAGTTGGAACGCCGCACACGAGCCAACGGTTGCCTTCGCCCGCGAGAAGCGTGAGCACCGGCTCACCGCAAAACACCCTCCGAAGACCTGCCTCGAAGACCTGCGGAACCGGACCAGCTTCGCGGAGCATGGAATCCGCGTCGGGACGGCGACAACCTCGTGCGAGAAGACCGGGCCGCTCTCCGAGTACGAGCGCGAAGCGGCGATTCAAGCCGCCGGATTCTGGTCCGAGATCGAGCAGTTCCTGGCGACAGCCCTGCGAGACCCACAAGGTCCACAGGACACAGCTGACCGGGACACCGAGGTCTCCAGTCCTAGTAACCGCTAAATGTGCCTAGCACTCAGGTCCTATTGACAAATGGTGAGGGCGGGATACGGTCTGCGGAATGCGGGCAGCGGAGGTCACCGTGCAAGGGAATGCGACGGCGAAGCACAGGGGGACTTGGCGATGACCGATCTGTTCGCGATCTCGGCGACCGGTGGGCAGGGCCAGCTGACCAGCATCAACCTCGGTGGCTCGATCGCCTCGGTGGCGAACCTCGGAAACGGTGGTGGGGCCGGGTTGGCTTACAGGCCGGCCTCGTCAACGATGTACGCGATCCGCCGCGGTCCCGCTGAGCCGGCCCTGCAGACGATCAGCCTGACTGGACAGGCGCAGACGCTGGGATCGCTGCCGGTTGGGTTGGACGGCGGCCTCGCCTACCACAACCCATCTGATCGTCTTTTCGCGCTGAGCAACCAGGTGCCCGGAGCGCCTTCGATGCTCCACCAGATCAACCTCGACGGAACCAGCTTCCCGCTCTTTCAGACCCCCGGTCCAACCTGGGGCGCCCTGTTCTACGAGCCGTTGCGCGACCGCTTCTTCGCCCTCGGGACCGACTCGAGCAAGTTCTCCTGGATCTATGAACTCACGCTCGGCGGCACCCTGGTCAAACTGTTCGGGGTGGGGTACCGCGCCAAGGGGGGGCTGGCCTACGGGCGCCACCAGGACACCTTCTACTTCGTCGGGTACGACACCGAAACCGACCCCAACGCCCACCTCCACTCCTTGCGGCTCAACGGCGACGTCCGCCATGTGATGAACCTGGGGGCTGGCTTCGATGAGGGTTCGTTGCAGGCCTCGCCGTGGTTTGGAGGCCGGATCCAGATCACCTCACCGCTTCCTTCCGAGCGCTTCCTGACGGCGGAGACGCCCCATTTCGATGCTGCGGTACTCGACGGAAGCGGAAACACGCTGGCCAACAGCACCGGCTTGGAGTGGAGCTCGAATATCGATGGGGTTCTCGGCCAAGGCCCGATTGACCACAAGCTCACCGCCGGAACCCACTCGGTCACGCTCTCGGGGCACGGCCTCAGCCAGACCTACCCGGTCCGTGTGTACAGCGACCTCGGAGGGCTCTACAGCGCTCAGCCGGCGCCGGCTGAGCTCAGCCGCATCCAGCGTGACTTCACCTTCAACTGGTTGGACGGGACGCCCGGTGTTCCGGCAGAGGCCTGGGCTTCTTTCCCCGGCTTCCCGTTCGATCAGAACTCGAGCGATCCATCCCGCACGGCGGTGCTCGCAAAGCTCGACGTACTGCGGCATCAGCGCTTCGACCAGCCGCCGCCGTTCAGCGAAGGGCTGACGCTCTACGACTTCGTCAAATCTCACACCCACACGATTAACGCCGGCCTCGGAACCGGAGCCAACATGGCGGGCGGCGGCGTCATCAACCTCAACCGCAACTTCGCGCTCTGGCAGAACCCTTACGTCGACTCGCTTTATCTCCTCCTGCACGAGAACCGGCACAACCAGGCCGGGGACGCCGGACACACGAGTTGCACTTCCTGGACTGGCGGGGCAGGAACCCCCGGTGGAATGGATCCGGCATTCGAGCCCGGCAGCGGCTACGCCTATGCCTCCCTGTATCTGATGTGGCTGTTCAAGCACAGCCTGTTCGACCCGCCGGAAACGAAATCACGTGCGCGCGACCTCGCGATCATCTTCCGGGATCGGTTTTGCACGCGACCGTCGAGCGCGAATCCGGCGATCCAATCCCTACTCGTCGAGCTCTGGAACGTCTAGCGCAGGCTCTATAGCGGGGGAACGATTCGGTCCCATTAGTGACCTCATTGTGCCTGTTGAATGTATTGCAGACTTAGCCCAGCACAAGAGGCGTCGAGCGAGCTAACCAGCCAGCGCATTGGAAGAGTGCTCGCCTTTGCAGAGCAGCCTTGCTCGCAGTGAGAGAGCGCATTCTCCTTACGGCCAAGGATGCTTAAGGCCTCCCTTCTTAACTGCCGTCAGATAGAAGCCGGCTTGGCAGGCTGCCGCGTCTAGGTAAGCGTGAGCTTGAGACGCAGAAGGGGGACCTCTGCGTCTACCTCTAACACCATGGCATTGGCGGAAAGCGGATCCTCGTCGAGGCGGCCGGCGATTCCACGCGCGACCTCGCGAGCCAAATAGCCGAGGTCGGCATTGTCACTGCTCAGGACGAGGATCGCGTTCGCGTCATACGGATTGTCTGGCTCCCGAACCAAGCGGACGGCATGTTCCGGCGCCAGGTCGGAAAGAGCCGCGCGGCGGTTCCCATAGTCCAGCCCGCGAACAGCGGCGACCACATCTGCTTTGCCGAGCAGCAATTGCAACGCGAGGTCGGAACTCGATAGCCGCGCGATCCGTCGTGCCAAGCGATCCGTCTCCGGCTCATCTCCAAGCGCAAGTCGCAGGTCCTCGACGAGGAGCTCGGAGAGCCATTTCATGAAAGCAGCAAATCCCTCTTCCACCCCAGCCGCAGCCGCTAGGTCAGCCAGCTTCCGAGCCGTGTCACGATCCTCTGCCGCCAACGTACTCGCGTAGCCCGCTTGCGGCGAATCCACTCCAAACTTCATTAACGCTGGCAGCGCCCGGAAGGACTCAGGGAGCGCAAGGTCATTGGACAGGCGAGCCTCAAGCATGGCAAGAGCAGCTGATAGAGCCCAAGGAGCATTACGCACAAGCGTGTCCTGTACGAACAGGTTCAGGACGGTTGGGTCCGCTAAATCCTCATGCCGCGCGCCGTATCGGGCTCGCGGTTCCTCCATTGAGGCATAGCCCATCCAATCTTGTGAGATCTCGACCGCAAGGTCAGCGCTAACCCCCTCGCTAGGGGCAGTCTCGACAATCGAGAAGGCGGCCGTCAGCAGATCGGCTCGAAGTTGGCGCTGGTTGTCGTTGCTCCAAAGGTCCTCGCCATAGCGATCGACGATCTCGCCCATGGTTTCGTCGAGGGCGATGCAGCTCGCCGCAGACAAGCCCGTCCGGTAGTAGAGAAGACGGCGCTCCAGGTCGGGAACCTGCTCTTCCGCGCGACGGGCACGTGCGACGACAAACCGCGCAAATGGGCGAATTGGAGCGTCGAGATCAACGAGCTGAACGCCGGCAAGGGACCTGCCGAGGATCAGCTCGGCCTTCTCCAGATCTTCCCCGTCTACGATCTCCTCGCATAGCAATGCCAGGATCTGGGCCTCCAGCTCGACGAGCTGCTCCTGCTCCAGTAACTCGTCTATGTCGGGATCAATCTCATCGTCGACCGCCATACCGGCAACATCCGCGACTTTTCGAATCTCAATACTGGGGCAACGTTCACGCACTAACCATGCGAAGAGTTCGAGGAGCTGGCTTTGGAGGGGCTCGATGTTGGCCGGATCCAGATAGGAGCGCTGGCGCTGGGCTTCTCGCGGCGTCGAACTCTCGATGAGGATCACTTGCCCACGCGTCTCGCGATTTGCCCGCCCCGCCCGGCCGGCGATGTTCCAAAAGTCGCGCACCGAAACCGGGTCGTCTTTGTTTCGCAGCGTGTGGCTCACGATCAAAGTCTTGACCGGCAGGTTCACACCCTGAGATAGCGTGGTGGTGCAGACGATGATCTGAAGCGCCCCGGAGCGGAACGCATCCTCGATACGCACTCTGAGAGGCTCTGGAACACGGGCATGGTGATACGCGATCCCCAACCTCAGCCAGGGGATCAGCTCATGGTCAGCCCCGAGCTGCCGAGCCGCAAGCGAGACCAGCTCATCGATCTCGGCAGCGACCCCATCGGGTACCACCGTGGGGATTTCGCCGTCGGTCGATCGCAGCCGCAAGCCGATCTCTAATGCACTGCACACAGCCCGGCAATTGCGGGGCTGTGCGGCAAATACCACGACGGGACCGACTTGCTGAAAATGCAGGGCCAGCTCCGCTGCCGTCTCTGCGGTGCTTTCCGGCCAGGGCCGGGGTTTCGTCGGTTGACGTCGAACCGGGCTAAGACCGAGGGATCTTTTCTCTCTGGTGAGGACATACGGCACGAAAAACTCTTCCTGCCCCTCGTAGTCGATGCGTCCACGATCTCCCGCCCAGCGGAAGACCCCGGTGAGTAGGCGGGTCGGTCGCCAATCCTGATCCAGGGGATCGTCTCCACCGGGATCCAGCCACTGAGCGACTTGCTCCACATTCGGCACAACCGCTGACATGAAGAGCACGCGAGCCGTCGGCGCCGCACGACGGAGACGACTTAGCAGCATCTCAAGACGAACCGCGCGTGCATTCTCGTCACCGAGCAGCTGGCCCTCATCGATCACGAAAAGCTTCACCCGATTTCTAAAAGCAGGATCGGCCCTCAGCACGAGGTCGAGCTTCTCGGGCGTCACAATCAACACGTCGCTGCTGGAAAGGAGGAAGTCTTCGAGATCAGAACTCTCGTAGCCGCCGAACAGAGAGGAGACTCGGATCCCCAGGTCACCCAGCGTTGCGCCCAGGCCAGCCTCCACCTCACTAGCCAAGGCGCGAAAGGGGACTACGTAAACGCAGCATGCGTTAAACGGATCGCGAGCGAGGCTGTCGAGAATCGCCGCCTCGGCCATTCGCGTCTTCCCAGAACTCGTTGGCGTTCTGATGACCATCGCGGTTCGCTCCGGATTGAGCAGCCCAGCCTCTAGCGCCAAGACCTGGGAGGGCCAGAGCTCAACCACGGGCTGCTTCTGCACGGCTAGCGATCGCACATACCTCGTCCAAAGAGGCCCCCACGTGCTGACGTGCTTGCGAAACGTGTGCCAGGTTGATGAGCGGACGCTGTGGGAGAAGATTTCGCGGACCGAGTTGACAGCCAGCCAGATATCCGGGAGCTCGGCATGCAACGCAAGGCGCTCGGCCTCCTCAAGCAGGGCTTCGGCGTGGGCCGCACCGCGCTCATGGCCTGCCTGCCAGAATCCGAGCGCTTGCGCTAGGCCGCAGAGCAGGCGCCCCAGCACGACTAGTTCGACTACGTCGACGGCATCGGCATCCTCGTCGATGACCCCGAGCACAAACTCCTCTAGATCACCGAGGATGTCCCGCCGCGCATCCAGCAAGCGGCTCAACCCCTGAAGATCCCGCTCCAGCACGCTGGTCATGGCTATGTAGAAATCAAGTGACCCCGGGACCTCAACTATGGGCTCGCTGACATCGAGCTCCGGAAATCTCATCCTGATCTGGGAGCCCATCACAACGGCGTTCGCTTGATACCCCGCCAAGCTCCAGCACGCCGCTGCCTGCGACAGCACCTGGAACGTCGTTCGACGGTCGCCCGCCTCTTCTGCCTCTCCGGCGAGATTCTCGAACAGCTCCGCGGCGGTCCTCAGGTATCGCTGCCGCGATGCACTACGACGCTCCAGCGAAATCGCCGTGCCCCGAAGGAGGTAGGCAGCAGACCGAAGCCGCTCCCGCCGGTCTGGGGACAGGGTTTGGAGGATCTCCCGTTCAGCAGGATTGACCTCCCTCAGCAGATCCTCGGCGTTGAGGCGGCGGCGGTCCGTCTCAAAGCTCCTCCGGCCCAGAACCGCCTCGGCTCGCGCAACGGCAACAGGCTCGTATTCAGCTCGAGAATCCATCCAGCCGACTTGCTGAGTCGTATGAATCTGAAATGAGCTGTGCCAAGCCCGCAAGAAGGACAACGGACGCCTTTACGTCGGCATAGCCCTCAGAATCCTCCAATCGATCGAAAACCTCGGCGTGTACAACCTCGGTATCGGTGACCGCGCAGACGTGTTCCTCCAGGTCGAACTCGGCGTCGGGATCGAGTAGGGCGGCAACAAGATCGGCGAACTGATGCTTACCTTCCTCGGTCAGACGCCGATCTATGTAGCTCAACGACAACGGGAGGTCCTTGATGGCTGCCGCCAATTGGTCCGCAGCGCGCACTGCGATCGAAGGATCGCTGCCGGTTCTGGTCTTCACCTCACAAAGGGCGACAACCGTCCGGTCGGGTGGCTTGCGAAACCGAAATGCGACGATGTCAATGAGTCGCTGGGTGGCGCTCGGCGCGTCCTTGTAGCGGAGTCGCAGAACCGGAACATAAAAGTTCTTGTGCTGGCGCAGTAGAAACGTTCCAACGATCTCGCCAAAGTCCCCCGTTCGCGTGTTGCCAGGCGGCGGTAAAACGGTGTCTCTCAAGTGCTGGGCAAGCCGCTCATAGCCCATTGACACAAGGCGCCTTGCGAGCCAATCGCTATTCGCGTAGTTGGTGAGAACCTCCCGTCCAACAGCATCGGCTCGTGCTTTCTCCTCGATTGCCCGCTCGGTCCATCGCTCAGCAGCGAAGCTGAGGTCGGATACTGCCTCGACCTTTAGCCATTCAGCGAGATTCACCACAATGAGAGAGTCTTGATTTTGTCAAAGGGTTGGAAGAGAACCTCTCATATTCAGAGTCCTCAAAGTCGGCTCGTCAGATCAGTTGGCCGCCCACTGCTAGGCCTAACATCGTGGCTATGGCACTATCCCCTCTGAATTATCGGACCTCCCCTCTTCTCCGTCTTGCTTTAGAAGAGGACCGCTTCGATGTGTGGGAGTTCTTTGAGGAGGGTTCGTATCCCGAGCATGGTGCCGTGAAGGAAGAAGTCGAGGCGCACGTTGCTGCCTTAATCGGAACTTATGACGCCAGCAGCCTAGCCGCCTCCCTTGACCGCCATGACTTTTATCTGCGGGAATGGGTGCCCGAGCGACTCGATGCCGCACAGGCCGAAGACGAGCTTGCCCGTCTGGTGGCCTTTGCAGATTTGCAGTATCGAGTGGAGGACGACCGTGCCGGGCTGATGCTAAAAACGCTCAACCTTCCCAAACCCAACGACTTTGTCTTTGAGCAACTGCCATCGATCTACGAGCATCTGACTCGAGACGGACTTTTCCGGATTACGCCCGAGAACATCCCAACGGAATGGTTCGGAGCAGAAGCTGTCTTTGCCGCTGGAGAAGATGCGCTCTTCCCGCACCCGCGGCTAGCGCAGAAGCGCGAGCTTGTAGGGCTGCTGATGGAACTCGCCGAGCAGGACGATCTCAGAGTCTCAGTTGCGCTGCATCCCTTCCGTCAAGGCAAGCTCGCCGATGTCAGACCGCGTCTGTTGGAGGACTACTGGTCTGGCATAAAAACCACCCAAGCCAACCTGGACTCCTTGGACGCGCACAACGTTGGCAACCCTGCCTTTCATGCTGCTGGTCAACGCTCCCCCGTGCAGGAGCTTTTCTATCCGCTACTTGGGACCTGGTTTGACTGGACGCGCCGAGGAGACGATCACACGGACCCTGTGAAACGCCTATATGTCCGGGAGATACGCCCGCCAGAAGACGGTCACGGAAATCAACTCATCGCCGTCTATAACAACGAGCTGCATACCGAGCGGGATACGCAAAGACATCGCTTCACGCACATCGATGGCAAGGTTCGCCGCTACCCTGCCGAGACTTACGGGCCAAGCCGGCACGACCCCAGAGCGGACTGTGGACCCCCAAGTCATTCGCGCAAGCTTTGGCGAGTGGATGGATCCCTAACCGATGAGCAGTGGAGCGACCTCATCGGTCTGCACTTCCGCGGTAACGATTTAATTGGCGAGCACTTCGCGAAGACTTTCCCGGCTACAGCGCAGTAGAGCCATCCCTAGCAGTTCGTTTCCCCGACCCAACTGTTCCCTCTACTCGCGATGGTGCCGGATCGCAAAGTCACTAATGGAGGTATAGCGGGGGCAGGATTCGAACCTGCGACCTTCGGGTTATGAGCCCGACGAGCTACCTGGCTGCTCCACCCCGCGGCGGACTGACGATGGTAGCAATCTCCGGGTGGAGGCGGGGCTTTTTGCGGGGAGTGTTGGCTGATTGCGAAGGGGCTTCATGGCGGCGGCTGCCTCTAGAGTGGCCGGGTGACTGAAGGGGCGAAGAGGGTCGCGGTGATCGACGTGGGGACGAACTCGACGCGGTTGCTGGTGGCCGACGTGGCCGACGGGCGGGTCTCGGTGCTGGAGCGGCGGAGCACGGTGACGCGGCTGGGCCGCGGCGTCGACCTCTCCGGCCGCCTGGCGAGCGAGGCGATCGAGGACGTCTGCGCGGCGATCGGCGAGTACGTCGGGATTATCGAGGAGCTTGAGGTGGAGACGGTGGATGCGATCGCGACCAGCGCCGTCCGCGACGCCGACAACGGCAGCGCCTTCATCGCCGAGCTGCGCGAGCGGTTCGCGCTCTCGGCCCGGGTCCTCGACGGCGAGGAGGAGGCGCGCTCCACCTACCTCGGCGCCACTTCTGAGGATCTGCCGACCGAGCCGACCCTGGTCGTCGACATCGGCGGCGGCTCGACCGAGCTGGTCCTGGGTGACGCCTCGGGCCCGGTGGTGTCGCAGTCGATGGACATCGGGTCGGTGCGTCTGCATGAGCGCCATCTCGCCGACGACCCGCCCACGCCGGAGCAGGTGCGGGCCTGCGTCGACGACATCGACGCCCACCTCGACGCGTGCCCGGTGCCGGTCGCGACGGCGGGCACCGTGGTGGGGGTGGCGGGCACCGTGCTCTCGATCACCGCCGGCGTGCTCGACCTGGCGACGTACGACAAGGGCGTCCTCGACCAGTCGGTGGTCGCCGTCGACGACGTGCACGCGTTCGTCGAGCGGCTGGTCGCGATGCCCGTCGCCCGGCGGCTGGAGTTCGGCTGGATGCACCCGGGACGCGTCGACGTGCTCGGCGCGGGCGGGCTCATCCTGGCTCGCGTGCTCGCCCGGTGCGCGACGACCTCGTTGGTGGCCTCCGAGGCCGACATCCTGGACGGCATCGCGTGGTCGATGG
>DATIMV010000064.1:0-15339 GCA_035474955.1 Solirubrobacterales bacterium
GTCCGGGTGCGCCTTCTCGATCTCGTCGAGCAGCAGCACCGAGTACGGCTTGCGGCGCACGGCCTCGGTCAGCTGACCGCCCTCGTCGTAGCCGATGTAGCCCGGGGGCGAGCCGACCAGGCGGCTGACGGCGTGCTTCTCCATGTACTCGGACATGTCGATGCGCACCATCGCCTCCTCGTCGCCGAAGAGGAACTCGGCCAGGGTGCGGGCGAGCTCGGTCTTGCCGACCCCCGAGGGGCCGAGGAAGATGAACGAGCCGGCCGGCCGCTTCGGGTCCTTGATCCCGGCGCGGGAGCGGCGGATCGCTTTCGAGACGGCGGTGATCGCGACCTCCTGGCCGATCACGCGCTTGTGGAGTTCCTCCTCCATCCGGATCAGCTTCTTGGTCTCGGCCTCGGTCAGCTTGAAGACGGGGATGCCGGTCCACATCGAGACGATGTCGGCGATCTCCTCCTCGCCCACCTCGGGCCGTTCGCCGTTCTCACCCTCCGCCCACTCGTCTTCGAGCTGGCGCTTGCGGGTGGTCAGCTGGCGCTCGGTGTCGCGCAGGTTGGCGGCCTTTTCGAACTCCTGGGCCTCGATCGCGGTCTCCTTTTCGCGCCGCGTCTTCTCGATTTCCTCCTCGAGATCGCGGTAGACCGGCGGCGTCGACATGCTCTTGATCCGCATCCTCGAGCCGGCCTCGTCGATCAGGTCGATCGCCTTGTCGGGCAGGAAGCGGTCGGAGATGTAGCGGTCGGCGAGCTCCGCGGCCGCCTCCAGGGCGTCGTCGCGGATCGTCACTTTGTGGTGCTGTTCGTAGCGCTCGCGCAGTCCCTCGAGGATGCGGACGGTGTCCTCCGGTGAGGGCTGGTCGACCCTGATCTGGGCGAAGCGTCGCTCCAGCGCCGAGTCCCGCTCGAGGTACTTGCGGTACTCGTCGAGGGTGGTGGCGCCAACCGTCTGCAGCTCACCGCGGGCCAGGGCCGGCTTCAGGATCGAGGCGGCGTCGATCGCGCCCTCGGCGGCGCCGGCGCCGACCAGGTTGTGGAGCTCGTCGATGAAGAGGATGATGTCGCCGCGCTGGGTGATCTCTTTCATCACCTTCTTCAGGCGCTCCTCGAACTCGCCGCGGTACTTGGAGCCGGCGACCAGCGCGGCCAGGTCGAGGGTGTAGATCTGCTTGTTCTTCAGCAGCTCCGGCACCTCGCCTTTGTTGATCCGCGCGGCCAGGCCCTCGACGACGGCGGTCTTGCCGACGCCGGGCTCGCCCAGCAGCACCGGGTTGTTCTTGGTCCGGCGGGAGAGGACCTGCATGATCCGCTCGATCTCGGTCTCGCGACCGATCACCGGGTCGAGCTTGCCCTCCTCGGCGAGGCGGGTGAGGTTGCGCCCGAACTGGTCGAGCAGTTTCGAAGACTTTTTGCCCTCGCCCGCAGCACCTCCACCGCCGCCGCCCTGACGGCGGCCGCCGGGACCCGACAACATCCGGATCACCTCGTTGCGGATCTTGTCCGAGTCGGCGTCGAAGTCGAGCAGGATGCGGGCGGCGACGCCCTCGTTCTCACGCACGAGTCCGAGCAGGATGTGCTCGGTGCCGATGTAGTTGTGGCCGAGCGAGAGGGCCTCGCGCAGCGCCAGCTCCAGGACCTTCTTGGCGCGCGGCGTGAACGGGATCTGGCCGGAGGTGACCTCCTCGCCTGAGCCGACGATGCGAACGACCTGCGAGCGGACTCGTTCCACCGTGATGTCGAGGGACTCGAGGACGCGGGCAGCCAGTCCCTCCTCCTCGCGCAGCAGGCCGAGCAGGATGTGCTCGGTGCCGATGTAGTTGTGCTTGAGCGTCCGGGCCTCCTCCTGCGCTAGGACGACGACCTGGCGAGCCCTCTCAGTGAATCGCTCGAACAAATGAAGACCTCTTCCTGGTTCACAAACCCGGGACACCCCGGTTTGTACCGCCGAACGCCTTGATCCCTCTATCGGGAGGCGCCCATCTGTCCCTTAACTCTACCGGGGTCGGTGGTCCGGCTTCCGAGCGGTTGAGCACGCTAGGAGCGAGATTTCACGCGTCAGTTGTGACGCTTCCGTTGCGATTACGTGCGCATCGCGGGGAAGAGCAGCACTTCCCGCAGGGTTTTGGCGCCGGTCATCATCATCACCAGGCGGTCGATCCCGACCCCAACGCCGCCGGTCGGCGGCATCCCCTGTTCCAGCGCTTCGACGAACGCCTCGTCGAACTGGTGCGCCTCGTCGTCGCCCCGCTCCACCTCGGCGACCTGCTGTTCGAAGCGGCGCCGCTGCTCGTCGGGATCGTTGAGCTCGGTGAAGGAGTTGGCGATCTCGACGCCGCCGGCGAAGGCCTCCCAGCGCTCGACCACCCCCTGCTCGGAACGGTGCGCCTTGGCGAAGGGCGAGAGCTCGGCCGGGTAGTCGAAGATGAAGGTCGGCTGGATCAGGTCCGGCTCGACGTCGCGCGAGAGCAGCCCGTCGACCAGCTTCCCCCAGCCCTCCTTCGGGTCGGGCTCGGTCCCCATCGCCTGCGCCAGCGCCTCCCGCGTCGGGTGCTCGGCGATGTCGATTCCGGACTTCTCGAGGATCGCCTCGCGCAGGGTGATCCGCCGCCAGGGCGGCGTGAAGTCGATCTCCACCTCGCCGCGCGGAACCTTGGTCGTCCCCAGCACCCGCTCGGCGACCTCGGCGACCAGCCGCTCGAGGTCGTGCGCGGTTTTCTCGTAGTCGGCGTAGGCCTCGTACCACTCGAGCATCGTGAACTCGGGGTTGTGCTTGTGCGAGACCCCCTCGTTGCGGAAGTCCTTGCCGAGCTCGTAGACGCGGTCGATGCCGCCGACGACGAGGCGCTTGAGGTAGAGCTCGGTCGCGATCCGCAGGTAGAGGTCGCGGTCGAGCGCGTTGTGGTGGGTGGTAAATGGCCGCGCCAAGGCACCGCCGTAGAGGGGCTGCAGGACCGGCGTCTCGACCTCGACGAAGTCGTGCTCGTCGAACCAGCGGCGGATCTCGGTGATCGTGCGGGCGCGGATGCGGAAGGTGCGGCGGCTCTCCTCGTTGGCGATCAGGTCGAGCTCGCGGCGGCGGAAGCGGGTCTCGGTGTCCTCGAGCCCGTGGAATTTGTCGGGCGGCGGGCGCAGGCTCTTGGCCAGCAGGCGCCAGTGGTCGATCGCCAGCGAGAGCTCGCCGCCGCGGCGGGTCGCCATCGCCGTCCCCTCGGCGCCGATGATGTCGCCGAGGTCGAGGTCGACGAGCAGCTCGTAGGCCTCGTCGCCGAGCACGTCCTTGCGCGCGTGCAGCTGGATCTGGCCGCTGCCGTCGCGGATGTCGAGGAAGCAGGCCTTGCCGTGGCCGCGGCGGGCGACGATCCGCCCGGCGATCCGGTGGCGGGAGTCGGTTTCCATCCCCGCCGCCAGGCCCTGGTGCGCCGCCCGCACCTCGGCGATGTCCTCGCGCTCGGAGAACTCGTGCGGGAACGGCTCGATCCCGGCCTCGCGGATCCGCTCCAGCTTCTCGCGGCGGTCCTCGAGGACCTGGGAGAGGTCCTGCTGCTCCTGATGCCGATCGGGCTCGCTCATCGAGGGGCGAGCCTACCGGCCCTTAGGCCTTCTCGATCTTCGTGATTTTCAGTTTTTTCTTGGGGCCCCGCGGGACCTCGACGGTGACGATGTCGTTGCGCTTTTTCCCGATCAGCGCCTTGCCGATCGGCGACTCGTTCGAGAGCTTGTGCTCGAGCGGGTTGGCCTCGGTCGAACCGACGATCTGGAATTTCTGCGAGTTGCCGGTTTTCTGGTCTTTGACGTGGACGATCGAGCCGAAGCCGACCTCGTCGGTGCCGATCGACTTCTCGTCGATCACCTGGGCGCGGCGCAGTTTCTCTTCCAGCTGGGCGATCCGCGCCTCGAGCAGGGCCTGTTCGTTCTTGGCGTCGTCGTATTCCGCGTTCTCGGAGATGTCGCCGAATTCGCGCGCCTCCTTGATCCGAGCCGCGACCTCCCGGCGTTTGGTCGTCGAGAGGAACTCGATCTCCTCTTTAAGTTTCTCCAGCCCCTCGGGGGTGATGACGGCCTGACGCACGGTACGACCTCGCTTTGGATTGGAAAAGGGAGCCTGGCCGGTCTCCCCGGACCTAAAAAAACCGCCCTGGCGCACCCAACGGACGGCGGCACACCCGGGCAGGGAGCCGGCGATTATAGCGCTGGCGGCCAGGCGGCCAAAGGGGCTGTTCAGGCAGGGACGGCCGGGGTCGCCAGAGAGGCGATCAGCTCCCGCGCGCGAGCCAGGTCGGCGCTGCGCTGGAGCTCGTCGGCGACCTCCTTCGGAGCCTCCAGACGCTCGACGTACCAGGGGTGGAATTTGCGCAGGTAACGCGCCGCCCGCTCCGTTCCCAGGTGCTCCTCGGCGCGATCGACCACCCACAGCCACTCGGCGACGATCTCCTCGCGGCGCGGCGGCGATGCTCGCCCTCCCGTCAGTTCCTCGAAGACCCAGGGGTTGCCGAAGGAGCCGCGGGCGATCATCACCGCATCGGCGCCGGACTCCGCGTAGGCGCGGCGCGCCGCCTCGGCGCTGGAGAGTCCGCCGGAGACGACCACCGGCACCTCGAGCCGCTCGACCAGTTCGCGGGTGAGGGCGTAGTCGGGCTTGCCCGTGTGGCCTTTGGTCGCGGCACGGGGGTGGAAGGCGATCGCGGCGACCCCCGCCTCCTCGACCAGGCGGATCGCCAACTCGAAGCCGGAGCGGTCGCCGGCCTCGATCCCCGAGCGCAGCTTCACCGTCACCGGCAGGCCGCTGCCCTCGGCGGCGCCGCGGGCGAGGGCCAGCGCCAGCTCGGGGTCGCGCAGGAGCTGGGCGCCGGCGCCGGTCTTGCGCACCTTCGGGACCGGGCAGCCCATGTTGATGTCGATCAGGTCGGCGCCGGCTTTGGCGGCGATCTCGGCGCCGGAGCGCATCACCTCGGGGTCGTGGCCGAAGAGCTGGATCGAGACCGGGTGCTCGTCGGGGTGGATCCGCATCAGCTCCCGCAGCGTGCGCTCGTTGTTGTAGTGGAGGGCGAAGCTGGAGACCATCTCCGAGATCGCCAGCCCGGCGCCGTGGCGTTTGGCCTGCAGACGGACGAACCAGTTGCCGATTCCCGCCAGCGGCGCCAGCAAGACCCGGTTGGCGATCCGGATCCCGCCGATCTCGAAGGGGTCGGTCAGCGCCGGCTGCGAGGCTCCATGCTCAGCGGTTGCGCTCATAGATCAACCGCAGTCCCTTCAGGGTCAGCAGGTCGTCGACCTCGTCGATCGTCTCGGTGAAGGGGACGACGACCGAGGCGTAGCCGCCGGTGGCGAGCAGCCGCGGGTTCGGCAGTTCCTCTTCGACGCGGCGGACGATGCCGTCGATCAGGCCGGCGAAGCCGAAGATGAAGCCGGAGTTGATCGCGGCGCGGGTCGAGCGGCCGATCGCTTCGGTCGGCTCTTCCAGGTCCATGCGGGTGATCCGGGCCGCCCGTTCGATCAGGGCGCTGAGCGAGGGCGCGAGGCCGGGGCCGATCGCGCCGCCCAGGTACTCGCCGTCGGCGGAGACGGCGTCGATGTTGATGCCGGTGCCGAAGTCGACCGAGACGCAGGCCTCGCCGAAGCGCTCGTAGGCGGCGATCGCGTTGACCAGCCGGTCGGCGCCGACCTCGAGCGGATTCTCGATCCGGATCGGCATCCCGGTCTTCACCCCGGGGCCGATCGTCAGGCAGCTGGCGTCGAGGTAGCGCTGCGCCAGCTCTTCGAACTGGCTGCCGAGCGGCGGCACCACCGAGGAGACGCAGACCGCCTCGACCTCGTCGAAGGCCATCCCGCAGAGCGAGAAGAGCCCGGCGATGCGCTCGGCCAGCTCGTCTCCGGTCGCGCCCGAGCGGGTCTGGAAGCGCCAGTGCTGGACCAGGCGCTCGCCCTCGAAGGCGCCCAGGTGCGTCTGCGTGTTGCCGACGTCGACCGCGAGAAGCATCGGGGGATTATCGCGGGCGGGAACTGGCTGGGTAGCCAATCGGGTCTTTTCCGCTTAGGATCGCCCGATGAACGCACGCCTCTTCATCATTCCGGCCTCCCACCCGAGCATCGCCGTCGAGCTGATGCTCAAGCACAAGGGCATCCCCTACAAGCGCACCGACCTGCTGCCGGTGATCTCCAAGGGGGTGCTGCGAGCGGTGGGCTTCCCCGGGATCACGGTGCCGGCGCTGAAGATCGACGGCGACAAGGTCCAGGGCTCGCGGCAGATCGCGCGGGAGCTGGAGCGCCTGCGTCCCGAGCCGCCCCTGCTCCCCAGCGAGCCCGCGCAGCGCGCCGCGGTCGAGGAGGCCGAGCGCTTCGGCGACGAAGAGCTGCAGCACCCGATCCGCCAGATCCTCTGGTGGGGGATGAAGCAGGACCGAGCGCCGCTGCGCAGCTACTCGGAGGGAGCGAAGATCGGGATGCCGATCGGGCTGGCGGTGAAAACCGCGGCCCCGATCGTCGCCCTCTCGGCCCGCTTCAACGAAGCCAGCGACGAGAACGCCCGCGAGGCGCTGGCGGCGCTACCGCCATTGCTCGACAAGGTCGACGGCTGGATCGAGAGCGGCGTCCTGAACGGCGAGCGAGCGAACGTCGCCGACTTCCAGATCGCTCCCAGCATTGGCCTGGCGATGACGCTCGACGACCTGCGGCCCTACATCGAGAACCGCCCCGCGGGAGCGCTGGCGAGGCGCTTCGTCCCGAACTACCCGGGCAAGATGCCGCCGGTGCTGCCGGCCGAGTGGCTGGCGCCGCTGCGCAGCGAAGCGGCAACGGCCTAGCCGGGCCCTTGCTCCAGGCCGGAGCGGTGTTCGCTGCGGTCGCCGGCGAGCATCGCCAGCAGCGCGACGCCGACGATCATCGCCGTCCCGAGCCCGAAGCTGAGGGCAACGGCGGCAGTGGGCTCGGAGTTGTTCCAGCCGGTGGCGATCACGAAGACGAGCTGGAATAGCAGGCCCCCGATGAAGCCGGCAACGAAACCGGGCCCGGTGCGGCGGGGGCGCCAGAGCCAGCCGATCAAGGACCCGAGGATGCCGCCGCTGACGGCAGTCGCAACCAGGTCGACGCGGGCCTTTTTCTCGAAGCCGTAATCCGGGTTCGGCAGATAGGACCAGAGCCCCAGGATCAAGCCGCCGAGAAGCCCGGCGAGCCCGCCGATCAAGAAGCCGCGGGCGATGTGGCGAAGCGGATAGGTGTGCCAGATCCGGCGCGCGAGCCAGACCGCCAGAACGGCGCCGACCAGCGCCATGGTCTCGGTCCTCCTCAGGGTGATGAAGGCGATGACCTCGCCCTCATCTTTGCCGTTGCCGAGCGCCTCCCCGAGGAAGCGCGCCACCGTCGCGGTGACGCCGCCGACCAGCATCCCCTCCAGGATCATCCGCCAACCAAGGGGGACGGGTTCGCTGGGCTCGGGCGGAGGCATCGGCCGCCGGGCAGGCGGCGAGCCCGGCATCAGCTCGTCCAGCGCCGCCATCAGGCGGCCGACGTCGTAGCTCCAGCGCCCGTCGCTGAGCTCGATCGCGTTGCGACGAGCGATCGGCTGGATCCCCGGCGGCAGGTCTTCCCGCCGCGGCATCCGGGCGCCGCCGACGAGCACCGGGATCGGCGTCACGTCGGGCCGGTCGAGACCGGTTTCGACCTCCAGGCGGACGAAATCAGCCGGGTTGTCGAGGCGCCGTCCCCCGTCCTCTTCGGTGGTCTCCGCCCACCGCGGGCCGATCACGACGAGGAGGGCGACGCAGCCGGAGACCACCTCGGTGATCAGCCGTTCGAAGTCCGCGCCGGGGGCGATGTCGACGTCCATGAAGACGTTCTCCTCCCCGAAGCGCGAGACCATCGCGTCATAGAGGCGCCCCGCGTGGGCGGCGGTCTCCTGGCGCCGGTAACAGATGAAGACCTTCTGGGCCTGTGCACGCGAGGTCTCGGCGGCGAGGCTCATCCCTCTCCCTCCACCTGCTTCCCGGCTTCTTCGCGATGCGAAGTCCAGGCCGCGTGCTCCTGCGAGACGAGACTCTCGACTCGCTCGGCAAGCAAGGCTTCAGGGTCGAGAGCTGCGGCGTAGGGACCGGCGTGCGCCAGGAAGAGGAAGTGCTCGTGCTTGAGCCGCTCGCAGGTGGCCCGATAGGTGATCCAGTTCTGCTGGTACTGCTGCAGTTGCTGCAGGCCCTCGAGGACGACGATCAGCGCGCCGCCGCCGCCGGCGACCCAGACGGGCGCCGAAACGCTCGCCACGAACGGGATCGCCGCTGCGGTGACGAGCTCGCTGACCTTCAGCCGTTTGAACCAGCGCTGGTTGTGCTGGCTTTTTCCGTCATACCAGGCGATCTGTTCGCGCAGTCGCGCCTGCGCAGCAGCGCTCGGCTCCCCCACCGGGGCCTCGAGCTCCAGCTCACCAGTTTGAATCTCCACAGCGATCGCTCCAGAGCCGGTTTATCCGCCCCCGGAGTTGCTGTCAAGAACGGCGTGGTACCTAAACGACTCAGGCGCCGGGAAACACGCGGCGGACGAAGCGGAACCGGCCCGACCGGAAGAACTCGGGTTCGACCGGACCGAGCAGCAGTCGCACTCCCGCGTAGAGGAGGACCAAGCCGCACAGGATCAGGGCCAGCCAGGGAAGGCCACCGGAATCCTCGGTGACGGTGCTCGCGACCTGCTCGGCCGCCGCCGAGACCGCAAGCTCCCCCTCCACTCCGGAGGTCGGTCGCGCGACCGCATCCGCTCCCCCGACGGACGGAGGGACGGTGTTCTTCGGCTCCGCCTTCGCAACCGGCTCCGGGGCGGGCTCGGGAGCCGGCGCAGCATTGACTTCGGGTGCGCTCGTGGATTCTTCCGTAGCCGGCGCGGCCGACGTTTCCGGTTCGTAATAAGAGTCGGTCGGGGCGGGAGCCGGTGAGGACGGCTCGGGAGCGGGGTTCGGCTCGCTGCCCGAAGGAGCCGAGCTCGAGTTTTCCCCGCTGCCCAACGAGCTTCCCTGCTGGGCCGAGGCGGGCGCGTCGCCGTCGCCTTCCGGCGCCGGAGTCTGTGGGACCCAGCCCGTCGAAGGCGGCGGAGTTTCAGCTGCGGGAGCTTCTCCCGGAGTTTCTTCCGCAGCCGTGGCGCCGGTCGGAGCCGCGGCCAGCAGGACCACTACCAAGGCGATCAGGGAGAGGGGGGGCCAGCGCATGGACGGATATTCTAGTTCGGCATGCGCAGGGTGTGTTTAACGGCCGTTACGGCCCTCCTCCTTTTGCTTTTCGCCGGCGTCGCGGCGGCCGCGCCGATCCTTACCGTCGGAGCCACGGACGCGGTGGTCGGCGGGGAGATCCAGGGCACCGCAGACCTCTCCGAAAGCCCAGGTGCAACCGGCGAAATCACCTTCGAAGTCTTCGCCGCCGACGACCCCACCTGCTCCGAACCCCCGCTGGACACCTCGACGGTCACGGTCTCCGGCGAAGGGCAGTACCTCTCCGAGGGGTTCGTCCCACTCGCACCCGGCACCTACAACTGGAGCGCCCACTACTCGGGCGATGGCGAAAACGAACCTGCCGAATCCGTCTGCTCCGCGGGCTCGAAAGTCGCCAAAGCAACGCCAAGCCTGACCGGCAACGCGAGCGACGGCGTCGTCGGCACCGCCATCCACGACGAAGTCACCGTGAGCGGTGGCTACTTCCCCACCGGGGAAGTGACCTTCTCGGTCTACGCGCCAAGCGACACCACCTGCTCGACGCCGCTGGAAACGGCGACCTCGCCGATCGCAAGCGGCCAAGCCGTCTCCCCGAACTTCTCCCCCCAGCAGAGCGGAGAGTTCCGCTGGACGGCGAGCTACTCGGGCGACGCCAACAACAAAACCGTCAGCCTCGCCTGCGGCGCCGTCGACCAGGCCTCCACCGTCAGCAAAGCCTCGCCGAGCCTGTCGGGGACGGCGACCGCCGCAGCGGTGGCGGGCAGCCCGATCACCGACGAAGTCACCCTCAGCGGCGGCTTTTCACCCGGCGGCGAGATCGTCTTCCGCGCCTACGGCCCCGATGACGAGACCTGCGGGGAAGCCCCCGCCTACGAAGAAACGATCGCTGTCAACGGCAACGGCTCCTACTCCCCGTCGGGATTTTCCCCGGGGGCCGGGGTGTATCGGTGGACGGCGAGCTACTCGGGCGACGCCGACAACGAGGCCGTCGGCTTGACCTGCGGCGCCGCCAACCAAACCTCCACCGTCGCCAAAGCAACTCCAAGCCTGACCGGCAACGCGAGCGACGGCGTCGTCGGCACCGCCATCCACGACGAAGTCACCCTGAGCGGTGGCTACTTCCCCACCGGGGAAGTGACCTTCTCGGTCTACGCGCCAAGCGACACCACCTGCTCGACGCCGCTGGAAACGACGACCTCGCCGCTCACGGGCAATAAGGCCACCTCCGCGAACTTCCTCCCCCAGCAAGCCGGGGAATTTCGCTGGACGGCGAGCTACTCGGGCGACGCCAACAACGAAGCGGTGAGTCTCGCCTGCAGCGCCGCCAATCAGGCGTCGGTGGTCAGCAAAGCCTCGCCCGGCCTGTCGGGGATAGCGACCTCCACCGTGATCGTCGGCAACACGATCACCGACGCCGCCACCCTCAGCGGCGGCTTCGCGCCGGGCGGCGAGATCGTCTTCCGCGCTTACGGCCCGGGGGATCAGACCTGCGCGAGCGCGCCGGCCTACGAAGATTCGGTCGCCGTCAGCGGCAACGGCCCTTACTCCCCGCCTGGGTTCGCTCCCGGACCGGGGCTGTACCTGTGGACGGTCGAATACACGGGCGACGACGACAACGCCGCGGCCAGCCTCGCCTGCGGCGCTGCCAACCAGGCCTCGGCCGTCGGGACGATCGACGTGGCGCTGACCAGCGCCGCCACCGGCGGCACGGTCGGCAGCCCGGTCACCGCCACCGCGACCCTGCGCGAAGGTGCAATCCCCTCGGGACAGATCACCTTCAAAGCGTTCCCGCCCGGTGACGCGAACTGCGCCGGCGCGCCGGCTTTCAGCTCCTCGGTCAAAGTCTCCGGCAACGGCACCTACCGCTCGGCCGCCCTGGTCCCCACCAGGGTGGGGGCCTACCGCTGGACCGCCGCCTACTCCGGCGACCCGAACCACGCCCCGGCCGTCACCGGCTGCGGCGCGGCGGCCTCGCAGATCGCCCAGGCACAACCCTCGATCTCCGGCTCGGTCCCGCCCCGCGTCACGGTCGGAACCGCGTTCAGCGACATCGTCGCCCTCCAGGGCGGCTTCGCGCCCCGGGGCACGATCACCTTCCGGATCTACGGCCCCGTCTCCTCGGGGTGCGCGAAGCCGGGCTTCGTCAACACCGTCGCCGTCAACGGGAACGGGACCTTCAGCTCGGATCCGTTCGTCGCCCTGCGGCCCGGGAGGTACAGCTTCGTCGCCAGCTACTCGGGCGACGCCGCCAACAAGAGCGCTTCTGAGCCCTGCGACTCTCCGACCCAGATCGTCCAGGTCGGGAAGCGAAAGCCACGGGTGAAGCCCCGCGCCGTCCTGGTCGGCGCCAAGCAGATCTCGATTCGCGCCCGCCTGTCCGGCAGCATCGCTCCCGCCGGGGCACTCACCTTCCGCCTCTACGGCCCGGGCGACCGGCGCTGCGCCCGCAAGCCCGCCTTCAGCGGCGGCATCTCGGTCAAACGGAACGGCACCTTCTCACTGGGGCGCTACCTCGCCACCAAGCCGGGCACCTACCGCCTCAGCGTCGGCTACTCCGGCGACAAGCGCAACCAGCGCTACAAGGCCAGCTGCAGCGGCGCCCAGCTGATCCGGGTCAAGTGAGCTCGATGCTCCGCTCGACCCGCTGACCCGGGCCCAGCGCCGCCAGCGACTCCGCGAGCCGGGTGCCGTCCGGCAGCGTCAGCTCCGGATCCAACTCCAGCAGCGGCACGAGGACGAAGCGGCGGATCGTCACCTCACGATGGGGCAGGGTGAGGCGGTCGGTGCTGAGCTCGAGGTCGCCGAGCAGGAGCAGATCGACGTCGAGCGGGCGGGGGCTGTGGCGGGGGGCGTCGAAGGAGCGGCCGCGCTCGGCCTCGACCCGCTTGCAGGCGTCCAGCAGCTGCTCCGGCTCCAGCTCGGTACGGATGCGGACGGCGGCGTTGAGGAAGTCGGGCTGGTCGAGGACCTCGCCGACCGGCTCGGTCACATAGGCGGAGGAGACGGCCTCGACCTCGATTCCCTCGGCTTCCAGCAGTTCGACGGCAGCCCGCAGGTGGGCGGTCGGATCGCCGACGTTGGAGCCGAGGCCGAGGTAGCCGGTCCGCCCCTCCGCGGCCACCGGGCTATTCCTCGCTCTCGTCGTCTTCGTCGGCCACCCGTTCCTGGGTGACCTCGACCGCGACCTCCTGGATCGCCAGCGGCAGCGGCGGCTCCGGCTTCGCGGCTCTCACCCGGACGGTCTCGCAGCCGTAGCGCTCCATCAGCCGCTCCCCCACCACCTGCGCCAGGCGCTCCAGGGTTTTGTAGCTGCGCTCGGTGGCGGCGAGGGTGACGATGTCGCAGACCGCCCCGTAGTCGACGGTGTCCTCGAGGCGGTCGGTCAGCACCGCGTCGCAGTCGGGGACGTCGAAGGAGATGTCGAACTCCAGTCGCTGCCCCACCTCCTGCTCGGCTTCGGAGACGCCGTGGTGGGTGTAGATCGAGAGCCCGCGCAGCTCGATTTCAGCGCTCGACTCGATCCCGTTGCCGTGGTTCTCCATGGGCGCTCAACTATCCCAGGATCGCCGCCGCCACCGCCAGCGCCTGGCGCATCTCGGCGACGTCGTGGACGCGGATGACCTCGGCGCCCTCGGCGGCGGCGATCACGGAGGAGGCGATCGTCCCGCCCAGCCGCTCGTCGGCGGCGGAGCCGTCGACGCGACCGATGAAGCTCTTGCGAGAGGTTCCGACCACCAGCGGCCGGCCGAGCTCGCGCAGCTCGCCGAGGCGGCGCAGCAGCTCCATGTTGTGAGCGGCGGTCTTGCCGAAGCCGATCCCGGGGTCGAGCCAAATTCGCTCCTCGGCGATGCCCGCCGCGCTCGCCGCCTCCGTGCGCTCGGCGAGGAACCCCTTGACCTCGGCGACGACGTCCTCGTAGCGCGGGTCGTCCTGCATCGTCCGCGGATCGCCCAGCATGTGCATGAGGACCACGGTGGCGCCGCGCTCGGCGCAGAGCGCAGCCATCGCGGGATCGCCGCGCAGAGCGGTCACGTCGTTGACGATCTCGGCGCCGGCGTCGAGGGCCGCCTCGGCAACCGCGGCCTTCGAGGTGTCCACAGAGATGCGACAGTCGAGGTCACTCAGTTCCCGGATAACGGGAACAACTCTCCTCAGCTCCTCCTGGTCAGCGACGACCGCAGCTCCAGGCCGGGTCGATTCGCCGCCGACGTCGAGGATCTCGGCCCCAGCCGCCGCCAGCTCGCGCCCGTGCGCGATCGCCGCCTCCGGATCGAGGTAGAGCCCCCCATCGGAGAACGAGTCGGGCGTCACATTGACGACGCCCATCAGCTTGGTCATGAGGAGGCTCGCTAGGAGGCGTCGCCACCCGCGAAGCCCGGACGGGGCCGCGGGTTGGGGCGGGCGCCCTCGCGCGCCGCTTTTTCCGGCTCGGGCGCCGGCTCGGCCGGAGCCGCCGGGTGCTCGTCGTCGTCGACGAAGACCTCCTCCGCCGGCTTGCCTTCCAGCAGGGCGACGAACTCCTTGGCGTCGATCGTCTCCCGCTCCAGCAGCAGCTTCGAGATCCGCTCGAGGTCGTCGCGGCGCTCGCTGAGGAGCCCCTTCGCGCTCTGGTGCGCGCTCTCGACGATGCGGCGGATCTCGTCGTCGATCTCGCGGGCGATCTCGTCGGAGTAGTCGGGCTCGGAGTTGAACTCGCGGCCGAGGAACGGCTGGCCGCGGTCGTGGCCGAAGACGCGGGGACCGAGGCGCTCGGACATCCCGAAGCGCATCACCATCTGCTTCGCCGTCGCCGTCACCTTTTCGAGGTCGTTGGAGGCGCCGGTGGTGATCTCGCCGAAGACGATCTCCTCGGCGGCACGGCCGCCGAGGGTCATCGCCATCGTGTCGGTCAGCTCGGCGCGCGTGGTGAGGAACTTGTCCTCGGTCGGCAGGCTGATCGTGTAGCCGAGCGCCTGGCCGCGGCTGATGATCGAGATCTTGTGGACGGGGTCGGTGTTCTCGAGCAGCTGGCCGACGATCGCGTGGCCGACCTCGTGGTAGGCGGTGACGAGCCGCTCCTTCTCGCTCATCACCCGGGTCTTCTTCTCGGGGCCGGCGATCACCCGCATGATCCCCTCCTCGAGCTCCTTCATCGTGATCTCACGATTGCCCGAGCGGGCGGTCAGCAGGGCCGCCTCGTTGATCAGGTTGGCGAGGTCGGCGCCGGTGAAGCCGGGGGTCTGACCGGCCAGCGTGTCGAGGTCGATCTCGCGCCCCAGCGGCTTGCCGCGGGTGTGGACCTCGAGGATCTTCTTGCGGCCTTTGCGGTCGGGCCGGTCGACGACGACCTGGCGGTCGAAGCGGCCGGGCCGCAGCAGCGCCGGGTCGAGGATGTCGGGCCGGTTGGTGGCCGCGATCAAGATGATGTTGTCCTTCATTTCGAAGCCGTCCATCTCCACCAGGAGCTGGTTCAGCGTCTGCTCGCGCTCGTCGTGGCCGCCGCCCATGCCGGCGCCGCGGTGGCGGCCGACGGCGTCGATCTCGTCCATGAAGATGATGCAGGGAGAGTTCTGTTTCGCCTGCTCGAAGAGGTCGCGGACGCGGCTGGCGCCGACGCCGACGAACATCTCGACGAAGTCAGATCCAGAAATAGAGAAGAAAGGCACTCCCGCCTCGCCGGCGACCGCTCGCGCGAGCAGGGTCTTGCCGGTGCCAGGGGGTCCGTAGAGCAGGACGCCCTTAGGGATCCGGGCCCCCAGCGCCTGGAATTTCTTCGGGTTTTCCAGGAACTCCTTGATCTCGTGGAGTTCCTCGACGGCCTCGTCCGCGCCGGCGACGTCGCGGAAGGTGATCTTCGGCGAGTCGACCGACATGCGCTTGGCGCGCGACTTGCCGAAGGACATGACCTTCGACCCGCCGCCCTGCATCTGATTGATGATGAACAACCAGAACAAGAGGAAGATGACGAACGGCAGGACGTAGGTCAGCACCGAGAGCCAGCCACCACCGCCCTTGCCCTTGACGTCGACGGAGACGTTGTTGCGGGCCAGGAGGTCGGTGAGCGACTGCTCCGTGTTGTCCGGATAGGCGGTGGAGAACTTCTTCTTCGACTTCCCGTCGTCCTCGATCCGGGTGTAGTCGATCGTGTTGTCCTTCGTGTTCAGCGTGGCGTTGGAGACCTTG
>DATIMV010000065.1:0-37937 GCA_035474955.1 Solirubrobacterales bacterium
GATCGTCAAGAGCATCGACCAGCTGAGCTCGCCCCCGGCCAAAGCGACGCTGTTCGCGATCGCCTCCTTCCTCCTCTTCTCCGGCGCCTGCTTCTCCCTGGCGGGCTGGGCGACGCGGCGGGCGATGAGCAAGTACGGAGCCCCGTGATGGAGTCCTCGGTCGCGACCCCGCCGCCGCCCCCGGCCCCGCCGAAGGGCAAGACCCCGACCAAGGCCGTCGAGGGCAGCGCCACCTGGAGCTTTTTCGACCGCCTCGGGCTCGCCTTCTGCTGGTTCCTGGGACTGCTCTTCTGCGCGATCGCCGCGGCGATCGTCATCTACCTGCTGGTCCAGGGGATCAAGTTCCTGAAGCCCTCGATGCTGGTCACGCCGGCGTCCGCCGGCTACACCCAGGGCGAATCCGGCGGCTTCTCCGACGCCTTCATCGGGACGATCATCCTCGGCACGATGGCGATCTCCCTGGCGCTGCCGATCGGCGTCGCGATCGCGGTCTGGCTGGTCGAGTACGGGCGCCCCAAGGCGCTCGCCCGGCTGACCGAGCTGACGATCGAGGCGATCGCCGGCATTCCCTCGATCGTCCTCGCCCTGTTCGGCACGGTGATCTTCTCCAGCACCGCGCTCGGCTTCCTCAGCCGCACCTCCGAAGGCGTCGTCTTCGGCCGCTCCTTCTTCGCCGCCTCGGCGATGCTCTCGCTGGTCGCGCTGCCGCTGGTGGTCGCCAGCACCAGGGAGGGACTGAACTCGATCCCCCGCCACGTGCGCGAGGCCTCCTACGCGGTCGGCAAGACCAAGGCGGCGACGGTGCGTCGCATCCTCCTCCCGACCAGCCGGCCCCAGGTCGCCACCGGGGCGATGCTCGGCCTCGGCCGGATCATCGGCGACACCGCGATCATCGTCGTCCTCCTCGGCGCCACCCAGAACTTCGCCCCGGTCGAAGAGGCGCCCTTCCCCTTCGACTACCTGCGCGGCGCCGGCACCACCCTCACCAACTTCGTCTACGAGGCCTCGCCCACCGGCAACCTCAACCACCCGGAGAAAGCCTACGCGGCGGCTTTCGTCCTGCTGCTGATGGTCCTGGCGCTGAACGCGGCCGTCGACATCGTCCACCGCCGCGCAAGAAAGGTAGGAACGTGGAGTCACTGACGTCCCCGCCGCCGATCCGGCGGCTGAAGCTGGAGGACCCGGAGCCGGCGACGGAGGTGCTGCCGTCGGCGCAAAACGGCAACGGCCAGGCGCCGCAGCAGAGCGGCTTCACCACCGCCAAGCGCTCGGTCGGGGCGCCGCAGTTCTCGATCCGGCGGATGGAGATCGACCAGGTCTCGGTCCACTACGGCGCCAAAGAAGCGGTCAAACGCGTCTCGCTGCCGGTCCGCCAGGGCGAGGTCCTCGCCCTGATCGGCCCCTCCGGCTGCGGCAAGACGACGCTCCTGCGCTCGCTCAACCGCCTCACCGAGCTGACCAGCACCGCCCGCCTCACCGGCCGCATCCTGCTCGACGACATCGACATCAAGGCGATCGAGCCGACGCTGCTGCGGCGGCGGGTGACGATGGTCTTCCAGCAGCCGAACCCGTTCCCGATGAGCGTCTTCGACAACATCGCCTACGTGCTGCGCGAGCAGGGCTCGCGGCGGGCGCGCAAGAAGACGCTGGAACCGGCGGTGCTCAGCGCCCTGGATCGCGCCGGCCTGCTCGAGGAGGTCAAGGACAACCTCGACCACCCGGCGCTGAAGCTCTCCGGCGGCCAGCAGCAGCGGCTCTGCATCGCCCGCGCCCTGGCGGCCGAGCCGGAGGTCCTGCTGCTCGACGAGCCCTGCTCGGCGCTGGACCCGAAATCGACCAAGGTGATCGAGGACCTGATCGTGAAGCTGCGCGACGACGTCGCCGTCGTCATCGTCACCCACAACCTGCAGCAGGCCTACCGGATCGCCGACCACGTCGCCTTCATGTACCTGGGCGACCTGGTCGAGTACAACAGCGCGACGGCGCTCTTCGGATCGCCGCGCGAGAAGCGCACCCAGGAGTACGTGAGCGGTGCCTTCGGTTAAGCGGCCCAGACACAGGAACCTCACGGTCCTCACCCTCAGCGGCGTGCTCGTGGCCGGCAGCCTCACCGGCTGCTCGACCACGCAGGAGAAGGCCGCCATCCACCAGGCCAAATCCGAACGGATCCTCGAGGCCCGCGAGAAGCGCCAGGAGCAGAAGAAAAAGCAGAAGCAGAACGACGAGCAGGGGAAGGGGAAGCGATGAGCGTGAGTGAGTTGGAGCCGGTGAGCCGGCCGCAGGCCTTCGAGCCCTGCGAGGAGTGCGGGGCGCCGATGGACCCCCAGCAGCGCTACTGCGTCAACTGTGCGGCGCGGCGCGGCAACGGAGCGAACCCGGCCTCGCGCTACTTCGCCGCGGTGAACAAGCGGACGCGGCGCCCGCTGGTCGCACCGGCGGCAAAACCTGGTTCGACCAGCCGCGCCGCCGCGGTCGGCTTCTTTGCGCTGCTGCCGCTCGCGGTCGCGCTCGGCGTCATGGTCGGCCAAGGCGGCGGTGGCGACGACGGCAGCAGCGAGGCGCTGCTGCAGGCGCTGAGCAACCGGCCGGCGGCAACCACCGCCACCGCGGCGGGCCCGGCGACTGCCACGACCGCCAACAAAGCGGGCAAAAAAGCCAAAGGCGACCAGGGCAAGACCAAAGGCGAAGGCAAAGTGATCGCCACCACCGCCAACGGCCCGGTCCACTCGGTCACCAATTTCCAGGCCTCGAAAGAGAAGGAAGCAGAAGACACGAAACTGGTCGAAGAAAACCCGGCCCAGGTGGGCGAGGACTACATCACCGCCCAGCAGAACCTGCCGGACGTGGTCGTCGTCGGCGGCGACCCCGGCGCCGCCCCGGCACCCACCTCCCCCGAAGGGGTGGAACCGTGAACTGGTCCGACCTGCTCGAACGGCTGACCGAGTGGCGGCGCAAAGACGCTTCGCCGCAGGCGAGCGCGCAGCCGAAACCGACCGAGCAAGCGCCGGAGAGCAAAGAGCTGCGCGCCCAGCGCGACCGGCTGCTGGAGAAGTTCACGGTGATGCAGGCCGACCTCGGCGGCGCCTTCTACGAGATGGCGATCCGCGACCACGTCCGCCTCGACGCCCTCACCCGCAGGGCAGCGGAGCTGCAGCAGGTCGACGCCGAGCTGCTCGCGGTGGAACGCCAGCTCGAGATCGAACGCACCGACGCGGCGGGGCACTGCCCCGCCTGCAACTCCCCCTTCGGCCCCGCCGACCGCTTCTGCCCGCAGTGCGGCAGCTCCCTGGTGGCGACGGAGGTGGCGGCGTGAAGCTGATCCGGGAGCCACTGGAGAAAGCGATCGCCGCCGCCGCGACGCTGAACGGCAAGAGCCTGGCGCTGCTGATCGCCTCCTCGCTCGTCGCCACCTCCGGAATCGTCGCCGCCGGCGCGAACAGCTCCGGCGGCCTCAACCCGACGGAGGTCGCGGCCGCCAGCGCGTTGCTGGAAGAAGAAACGCAGGTGGCCTCGGCTCCCGCCCCGGCCGCGCCCGAATCCAGCCCCAGCCCATCTTCCTCGCCAGAAGGGGGGGCGGGACCCGTCGTCGGGGGAGGAGGCACCTGCGCTGGATGCTCGGTACCTCCTCCCCCGACGCCACCCGCCGAAGAAGCGTCGCCGGCAGATGAAAAAACTCCCGTGGTCCCCACGGCGGAACCGGAAGCCGAAGCCGGGCCGGTCCAGCACGTCTTCCTGGTCTCGCTGGCGAGCCCGGGCTACGAGGCCAGCTTCGGCGCCACCTCGCAGATGCCCTACCTCTCCGGCGAGCTGCGCCCCCAGGGCGTGCTGCTGAGCGAGTACACGCTGCTCGACACCACCCCCTTGCCGAACGGGATCGCCGCGGTCAGCGGCCAGCCACCCACCGCGGAGACGAAAGCCGACTGCCCGCGCTACGAAGAGTGCGTCCACGAGGTCGAAACCCTGACCCTCGCCGATCAGCTGGTCGGTGCCCGCCTGCGCTGGCACGGCTACTTCGAGGGGATGGCAAACGAAGAAGGGCAGCCGGACAGCTGCGTCCGCCCCGAACCCGAAGCCGCGGTGACGCCCAACGCAAGCGGCTACTCGGCCCGGCTCAATCCCTTCGTCTTCTTCCACTCGCTGCTCGACCTCGGCGACTGCGACGAAAACGCCGTGCCGCTGACCGAGCTGGCCGGGGACCTGAAGAAAGTCGATTCCACCGCCAACTTCTCCTACGTCTCTCCCAACCTCTGCAACGCCGGCTTCCGCGGCACCTGCGCTGCCGGGACGCCCGAGGGCGCGGCCGCAGCCGACGCCTCCCTCGCCAAAGTCGTGCCGGAAATTCTCTCCTCTCCGGCCTACAAGAAGGACGGTCTGCTGATCGTCACCTTCGGGGCAGCCGATCCGGCGCCGCCGCCCGATCCCGCGGTGGCGCCGGCGGCCGACCCGCGCAAAGTGGGCGCCCTGATCCTCTCCCCTCTGCTCTCTCCGGGCGCCACCGACGCCACCCCCTACAACCCCTACTCGTTGCTGCGCACGACCGAGGATCTCTTCGACCTCAGCCCGCTCGGCAACGCCGCGGGGAAGAAAGTCCGCTCCTTCGCTTCCGCCTTCACCGCCGGCAACGGCGGCGATTGATTTCTGACACGCTGCATGGATGAGCACTCAGGAACAGTCGGGTGAGCCGATCACCCAGGCAGGAATCGAAGAGCTGAAAGCCGAACTCGCCGAGCTGGAAGGTCCCGCGCGGCAGAAGATGGCGGAGCGGATCAAGGTCGCCCGCGAGGAGGGCGACCTCAAGGAGAACGCCGAGTATCACACCGCCAAAGAGGACCAGGCGCACATGGAGACGCGGATCAAGCGTCTACAGGAACGGCTGCGCAACGCGGTGGTGGTCGAGGTGTCTCAGCTCGACAGCGACGTCTTCTCCTTCGGCCGCACCGCCGAAGTCCTGGACGAATCCAAAGGCGAGGCCAACGCCTGGACCCTGGTCGGCTCGACCGAGGCGAACCTGGCCGAAGGCCGGCTCTCGGCCGAGTCGCCGATCGGCAGAGCGCTGATGGACGCCAAGGTCGGCTCGACGGTCACCGTCGAGACGCCGAAAGGCAACCGCTCCTTCAAGGTCCTCAAGCTCGTCTCTTGACCCAGGGATGCTGAGGCTCCGCTCCTCCGTTCCCCACCACCGGGCGGATCAGTTCGGGGACCTGCTGCGCGAGCTCGACGGGGTGCACCGGGTGGTGCAGCAACCCGACGAGTCACGGCGCGCCGACCACTACGTCTTCGTCGCCGACGTCGAACCGAACAGCGCCGACCTCCTCATCGAGGAGCTGGGCGGCTTCGGGGTCGCGGCCGACGACTACGTGCTGACGAAAATGGAGGTCGTCGCGCCCCTCCACCATCACCACCATGGCGAGGGCGGGGTCGACGGCTTCGCCTGGGTCGAAGTGCTGGGCGCGGCCCGCGCCAACTCCCGCCCCCTGGCGCGTTACCTGGCGCTGATCAACGTCGCCGCGGTGATCGCCGCCCTCGGCGTCATCACCAGCAACTCGATCCTGATCGTCGGCGCGATGGCGGTCAGCCCCGACCTGCTGCCGATCTGCGCGACCTGCGTCGGCATCGCCCGCGGCGACCGCCAGATCACCAGGCGCGCTTTCGGCACGCTCGTCCTCGGGCTTGGACTCGTCGTCGTCACCGCCGGCGTCCTCAGTCTCCTCCTGAAACTGACCGGCCTCCTTCCCGACGGCTTCGACGTCGACCAGAGCAGCCTCAGCACCCTCGCCGAGACCGACTACTCGACCGTGCTGATCGCCCTCGCCGCCGGCGTTGCCGGCATGCTCGCCTTCGAGACCCGGGCCAGCGCCGCCGTCGGCGTCGCGATCTCGGTGACGACGATCCCCGCCTCGGCCTACCTAGGGGTGGCCATCGGCGGCGGTGGCATCGACCACGCGCTCGGCGCTCTCGTCGTCCTCGTCGTCAACGTCGCCCTGCTGATCGTCGGCGGGACGATGACGCTGCTGGTCCAGCGCGTCCTCCCCAACCGCTCCGGCGCTCCGCTCTAGCCCCGGCCCAGACCACGGGGCGGGCTCCGGCCGCCGCTCGTCGTAGAGCACCTCGGCGCCGGAGAGGCGGTCTTCCCAGGCGCGGCGGTCCCCGCGGAAGACGACGCCGAGGAACCCCAGGCCGAAGGTGAGCACCGAGAGGCCGAGACCGATCAGGCGCTTGACGCTGCGCCGCAGGGGGAGCTGCTCGCCGAGGCGGATCCCGACGAACCGCATCCCCGGCGTCTGGCCGGCCAGGGACCAGAAGCCGAGCAGGTAGACGGCGCCGAAGGAGAGCCAGGCGGTCGAGCCGATGGCGATCGCCAGGCCACCCCCACCTTCGCCGTTGCCACCAAAAGCGTTGGCGACCAGGGTGACCAGTGCGACGAAGGCGGTGAAGGCGAGGTTGACGAAGACGCCGTCGATCAGCATCGCCAGGGCGCGGCTGACCGCTCCGGCGCGGTCGGTGGGCAGAGCCCGAGGCCGGCGGAAGAAGAGGCGGCGGACGATGCGCTCGAAGCGGTTGTCGAGGCGGCGGGCAGTGTTGCCGATCGTGCGCCCGATGTCCTCCAGAAGGCCCACCCCCTGGGCGCTGATCGCCGCCCGCACCTCAGGCGCCTCGGCGATCCGCTCGACCAGCTGCTGCGCCTCCTCGCTGGCCAGCAGGCGGCGCCAGACCTCGTCGACCAGCTCGCTGTCCATCGCCTCCAGCAGCGCCCGCTTGACCGCCTCGCTCTCCAACGCACCTTCGACCGCCTCTTCGACCACCGGTCCTTCCAGGACCCGGGCCATCGCCCGCTCTACCGCTTTGCTCTCGACCGCGGCGACGATCGCCTCCTCGGCCGCGACTTCGACGGCGCGGTCGATCCCGGTTGCTTTGGTGACCGTGCGCGCGCCCTTTACGCCGACGCCGAGCAGGCGGGCCGGAATCGGCGTCCTACCGTTCGGGGACGCTCCGTTCTCCATTTCCCGACTCTAACCGCTCCAACAGGCGATCCAAAAACTCGGCCTGGGCGGGGAGGAGCTTCTCCCGCGCGGTCGCCAGGTCGAACCACTCGGCCCGGTCGACCTCGGGGAACTCCTGCTGGCTGCCGCTGCGCGGCGGCCACTCCATGCTGAAGGTGTTGCTGTCGAGGGTCGTCGGGTCGAAATCCGCCTCGGCCGCCCACGCCTCGACCACTTTCCCCGCCCGCTGGCGGATCGAGCCCAGCTCGATCAGCTGCTCGAGGTCGAGCTCCGGCGCCGGCCCCAGCTCCTCTTCCAGCTCGCGGATCGCGCAGGCTCGCGGCTCCTCTTCGCTCTCGATCTGGCCCTTGGGGATCGACCAGGCCCCCGCGTCTTTCCTCGCCCAGAAGGGCCCACCGGGGTGGACGAGGAGGAATTCGGTCTCACCGCCCCCGCGGCGGAAGAGGAGGATGCCGGCGCTGCGCTTGGTCGCCATCGACCCGAGTCATACCGACTCGGGTCGATGGGTAAACCTCGCGAGGACTAGCCGCCGATCCGGAAGGCGACCAGCGACGGCCGCTGGCCTTCGGCGGTGGCGATGCCGGCCGGCACCACCAGGGTGTCGCCACTGGCCGTGACCGGGCTGTTGGAGCCGGCCGGGAGGCTGGCCGACCAGACTTCGCCGCCCGTGTTCGCATCGACGCCGCGAACGGTGCCGTCGAAGGTGGCGAAGAAGACGACGTCGTTGATCACCACCGGCGAGCCGAAGGCGGCCGCCGGGTATTCCTGCTCCCATTTGACTTTGCCGGTTTTGAGGTCGAGGGCGACCATGCCGCCTTCGAGTTCGCTGGTGTTGCTGAGTTTCTGTTCGGGGGTGACTTCGATCCCGCCGTTGACGATCGGCACGAAGATCGTGGTGTCGCTCGCCGCCGGCGGCGAGATCACGCCGCCCAGGTTGCCGGGGAAGATTTCCCCTTTCTTGATTTTCGAGTACTGCCCGTCCATCGCGTAGACGTTGTCTTTGTCGTGGCCGTTGTGTTTGCCGACGGGGGTGTTCCAGACGACCTTCCCGCTTTTCGCGTCGACCGCGGTGACGAACCCGTTCTTGCCGGAGCCGATCGCGACTTCGCGGCCGCCGGCTTTGGTCAGGATCGGCGAGTTCTGGAAGTCCCAGTCGTAAAGGTCGTGCGGGACCGCCTGGTAGAACCAGTCGAGCTTGCCGGTTTTCGCGTCCAGCTTGACCAGCGAGTTGGTGTAGAGGTTCGGGCCCGGCCGGCTTTTGCCCCACGGCTGTTTCGGGGTGCCGGGGTAAGGCACCGGGTTGCCGGTCCCGAAGTACATCGAGCCCTTGCCGTCGAAGGTCGGCGGGTACCAGAGGCCACCGCCGGCGTTTTCTTTCTTGTTGCCCCAGAGGTCTTTGGGGACGGTGTCGAAGGTCCAGGCTTTTTTGCCGGTTTTGCCGTCGAGGGCCCAGAGGGTGCCGACGCCGCCGCCCTGGTATTCGGAGTTGACGTTGACCGGCACGGTGGAGACGTAGACGAGGCCGTCCTGGTAGCCGGGGGCCATGTCGATCGCCAGCGGGCTTTCCGCGATCGGCACCGACCACTGCTCCTTACCGGTTTCCTGATCGAGGGCGAAGGCCTCGCTGGCGGTCGCGCCGAAGACGCTGCCGTCGGCGACGACGACCCCGTTCGGCCCCTGGGTCGCCGATTCGGTCGCGTAGGTCCACAGCACCTCGCCGCTCTCGAGGTCGATCGCCTGCACGGCGGATTCGAGGTCCTGCATGTAGACGACGCCGTTGGCGATCACCGGGTCGGCCGCGTAGGCGCCGTAGGTGCTCTGCGCTTTCGCGGGCAGGGTCCAGGCTTTTTTCAGTTCGGAGACGTTGCTGCGGCTGATCTCCCCTTCGGCCTCGCGGGTAGCGGCGAGATCGATGTTCGGCCAGGCGTCGCCGGTCAGGCTCGCGTCGCCGCCACCGGACGATCCGGTCGTATCGGAGTCAGAGGAACCACAGCCACCGAGCGCGACCAGCGCCACCGACAAAAGCAGCGCAGCCCACACCTTCTTCGACCCTCTCCCTAACGACATCCACCGCTCCCCTCTAATCGAGTAATAGAGATTTGTCCTGCATCTTCGCTGAATTCGCAGCAATAGGTACTTCTAGTTCTTCCAGCAGTGGCTGGAGCACCCGGTTGGCGAGCAGCCCGAGGCTGCCGAGATTGGCGAAGCCGGGTCCCTGGCGAAGACCGCCGAGGCCGGGGATGTGCAGCCGCGGCCGCACCCCCTCCAGTTCCAGGCCGCGACCGATCGGCACCTCGGTTTTCGGCGGACCGTCCCAGAGCGGGCCGCACTGTTCTTCGACTTCGTCGCGGACGGCGTCGGGGAAGAGGCCGCGGACCTGCCGCAGCAGGTCGAAGCCGGTGCAGTTGATGACGAAGTCGTAGCGCTGGGACATCTCCCCCTCCGAGGGGCTCTCGTATTCGAGCAGGGCCGCCTCGCCGCCCTCGGCGAGGGAGACGTGCATGGCGCGGCCGGTGACGAAGGAGAGGTGGTCGTCGTCGGCGATCCGCTCGAGCACGGTCTGGTCGAAGACGCCGCGGTCGCAGTGCTTGACGAAGTCGCGCCGGGTCTCGAGGTCGAGGTGTTCCCAGTCGACGTTGTCGGGGTCGGCGAAGACGCGGTTCTCGAGGAAGCTCTCGCCGCGGCTCAGCGGCAGGGTCGGGGTGTAGATCGTCAGCCGCGCCTGGGGCCGCAGGTCGCGGAGGAAGACGAGGGCGCTGAGGGCGCTCTCCCCGCCGCCGATGATCGCGATCTCCACCGGCTCGTCCTCCGGCACGCGGGCAAATTCCTCGCGGCGGCTGTCGCAGTGGAAGACGCGCGACTCGACCTCGGGGTCATGGGGGAAGTGGCGGTGCACGCCGGGGCCGGTGAGGACGAGGACGCGGCCGGTGTGGCGCTCGGGATCCTCGGGACGGCCCCGCTCGGCGACCTCGGCCTGCCAGCGCTCATGGCCGTCGGCGAGCGATACCTCGGTCACCCTGCCGTCGTAGACGGTCACCCCGTTGCTCGCTCGCTCCAGTACCCAGCTGAGGTACTCGCCGTAGTCCTGGTGCAGGACCGAGGGCGAACCCGAGTTGACCCAGGCGGCGTATTCGTGCCGCTCCATCGCGAAACGCTGCCAGGTGAAGGGAAGCAGCTCGGCATCGATCCGGTCGCCGACCTCGCCGAACTGGCGCGAGCTCTGGTACGGGAAGCCGACGTCCTTGATCGGCGGGATCGCCAGCGGCTCCTCGCCGGAGGTCATCCCGTTGAGCCCCTTCCAGGAGGCGGCGGGCTCGGTTTTCTCGATCACCGTCATCGAGATCTCGCCGAGGCCGAGGGTGTTGATCGTGTGGACCTTGGCCGCGATCGCTGCGGCCTTGGCGCCGGCGCCGACGATGAGGATGTCGCTCTCGCTCATCCTGTTCTCCTAGACGGGCGTCAGCGGCCGCGGTCCGGCCGGTTCGGTTTCCCTCGGTTCGGCGATCACCAGCCCCTTCTGATCGGGGGCGAAGGCGATCGCGCTTTTGCGGGCCCGCTCGCCGGAGTCCTCGACCGCTCGGAGCTCAGTCGTCTCGAGCGTGATCCGCAGCACCCGCTTCATCTCCATTTCCGCGTAGCTGGCGGCGAGGCAGCGGCGGACGCCGCCGCCGAAGGGGATCCAGGTGTAGGTGCCGGGCTGTTTGCCTACGAAGCGCTCGGGCAGGAAGCGGTGCGCTTCGGGGTAGTGGCGCTCGTCGCGGTGGATCAGGTGGATGCAGGGGGCGACGATCGTCCCCGCCGGCAGGTCGCAGCCGCCGAGCCGCAGCGGCTCCAGCAGGGTGCGGACGACGACCGGCACCGGCGGGCGCAGCCGCAGCGTCTCCTTGACCACCGCGTCGAGGTAGGTGCCGTCGCCGGCGACGATGTCGTCGCGCAGCAGCTCGAGCTTGTCCGGGTTGCGCAGCAGGCGCTCGAAGGTCCAGGCGAGCGTGCTCGAGGTCGGCCCGTCGGAGAGCAGCGTCACCAGTTCGTCGCGCAGGTCCTGGTCGCTCATCGGCGAGCCGTCCTCGTACTGGGCGCGGACCAGCATCGAGACGACGCCGGGTGCGCCCCCCTCCGGTTCGGCCTTGCGCCGCCGCACCTCTTCCATCACCGCATCCTCGACCGCCCCCATCGCCTCGCGGTAGCCGCGGCTGCGAATCACCCAGCCGGGGCCGAAGGCGGCGAGCATCGCCAGGTTGCGCGGTTCGTTCATCCAGGTGGTGAGCGCCTGCAGCCGTTCCCGCAGCGGCTGCAGGCGCGGCGCCTGCGAGTCGGGGCCGAAGACCGCCCGCATCACCACGTCGAGGGTGACGTCCTGCATCCGCGGCCAGAGCACGAACGGCTCGCCGACCGGCCAGCGGGCGATCTCCCGCCGCGCCACCTCGGCCATCATCTCGGCGTCGGCCGCGACGGCCTTGCCGTGAAAGGACGGCAGCATCAGCTTGCGCCGGGTCATGTGCTCGGGTTCTTCCAGCAGCATCACCGAGCGCGGGCCGAGCAGCGGCCCCAGCAGCGGGTTGGCGGTGGCGACGCCGACCGCCTTGCCGGCGGTGAAGACCTTTTTCACGTCGTCGGGGTCGGCGAGGATCACCCAGTCCCCGTAGTGGCGGATCCGCAGCGTGAAGGTGTCGCCGTATCGGCGATGGCACTTCTCCAGCCACGGAAGCGGGCGCTGGGTCCAGCCGACGGCCTGCAGGGAGCGGGGCATCCGCGGCCCCGGCGGCAGCTTGCTCATGCGGCCCCCTTCCCGTTCTTCGCCGCCAGCTCGTCCATCAGCTCGTCCTCGAGCCGGCAGGTGGTGGCGATCAGCAGGTCGAAGAGGTCGGAGGTGAACTCCTGCGGCAGGTCGTGCTCGGCGCCGCGGGCGAGGTAGCGCTCGCGGACGATCTTCACCCGCTCGGGCTGCATCATCGGGATCTCGTGCTCGCTCTTGTAAGCGGCGACTTCGCGGCAGATCTCGAGCCGCTCGCCGAGCAGCCGCGCGATCTGGTCGTCGATCGTGTCGAGGCGACGGCGGAACGGCTCCAGGCCCTCGGAGGGGGAGGTGCTCATCGCTCGTCCCCTCCCAGCAGGCCGGTGGCGAAGGCGTGGCTGCAGTCGGCGAGCTCTTCCAGCGCGTAGCCGCCCTCCTGGATCACGCAGACCGGCAGCCCCGACTGCGCCAGCAGGCGCCCGACCTCGGCGAAGATCTCCGGCCGGAAGCTCCAGCCGCCGTGCGGATCCCCCGCCACCGTGTCGTAGCCGAGCGAGACGACCAGCGCCTCGGCGATCTCGGAGAGGTCGTGGATCGAGTGCGCCACCTCCCGCAGATAGGTCCCTTCGTCGGGGCTGTCGGGGAAGGCGACGGCGCGTTCGCCGGCCAGCCGCGGCAGCGGCGTCCCCGGCGGCAGGTTGGTCACCGGCGACGCGTGCAGCGAGTGCAGCGCCGCTACCGGGCCCATCCGCTCCAGCAGGGCCGAGGTCCCGTTCGGGTAGTGGAGGTCGAGGTCGACGATCCCGACCGGCTTCACGCCGCCGTCGGAGAGGCGGCGCACCGCCGCGACGGCGTTGTTGAGGTAGCAGTAGCCGGCGTGGAAGGCGGGGCCGGCGTGATGGCCGGGCGGGCGGCAGACCGCGTAGGTGTAGCGGGCGCCTGAGAGCAGCCGTTCGGCGGCGGTGATCGAGGTGCGGATCCCCTCTCGCGCGGCGGCGATCAGGCTGGCGTTGACCGGGATGTCCGGCTCCAGGCCCGGCGGCGCGAAGTCCGCCATCACCACCGGCTCCTCGCTCGAGACTTCGGCCAGCGCCCGCAGGTATTCGGCCTCGTGCAGCGCCGCCAGGGTCCGCTCGACCTCCTCGTCGGCGGCGTCGGCGATCACCGGCCGCACCCGCGAGTGGCGGATCAACCCCGCCCGCAGCTCGTTCAGCCGCCGGTTGCCGTCCTGCCCCTTGACTTTTCGATCGCCTTCCCGCACCCAGAAGGAAGCGTCGTCGCGGCCCTGCCGTTGCTCGACCATCAGCAGCTCAGTCATCGAGCAGCCTCCGCATCCGCGGCCCGAGGTGCTCGAAGCCGTTGCGGCGATAGAAGGACTCGGTCGAAGCGATCGCCGCGAAGGTCTCGCGCGGCAGGCCGACCTCGAGCCGGCTCACCCCCCGAGCTCGCGCCTGGGATGCAATCGCCTCGACCAGTTCCGCCCCGACTCCACGACTACGCCAGCCCTCATCGACCCAGAGGTCTTGGATCGTCGCGTAAACGCCGGGAACGTGGATTGCCCGCTGCCAGCTGGCGCTCAGGACGCCGACGATTTCTCCGTCGGCGTCCGCGATCAGCACCGAGCCCCCCTCTGGATCGTCCAGAAGGGCGCGGACCTCAGCTTCGAGAACAGAGCGCTCGGGGCAGCGGCCGCCGAGCTCGCGCAGCAAGCTTTCGACCGCGGCGGCGACGCCCTCCGCGTCGCCGGCCTCCGCTTCCCGAACCGTGCTCTCGGTCGCCACCGGCTCGCTCACGCCGCCTCCGCGTGCCGGGCAGCCGGCTCCAGCTCGACGCTCCAAGCGTCGGGGCCGCCGCTGCCGGTCAGCGTCCTCGCGATCGCCGCCATCGGCGCCTTCGCCTTGAGCAGGATCTCGTCGAACTCCTCGACCGGGTCGGACTGCATGACGATCGCCCCGCCGGCGCCGATCGTCGTCCGCCCCGGCCGCATCACGATCGTGCGGATGACGATGTTGAGGTCGGTCGAGCCGTCGGCGCCGAAGTAGCCGATCGAGCCCGAGTAGACCCCCCGCGCCTCCCTCTCGAGGTCGTCGATGATCTCCATCGTCCGCTCCTTCGGGGCGCCGGTCATCGAGCCGCCGGGGAAGGTGGCGCGGACGCAGTCGATCGAGCTGTGCCCCTGCTCGAGCTGACCGACGATCGTGGAGACCATCTGGTAGACGGTTGCGTAGCCCTCGACCACCATCAGGTGCGGCACTTCGACGCTGTTGACGTCGCAGACGACCCCGAGGTCGTTGCGCAGCAGGTCGACGATCATCAGGTGCTCGGCGTAGGTCTTTTCGTCTTCTTCCAGAGCTTTGCGACGGGCCGCGTTCTCCTCGGCGTCCTCGACGCGGGAGACGGTTCCCTTGATCGGCCGCGCCATCACCTGGCGGCTGCGGTCGACCGAGAGAAAGCGCTCGGGCGAGGAGCTGACCACCGCGTGCTCGCCGAAGTGGAGGAAGGCGGCAAACGGCGAGGGGTTGCTGCGCCGCAGCTGCCGGTAGAGCTCGAACGGCTCCGGGCTGGCATCGGTGGAGAACTGGTCGGTGAGGCAGACCTCGTAGGACTCGCCGGCGAGCATTTCGGCCTTCGACTTGGCGATGTCGGCGAGGTAGCGCTCGCGGCCCCGGCCGGAGTGGAAGGTGACGTGGCCGCCGGGTTCCTCCGGCGGGGCCGGCGGCCGCTCCGCCGGCGGCTCGGCGATCGCCGCGGCGATCAGCTCCTCGGCGGCGTCTAGCCACGCCTCCGCCTCCTCGTCGCCGGGCCGGCAGAGGGCGAAGAGGTAGGTCTTGTCCTTGGTGTGGTCGACGGCGACGACGCGGTTGGCGAGCATCATCGCCGCGTCGGGCATGTCGGAGCTGTGGACGTTGGGGGAGCCGCAGTCGGCCTTCAGCTCGTAGCCCAGGTAGCCGACGTAGCCGCCGACGAGGCCGCGGTCGACCCCCTCCGGGGGATCGACCTTGATCCGCTCCAGCTCCTTCTGCAGGTAGTCGAAGATCGACTTGCGCTCGACGGTCTGAACGCCGCCGCGGTTGATCGCGATCTCGCCGCTGTCGACGTCGTAGGAGACGAAGCAGCGGTCGGCGCCGGCGGTGGTCCCCATGTAGGAGCACTGCGCGAGCCAGGTCGGGGCGTCGGCGCTGTCGAGCCAGAAGGAGGGGTCGTGGTCGGCGAAGAGCTCTTCGTAGACGTGCTCGGTCGGCGCTTCCCCCTCCAGCGTCCGCATCCGCAGCTCCAGCCCGCCCCTGGCCTCGGCGGGGGCCTCCCCCCGAGCCGCCCTGCCGGCGCGGGGAACGACCGTCGCCCGTCCCGCCGGCCGCTGCGGGCGCTCGTGGCGCTCGGCCAGCTCGAAGAAGTTGCGGGCGATCTCGAGGCCGTACTCGGTCGAGATCGACTCGGGGTGGAACTGGACGCCCCAGATCGGCCGCCTGGTGTGCTCGACGCCCATCACGACCCCGTCGTCGGCCCAGGCGACCACGCGCCCTTCCGGCCCGGGCGGGGTGGTGATCGCGAGCGAGTGGTAGCGGACCACCGAGAAGCCCTGCGGCACGTCCTTGAACAAGCCCTTGCCTTCGTGGTTGACGCGGCTGAGGCGGCCGTGCATCGCCATCGGCGCCCGGTTGACGGTGCCCTCGAGCAGGTTGCCGATCCCCTGGTGGCCGAGGCAGATGCCGAAGACCGGGACTTCGCTGTAGCGGAGGATGTCGCGGCAGACGCCGAAGTCGTGCCAGCGGGACGGGTGGCCAGGGCCGGGCGAGAGCACGATCGCGTCGAAGTCCATCCTTGTCAGCACGCGCCAGCTGACCGCGTCGTTGTTGACCACCATCGGCTCCTCGCCGGAGGCCGCGGCCAGCAGGTGGAAGACGTTGTAGGTGTAGGAATCGTGGTTGTCCACCAAAAGCGTTTTCACGTCAGGCTCCCTCTAGTCCGAGACCGCGCAGGCCCTGCTCGAGCACCGGCCCGACGACCGCCTCGACCTCCGGCGCCCGCTCCTCTTCCCGGTACCAGCGCGCGAAGTGCGACAGGTACTTGGAGAGCGGCGCGACGTCGAACTCCTCGACGGCGCTGCGCAGGTGCACCCGGTAGTGCTCGGACTGGACCACCGCGAAGCGGTAGTCGGGGTCGTCCGCCGGCTGGCTTCCCTGGATCTCGCCGGAGGCGTGGTGGGCCTGGGCGCGCGCCAGGTCCCAGCCGAGGCTTCCTTTGCCTTCCCGCAGCAGCTTCTCCCGGCCGAAGGTGACCTGCTTCGTCGTCGGCTGCAGGAGGAAGTAGCCGAGGGCGATCTGGGCCGGCAGCGTCTCCGGGTGCGGATGGCCCGCCATCTCCTCCGCCAGCTCGGGGTTCTGCGCCAGCTCCTGCTCCAGCCACTCGACCAGGTCGTCGATCAGCAGCGCCCCTTTCTTGCTCGAGCTGATCGATTCGTTGTCCCGCGCGACCATGCCGTGGAAGATGTCGTAGGTCGGCGGGCCGCCGCCGCGGGCGCTGCCGTTGCCGTTGCCGTTCTGCAGCCCCATCTCATCGATCAGCTTGCGGCGGCAGGTGACGTGGGCGACCCACTCGTTGCCGCAGACCTGCATCGAGATCACGTCGTCGAGTTCATCAGCCGCAGCCCAGTAGGCGAGCGCGCGCATGTGCTGGGTCGGGAGGCCGTCGGAGCGGACCAGCGGCATCTCTTCCAGCTCCTCGCGTTCGGTCTGGTACATGACCATGTCGTCGCCCCAGCGCTTGGTCAGGGTGCCGTCGGCGAGGCCCTGGTTGGTGAACTCGGCGACCTCGGGCAGGTAGTCGGACTCGAAGATCACCTTGTCGAAGGCGATCCCGAGCCGGGCCAGGGTCTTGCGCTGGCCGGAGATCACCCAGGAGCGGGTCTTCGACCACAGTTCGAGCGCCTTCTGGTCGCCGCCGAGGACCCGCATCATCATCTCGTCGGCCTTGTCGTCGTACTGCGTCGACTCGCGCGCGACCGAGTCCTCGGCGCCGTCGTCGCCGCCGCCGCCGTTGCGGCTGGCGGTGACGTAGTCGGCGTAACAGAAGCCGACGAAGTGGTCGCTCTTCTCGTCGGCGTCGGGGCCGGCGTCCTCACCGGCACGGGTTGCGACGCCGGCCATCGCCTCGCCCATGCTGCGGCCGACGTCGCAGATCAAGCTGCGGTTCTCGACCCTGGCGCCGGCCTGCTTCAGCGCCCCGGCGATCGCGGCGCCGACGGCGAGGTTGCGGAGGTGGCCGATGTGCAGCGCCTTGGTCGTGTTGGCGCCCCAGAAGTAGACGGCGTACTGGTTGCCGGCCGCCATGTCGGCGAAGTCGCCGCCCGAGCCGGAGCGGATCGCCTCCCCCTGCGCTTCGATCCACTCGTCGGCGAGGCGGACGGTCGGCTGCTTGCCCTCGCGGGCGATCGAGTCGACCCAGGGCTCGGCCTCGATCCGGTCGAGCGCCGCCAGCGCGGAGGCGTCCTCGCGCCAGTCGGTGCCCTTGGGCAGGCGCGGGATCAGCATCAGGTCGAGCTCGGCCTCGGGCCGGTACGGCGCCCGCGCCGCCCACAGCGCCCTGCCGTCGTCGCCGGCGGCGGCCCTGTCGAAACTGGTGAAAATGTTCTCTCCCATAGCTCTAGCTTTCGAACGTTTCGCCTTCGAATTGATTGTTCGAAATGCACCCGCCGGGGCTCGAACCCGGATCTTCGGCTTACAACGCCGACCCTTTAACCGATTAAGGCACGGGTGCTAGCTATGTTCCCTGCCCCCGAGCGATCCCTGATTGCTCAAGCGCGGCGGCAGCATAACCGCAACTTCCAGCTTCGTCAAATTTCTTGACTAATTCTCTTGGAAGCGGCGCAGAAAGCGCTGGGTTTCCTCCCGCTGGGGAGCGGAGAGTATCTGCGAGGGAGGGCCCTGCTCGACGATCCGTCCTTCGTGGAGAAAAGCGACTTCGTCGGCCACTTCGTGGGCGAAACCCATCTCGTGGGTGGCGATCACCATCGTCATCCCCTCCCCCTTCAGGTCCCGCACCGCCTCCAGGACCTCGCCGACCAGCTCGGGGTCGAGCGCGCTGGTGACCTCGTCGAGGAGCAGGACGCGCGGCCGGCCGGCGAAGGCGCGGGCGATCGCCACCCGCTGCTGCTGGCCGCCGGAGAGGTTGTCGGGTCGGTCGTCCTCGCGGCCGGCGAGCCCGAAGCGCGCCAGCAGCGCCCGCCCGCGCTCTTCCGCCTCGGCCCTGGAAGCGCCGTGGGCCCGCCGCTCGCCGAGGACGACGTTCTGCAGCGCGGTCAGGTGCGGGAACAGGTTGTAGGCCTGGAAGACCACCCCGAGGCGTCGCCGGACGCCGACCGGCTCCACGGCGGGGTCGGTGATCACCTCGCCGTCGAGGAAGACGTCGCCGTCGTCGATTTCCTCGAGCAGGTCGATGCAGCGCAAGAGCGTCGACTTACCCGAGCCCGAGGCGCCGATCAGGGCGATCGCTTCGTGTTCGCGCACGGTCAGGTCGATGCCCCGCAGCACCGGCCGCTCGCCGAAGGCCTTGGTCACGCCGCGGATCTCGAGGACCGCAGCTCCAGGCGCGGAGCTCACCGGACGACTCCCTCCGGTCCCTCCATGCGGTCGACAAGGCGGGCAAGCGGCACCGTCACCGCCAGGTAGAGCAGCGCGGCCGCGATCAGCGGCGTGTAGTTGAACGTTTCCCCCTGGACGATCTGGGCGATTCGGAACGCCTCCTGCGGTCCGAGGATCGAGACCAGGGCAACGTCCTTCTGCAGGGCGACGAAGTCATTCAGCAGCGGCTGCGGGACCCGCCGCACAGCCTGCGGCAGGATCACGTGCCGCATCGTCTGACCCTCGGTCAGGCCGACCGCCAGCGCCGCGTCGCGCTGTCCGCGGTGAACCGAGCGGATCCCGGAACGGAAGACCTCGGTCACGTAGGCGCTGTAGGAGAGACCGAGGGCGAGGCCCCCGAGCACGACCGGATCGGTGGGCAGGCCGGAGAGTTGCAGCGCCGGGATCCCGAAGCCGACGAGGTAGACGAGCAGGATCGTCGGGATGCCGCGGAAGACGTCGACGTAGACGGAGGTGATGAGGCGCAGCGGGAAGAACGCCGGCGTCCTGCTGCTGCGCAGGATCGCCAGCCCGAGCCCGACGACCAGGACCGCCACCTCGACGATCACGAACAGCTTCACGTCGAGCCAGAAGCCGTCTAGGACTTCTGGAAAGGAGTCTTCGAAGACTTCCCGGTTGAAGAAGGTTTCCTGGACTTCCGGCCAGCCCGGGCTGGTCAGGATCCAGGCGGCGAGGCCGCCGAGGACGATCAGCGTCGAGGCCGCCGCGATCGCCTGCCCCCGCCTCGCTTGGCGGCGCCTGGCCTGCTCGCGGGCCAGGCGGCGATCGCTGATGGCGGCGGTCTCGGTCAGCGCAGTTCGGGAGCTCCGGCGGCTTCGCTCATCCAGCGGGTCTCGAGCCGCTGCAGCTCACCGGATTCGCGCAGGTTTTCGACCGCGTCGGAGACACAGGACGTCAGCTCGGAGTCTTTCTCCAGCAGCGCCCCCCACTCGTCGCCGCCGGGAGCGCTGAACTGCCCGACGACGGTCGCGTTGGGCACCTCGACAGCGGTCAGGTACAGCGCCGTCGGCAGGTCGACGACGATCGCGTCGATCTGTTCGTTTTTCAGCGCGGTGACGACATCGCTGGAGCCGTTGAAGACGTCGGGCTCGCTGCTCGGATCGATTTCCTCTTTGGCCGCTTCGAGGCTGGTGGTGCCGATCTGCACCCCGAGGTCGGCGTCCTGGAGGTCGGCGAGCGATTTGGCCTTGGCCGCGTCCGAGCTCTTCAGCGCCACCACCGCCTGGTTGGCCGTGTAGTACGGAGCGGAGAAGTCGACGGCTTTTTCGCGCACCGGCGTGATCGAGATCTGGTTGACGTCGAAGTCGAAGTCTTTGGGGCCGGGCGCGTAGGAGGAGTTGAACGGCTCCACCGTCCACTCCACTTTCGCCTTCGGGTAACCGAGCTGGTCGGCGATCGCGTAGGCGACCGCGCTCTCGAACCCTTCGCCGTTGGTCGGGTCGTTGTCTTCGAAGTAGGGCGGGAAGGCCGGCTTGTCGGTGGCAACCGTCAGCACCCCGTCCTGCTGCGTCGGCAGCTGGCCGGGCTTGCAGCTCTCGGCCGTGGCCGCGGTGGTGGAGTCGTCGTCGGAGCTGCCGCAGCCGGCGACGAGGAGGGCGAACAGCAGGAGGGTCAGGGAGAAGAGCTTCTTCATGGTTGCTGCTGGAGCGGCAGGACGCGGAACCCTACCGTCTTCGGGGTCGAGCGACCGCCCGCTCGGTCAGTGGCGACGACGGTGGCGCGATAGGAACCCGGAGGTAGCGGCTTCCCTTTCCGCTTGCCGTTCCACTTCAGTTTGTTCGCACCGGCTTTTCCGGCCTGGGAGCGGCTGCTGCGCAGCTTGAATCGGAAGCAGCCCTGGCGTTTGCAGCGCCTGGTCGGGAGTATCACCCGAACTTTCCGTTCGATCTTGAAGCGGACCGTGGCGGCCTCGGTCAGGGAGTAGCGGAAGGTGGTGCCGCGCTTGACTTTGCCGGCTTTGACGCCGCGAACTTTCGGCATGAATTTGCGCGGCGTCGCCCGCAATTTGCTGATGCCGGGAGCGGTGTCGAGCGTGCCGGTCGTCCGCGCCACGGCTCCCCCCGGGCAGACGGTGCTCTGGCCGGTGTAGAAGTGGCGGGTCGAGCAACCGTTGGCGTCGGTGACGGTCAACGTGACGGCGTAGGCACCAGGCGCTGCGTAGACATGGCTCGGCGCCGGACCGCCGTTCGCGAGGCTCGTGCCGTCGCCGAAGTCCCAGTCGTAGCGAGCCGCTCGCGCCGACGCGCCGGCGTCGAACCGCGACGGCTCACCCGGCGCCGCGGGGCTCGCTTTGAAGCTCGCCACCGGCGTCGGCTGCGGCTGGAAGGCGATCCGAGCGGGCTCGTAGCTGTCCCAAGGAGCAGAGAAGGGAAGGACGACGGGGACGCCGTCGGCGCCGATCGCGGCCACTCCCATCGCGTTGTCCGAACCCCCTGCCCGCTGGAAGACGAGGTGACGGCCGTCGGGTGAGACCGACACGGTCTGGGGCACCTCCAGCGGCGTCCCGCTTCCCACGATCGAGGGAGTGCCGTCGGGTGCGATCGCGACGGTGTCGATCTGCTTGGCGCCGCGGTCGGCGACGTAGACGTGGCGCCCGTCGGGAGCGACGGAGAAGGGTCCGTTGTCGGGTTCGTGGGTGGGCGCGGGTGGACCTACCTGGGTGAGCCCGCCGTCAGGCCCGATCGCGTAGGACGCAAGCCCGCCGACGATCTCGGCAAAGAGGAAGCCACCGACAGGAGAGGTCATCGCGTGCTGGACCCCCGGCGCAGGCGTCGACCCGAGCGGCGTCAAGCTGCCGTCCCCGCCGATCGCGAAGCGGGAGATCTCGTTCCCGTGGCCGGAGAAGAGAAAGCGGCCGTCCGGCGTGACGGCCAGAGAGGGCTGTCCTTCAACCGGGACGGATGGAGCGAGCGGGGTGAGGGTCCCGTCGGCGTTGATCGAGAAGCGGCGGATCCCTTCCGAGGGTTTCGCCATGAATTCCCGAGTCGCGACGAAGGCGAAGCGCCCGTCTGGGGTGATCGCGACCGCGGCGGCGGAGGCCGACGGCACCGCGCCCCCCGCCAATTCGAGGGCTCCGTTGGCGGACACGCGATAGGGCTGGATCCCGCCCGTGAAGAAGTAACCGCTGAGGGCGCGGGTCCCATCCGGCGTGAAAGCCAGATCCAAAAGACCGCCGAAACCTGCTGACGTGGCCGGGAAAGGCGAGCCGGGGATCGGCGCCAGCGAGCCGTCGGCACCGAGATCGAAGCCGCCGATCGCTTCCGGCGTCGAGCCATAGTTGGGCGTGTAGAAACGCGCGGCGCCCGACGCACCGGCGGAGAAGAGGCAACCGAGCAGCGTCAGCCCGACGAGGAGACAGAGAAGGCGGCGAGACACGGCGATGAGGGTAGCCGAGGTCCCGGCGCCCAAGCCAGAATCGGTTTAGGTACAGCGGGGTATAGAGTTGGGCGCATCACCCCAAGGTTGTTTCTACCGCCCTCCGTCGTCGCTACTCGACCGGGGGGCGGTTCCATTTCCGCCTGCGTGCTTGGTCTCGAGGTCTTCGGCTAGGGCGGCCAGCTCCGGCAGCGGCACCCGCAGCCCGATCGCGATCCGCCGTACGTTGCCCCAGGTGGGGTTGACGCGGCCGGACTCGATGTGGGAGATCCAGGTCGGGTGGATGTCGGCGCGCAGCCCCAGCGCTTCCTGGCTGAGGCGGAACTCCGTGCGGAGCTGGCGGATTGCCTTGCTGAGGCCGATCTGGGGTTCGTCTCGTCGCGGCATTTACGGAAGGGAATGCGCCCCCTGCCCCCGCGTCCATAGAGGTGGACTCAAGTCGTGACAGCGCCGCGGGCGAGGACCCATCTCAAGGGGGCGGTCTCTCGTGATCGCGAACACGAACATATGTTCGCATAGATGCTCTCGGCGGAATAGGGCAGATGAGCCGCGAGGACCGAACGGCATACTCCCGCACTTGCCGCTCTCCCCCGCCCTGACCGATATCTCGCTGACGGACCTGCGCCGGCGCCGCAGCGCGAAGTGGACCCAGCACCCGCCCGACGTGCTGCCGGCCTGGGTGGCTGAGATGGACTTCCCGCTGGCGCCGCCGGTGACGCGGGCGCTGCAGGACGCAATTGATGCCGGCGACTGCGGCTACGCCAACCCCTCGGAGCTGGGCCCTGCTTTTGCCGAGTTCGCCGCCACCCGCCACGGCTGGAAGGTCGACCCAGCCCAGGTCTCCCCCAGCCCCGACGTGGTCGGTGCGATCACCGCCGTCCTCGAGGCCATCGCGGAGCCGGGCGATCGCGTCGTCGTCAACACGCCCGTCTACCACCCCTTCTTCGCGGTGATCGAGGAGGCCGGGTGCGAGGTGGCCGAAGCGCCGCTCGTCGACGGAGAGCTCGACCCCGAGGCGATCGAGCGGGAGCTCGCCGGCGGCGCGGCGGCGCTGATCCTCTGCAGCCCCCACAACCCGGCCGGAACCGTTCCGAGCCGGGAGCAACTGGCGGCGATCGCCGCGGCGGCGGCGCGGCACGGGGCCTGGGTCCTCGCCGACGAGATCCACGCGCCGCTGACCCTGCCGGGGGCGGAGCACGTTCCCTTCCTCACCGTCTCCGCTGCGGCCGCCGCCCACGGGATCGCCTTCTGGTCGGCGTCGAAGGCGTTCAACCTCGCCGGACTGCGCTGCGCGGAGATCGTCACCGCCTCCCCCGAGGCGGCCGCGGTGATCGAGCGGCTGCCGGTCAGCGCCACCCACTGCGGCCACCTCGGCGCGCTGGGCTCGATCGCCGCCTTCCGCGGCGGCGGTCCCTGGCTGGAGGACGTCCTCGCCGTGCTCGACTACAACCGCAGGCTGCTGACGGACCTGCTGGGCGAGCGGCTCCCCGAGGTCGGCTACCGGGAACCGGAGGCGGGCTATCTCGCCTGGCTCGACTTCCGCCCCCTGGGCCTCGGCCCGGATCCCTCGCAGCCGATCCTCGAGCGGGGGCGGCTGGCGCTGAGCCCGGGACCGCAGTTCGGGCCCCGGGGAGCCGGCTTCGCCCGCCTCAACCTCGGCACCTCGCCAGCGCTGGTCGAAGAGGCGGTGGAGCGGATCGCGAAAGCGGTCGGGCGCGCTCAGCCGTCCCCGGCGCCGCCCAGTTCAGCTTCGGAGTAGGCCGCTTCCAGCTCTTCGCGCACCTCGCCTTGCTGGTTGGGGATCTCCAGGCGCTGTTCGAGGACCGGAATCGCCTCCTCGGCGCGGCCGCTTTGGCGCAGGGCGCTGCCGAGGTTGAAGAGCGCGTAGGCGTAGTTGAGGTCTTCGCTCCCTTCCGGGAACGAGGCGACCGCCTGCTCGAGGACCGGTACGGCCGCTTCGTATTCGCCGGCCTGCATCAGGGCAAACCCTTCTTCGTTCAGCGCGGCGCCCGTGGCGGGGTCGCCCCCTTCGGGTTCGGGTTCGGGCTCCGGTTCGCTCGTTTCTTCGGGCTCCGGGCTTTCTTCGGGTTCCGAGGAGGTGGCCGGAGCACTGGCCGTGGTTTGCTCCGGCTGGGTGCGGTCGGGGCGGGATTTCTCCGCCTGCGCCGCCTGTTTGCCGCCGCCCCCCCGCGGATCGTCGTCGCCACCGCCGCCGAGGGCAACCACTGCGATCACCACGAGAACGGCGAGCAGACCGAGAACCGCGGCGAGGGCGGTCTTGCGGCTGCCGCCCGACCCTCCCGAGCTGGAGCGCTCGGCGGCCTGAGGGGGCACCGGAGGTGGAGGCGACTGAGTGCGCAGGACCTCGGTCGGCTGGTCGACTTCGACGGCGGGCCCTTCGAGCCGGTCGAGGGCGTGGCGGGCGGAGAGGGGCCGGTCGCGCGGGTCCTTGCTCGTCATCTCCCCGACCAGGAACCGCAGCGACCGCGAGCACTGCCCTTCGCATGCCTGCAGGACCAGCCCGCACGAGTAGAGATCGGAGCGCTCGGTCGCCGGCCGCCCCTCCATCACCTCCGGCGCCGCGTAGCGCTCGGTGCCGAGCACGAGGCCGGTGCTGGTCAGCGCGGTCGCGTCGCGCGGCAAGGCGATCCCGAAGTCGATCAGCTTCGCGGTGCCGTCGGGTTCGATGATGATGTTGGCGGGCTTGATGTCGCGGTGGAGGATCCCCACCTCGTGGATGTGGGCGACCGCGTCGAGCAGTTCCTCGGCCAGCTTGTCGCAGTCGATCCCCTGCCCCCGCTCCACCCGCGCCGCCAGGCTCTCGCCGGGGACGAACTGCATCACCAGGTAGGGCCGCTCCCCCTCTTCGGAGAAGTCGTAGACGCCGACCAGGTTCGGGTGCGAGAGGCCGGCCGCCGTCTGCGCCTCGCGCCGGAAGCGGGCGACGAAGCCGGGGTCGGAGGCGATCGTGTCGGAGAGGACCTTCACGGCCACCGGCCGCTCGAGCACCTCGTCGTGCCCGAGCCAGACCGCGGCCATGCCGCCGCGCCCGAGCGTGCGCTCGAGGCGGTAGCGGTCCTTCAGCAACTCACCGGTGCCGATCGCGCTGGCCACGCGTTTCCTTTACCCACTTCAGTTTCCTCTACCCAAGGAGCGGTAATTGGCCCCATGGACGCCGCCGGTGCGGTAGGCGCCAGCCGCGATCCGCCTCAGTCGCGGCCGGCCTCGCCCCAGACGGTGGCGACCAACGAGCGAGGGCCGCCGTGGTCGCGGTGCTCGCAGAGATAGATCCCCTGCCAGGTCCCGAGCGCGAGACGGCCCTCGCCGACCGGCAGCGTCAACGAGGGACCGAGCAGCGCGGCCTTGATGTGCGCCGGCATGTCGTCGGCGCCCTCCAGCGTGTGCGTCCAGTACGGCGCCCCTTCCGGCACCGCCTGGTTGAACCAGCTCTCGAAGTCCCGCCGCACTTCCGGCGCGGCGTTCTCGTTCAGCGCCAGCGAGGCCGAGGTGTGCTGGATCAGCAGGTGGACGAGCCCGACCGAGACCCGTCGCAGCTCCGGCAGCGCCTCCAGCACCTCTTCGGTGACGAGGTGAAAGCCGCGCGGCTTCGCCGGCAGCTGGATCGTCCGCTGCAGCCACATCGGCGGAGCATCGCATGGGCGCGTTTAATCTTCTTCCGTGCCGCTTTTCGAGATCATGGACGGCAACGAGCTGCGCGGGTTCCGGAGTCTGCGAGGGGGCGCCGACCTTTACGAGTCGGAGATCGAGGAGCTGCTCTGGAGCAACCCGGACGAGCTCCTCGGCGAGTCCCTGTTCACCGTCGCGAGACAGCCCGTGCTGCCCACTGGCGGCAGGCCGGACGTCGTCTGCCTCGACCGCAAAGGCCGGGTGGTGGTGATTGAGGTGAAACGGGACGTGTCACGGCACCAGCTCGCCCAGTGCCTCGAGTACGCCGGGTGGGCCAGGACCACGAACTTGCAGGAACTCGCCAGTATCTACCACGGCGGCCACGATGCATTCTTCTCCGCCTGGCAGGAGTTCACCGAATCGGAAGCGCCGACCCCGGTCAGGTCGGTCCGGCTCGTCCTCGTGGCGCGGGACTTCCAGGGACGCACGGGGTCAGCTCTCGAGTTCCTCGTCGAGCATGGGCTGCCGGTGCTCCTGGTGAGGGTCTCTCTATATGAAGACGCAGCGGGCCGCAGGTTCCTCGACGTGGAAGGAGAGCACGAGCCCGATCCCACCCCCGAAGCCGACGGCATTCAAGACGTGACGAAGATCGAGGGACGCAGGCTGCGGGTGGCGGACCTTCTGGATGAAGGCTTTCTGCAGCCAGGGCAGGAGGTGATTTGGAGGCGGCCTCGGGTGGGTCAGGAATTCCGCGCGACGGTCACTGAAGAGGGTCAGATTCGTCTCGAGGACGGCCGGACTTTTTCATCTCCCTCCCGAGCGGCGATGGAGGCGGCGAACATCGTTTCCTACGACGGCTGGTACGCCTGGCGCCTCGGCGAGAACGGCCCCAGTCTGCACGAACTGCGGGAACGCCTCAGCCGCACCGACTCTGGCGAGGGCGCGGAGGCCACTTAGGCGCTCTGGCGGATCAGCTGCTGGACAAGCAGCAGGATGATCACGGCCTGGATCAAGTGGAGCGCGTCCATGCGTCCCCCTTTCCAGCGACGGGAGTGGTCAGATTCGCAGCGGTACTCCGCAGCTTCCGGGCCGAGGCGAGGAGATCTGCGGTCAGGGCTTCCTGCTCGCGCAACTGGTCGAAGACGACGCGCAGGGCCTCCGCCGCCTCCGGCTCGAGCAGCGGAAGCTCCAGATCCCGCAGCGAGACCCGCGCGTAGGCCGACCCGGTAACGAACCTGCGGTTGCGGGGGCTCTCGAGGAACGCCGCCACCACCTCCGGATCCATGCTGCCATCCAGAATCCGCAACCCCTGCAAGGGCCGCACCAGGAGATGGCCTCCCTCGGTGTCGACCGCCGCCTTGAGCGAGCCGCTCGCAGGAGAGAGCACCACGTCGCCTGGATTCGTCAGCGTCAAGGAGCGGCGAGCCGTCTCTTCGGGCAGGCGGACGGTCGCCTTCAACTGCCCCGCATACTGGCTCAGATCCTGTGCCCGCAGAACCGGAATCCCCTCCCGGCCGAGATCCCCCGCTTCGATTCGGCTTCCTTTGACGAACTTGACCCTTTCTTCATCGGCGAGCCGTTTCACCGAGACCCACTCGAGGCAAGAGAAGCTCGATGGCGGGGGCAACTCGAGCTCACCCCCGAGCGCCCGGCGTGACTGCCGCGTCTTCGCCGCCAACTCCTCGAAGTCCGCTTCCTGTCGCCGGCGCTGGGTCTCCGTCAGCCCGTAGTTCATCCACCTCGCCGGCACCAGGTTCGCCGCTTCCGCCGCCAGCTCCAGGGAGGCAACCGAGGCAGCGACGTCGCGATCGGATGGAGAGACCCTTTCCTGCGACCGCCACTCCTGCCAGACGGAAGCTACGCGGGAGATCGAGACATCGAGAGGGGCGTCTCCCGTCGAATCGGTGGCCGCCATGTCGACGAGCAGGACATGGCTCCGGTGCTCGATGGGCCGCCCTAGAACCCACAGAACCAGCGGAAGGCTGGTGCCAAGGGCGGAGCCGGGAGGCAGTGCGAAGATGGCCTCCACCACCCCCTCCTCGAGCATCCGCCGGCGGATCTCCCCCTCCTCTCCAGCGCGGAAAAGTGAACCGGAGGGGAGGAACACATAGGCACGGCCGGCGTCACCGAGGTGGTGAAGGCAGTGCTGAAGCCAGGCGAAGTCCCCCCTTGCCAGCGGCTTGCCGTATCGCCACCGGTGGTCATCCCGGCCGGCTTTCGGCCACTCCTGCTTCAGGCCGAAGGGGGGATTGGCGACAACGAGATCGGCCCGCAGATTTGGCCACGCGTCCTCGATCAGGGTGTTCCCCCCCGCTCCGGTGAACGAGATCCCCTCGATCAAGAACCTCTGCCGCGCGATACGGAGGGCCGTCCCGTTTATCTCCTGCCCCAGCAGCTTCGGCTTTCGAATCTGGGGGGCGTTGCTCCAGAGCGCCCTGAGCAGGCCACCCCATCCAACGGCCGGGTCGTACGCGACCTCCCCTTCCCCCTCGGTGAGGGCCCCGAGCAAGGCGATCTGCTTTTCGGCGCTGCTGTGATGGGCCAGCCTCTGCTGCTGGCCGTAGCGCGAGAGCAGCCACTCGAAAGCATCCGAAAGTGGCTCCTCGATTCCCGAAACCAGGTCGATCAGCCCCCCCGCGGCGGCCCGATCGATCTCCAGCAGAGGGCGAAGCGCGTCCTCCGAGGCCGGCTCCGCGGCAACCAGCCGAGCCACGGCGGCTTCCGCATCCAAGCCGCTTGGCAGCTGCTCCGTTTGCCTTCGACCCACCGCGACAAGGGCCAGGGCGGCGCCGAGCGCCTCGATCGTCGAGCCCGGATCGAGCTGACCCCGCAACAGCTCGGCGGCCTCGTAGAGAAGCTGCTTGTCCCAGCTGCCCTGCTTCAGCCGGCCCCGCTTTCGAAGCCAGGTCTCCACCTCCCCCAGGTCGAAATGGTCGCGTCCCCCGGGCGCCCCCTCGACCGGCCGGGGAAAGTCGTCGAACCGCTTCCGCCAGTTGCTGACAGCGGAGATGCCCACCTCAGCCAGATCGGCGATCTGGCTGACGGACAGCAGCGAGCGGGCGGCTCGGGGCTTGGCGGGAGCAGGATCGGAGATCGGCGCAGGATCGCGTACCCGGACTCCTTTGTCAAGCGTGAATTTTATTCACAGATTCCGGCGTGCTTAGCCGGTCAAAGAGCCATAACGCGTCCCGGCGGGCGCCCGCGCCGCCGGGTGGAGCCGCACGGTGTCGAGCCAGAAGCGACTGCTGAGCCGCAGCTGGAGGAGAGCTGAGCGCAGCAGGGCCTCGCGTCCGGGATCCCAGGAGAATCCGAAGAGGCGGCGGATCTCCGGGGGGAGGAGCCCGGTGGAGATCAGCCTGATCGTCTCGGTCAGCGGAGTGACCGCCGTCCGCAACCAGCCCGAGTAGGGCGGCTCTAGGATCATCCGCTCGGCCTGCTCGCGACGGTCGTCGGAGATCCAGAGGCTGCCGTCGTTGAGCCGGCCGTGGACGTACTCCTCGAGGTCCCCGTGCGTGGCCGGCATCGAGTCCGGCGGCAGGCCGAGAAGCTCTCCGACCTGGCGGTATTCGCTCCAGTAGCGCTCGCGCTCCTCCTCGGCGAGGGCGCCGAAGATGCGCTCGTAGTAGACGATCGCGGAGTCGGCCAGGGTGGCGAGGACCCAGAGCCCGAGCTTCGGGTCGGAGGCGTCGTAGGGCGTCCCTTTCGGGATCGGCCCGTATTTGGCCGGCGTCTTCCCCCGCACCCGGCGGTGCATGGCCTGGACGACGCGGCCGGTCTCCTCAGCCTCCTCCCTGGTCCCGAAGTAGATCCGCGACATCCGCTCGTCGGTGCGCAGCAGCCGCGCTTGGGGGTCGTCGAAGATGATCGAGTGGCGCTGGAACCCGACCACCGCCAGCGGGTCGCAAGCCTGCATCAGCAGGGCCCTGACTCCGGAGAAGAGGACCAGCCGCTCGCGGTGCAGCCGTCGCACCATCGAGTCGGCCGCGAAGAAGCCGTCGACCTCCTCGGCGACCGGCTCCCGCCCCTGCCCGAGACCGGGGACCAGGGACAGCATGTCGGCGGGTCGGAGCACCTCCAAAAGGTAGCTGGCACAACCAGCGGGCCCAGCTGCGCGGCGCGGCCTCAGGAGGGATCGGTCGAGTCCTCGCCGGGCTCCTTCTCGGCGACTTCGACGGCGTGTGCGCCCGCGCTCAGCCCCAGCGCCCGGTAGGCCTCGAACCGCTGGCCGGTGTAGAGCTGGTCTCCGGTCGGGTCGCGCGGGAAGCGGGGGTTCTGGCGGTGGTAGACGGTGACGTCGGCGGGGGCGCCCTCGGTGATCGCCGGGCGCGCGTAGTAGAGCCGGCCTTCGGTCCCGTCGGGATAGTGGATCGTCCCTTCCACGCAGTCCCGTGGGGAGATTCCCTTCTCGTTCGGCCGCACCTCCTCGGGGTCGATCTCCACCTCGACGCCGAGCTCGCTGCGCGCCAGCGAGACCATGTCCCCGAGCGCGTCGAGTTCGTCGTTGCTGGCGTCGAAGCAGTAGACCTCGGTGCAGCCGCGGCGCAGCAGCTCCATCACGCCCAGGTTCTCGTAGTGGCCGCCGTCGGTGACGTAGAGATAGGGCAGGTTGAGCTGGTTGATGCCGAGCAGCTCGCGCAGCAGGTAGTGGGGGCGCGGGCGCGGGTAGAACCTTTCGCGCTTCTGGAAGGTCTTCAGGCGACGCGGGTTCGGCACCCAGACTCCGAGCCTGACGTTGGCGAGGCCCATCAGGAGGCGCAGCGGCCGGCGGGTCATCTTGCCCATCGACGGGGAGAGGGCGGCGCCGGAGATGGCCACCGCGGCGGGCAGGGCGAAGGACGCCTGGCGGTGGCGATCGCAGCTTTCCTCGAGCTCCGCGGTCCCGACGGCGCCGACGAGCGGGCCGCCGATCGAGGTCGAGCTGAAGGTGAAGCTGCTGACTCCGCGCCCGGCCGGCGTGGCGGCGCTGTCGGAGACGTTGGCCGCGGCGCAGACGAGCAGCGTGGGCCACTGGCAGTTCCCTTCGCGGTCGCGGTCGACCCCGGTCGTCGAGAGCCTGACCAGCCGGTCGTAGTCGCGTTCGACCGCGATCCCCGCGCCCTGTTTGGCCACCACCGCGCCCGCGGCGTCTTCCTCCACGTCCCGGCTGGCAACCGGGGGGACCTCCGGGGGCCGCGCGACCCGCTTCAAGGCGAAGGTGGAGGCCAGGCGCCGCCGGTAGAAGGGGTGCAGCGACCAGGTCGTCAGGTCGGCGGTGGCGTAGAAGAACCCGAACACCGCGGTCAGGGCCGCGAAGTACAGCCAGACCCGGCTCGGCTCCTCCAGGTTGAGGGTCGCGGACATCACGACCAGGGCCAGGGCGAGCGCCAGCGCCGGGCCGACCAGGGCGGCGATCAGGTAGGCGAGGCCGCGTCGCAGCCGCTGGTTGAGGCCGCTGTACCACTTGATCGTGCCGGCGGCCTGCTTCGCCAGTTTCTGCGCCTCCAGCCACTCGGCCCGCAGCTGCAGGAACAGCGCCCCCAGCACGCTGGTGAAGCTGCCGGCGCCGATCAGCGCGGTCAGGAGCTTCGGGTTCTCCGCGGTGGCCTCTCCCGGCGCCTTGGTTTGGCTGGTCCCCTCCTTGACGTTGCCGATGTCCCGGAACCATTCGAGCAGCAGCGGAATCGCGATCAGCAGCACCGCCGCGGCCGCGGCGAAGATCACCAGCCGCAGCGACCAGGTGGCCGCGAAGTCGCGCAGGCGACCGGGCCAGCGAAACGCGACCATCCCGGCGCCGCCGAGCAGCAGGCCGGCGATACCGACCCCGGCTATCGATTTCCAGAGCAGGACCGGGAGCGGCAGGACGCTGAAGTCGCATGGCTGTTTTTCGGTCTTGCATTGGGCGATCGACTGGTCGAGGTTTGGGTAGATCAGGCCGTAGAGGGCGCCGAGCGCGATCGCGACGATCGCGATGAAGAGGGCGATCCCGAGCAGGTTGAAGCCGAGGCCGAGGAACAGCCGCAGCGCGAAGGCGGCCTTCCCTTTCCCGTCTGGAGCGAGGTAGGAGCTGCGGTTGAGCAGGTACTGCTCCTCGGGCGAGCCGCGGAAGAAGGGCGGGTACTCCTCGTTGACCACCTCCGGGTCGGAGTCGTCGCTGCCGGGCGGCTTCTCCTGGCCGACGGGCCAGGTCTTGCGGACCATGCAGAAGGCGGCGGCGATGTAGGAGCCCCCGGAGACGGCGGCGAGGTAGCGGCTGCGTTGCAGCACGCCGTTGTCCTGCAGCGCCTGCAGGGCGCCGAGATTGAAGGAGGCCGAGCGGATGCCCCCGCCCGAGCAGGCAACGCCGACCTTGCCCTCCTCGGGGTCCTCCACCAGACCGGAGAAGGACGGGACCGGGTCCGGTCGCCGGCCGAGCAGGATCAAGCGCCACCAGTCCCCCGCCCTCCGCTGCGCCGCTTGGTGGCGCTCCGCCGCGCTGACCTTGCGCGCGAGCCCGGTGTCGCCACAGGGCTGCGGCGCCGGGCTCTCCGGGCACGACTCGACGCCGAGCCACCGGCGCACACGAGCCTTCAGCTTCTCCCCCCTCCCCGCGATGAAGGCGACGCTATTTGTCGCCTCGATGTTCGTCAAGTACTCGGCCGTTTCCAGCGTGCCCCGGCCCAAGCGACCCTCGGCTACGGTTCCGCCCGTGGATCTGCACCGGGGCATCGCTGCTCGTTCGGGCGAGTTCCTGCTCTTCGCGGTGACTCCGCCGCGACTGGCGACGAGCCCGTCCGAGGCGGCAGAGATCGGCCGGGTCACCCTGGAGCGGCTGTGGCCGCTGGCGATCGACGGCCTCGTCCTCTACGACATCGACGACGAGAGCGACCGCAATCCCGAGGAGCGACCGTTCCCGTTCCTGCCGACGATGGACCCGGCCGATTATCTCGTCCGTGATCTTGCCGGGCTGGAGGTCCCCGCGATCGTCTACCGCGCGGTGGGCAAGTACCGGGAGGACCGTTTCCGCTCCTGGCTGGAGCAGCAGGATCCGTCCCGGGCGCTGACGGTGTTCGTCGGGTCCTCCTCGCGCGAGAAGGCAGTTCACACCTCGCTTGCCCGAGCCTACGAGCTACGCGACCAGGTGCAGCCGGAGCTGCCGCTCGGCGGGGTTGCGATCGCCGAGCGACACGCTCGCCTCGGCGACGAGCACCTCCGGCTGATCGCGAAGCAGAACGCGGGCTGCTCCTTCTTCGTCACCCAGATCGTCTACGACGTCAACGCGGCGAAGAACCTAATCTCCGACTACCACCACGAGTGCGCCGCGCAGAACCTCGAGCCGGTGCCGATCGTCTTCAGCTTCTCGGTCTGCGGCTCGCTCAAGACCCTGGAGTTCCTGCAGTGGCTCGGCGTCACCGTCCCGCGCTGGATCGAGAACGAGCTGCGTCACGCCGACGACACCCTCGACGCCTCCTACGAGCAGGCAGTCGCGACGGCCGTCGACCTGATCGCGTTCTGCCGGAGGTTGGGGGTCCCGTTCGGGCTCAACGTCGAGAGCGTCTCGAACCGCAAGGCCGAGATCGAAGCCTCGGTGCGACTGGCCACCCGGCTGGGAGCCGAGCTGCGCCGCTGAACCCCACTTCCTGCCTGGGAGGCTGGTAACCGGCGAACAGGATCAACTTGGAGAGAAACTTCTAGACATCGAGCCCTTGAGATGAATGGCCTAACCCCCGATATCACCGCAGCTGAGGTCGTCGGCCACGGCGTCCTTCGGCTGACCTTCGCCGACGGGCTGAGCGGAGAGGTCGACGTCCTGGACCGCATGCGCGGCCCTGTTTTCGAAGACGCCCGCACTCCCAGGGGATTTGCCGAGGTCGAAACCGATCCGGAGACCGGGACCGTCGTCTGGCCCGGCGGCGCCGACCTCGCCCCCGACACGCTTTATGAGCGGGTCCAGTCGGGAGCCTGGCCAGAGTCTCGTACGGCCGCCTGATTACTACTGCTTTCACGTGGGAGCAGTTGTGTCAGGATCGCCGCATGGCAGATAAATCGGTCGCGGACCAACTCCGCGGATTCGGCGTGAAAGGCATCCTCGTGCAGATGGCCGAACGTGGGCAGATTCTTGAGCTGAAGTGCGAGATGCCGCAGTGCTATCACCCCAACGGACGCGACAAGTTCGAATCGCTCGCGACGGAGCGCAGGATGTGGGCGCCCTCGCGCGACCACTACCCGATCCTCAGGTCGGCCGGTGGAAAGCTACGTGCCGACAACGTTCGGCTGTCCCATGTCGAGTGCAATCAGCGTGACCACACGCGGCGGAAGCAGATCGGGGCACTGCTTCTTGCAGGCGAATCACTGGAAGACATCGCCGATGCGCTGAACCGCAAGAAGACCCCCGCGTTTCACGGAACGAAACGATGGACGGCGGCCATGGTGCGCCAGGCCTACGTGTCCTAGCTAGTCCGGGATCGACGCTGGGTTCCGCTTCGCGCGAAAAGCAGGAGCACAGCTCTGCGCGATCCGCTCGATCGGCACCCGCGCGTGGCTATGCGAAGCCATGCGGGGCGAAGGTCTTAATCGGGGAGACAGGATTTGAACCTGCGACCGCTCGGCCCCCAGCCGAGTGCGCTACCAGACTGCGCCACTCCCCGTGGGGTCTTCATTTTGACGGATTGGCGAGCGCGATGCTTAGGGGAATGTCTTGTCTGCCTTGTATGTTGCGGCCATGGGCAGATGCTCGCGCTGCAAGACGGAGAAACCCGCCGAGGAATTCGCCTGGCACCGGCGGGCTCGAGGACAAAGAGATACCTATTGCCGTCCCTGCCGTGCCGAGTACAAGCGCGAGCACTACCAGGCCAATAAACAGCGGTATATCGCCGCAGCTGGGCAACGCAATAAAGCTCTTCTCGAAGAAAGGACTCAGTATCTGGTCGCCTTTCTACGAGAGCATCCTTGCGTCGACTGCGGCGAGAGCGACCCCATCGTGCTCGAGTTCGACCATCTTCGAGACAAGAAGTTCGGGATCGCAAGCGGCATCCGAGGTCGCAAATGGCAAGACGTCCTCGACGAGATTGCAAAGTGCGACGTGGTTTGTGCAAACTGTCATCGACGTCGCACCGCTAAGCGGGGTGGCTTCCTCCGCGCGGCGGTAGCTCAACGGTAGAGCCCCAGCCTTCCAAGCTGGTGACGCGGGTTCAAGTCCCGTCCGCCGCTCTCTTCAGAGACGCGTAGCTGGACACGTTCAGGGGGACGCGTCGGGCTGCCGATGAGAGGGAACGATGCGTGCTGCAATTTCGATCCTGGTCGTGCTCGTGCTGGCGCTCGGCCTTGCCGCCTGCGGCGACTCCGACGACGCCACCACGGCCTCTAATAGAGACCCGGCCTCCGGGGCCTCCTACATCGACTGGCCGCTGTTCGGGCGGATCCCGGAGCGCACGCACTACCTGCCCGCCAAGGCGAAGGCGCTCGATCCGCCGCTGAGGCAGGCCTGGTCGGTCAACACGCACGCGCTGATCGAGTTTCCGCCCGCGGTCAACGACGGGGTCGCCTACCTGATCAACAAGTACGGCAACGGCAAAGCCGTGCGGCTGAAAGACCGCAAGGTGCTCTGGGAACTGAACGTGCGGCCGAGCGACAAAGGCGAACCGAACTTCGTCACCGCCCCGGTCTATTACGACGGGGTGATCTACGGCGCCTTCCTCACCGGCCACCTCGCCGCCGGCGACGCCAGGACCGGCAAGAGACTCTGGGTGCGAAAGCTCGGCGCGCGCCTCGAGTCCTCCCCCCTCGCGATCGACGGGACGCTCTATCTCGGCACCGACTCCACCGACCTGCTGGCGCTGAGCGCCAAGGACGGCAAGACGCGCTGGTCGTTCAACGCGCCGGCCGCGATCAAAGCCAGCCCCAGCTACCACGGCGGCAACGTCTTCGCCGCCGACTACCAGAGCGCGATGTACTCGCTCGATGCCAAGACCGGCAAGCCGGCCTGGCGCAGCGACACGAGCAAGGTCCCGCCCTACGGCAGCGGCGGCTTCTTCTCCTCCCCCGCGATCGCCTTCGGCCGCGTCTACGCCGCCCGCGACGACGGCACCGTCTACGCCTTCGACGAGAAGACCGGCAAGGTCGAGTGGTCCTTCGATACCGGCGGCCCCGTCTACGGCTCGCCGGCGCTCGCCCAGGTGCCCGGAACCCCGCCGACCGTCTACATCGGCGCCGAAAACGGCCACTTCTTCGCCCTCGACGCGCGCACCGGCAAGGTGCGCTGGCGCTACGACGTCGGCGGCCCGATCCCCGGCACCGCGGTGGTGATCGGTCACACCGTCTACACCTCCAGCTTCGAAACCGAAGAGACGATCGGCCTCGACGTCCACACCCACAAGCGCACCTTCCACCTGAAGTCGGCCGGCTACACGCCGATGATCTCCGACGGCAAGCGCCTCTACCTGGTCGGCTACTACGAGCTGGTCGGGCTCGAACCGCGCAAGGGCTAACGCTGTCGCTTTTTTGTCCCCCCAGGGCACAAAAAGCGACACGACCTAAGGGATCGGGCTGTGGGCCCGGCTCGCGTCGAGCTCGAAGATCCTGAAGTCCGTCCCCAGCACCGGCTGGGAGACGTTGTGGACCGGAGACTCGCCGATCAGCCCGTCGGGCGAGCCGGCGTGGGCGTGGCCGTGGAGGACGAGGTCGGGGCCGTGCTCGAGGATCGGCGCCGCCAGCCGGTCGGAGCCGAGGAAGACCCAGATCTCCCGCGGCTCCCCCTCCAGCGTTTCTTCACACGGCGCGTAGTGGAGGAGGACGAGGCGCACCGGACAGGTCGCGACCTCGCGCAGCCCCTCGTCGAGCGCCTGCACTTCCGCCGTCGCCTCGGCGTATACCTCGCGCAGCGAGGGCTCGCCGAAGTCCGGCAGGTGCCGCGGCGCGAAGCCGCCGACGAATCCCTTCACGCCGACGATCCCGACCTCGACGTCGCCGACCTGACAGACGGCGGCGCGGCGATCGAGCATCTGGACGCCCCCCTCCTCCAGCCGCCGCAGGATCGCCCCGGCTTCGTCGGCGTGCCAGTCGTGGTTGCCGAGAACGGCGTAGACCGGCGCCTCGGTTTCGGCGGCCGCCGCGCAGAGGATTTCCGCCTCGTCGAGGCGGCCATGGCTGGTCAGGTCGCCGGCGACGAGGACGAGGTCGACGTCCTCGTCGAGCTGGGCGAACGAGGAGACGACAGCGTCGCGGTTGGAATCGCGGCAGTGGATGTCGCCGGTGGCGGCGATCCGCAGCCGGCCTTCTCCAGCGGATGAAGTCACTCCGCACCCCTACCCGCCCTGAGCGGCGTTTATCGGGCGCGCCGACGGGGCACCGAGAAGGAGCAATGGCAGAGGGCCTGGGCAAGAGCGAGGTCGCGGCGGAGCTGACCGACAGCCTCAAGCGGGCGGCGGCGGCGCTGCAGGAGCAGGACATCCCCTTCCTCCTCGGCGGCGGGCTCGGCTGCTGGGCGCGCGGCGGGCCCCCCTCCAGCAACGACATCGACCTGATGCTCAAGCGCGAGGACGCCGAGCGGGCGCAGGAGGCTCTGGCCGAGGCGGGGATGCGGCCGGAGGACCCGCCCGAGCACTGGCTGCTGAAGGCCTGGGACGACGACATCCTCATCGACCTGATCTTCGAACCCTCGGGGATGAAGATCGACGACGAGGCGATCGCCCGCGGCGACGAGCTGAGCGTGATGGCGATGCACATGCGGGTGATGGACCTCAACGACATCCTCATCACCAAGCTGATGGCGCTCGACGAGCACAGCGCCGACTACGGCGACCTGATCCTCATCACCCGCTCGCTGCGCGAGCAGATCGACTGGGCGCGGATCCGCGAGGCAACCGTCTCCAGCCCCTTCGCCCGCGCCTTCTTCGCCCTCGCCGACGGGCTCGGGATCTGCCCAGAGGCATGGCGCACCGACTTGGCTTCGCAGTAAAGGTGCCTAGAGCTCAGCCGAGCCGCGCCTCCAGCTCGATCTCCGGCACGCCGGCCAGCGCCCGCGAGACCACGCACCCGGCCTTGGCTTTCTCGGCGTAGCCGCGAAAGGCGTCCTCGTCGATCCCGGGCACCGAGCCCTCGACCTCGAGGTCGATCCGGGCGATCGTCGGCACTCCGTCGACGTTTCGCAGCTGCGCCCTCGCCTGCGCCCGCAAAGACTCGGGCGTGTGCCCGTCTTCGCCAAGGATCAGGCTCAGCGCCATCGCGAAGCACCCGGCATGCGCCGCCGCCAGCAGCTCCTCCGGATTCGTCCCCTCCCCATCCTCGAACCGCGAGGTGAACGAGTAATTCCCCTCGAAGACCCCATCGCCGACCCGCACCGTCCCGCTGCCGCCTTTGAGATCGCCCTTCCACTCAGCACTGCCGTTCCTAGTCGCCATCCTCAGCTCCTTCCGTCGAAGTACGGAACGAAGCTACCCGAAGGAGAAGCGAGGGAACCGAAAGCGGGGCACCTAGGACTCGAACCTAGAATCGCCGGTTTTGGAGACCGGTGCCTTAGCCAGTTTGGCCAGTGCCCCAGGGGTGATGCGGAGCCAAATCCTAGTTGACGCCACTTCCTGCTGCCGTATCTTCCCGGCATGGGCG
>DATIMV010000066.1:0-9838 GCA_035474955.1 Solirubrobacterales bacterium
GGGGCGTAGAACCGGCCGCCGTCCTCGCGTGAGGTCCCGCCGGTCAGCGCGCGGGCGCCGGCGGCGCGCGCCTCGTCGACGTGCCGGCGCACGATGTCGAGCTGCGGCCCGAACGTGATCGCGCCGACGTCGACGGTCCCCGGCCCGCTCGACGCGCCCTGGCGCAGCGCGGCGACCTTGCGCGTGACCTTGTCGACGAACTCGTCGTAGACCGGCGCCTCGACGTAGACGCGCTCGACCGAGATGCACGTCTGGCCGCCGTTCTGCATCGAGTAGTACGCCGCCGCGGACGCGGCGCGCTCGAGGTCGGCGTCGGCGAGCACGATCATCGGGTCCTTGCCGCCGAGCTCGAGCGAGACCGGCGTGAGCGTGTGCGAGGCGCGCTCCATGATCTTCTTGCCGGTCTCCGTCGAGCCGGTGAACATGATCATGTCGGCGAGGTCGATCAGCTCGGGGCCGAGGGTCGAGCCGCTGCCGGGGGCGACCTGGTAGATGCCCTCGGGCAGGCCGCACTCCTTCATGCACTCCTGCATCAGCAGCGAGGTCATGGGGGTCACCTCGGCCGGCTTGAGGATCACGGCGTTGCCGGCCGCCATCGCGGGGATACAGTCGCCGAAGGAGTTCGTCAGCGGGTAGTTCCACGGCCCGATCACGCCGATGACGCCGAGCGGGCGGTAGCGGACGACCAGCTTGCGGCCCAGCACGAACGGGCTCGACGTCCGGACCTTCTCGTCCGCGAGGTAGCCCGCGGCGTGCTTGGCCCAGAAGCCGAACGCGGCGGCCGCGTAGAGGATCTCGTTGAGCAGCGCGTCGTCGTGGGTCTTGCCCGTCTCGGCGACGATCGTCTCGACGATCCGGTCGCGGTGGTCGGTCACCCACTGCTGCGCGCGGCGCAGGACGCGGCCGCGCTCCTCGAAGCCGAGCGCCTCCCAGGCGGGCTGCGCGGCCCGGGCGCGCGCCGCGAGCGCGCGCACCTCGTCGGCGGACAGCGCCGGCACGGTGGCGATCACCGCGCCGGTCGCCGGGTTCTCGACGGCGATGCCCTCCTGCTCGACGGTGGCCATCGGGGTCAGCTGAAGCTGAGCTTCTCGATGACGGCGGGCTCCTGCGGCTTGTCGCGGCCGTCCGTGGGGAGCGCCTCGAGCGCGTCGACGACGTCCATCCCCGACGTGACCTTGCCGAAGACCGTGTGCTTGCCGTCGAGCCACGGCGCCTCGTCGATCGTGACGATGAAGAACTGCGAGCCGTTGGTGTTCGGCCCGGCGTTGGCCATCGCCAGCGCTCCGCGCACGATTTTGTGGTCGTTGATCTCGTCCTCGAAGGTGTAGCCCGGGCCGCCGCGGCCGGTCCCTTCGGGGCAGCCTCCCTGGATCATGAAGTCCGGGATCACCCGATGGAAGACAAGCTGGTCGTAGAACCCGTCCGCGGACAGCTTGCGGAAGTTCTCGACGGTTTTCGGCGCGTCCTCGTCGTGAAGCTCGAGCACGATCGCCCCGGCGCTGGTGTGAAGGGTCGCTTGCGACATGGGTCGAACCCTAGCTTCCCTGGACCCTGATCGTCACCGGTGGCGAAGACCCCGGCACGTAAGGCCAGCGCTCCTCCGCCAGAGCCGTGGCCCGCAGCCGGATCGCGGCGCTGCCGGTGACGTAGCGGAAGCGATAGCGGGCCCGGTAGCGACCGTGGTGGTCGCTGCGGGTGACGAGTACTGGCCGCCAGCGGTCGGTCGCCTCCTCCAAGTACTGGATCGCGACGAGCTTGCCGCGGCGGGGGAGCGGCGCTCCTTTGCTCCTGACCCTGCCGCTGAGCCGCACCACCTGGCCGGTGCGCAGGCTCTGCGGGACCGCACGCAGCGAGATCCCCGCGCGAACACGCAGCTCCAACGGCAGGCGGCTCGCGGGCTCCAGCCCGCCGTCGCCGAGGAAGCTGACGGTGACGCGCCGCGACGGCCCCAGCGGCAGCGGCAGCTCGAACCCGCCCTGCTCGCCGGTGCGGATCGTCTCCACGGTGAGCGGAGCCAGCGCCCCGCGGGAGGGGCGGGAGACGACCCGCAGCTCCCGGCCGCCGACCCCGGCGCTGTCGGCGCGGGTGAGGCGCCCGCTGAGCAGCGCCGGCGCCCCGAAGCGGACCGCCAGCGAATCGCCACGGCCATCGCCGCCGCGGAGCCAGGCGAAGAGCCTCGACTTCGCCTTCGGGACGTGGGGCGGCGGCACCTTGCGGACCGCCATCTGGGTGCCGTCGGTCCGCAGCGTCGTCGAGGCGGCGTTGCCGGCGGCGTCGGCGGCATCGGCGCGGAAGACGAAGGTGCCGAACCCGAGCTCCGGCATCGGCGCGACGAGCTGGGCACGATCGGCGCTCTCTCCTCGCATCAGCTTGGTCGGCAGCTCGATCCACTCCTGCGCGTCGACCCGCCGGTAGAGGAGCTGCCCGGATGCGGGCCCGGAATGGGCATCGGTGACCTCGGCCTTCACCTGCGTCTCCGGCGCCTCGGCTGAGAACCCGACGGCAGGGGAAAGATCGTCGAAACGCAGCGGCGCAGTCACCGCCGAGGAAGGCGCTTCGTTGCCGGCCTCGTCTCGCAACCACAGCCGCAGCGCGTATGCGCCGCTGGCCGGCACCGAGAGATTCAGCAGGGACTTCCGGTCCCGGCCCGGGGCAACCCTGACGCCGGTGTCGAAGCCACCGGGCCCGGCGATCCGCCAGGAGGCGCCGCCGAGGGGACTGCCCTGCCCCTGGTCGGGGTTCTCCCAGCTGAGGTCGAAGTCGTTGAGCCGGCGCCACCCCTCGCCTCCGGCGAGCGAGACCGCGCGCGGATGCGCCGGGGCGTTGTTGTCGACGAGGATGCCGCGCGGGGCGGCGCAGTTGCCATTGTCGGCGAAGTCGATCGCGCAGGTGACGAGGTTGTGGGGGCCGTCGGCGAAGGCCGCGGTGGCGACGCTGTGGACGGTGGTGATGCCCGTCGGGCACGGCTGCATCCGCGTCGCCCGCCACTGCCCTCCGATCGAGGCCTTGGCGCAGGGGAACTCGGTGAGGGCGACGCGGATGCCGTCGAGCTTCGTTTCCGCGTACCGCACCCCGCCGCCGACGTCGTAGTCGGCGACGTGGACTGACTCGACACCCCGGTGCCAGCCGGGATTCAGAAGCTCGCCGAAGACGTACACCGCCGTCGGTGGGTTGGGATCCTCGACCGTCAGCGTCAGCGCCCGGAGCGCCGACCATGACCCTGGCTCGAGCGAGCACCACTTGGTCTCGGCGCGGGCGCACAGCAGGCGGTCCTCGAAGGCCGCCACCGGCGCCGGGAAACCTTTGGTGAACTCGCGCGGGGCGGTATCGGTGGCCGAGGCCGTGGCGAACGGCTCGAAGCCGCCAGCGCCGTCTACCCCGCCCAGCCGCTGCTCGATCCCGTCGTGCAGCGCCTGCCACCAGGTGCCGCGCACCTGGGTGATCCCGGTACCGGGCGGGGCCGTCCAGCGCCAGCGGGCGAAGCGGGTGCCCGAGACGGTCCCCTGACCGTCGCGGGTGAAGCTCTTGAGGTGGGCACCGGCGAAGGGGTCGGCGCCGGCCGGCGGCACGCAGTAGGCGTCGGACCGGAACTTGAGCCCGCCCGTGGTGTCGGCCCAGCCGGCGTCGGCGCCGGCGTACCAGCCGCACTGGGCGACGGCGTACCTGCCCGCGTCCGCCTTCGATGCTGCCAGCAGCAACATGCTCAGCGCCAGCAGAACCCCCAGCGCGACGATCCTTCCCAGTCCATACCTCGTGCCCGACATCGGTCCTCCTTCGCTCGACTGCATTGCGAAGGGCTAAGGGCAGGACGGGGCCAAACTCTCCCCCCCACTCCCTCATAAAGCTCCCGACACAGCGCCTTTGCGAGAATCGGGTCAATGCCACTTCCCACTGAAGATCAGATCACCGAGAAGCTTCGCGCCGTCATCGACCCCGAGCTGCGGCGCTCAATCGTCGAGCTGGGCATGGTCCGCTCGATCGAGGTCAAAGAGAGCGGCCGCGTGGAGGTCATCGTCTCGCTGACCACCGCCGGCTGCCCGATCCGCTCGCACTTCGAACAGGCCGTCGCCCAGCAGGTCTCCCAGCTGGAAGGCGTGACCGAGGTCGCGGTCGGCTTCGACGTCCTCTCCGACGAGGAGAAAGGCCAGCTGCAGCAAACCCTTGGCCGCGGCAAGCTGCCGCAGGGGGCGCTGGCGAAGGTGAAAAACGTGATCTGCGTCTCCTCCGGCAAGGGCGGGGTCGGCAAGTCGACGATGACCGCCAACCTGGCCGCGGCGCTGACCGCCGAAGGCCACTCCGCCGGGGCGCTCGATTGCGACGTCTACGGCTACTCGATCCCGCGCATGCTCGGCGTCAACCGCAAACCGGAAGTGAACGGGGAGCGGAAGATCCTGCCGCTGGAGTCGGCCAGTGGCGTCAAGGTGATGTCGATCGGCTTCTTCGTCGAGGAGAACTCTGCCGTCGTCTGGCGCGGCCCGATGCTGCACAAGGCGATCCAGCAGTTCCTCGAGGACGTGGCCTGGGACGAGCTCGAGTACCTGCTGCTGGACCTGCCGCCGGGGACCGGCGACGTCTCGATGACCCTGGCGCAGTTGCTGCCGCAGGCGAAGTTCGTGGTCGTGACGACGCCGCAGCCGGCAGCGCAGTCGGTGGCCAACCGCGGCGCCGAGATGGCGAAGAAGTTCGACCTCGAGATCCTCGGGGTGATCGAGAACATGTCCGGCTTCACCACTCCCGACGGCGAGCGCTTCACGATCTTCGGCGAGGGCGGCGGTCAGCTGCTCTCCGACGATCTCGACGTGCCGCTGCTCGGCAAGGTGCCGCTCTCCGAGCCGCTGCGCGAGCACGCCGACAACGGCACGCCGCTGGTGATCGCCGAGCCCGACGCGCCCGCCTCGCAGGCGATCCGGCAGGCAGCGCGCGGGATAGTCGCCGCGACGCCGCAGGAGCTGCCGGTGCTGCAGTCGACGCCGTCCCCCGCGGAAGCGCCGCCGGTGGGCGGCACGCCGCTCCCGGTCGTCCAGTAAGCGCCTCCGTGACCAAGCGCACAGTGGCCGGCGAAACTTCCGCCATCCTGCAACGTTAAGGTCTGCACATAAACGCCTAATCCTTGGCTCAGAAAGCCGGGGAGCGGGGGAACCAAGTTCCTGGGGCGAGCCCACCCATCGGGTGGGGGCGCAGGCTCCTTCAGCGCCAGCCCGTCAGCTAACCCCGCCGGCCGACGAAGGAGGAGTGAATGACGAACGCCCCTGGGGTGGTCCGAAGAACGCCCGCCCTGCGCAATTCCATAGCTGTTCTGACCCTGGTAGTGGCCGTCCTACTGCTGCCCGCGATGGCGAAAGCCGAAACCCCAGGCGGGGTCGCGTCGACCTCGCCTGAAACGGCGACCCCGACCGGCCCTCCCGGCAAGGCGATGCTGGTCAACGGCCGGGCGATCCCGCCCGCGAACGCCCCGGCGGCGGTGAAGAAGGTGATCGCCGCGGCGAACAAGATCCGCACCAAGCCCTACGTCTACGGTGGCGGCCACGGCCGTTGGTGGGACAGCGGCTACGACTGCTCCGGCGCGGTCAGCTTCGCCCTCCGCGGCGCCGGCCTGATCGACACCCCGATGCCCTCCGGCTCCCTGGCTGGCTGGGGCAGCGCCGGCAAAGGCCGCTGGATTACCGTCTACGCCAACGGCGGCCACGCCTACGCCGTAATCGCCGGCCTCCGCTGGGACACCGCCGGAGTAACCAACGGCACCGGCCCCCGCTGGCACAAATCCCTCAGAGCGCAAGCAAGCGGGCCCTTCACCGCCCGTCACCCCGAGAGCTACTGAGCTACAGAAGCGGATAGCAGGAGGGGCGGGACTCCCTCTCCAGACACTCAACCACGAGCCATAGCGAGTGGTGTCTGGAGAGGGAGTCCCGCCCCTCCCCTACCTAAGCCGCTTGATTCTTGAAGTAGTTCGCGTTGATCTCGGCGAATTTGGCCCACTCCGCCGGAAGCTGATCCTCGGCAAAGCAAGCATCCACCGGGCAAGCCTCAACGCAAGCGTCGCAATCGATGCACTCGTCGGGATCGATGTAGAGCTGCTCGACGTTGTCGTAATCGGGCTCGTCAGGCGTGGGGTGGATGCAGTCGACGGGGCAAACCTCGACGCACGAGTTGTCCTTCTGGCCTATGCACGGCTCGGCGATCACGTAGGTCATTCGGGCAGTTCTCCTAGCTCGTATTTCCTGGTGCCTGCCGGGTGCCCCGGCCAAGCGCGAGCGCACATTTTAGGGATGATGCGGACATGCTGCTGTTGACGGGGGCTACTGGAAGTATCGGTTCGCGGCTATTGCCGCTGCTGCTGGAGCGGGGCGAGGAGGTCCGCTGCCTGGTGCGGGAGCCGCGAAAACTGGGTTCGCGGCGGGTCGACGTGCAGATCGCGCTCGGGGATTTGGGCGAGATGTCGGACCCCTACCTGGTGCGCCAGGCGCTGCGGGGCGTCGACACCGTGATCCATCTGGCGGCCTCGATCCGGGACCAGCCGCCGAAGCGAATCGAGGAGCTGAACGGTCTGGCGACGGTGCGGCTGCTGCGGGCGGCCGAGCGCAGCGGGGTCGGAAGCTTCCACTTCTTCAGCGCCCTGGACGCGGAGGCGGCGCAACGGACCCGGTTCTTCCGGGCGAAGTGGTTGGCCGAGCAGGCGGTCCTCTCCTCGTCGCTGCAGACGACCGTCTTCGCCCCCTCGATCGTCTACGACCACAGCGATCCCTGGATAACGCTGCTGCGTCGCTTCTCCTTCCTGCCGGTGCTGCCGGTCTCCGGCGAGGGGCAGGCGCGGTTCCAGCCGATCTGGGCGGCGGACGTGGCGCGGTGCGTGGTAAATGCGCTCGACCTCGAGCGCCACGCAGAGGAGAGCACCAGGCGCTACGAGCTGGCGGGGCCGGAAACGCTGACCTATGACCAGATGTCCGACCTGGTCAGCCGCATCGCCGGGCGCCCGCGGCCGCTGGTGCACGTGCCGCTGCCGTTCGTTCGCGCCGGCCTGATCGCGCTCCGCTCTTTCTTCGGCGAGGCCGTGTTCGCTACTTGGGAGGAGGCCGAGTTGATGGAGGTCTCGATGACGAGCGAGCGGGGACCGGCCGACGCGCAGGCCCTCGGGGTCGAACCGCGAAGGATGAGCGATGTACTGGAGAGCACTTAGACGACTGACGGTGCTGGCGGCTTGCATGGCCGCCCTTTGGGCTCCCGCCCAGGCGGCGGCGCTCTCTCTGGTGCCGCCGAAGCCGAACGTCTTCCTCGGCGTCAGCGACCGCGGGACGACGGCCGAGTTCAACGAATTCGCCGCCTTCACCGCCAAGCACCCGGCGCTGCTGGAGACCTTCCACCCCTGGGGGAACAGCCTCAACCAGGCCTACGAACGCTGGCGGGAAACGGCGACGCGGCCGATCCTCCACATCTCCACCGCCGACGACCAGACCCTGGCGGAGCTGATCACCCCGGCGCAGATCGCGCTCGGGGGCGGCGACGACTACCTGCTGCAGTTGAACGACTTCTTCGCCCGGACGGGCCTGCCGGCCTACATCCGGCCGCTGGGGGAGCCGAACCGCTGCCTCAACGTCTGGTCGGCGGTCAACTGCGACGGCTCCCAGAAAGGCGGCGAACACACGACCGGCTGGTACAAGCAGGCCTTCCGCCGGATCGCCGCGATAGTCCGCGGCGGCCAGACCCTGGAAGGGGTCAACGCGACCCTGGCGGAAATCGGGCTGCCGCCGGTGAACCGGACCAAAGGCCCGCCGCCGGTGGCGCTGCCGGCGGCGCCGGTGAGCATCATCTGGAGCCCTCTCCCCGGCGGCTCCCCCCGCGTCAAAGGCAACTTCCCCGGCAACTACTGGCCGGGCCGCCGCTGGGTCGACTGGGTGGGCACCGACTTCTACTCGAACTATCCGGTCTGGAAGGACCTCAACCGCTTCTACGACGGCAAGCAGTGGAAGGGCAAACCGGTGGCGATCACCGAGTGGGGGGTCGCCGGCGAAGACGACCCGCGCTGGACCAAGCAGGTGATCGCCTGGACCGTCAAGCACCCGCGGGTGCGGATGCTCGTCTACTACGTCGGCTTCGGCCCGGGCAACCCCTACGACCTCCAGCTCTACCCCCGCACCGCCAACACCCTGCGCAAGAAGATCCGCCGCGCCAACTTCCTCTCCACCGCCGACTACAACGCCAGCCTCTATCCCCCGCTCCCCGAGAAACCGAAAAAAGTAGTCCCCGCCTCTGCGAAACCGTAAAAAAGAGAGGCCCGGTTGCCCGGGCCTCTCGAAACTGCTCCCCGTTGGGGGTGGGCTACATCATGCCGCCCATGCCGCCCATGTCGGGCATGCCGCCACCGCCGGCGCCGTTCTCCTCCGGCGGTTCGGCGATGATCGCCTCGGTCACGAGGATGTTCTTCGCGATCGAGGCCGCGTTCTCCAGAGCCGAGCGGGTGACCTTGGTCGGGTCGATGACGCCGGCCTTGATCAGGTCGCCGTACTCGCCGCTCGCCGCGTTCAGGCCTTCGCCCTCCTTCAGCTCGCGGACCTTGTTGACCACGACCGAGCCCTCGAGGCCGGAGTTCTCGGCGATCTGCCGCACCGGCTCCTCCAGCGAGCGGTGGATGATCCGGGCACCGGTCACCTCGTCCGGCTCGTCCAGCTTCTCCGGGTCGAGACCGGCCTGCGCGTTCAGCAGGGCCACGCCACCACCCGGCACGACGCCCTCCTCGAGGGCGGCGCGGGTCGCCTGCAGCGCGTCCTCGACGCGGTGCTTTTTCTCCTTCATCTCGGTCTCGGTGGCGGCGCCGACCTTGACCACGGCAACGCCTCCGGCGAGCTTCGCCAGACGCTCCTGGAGCTTCTCGCGATCGAAGTCGGAGTCGGTGTTCTGGATCTCCGACTGGATCTGCTTGATCCGGCCTTTGATGGCCTCGGCCTCACCGGCACCGTCGATGATCGTCGTGTTGTCTTTGGCGACGACGACGCGACGCGCTTTGCCGAGCTGGGTGAGCTGGGTGTTCTCCAGTTTCAGGCCCATCTCCTCGGTGATCACCTCGCCGCCGGTGAGGATCGCGATGTCCTCGAGCATCCGCTTGCGGCGATCGCCGAAGCCCGGGGCTTTGACGGCGACGCCGGTGAAGGTGCCGCGGAGCTTGTTCACGACCAGGGTCGCGAGGCACTCGCCCTCGACGTCCTCGGCCACGATCAGCAGCGGTTTACCGCCCTGCATCACCTGCTCGAGCACCGGCAGGATGTCCCGCACGGAGCCGATTTTCTGGTTGGCGATGAGGATGTAGGGCTCGTCCAGCACCGCCTCCATGCGGTCCTGGTCGGTGACCATGTACGGCGAGATGTAGCCCTTGTCGAACTGCATCCCCTCCGTGAACTCGAGCTCCATCCCGAAGGTCTGGCCCTCTTCGACGTTCACGACGCCGTCCTTGCCGACCTTCTCGATGGCATCGGCGATGACGTTGCCGATCTCCTCGTCGGCCGCCGAGATCTCGGCGACACGGGCGATCTGCTCCTTGCCGGACACCTCCTTGGACTGCTCGCGGATGTGCTCGACGACCTGGTCGACGGCCTTCTCGATGCCGCGCTTGAGGCCGAGCGGGTTCGCGCCGGCGGCGACGTTCTTCAGACCCTGGCGGACGATCGCCTGGGCGAGCACCGTCGCCGTCGTCGTGCCGTCGCCGGCCACGTCGTTGGTCGCCGTGGCGACCTCGCGCACCAGCTGGGCGCCCTGATTCTGAAAGACGTCCTCGACTTCGATCTCCCGCGCGATCGTCACGCCGTCGTTCGTGATCGTCGGCGCCCCGAACTTCTTGTCCAGCACCACA
>DATIMV010000067.1:0-6999 GCA_035474955.1 Solirubrobacterales bacterium
CTCTACGTCGAGGGGACCAAGTACATCCTGCAGGAGATCCCCGCCGTCCTCGCCAAGGCCAACCAGGGCCTGGCGACGCTGGAGAAGTACCGGCAGCGGCTCGACGAGGTGTCGACGCGGCTGACCGTGCTCGAGTTCGAGGGCCGCACCGTCCTCCACGACGCGCTCACCGTGCTGCAGCGCGCCGAGCTGACGACCCGGATGGCGGTTGAGGTCGAGCGCTACATCGTCGAGCTGGGCACCGAGGGCCGCCTGATCGAGATGCAGCTGGAGGAGACGATGGTCGGCGTCGCCGCCGACAAGACCGCGTTGATCCGGGACTACAGCGTCGAGGACTCCGAGCAGAGCCTGACCGCGGTCCTGCAGGCGCTGGGCCGGATGCCCCATCAGGACGTGCTCGACTTCGGCCGCCTCGCCGAGCTGCTCGGCTACGACCGCAAGGTCAACACCCTGGACTTCCCGGTCGCGCCGCGCGGATACCGGGTGTTGGGCCGGGTCCCACGCATTCCCAAGCTTGTCGTTCAGAAGATCACCCAGGAGCTGGGCGGGCTGGACGAGGTCCTTGCGGCCTCCGACGAAGAGCTCGCCGCCGTCGACGGAGTCGGCCCCGCGCGGGCCAAGGACATCCGCGAGGGCCTGCGACGGCTCCAAGAGGTCGATCTGGTCGACCGGTACTTGCAGAGCTGACGGCCCACTCGCCGTCGACAAACGAAAGGAGTCACCGATTTCCGAGCTAGACGAGGCCACTGTGGAGGCTGTCTTCGAGGACGTGGAGTACGTCTGCGACTTCGAGGAGGGCGACAAGGTTGTCTACCCGCATCATGGTGCGGGCCTGGTGATGACCAAAGAGACCCGCGAGCTGATGGGGGAGAAGCGTGAATACCTCACGATCAAGATCCTCCACAACGAGCTCACCGTGATGGTGCCCTGCGAAAACGCCGGCAAAGCGGGCCTGCGGCGCATCATCGACGAGGAAGAAATCAAGAAGGTCACCGACGTCCTCACCGACGACGTCTCGGAGATGCCGAAGAACTGGAACCGGCGCTTCAAGTACAACCGCGAGAAGATCAAGACCGGCGACGTCTTCGAGCTGGCCGAGGTCGTTCGCAACCTCGCCATCCGCGAGATGGAAAAGGGTCTCTCCACCGGAGAGAAGCAGATGTACACCAGGGCGAAGAAGATCCTCGCCTCGGAGTTCATGTACGCGCTCGACAAGGACGAGGACGGCGCCGAGGAATACCTCGACGGTCTCCTGGAGGAGCGCTTCGCCGCCACCGCGGCCGCCTAAGCGGCCCGCAGTCACCGCGGTCATCGCGGCCGCCGGCTCCGGAGAGAGACTCGGAGCCGGCGGTCCGAAGGCCTTCGTCCCAGTCGGGGGGAGGCCGATGATCGAGTGGTCGATCGACGCCTTCCGGGCGTCCGACTCGGTGCGCTCGATCGTCGTCGCGGCGCCGCCGGGGCATACCGACGAGATCGCCGGGGAGGGCATCGAGGTCGTCGCCGGCGGAGCGATGCGAGCGCAGTCGGTCGCCAACGCGCTCGCGGCGGTGGAGACCGAGTACGTCGCGATCCACGACGCGGCGCGGCCGCTGCTGACGCCGGAGCTGGTCGAGGCGCTGGTCGCCGACCTCGTCGCCGACCCCGAGGCGGCCGGCGTGATCGCCGCCGCCCCCGTCACCGACACGATCAAGCGCGGGTCTGGACAGATCATGGAAACGGTCGACCGGTCGGAGCTCTGGGCGGCGCAGACGCCGCAGGTCTTCCGCACGGACGCCCTGCGCCAGGCCCTCGCCGCCGCCGAGCGGCCGGAGGAGGCGACGGACGAGGCGATGCTCGTCGAGCGGGCGGGAGGCACCGTGCTTATCCACCCCGTCGAAGGGCAGAACTTGAAGGTGACGACCCCGCTCGACCTGCGCGTCGCCGAGCTGTTGCTGCAGTCCCGTCGGTAGGCTCGATCCAATGCTGACCGACTACCACCTGCACCTGCGCCCGGACGAGGAGGGCACCACCTTCGAGGGCTTTTTCACCGCCGAGAACGTCGACCGCTACCTCGCCGCCGCCGCCGAGGCGGGGATCGAGGAGCTCGGCGTCTCCGAGCACGTCTACCGCTTCCGCCAGGCGCTCGACATCTGGAGCCACCCGCTCTGGATCGAGAACGCGCTCGACGACATCGACGCCTACTGCGAGTTCGTCCGCGGCACGCCGCTGCGGCTGGGGATCGAGTGCGACTACGTCCCCGGCGCCGAGGAGCGGATCGCCTCGCTGCTGGAGCCGCGCGACTTCGACTACGTGGTCGGCTCGGTCCACTTCATCGGCGAGGGCGACGCCGCCGTCGACCACGACGGTTTCGACGTCTGGGAGGGCGACGGCGATGCCGACGAGATCTGGCGCCGCTACTTCGAGGCGCTCGCCGACTGCGCCCGCTCGGGCCTCTACGACATCCTCGCCCACCCGGACCTGGTCAAGGTCTGGGGGCGGGCCCGGCCGCTCCCGGACCGCGATCTGCGCGCCTTCTACGAGCCCGCCGTCGAAGCGATCGCCGAGAGCGGGATCGCGGTGGAGATCTCCACCGCCGGCATCCGCAAGCCGGTTGGCGAGCTCTACCCATCCCGCCAGTTCGCCGAGATGTGCATCGAGGCGGGGGCGGTGTTCGCGCTCTCCTCCGACGCCCACCTGCCGGAGCAGGTCGGCTTCGAATACGACCGGGCGGTCGATTTCCTCGAGGAACTGGGAATAGACGAGATATGCGTCTTCGAGCAGCGCCAACGGAGCCTCGCGCCGCTGGGCAGCAGGGTCCCCTGACGATGGTCGGGCTCGGCTATGACAGCCACCGGTTCGCCTCCGGCCGCCGACTCGTCCTCGGCGGGGTTGAGATCGAGCACACCCACGGCCTGGAGGGCCACTCCGACGCCGACGTCCTCACCCACGCGGTGATCGACGCCCTGCTCGGGGCGTCCGGCGGCGGCGACATCGGCTCGATGTTCCCCGACGACGATCCGGCCTGGAAGGACGCCGACTCGATCGACCTGCTGCGCACCGTGGTGGGGACGATCGCCGGCCCGATCGTCAACATCGACGCGACCCTGATCTGCGAGCAGCCGCGGCTCGGCCCCCATAAGGCGGAGATGGAGCGGATCCTCGCTGAGGCCACCTCGGCCCGGGTCAGCGTCAAGGCGACCAGCAACGAGGGCATGGGCTTCGTCGGCCGCGGCGAGGGAATCGCCTGCATCGCGGTCGCAAGCGTCGATACCGAATAGGCTTCCGGCGGGATGGGCAAAGCAAAAGGCAACGCGGGGGGTTTGAAGAGCTCGCTCGCCGATCTGAAGTTCGAGGGGAAGGTCCTGCGCGAGGCCGGGATCGTGGCGCCGATGCGTCCCGACAAAGCGCTGAAGATCGGCGCCACCTTCCTCCGCTGGGGAGCCTCCCCGGCGACCGGCGTCACCACCGCCGCGATCCACTACCCGCACGAGCTGGCGGTCGTCGACGAGCGCGGCGCCCTCACCTGGGAGCGCCTGCACCGCCGCTCCAACGCCCTCGCCCACGCCTTCGCCGAGATGGGGATCGGCCCCGGCGACGGGGTCGGGATCATGTGCCGCAACCACCGCGGCTTCCTCGAGGCCACGCTCGCCTCGGCCAAGCTCGGCGCCAGCGCGCTCTACCTGAACACGATGTTCGCCGGCCCGCAGCTGGCGGAGGTGACCAAGCGCGAGGGGCCGAAGGCGCTCGTCTACGACGAGGAGTTCAGCGACCTGCTCTCCGGGGTCGACGACTCCGTCACCCGCATCGTCGGTTGGCGCGACGGCGAGGTCTCCGGGCCGACGCTGGACGGTTTGATCGAGGGCGGCGACGAATCGAACCTGAAGCCGCCGCCGGAGAAGCCCAAATTCGTGATCCTCACCTCGGGCACCACCGGCACCCCGAAGGGCGCCCAGCGCTCCAGCCCCGAAGGGCTGCTGCCGATCGCCTCGCTGATCGACAAGATCCCCTTCCGCAGCCGGATGACGATGATGATCGCGGCGCCTCTCTTCCACTCCTGGGGCTTCTTCCACTTCGTGATGAGCCTGCCGACCGCCTCGACGATGGTCCTGCGGCGGCGCTTCGACCCCGAGGACACGCTGCAGGCGATCGAGCAGAGTCGCGCCGACGTGCTCGCCGCGGTGCCGGTGATGATCCAGCGCATCCTCACCCTCCCGGCGGAGACGCTCGACAAGTACAGCCTGCCCTCGCTGAAGATCACCTCGCTCTCCGGTTCGGCGCTGCCGGGCGAGCTGGCGATCGCCTGGATGGACCGCTTCGGCGACAACGTCTACAACCTCTACGGCTCGACCGAGGTCGCCTACGCGACCGTCGCTACGCCAGGGGATCTGCGGGCCGCCCCTGGTACCGCCGGCAAGCCGCCGCGCGGGACCAAGATCTGCCTCTATGACGAGAACGGCAAGGAGGTGCCGCAGGGGGAGGTCGGCCGCATCTTCGTCGGCAACGAAATGGCGATGGAGGGCTACACCGGCGGTGGCGGCAAGGAGATGCTCGACGGCCTTTACTCCAGCGGGGACGTCGGCCACATCGACTCCGATGGGCGCCTGTTCATCGACGGCCGCGACGACGAGATGATCGTCTCCGGTGGCGAGAACGTCTTCCCGCGCGAGGTCGAGGACCTGCTCGCCGACCACGATGCGGTCGAGGAGGTGGCGGTGATCGGGGTCGAGGATGATGAGTTCGGCCAGCGGCTGAAGGCCTTCGTCGTCGTTCGCAGCGAGATCGAGGTCTCCGCGCAGGACCTGACCGCCCACGTGAAGGCCAACCTCGCCTCCTACAAGAGCCCGCGCGAGATCGAGTTCCTCGACGAGCTGCCACGTAACGCGACGGGCAAGGTCCTGAAGAAGGACCTGCGCGCCCGCGAGAGCCAGCAGTCCGCTTAGGGCACCGGGAGAGGGGTCCGGCGGACAACAGCGGGGAGGGTCCGGCGGACCCCTCTCCCGGTGCCCACCCGAGCCGCGCGCAAATTGCGAGCTGTTCGGTGGGGCGCTGGCGGGTTCCCCTCCGGCGGTCGTAGTAGCTTTGGCCGGAGTGAGTGAGCCAGCTAGGCAGTTGCAGCAGGTGGGGGAGGCGACGCGTGCGATGCGCGGCGTGGCCGATCAGGCCCTCGAGTGGGTCCGGGTCAGCGAGGAGCGCGTGGCGGAGGCCGAAAAGCGCGCCGAGGCTGTCAAGGACCAGGCCAAGGAGGGCGCGCTGCTGACGCTGCGCAAGGTCACCGCCGAGGCGCGCGAGCGGATCGCCGCTGAACGCAAGGCAGCATCGGAGGCAACCTCTCGCGCCGCTGCCGCCGAGGCGGCCCGCGACCGCGCTGAGAAGGCGTTCGAGGAGCTGCAGCAGCGAACGCAGAGGGAGCGCGAGGAGATCGTCGCTCAGGCGACCGAGGCCAAGGCCGAAGCTGAGAACGCGGTCTCGCGGGCCCAGCAGGCGGCCGAGAACGCCGTCGGGCAGGCCCAGAAGGCAGCCGAAGAGGACTTCAAGGAGAAACTCGAGGAGGCGCGCCAGCAGATTCAGGCCGAGGCTGACAAACGGATCGCGGCAGCCGAGCAGCGTGCCGCCGAAGCGGAGGCCGCCGCGGCAGAGTCCCACGAGGCCGCCGTCAAGCTCGAGACCGAGATCGAGCGTCGGGTGATGGAGGGGACCGAGGACGTGCGGCGGGAAGCCGAGGAAAGCGTCAGTCAGCTGATGGAAAAGGTCGAACGGGAGGCCGAAGAGGCCGCCCGGGCCCGCGCCGAAGACCAGCTTCGCATCGAGTCGGACCGGATCCGCGTCCAGGCGCAGCGGCGCGAGGAGCGCGTCCGCGAGGCGACCGAGGACGAGATCAAGGCGAGCGTCGGCAAAGCCCGGCGCGAGGCGCAGGCGGCGGCCGAGGAGCTCACCCCCTCCTGGTTGAGCGGCAAAGAGTCCAAAGCCTCGACGGCCGGCTACCGTACCTTTTAGTCAAGTAACCTCGCCTCGCGATGAGGGAGGTGAGAGTTAGGGACACCCTGACCGGGGAGCTGCGGAGCCTGGACTCCGAGGACGTGGGCATCTACGCCTGCGGTCCGACCGTCTACAGCCGCATCCACATCGGCAACGCCCGCCCGTTCGTTGTCTTCTCCCTCCTCGCCCGCTTCCTCCGCTCCGAGGGCTACCGGCCGAAGCTGGTCGTCAACGTCACCGACATCAACGACAAGATCTACGTCGCCGCGCGCGAGGCGGGTAAAGGCTCGGAGGAGTTCGCCGCGGAGATGAGGGATCTGTACTTCGAGGACACCGAACGGCTCGGCCTCGGCCGCCCCGATTCAGAGCCGCTGGCAAGCGAGACCGTCGCCGGCATCGTCTCCCTGATCGCCGAGCTGGTCGAGGGCGGCCACGCCTACGAGTCCGGCGGCGACGTCTACTTCCGGGTCCGCAGCTTCGACCCCTACGGCAAGCTCTCCAACCGCCGCCCCGAGGACATGGACCAGGGCGAGGACGCGGGCTCGGCCACGCTGAAGGCGGACCGGCTCGACTTTGCCCTCTGGAAGGCCCACAAGCCCGACGAGGACACGAGCTGGGACTCGCCCTGGGGCCCCGGTCGCCCCGCCTGGCACATCGAGTGTTCGGTGATGGCCGAGCAGGAGTTGGGCGCCAGCTTCGCGATCCACGGTGGCGGCTCCGACCTCGTCTTCCCCCACCACGAGAACGAGATTGCCCAGTCCGAGGCGGCGGGCCGGCCCTTCGCCAAGATCTGGATGCACAACGGGATGATCGAGACCGATGCGGCCAAGATGTCGAAATCGGAAGGCAACATCTTCCAGCTGTCGCAGGCGCTCGACACCTACGGGCGTGAGGCGGTCGTCGCCTACTTGATCTCGGGGCATTACCGACAGCCGCTTGCTTTTGGTGAGGAGCAGATGGAGGAATCCGTTGCTCGCGTGGAGCGCCTCAGAAATTTCTTTAGGGACAAGCCGCTGGGGCCGTCGGGGAGAGGTTCGGCGGACA
>DATIMV010000068.1:0-33639 GCA_035474955.1 Solirubrobacterales bacterium
TGAGCTTAGGCCTCTTATGGAGGCCGAAGCTCAACCACACCCAAGCGGGGACCGGCTGAGGCGTGTCGAGCTGCCGGCGCTTGCGCATCGGCAGCATGGGGTGATTTCAGTGGGACAGCTGTATGCGCTTGGCTATTCGAAGAGCGCGATTGAAAAGGCCGTGAAGAATGGCCGCCTGCACCCGATCGATCGCAGCGTTTATGCGGTCGGTCATACGCGACTTTCCCTACAAGGGCGGTGTTTTGCTGCTGTCTTCGCTTGTGGGCCGGGGGCGGTGCTGAGCCATCACTCGGCGGCATGGCTGCATGGGCTGGCGCGCTGGAAGCCGTCGCCGTTTCATGTCACCGGCCCAGTTGCTCGGCGGCCGCGGTTGCCGGTCCGGATTCATCGAGCGCGACGGCTGATGAGGGAGGACCGGAAGCTGGTGGAGGGGATTCCGGTTTCGGCGGTGCCGCGGACGCTCCTGGACTTGGCGGCTGCCGTGAAGTTCGAGCAACTGGAGCGTTTGGTGGAGCGGGCGGAAGAAGAAGGGGTCTTCGATCTGCGTCAGATTGAAGACCTCCTCGTGCGCACCGTCGGCCACCATGGTCACGCCCGACTGCGCCGCGCGATCTCCCTCTACAAGCCCTCCAGCTTCACCCGCTCTGGCTTGGAGAGGCGGTGGCTGGAGCTCGTGATCGAGGCGGGCCTACCGCAGCCGCGGATGAACTTCGTCGAGCAGGGGTTCGAGCTCGACTGCTATTGGCCGAAGCACCGCTTCGCGGTAGAACTCGACGTCTTCGAGACTCACGGGACGCGGGCCGCGTTCGAGCGGGATCGCAAGCGTCAGGAGGACCTGCTGCTGGCGGGGATCGCGATGACGCGGGTCACCGGGCCGCGCTTGGAACGCGAACCGGATGAGGTGATCGAGCGAGTCGCGCGGCTGCTCAGCGAGCGGGGGCCGTATCGCGTTTCTTCGAGGCCTTGAGGCGGGCGGTTTTGTCGAGCTCGACCTTGCGCAGGCGGATCGCTTCGGGGGTGATTTCGACGCACTCGTCCTCGCGGACGAACTCCACCGCCGCTTCAAGCGAAAGGCGCGTCGGCGGGGCCAGCCGCACCAGCACGTCGGCGCTGGCGGCGCGCATGTTGGTCTGCTGTTTCGCCTTCGTCGGGTTGACGTCGAGGTCCTCGGAGCGCGAGTTCTCGCCGACGATCATCCCTTCGTAGACCTCCTCGCCCGAGCCGACGAAGAGCTTGCCGCGATCCTGCAGGCTGATCAACGAATAGCCGGCGGTCTGCCCGCGCCGGTCCGCCACCAGCGAGCCGGTCTGCCGCGTGCGCAGCTCCCCCGCCCAGGGCTCCCAGCGGTCGAAGACGTGGTGGAGGAGGCCGCTGCCGCGGGTGATCGTGAGGAACTCGGTGCGGAAGCCGATCAGGCCGCGCGCCGGGACCAGGTACTCCATCCGCACCCACCCGGTCGAGTGGTTGACCATCTGCTCGAGCCGGCCCTTGCGGCCGGCGAGCATCTGCGTCACGTCGCCGACGTGCTCCTCGGGGATGTCGATCGCCAGCCGCTCGACCGGCTCGTGGATCTGCCCTTCGATCTCGCGCGTCACCACCTGCGGCTGCCCAGCGGTCAGCTCGTAGCCCTCGCGCCGCATGATCTCCAGCAGCACGACCAGCTGCAGCTCGCCGCGGCCCTGGACCTCCCAGGCGTCGGGCCGCTCGGTGTCGTTGACCCGCAGGGAGACGTTGCCGACCAGCTCGGCGTCGAGCCGCGAGCGCAGCTGGCGCGCGGTCAGCTTGTCGCCCCCCTGGGTGCCCGCCAGCGGCGAGGTGTTGATCCCGACCACGATCGAGAGCGACGGCTCGTCGACGGTGATCACCGGCAGCGGCTGCGGGTTCTCCGGATCGGCGAGGGTCTCGCCGATCGTCACCTCTTCGATTCCGGCGACGGCGATGATTTCGCCCGGCCCGGCTTCCTCGGCGGCCACCCGCTCCAGGCCCTGGGTCACATAAAGCTCCGAGACCGCCGCCCGCGCGACGCTGCCGTCGGCCCGGCACCAGGCGATCTGCTGGCCGGAGCGGATCTTCCCCTGGTGGACGCGGCAGATCGCCAGGCGCCCGACGTAGGGCGAGGCGTCCAGGTTGGTCACGTGCGCCTGCAGCGGCGCCTCGGGATCGAACTGAGGCGGCGGGATCTTCTCCAGCATCAGGTCGAGCAGGGGAGTGAGGTCGGTTCCATCGACGCCCTGCTCCATCGACGCCCAGCCGTCCTTGGCGTTGGTGTAGACGATCGGGAAGTCGATCTGATCGGAGTCGGCGTCGAGGTCCATGAAGAGCTCGTAGACCTCGTCGACTACCTCGTCGATCCGCGCATCCGGGCGATCGACCTTGTTGACGACGAGGACGATCGGCAGCTTGCGCTCCAGCGCCTTGCGCAGGACGAAACGCGTTTGCGGCAGCGGCCCCTCGGAGGCGTCGACCAGCAGCAGCGCCCCGTCGACCATCGTCAGCGCCCGCTCCACCTCGCCGCCGAAGTCGGCGTGGCCGGGGGTGTCGACGATGTTCAGCTTCACGTCGCCGTAGGTGACGGCGGTGTTCTTGGCGAGGATCGTGATCCCCTTCTCCCGCTCCAGGTCCATCGAGTCCATCACCCGCTCGGCGACCTCCTGGCCCTTGCGGAAGGTGCCGGTCTGGTGCAGCATCGCGTCGACCAGCGTCGTCTTGCCGTGGTCGACGTGGGCGATGATCGCGATGTTTCGGAGGTCTGCTCGGGCGTTGCTCATGGCGAGTTGGGAGAGTAGGGGACTGGTCGTATGGGCTCCAACCAAAACGAAGCCCGCCTGGAGGCGGGCTTCGGACTGCTTAAGCGTTCGAAGAAGCTACTGCTGTTCGACGTTCGCAGCGGCCGGCCCTTTGGGGCCGTCTTCGGACTCGTAGCTCACTTTGGCGCCCTCGGTCAGAGAGCGGAAGCCCTCACCCATGATCGCGCTGTGATGGACGAAGACGTCCTTCGAGCCGTCATCGGGCGTAATGAACCCGTAGCCCTTGTCGTCGCTGAACCACTTGACAGTTCCAGTCGGCATGCATTGCCTCCACTTCATGTGCTGCGAACGCGGAGGATGCGATGAAGCAACGACTGCGAGCGCTACGCACAACTTTCGCCGGTATCCACCGGCCCTAACGCAGGGGACCGTAGCAGGATCACCCGCCGGCACAGTTGCCAGGCCGATTACTTAAAGGGACGCGTTTCGTGCCGATAAAAGAAACAGGACATGTCCTCCGCTTTGACCCTTAGGACCTTCACCCGCCGGCTGCTCATGGCCGCCATGTTGCTTGCCCTTCTTCTCCCCGTGGTGGGGGCGAAGGCGGCGGTGCTGGTGCCGAAGGACAACGGCCCCCTCTCGCCGCCCCTGCAGCGGCTCGCCAACCCGGTTGTGCGCTCGCAGCCAGCGGCGCAGCGGGCGGCGCTTCTCGACGTCGCCGCGAACGGCCCCGGCAGCCTGGTCCAGGAGGGGGGAGGGGTTCTCGTGACCGCCCGCTTCGCCCATGGCCTGGCGGCGCACCTCGACGAGCTGCGCGCCGCCGGTGCGCAGATCGTCAGCTCGAGCCGCCAGCGGCAGACCGTCACCCTCGCCGTCGCTCCCGGGCGTCTCACCGCGATCGCCGCCGTGCCTGGCGTGCGCGCGGTCTGGCATGTCCGCGAGCCGATCCTCTACGCGGAGGGGACCTGCGAAGGAGGAGCGGTCATCTCCGAGGGCCTTGAGCAGCTGCGCGTCGACGATGCGCGCGAAGCCTTCGAACTGCGGGGAAGGGGGATCACGGTCGGCGTCCTCTCCGATTCCTACGACACGGCCGCGGGGGCGGCAACCGATGCCGCGGATGACGTCGTCAGCGGCGATCTCCCCGGCCCCGCCGGAACTTGTGCCGAGCAGCAGCTCCCGGTCAACGTCCTCGACGAGGGCCCGGCGGGCGAGGGCGACGAGGGCCGGGCGATGCTGCAGATCGTCCACGACCTCGCGCCCAAGGCGGAGCTCGCCTTCGCCACCGCGTTCGAGAGCGAAGAAGGGTTTGCCGAGAACATCGAACGGCTAGCCCGGCCGGTGTCCGAAGGGGGTGCGGGCGCCGACGTGATCGTCGACGACGTCGCCTGGTTCGAGGAGCCGTTCTTTCAGGACGGGCCGGTCGCCGTGGCGATCAACCGGGTCACCGAAGACGGGAAGACCTACCTCAGCGCCACCGGCAACGACAACACCTTCGATGCGGGTGGCAACGAAATCTCCTCCTGGGAGGCCCCCGCCTTCCGCGACTCTGGCGCCTGCCCGACCGCGGTCTCCTCTCTCTCCGGCTTCAACGGCACCCACTGCATGGACTTCAATCCCGCGGCTGCAACCGACAACGCGTTCGGCATCGCGGTCGAAGCAGGGGCAACCCTGACGGTTGACCTGCAATGGGCCGAGCCCTGGGACGGTGTGCTCTCCGACCTCGACGCCTTCGTCCTCTCCGGGGGCAGCATCGTCGCCGCCGCCTACGAGGAGAACGCGGGCCCGACCGGAACGCAGCGCCCGGTGGAGATCCTCCAGTGGCAGAACAGCTCGGCGACGAGCAAAACCGTGCAACTGGTCATCAATCGCTACTCGGGGCTGAACCCAAGGCTGAAGTTCATCTTCCTGCAGGGCGGGATCAGCGCGATCGAGTACCCCGAACCGGGCGGAGAAGACACCGCCGGCCCATCGATCTTCGGCCACGCCGGCGCCGCCAGCGCGATCTCCGTCGCGGCCGTCCCCTTCAACAACAGCAACGCGATCGAGCCCTATTCCTCACGGGGGCCGGTGACGCACTACTTCGGCCCGGTGGAAGGCACCCTCCCGGCCGCGCCGCTGGTCACTCCCGACTCGATCCCGAAGCCGGACCTCGCCGCCACCGACTGCGGCGCGACCACCTTCTTCGCCTTCCTCTCGGCGGGGACCTGGCGCTTCTGCGGGACCTCGGCGGCGGCTCCCCATGCCGCGGCTGTGGCCGGTCTGGTGCGTCAGGCAAAGCCGGCGTTCTCAGAGCAGGAGGTTCGCGACTCCCTCATCGACGGCGCCGTCCCGGTGGGGGCGTTTCCGCCCGAGGCCGCCGGCGCGGGCCTGGTCGACGCCTTCGAGACGATTGCCGGCCTGCCCGGGCCGATCGAGGGCGGGGACGGACCCAGTGAACCGGGGCCGCCCCTGGAACCGCCGGGCCCGTCGACCAGGGGGACCGTCCACCAGGTCGTCATGCCTCCGGCGGAAGCGCCGCCCGTCGCCGCCGCTCCGCAGACGCACATCCTCAAGCGCCCGCGCGCCGTGGTCCGCACTCGCTCCCGCACTGCTCGACTCGTCTTCCGCTTCGGCTCCGACCAGCCCGGCGCCACCTTCCTCTGCAAGGTCGACCACGCCCCCTACCGCGCCTGCTCCAGCCGCTTCGCCCGCCGCTACGGGCTGGGCCGGCACGTGGTCAGAGTCCAAGCGCGCGGCGCCGGCGGCCTGCTCGACCGAACGCCGGCGCTCATCCGCTTCCGGGTGGTCAGCCGCTAGGGCTCCGGGGGAGCCGGGGCCGAGGTGCGGCGCGCCTGCCACCTCGCGACCCAGTGCCCCGCCACGAGCAGCGCCAGCAGGGCGAGGCCGCTGCCGAGCACCAGGGGATCGGTCGGGGAGAGGCCCTCGAGCCTGGTGCCGAAGTAGACCGAGATCGCGGTGATCGGCAGGTAACCGACCACCGTCGTCCAGACGAAGCGCCAGAGCGGCACCCGGGCCGCCCCGGCAGCGTAGGAGACGATGCTGAAGGGGAGGATCGGGATCAGGCGCATCGCCATCAGCAGGGTCGGGCCGCCGCGCTCGATCGAGCGCTCGACCCGCTCGAAGCGCTCCTCGCCGAACCAGCGATCGAGCAGCGGGCGGGCGATCGACCCGCCGATCGCCCAGCAGACGAGGCCGTTGAGGATCCAGCCGGCCATCACCAGGGCGAGCGCCGGGAAGAAGCCATAGGCGTAGCCGGCGGCGGCGTCGACGATCTCGGCGGGATAGAAGACGACGCTGTGGAGGATGCAGAGGGCGAGGATCAGCAGTGGGCCGCCGAGGCCCAACTGGTCGATCTGCTCCCGGACCTCGTCATGGTCGCCCTGGATCGCCGCGCTGACGGAATCCCGAAGCGGGTCGACGAGGATCACGATCGCCGCCATCAGCGCGATTCCTGCGAGCGTGATCCCGATCTCCACGAGGGGCAGACGACTCCTCTCCACCCGCCCCAGGCTAGAGGCGGATGGAGAGGAGGAGGCAAAGGAGGAAAGGGAAAGTCCTTGCCCTCATCAATTTTGAGTATAGGTCTGGCTCCGGCGGCATCAACCGCAGCGGACGGAAGTTCGGTCAGCCACGCAGTCGCTCGGCCAGGCCCGAGTGGCGGCCGCCGCTGTCGTCGCGGCGCACGGCCGAGGCCAGCGAGACCTGGTCGCCGACGAGGACGCAGCTGTTGCGGGCGCGGGTGATCGCCGTGTAGAGGAGCGGCCGGGTCAGCATCCGCGAGTGGGAGCGGTGGCAGACGCCGACCACCACCGGCACCTCGCAGCCCTGCGCCTTGTGGACGGAGATCGCGTAGGCGAGCCGCAGCGTCCCGGTCTCGCCGTAGGGAATGACGAGGGAGCCGCCGTCGTCGGTGTCGACGACGATCGTTTCCTCGTCGGGGTCATCGGCGCGGAGGAAAACGATCGACCCGTTCATCAGTCCCAACTCGTGCGAGTTGCGGGTCTGGATCAGGCGGTCGCCGATCCGGAACCGTTCGCTGAGGGCCGGTTTGCCGTCTGCGTTCAGCTCCGCCTGCAGGCGCTCGTTGAGGGCGTCGATCCCGACCGCGCCGCGGTACATCGGCGCCAGCACCTGGACCTCGCGGATCGGGTCGACCGCGAATTTGGCCGGCGCCCGCTCGGCCACCACCTCGACCACCGTCTCCAGCGCCCGCTCCGGGGTGCCGCGCTCGATGAAGAAGAAGTCGTGGTCCTGCTCGGGGCCCGGCTCGAGGTGGGGCGGCCGGCCGTGGTTGATCTCGTGGGCGGCGGTGGTGATCATCGAGCGCGCCGCCTGGCGGAAGATCTGCGTCAGCCGTACGACCGGCGCGGCGCCGGAGGTGATCAGGTCCTCGAACGGCTTGCCGGCGCCGATCGGCGGCAGCTGGTCGGCGTCGCCGACGAAGACGACGTGGGTCGTCTCGGCGAGGCCGCCGAGCAGCACCTCGATCAGGCGCAGGTTCAGCATCGAGGACTCGTCGACGATCACCAGCTCGGCCGGCAGCGGCTTCCCTGGCCGGTAGGCCGGTTCGCGCCCCGGCATCCACTCGAGCAGGCGGTGGATCGTCATCGCCTCGTGTCCGGTCGTTTCCTCCAGCCGCCGCGCCGCGCGGCCGGTCGGGGCGCAGAGGGCGATCGTCGCGTTGGCGGCTTCGGCCTCGGCGACGATCTCCTTCGTGCAGACGGTCTTGCCGACGCCGGGCCCGCCGGTGAGGACCGAGACGCGCGCCGCGAACGCCCCCCGCACCGCCGCCCACTGCTCGTCGGTGAGTTCGTCCCGCGGCGTTCCTCCCGGGTCGTGGTCGAGGTGGGGAGGGGCGGCCGCGCGCGCCGCCAGCGTCGCCGCCACCGCCAGCTCGCTGGCGTGGGTTCCTTCGCGGTAGATCCGGCCTTCGTCCTCGACCAGGCCGGGTGCTTCGACGAGCACGTCGGGGTCGGGGGCGAGCCCGATCAGCCGCGCCGTGCGCCGGCCCAGCTCATCGAGCGGGAGGTAGCTGTTGCCCTGCTGCTCGGCCTCGATCAGCGCGTAGAGCGCCGCGGCCTGGGCGCGGCGGCTCGACTCCGGCGGCACGTCGGCGGCGAGGGCGATTTTGTCGGCGCGGGCGAAGCCGACCCCCGGCACCTCGGTCAGCCGGTAGGGGTCCTCGTGCAGGATCGCCATCGAGCGCTCGCCGTAACGGGCGTGGATCGGCGCCGCCAGGTGGGCGAGGCCATGCGGCGCGAGCTGCACGTGGAGGTCGCGGATCGCCCGGCTGGCAAACCACGACTGAGCCGCCGTCGCGGCTTGGTCGGCGCTGACGCCGCGCAGCGAGCCGAAGACCCCTTCCGGGTCGGCGGCGATCGCCTGCAGCACTCCCTCGCCGTGCTCGTCGCAGAGCTTCTCGGCCCGTTTCAGGCCGATGTGTCGCAGCGAGCTGAGGTAGGCGACCTGCCCGTCGCGGTCGGCTGGGTCGAGCGGCAGCGCCCCCTGCGCGCGTAGCTGCCGACCGTAGCGGTTGTGGGTCTGCCACTCGCCGCTGACTTCGGCCCGGTTGCCGGGTTCGAGATGAGCCACCGGCCCGACCAGGGCGAAGCCTTCGCCGGACTCAGTCTCCTGCACCTCGAGCACCGCGTAGCCGTCGTCGTCGGCCTTGTAGATGACGCCGATCACCTCGACCGTCCCCGTGTAGGAGGCGGCGTCGGCGTCGAAGAGGGTCGCTGCTCGGGTCACCTGACAAAGGCTAGGCCCCGGCGAGGCGCAACCTGCCCCCGCCGAGGCCGCAGTTTCCGACCGCGGCGATGATCTAGGTTCGAGCGATGGCGCCCCCGCGACCTCCGGCCGGCCTCTGCGACCGCTGCCTGCACCAGCGGCTGGTCCCGAACACCCGCGGCTCGGTCTTCTCGCTCTGCGAGCGCTCGCGGGAGGACCCCGCCTATCCGCGCTACCCGCGGCTGCCGGTTCTCAGTTGTCCGGGCTTCGAGCCGAAACCGAAGATCTAGCTCCGCATCGGATCCGGTTCGCCCAGCCTGCTGACGTCCGGGGGCTCGTAGGTGCCACCGGGGACGCCGGCGACGATCACCATCCGCATCCCGTCCGGACCCGGCCAGACCTTGCGCATGGTCCCCGAGGCGACGCGGACCATGTGATCGGGGTCCAGCGGGAAGCGCTCGCCGGCGATCTCGATCTCGCCGCCCCCGCGCATCGCCATGAAGACCTCCTCCTGGCCGTCGTCGGCGTGGTCGTGTTCGGGGTAGTTCTCGTAGTTCGGCGGCAGGTCGATCACCTGCAGGCCGAAGGACTCCACCCCCAGCTCCGCCCGGGCCCGTTTGAAGGCGCCGAGGAAAACCGCCTCCATCTCGTCGATCTTCTTCACCGTGTAGTCGCTCATCGTCTCCTCCAACTCCAATTGCCTTCGGCCGAATGACCGCCTAAAACGAACGTTCGTGCTTTTTTATACTCTACGTCTGTGAATCCCGTCACCGAGAAGGGCAGCCAGACCCGCGCTTCGATCCTCGACCGCGCCGTCGACCTCGCCTCCGTCGAGGGGCTGGAGGGGCTGACGATCGGCCGCCTGGCGGCGGAGCTGCGGATGAGCAAGAGCGGCCTCTTCGCCCACTTCGGCTCCAAGCAGGAGCTGCAGCTGGCGACGATCGGTGCGGCCGCCGAACGGTTCAAAGGCAAGGTGATCGACCCCGTGCTGGAGCTGCCCGATGGGGCGCCCCGGCTGCGGGGAATGGCCGAGCGCTACCTCGACCAGCTCGGCGACTACTCCGGCGGCTGCTTCTGGGCGGCGACCTCGGCCGAGTACGACGACCGCCCCGGGCCGGTCCGCGACGCGATCGCCGGGGCGCTGGATGCATGGACGGGAGAGCTCGAGCGCCAAGCGCGGATCGCCGTCGTCGAGGACCCCGAGCGCTTCGCCTTCGAGCTCTACGCGCTGGTGATGGGGACCAACTCGCGCTACCGCCTCAGCGGCGACCCCCGCGTCTTCGACCACGCCCGCGCCGCGATCGATCGCCTGCTGGCGGACCTTCCCGGCGAAAACGGGTAGCAGCGGTTCCGTAACCGCAGATTCGCCGGAAGGAGCTTCAGATGGACGTCGCGATTGGTCTTCCCAACGCAGTGCCGGGCACCACCGGCGATCAGATCGCCGAGTGGGCGCGGCGGGCGGAGGCACGCGGCTTCTCAAGCCTCGGCACGATCGACCGCATCGTCTACCCCAACCTGGAGCCGCTGGTCTCGCTGGCGGCAGCGGCAGCTGTGACCGAGCGGATCGGCCTCGCGACCACGGTCCTCCTCGGCCCGCTGCGGCCGAACCCGGTGGCGGTGGCGAAGCAGGTCCTCAGCGTCCACGCCCTCTCCGAGGGCCGGATGACGCTGGGTATCGGCCTCGGCGGCCGCGAGGACGACTACGAGCACGCCGAAGTCGACACGGAAGGGCGGGGGAAGGAACTCGACGCGATGCTGGCGCGGATCAAGGAGGTCTGGGAGGACGACGAGATGGGGCCGCAGACCGGCTCGCTGCCGCGGATCCTGGTCGGCGGCTCGGTCGAGGCTTCGTTCAAGCGCGCCGCCCGCTTCGGCGACGGCTGGATCGCCGCCGGGGCACCGCCCGACCAGTTCGCCGAGTGGCGGCAGAAGTTCGAGCAGACGTGGACGGACGCCGGACGAACCGACGACCCCCAGAACGGCGCCCTCGCCTACTTCTCCCTCGGCGACCGCGCCGAGGAGGAGGCCCAGGCCTACCTGACCGACTACTACGCCTGGCTCGGCGAGGACATCGCCAACTTCATCGCCGACTCCGCCGCCAAGGACCCGGACACCATCAGGCAGGCCATTACCGCCTTCGAGCAGGCCGGCTGCCAGGAGCTCTTCCTCTTCCCGAGCTCGAATGACCCAAAGCAGGTCGATTTGCTGGCTGACGCCGCAGGACTCTGACCGAACGCAGTTGTTCCCGGTATGCGGGAACAACTGCGTCCGTACACTCGCGATGTGGACCGTGAGCTGCTGAACGCGACGCTGGCCAAGACCGGCGAGCCCTCCTACCGAGCCGGCCAGGTGTGGGAGTGGGTGGCGCGCGGGGCGCGCTCCTATGAGGAGATGACGAACCTGCCGGCGGGACTGCGGGAGCGACTGGGGGCCGAGGTGCCGCTCTCGACCCTGACCGTCGCCGCCGAGGCGAAGTCCGACGACGGCACCGTCAAGACCCTCTTCCACACCGCCGACGGGCGGCCGATCGAGGCGGTGCTGATGCGCTATCGGGACGGCCGCCGCTCGGTCTGCCTCTCCTCGCAGTCGGGCTGCCCGCTCACCTGCACCTTCTGCGCCACCGGGCAGATGAAGTTCGGCCGCAACCTCGGCGTCGACGAGATCCTCGACCAGGCGCTCCACTTCCGCCGCACCGAAGACATCGACCACGTCGTCTTCATGGGGATGGGGGAGCCGACGATGAACGTCGACAACGTCCTCGCCGCCTGCGAACTGCTGCCCGACCTCGGCGTCACCCACCGCCGCACCGCGATCTCCACCGTCGGCTGGGTGCCGGGGATCGACCGCCTCGCAGAGTGCGAGAGGCCGGTCAGCCTGGCGCTCTCCCTGCACGCGCCGAACGACGGCCTGCGCTCGCAGATCATGCCGGTCAACGAGCGCTACCCGATCGCCGAGGTGCTGGCCGCCTGCGACCGCTACCGCGCCGCCCGCCGCCGCAAGGTCTTCGTCGAGTACGTGATGCTCGACGGCGTCAACGACCACCCCGAGCACGCTCGCGAACTGGCCGAGCTGCTCGACCCGCGCGGCTACAAGGTCAACCTGATCCCCTACAACCCGACCGGCACCTACGACGGCTCATCGCCGGAGCGGATCGAGCGCTTCCGGGCGATCCTCGCCGAGCACCGCGTCACCGCCACCGTCCGCCTCACCCGCGGCCGCGACATCGACGCCGCCTGCGGCCAGCTCGCGGCGACCGCGGCCTGACTGCCTTGAAGGCGATCTGTTTTCCCGGACGGGAAAATTTCCTCCTAGCAAGTAATGGTTGTGGGCAAAATCACCCGTTCGGGATAAAAGCCCGCAGGGACACTAGATTCCCGCTATTTTCTCCCGAGCGGGAAAATGGAACGCGTACCGATCGACAATCCCGAAGCCCTCGGCATCCTGATCAGGAAGCGGCGGAAGGATCTCGGCTTGAACCAGACCGAGCTCGCCGGCGTGGCCGGCACCTCGCTGCGTTTCCTCAGCGAACTCGAGCGTGGTAAGCGCTCCGCCCAGCTCGACGCCACCCTGCGGGTGCTTGCGGCGCTGGGAATCCGCCTGGAGGCCGATATCCCGTGAGCAACCTGCTCGACGTCTACCTGCACGGCGAGCGCGCGGGCACGCTGGAGCGCCGATCGCAGGCGCGGCTCAGCTTCCTCTACTCGGAGGCTTGGGTCGAGGAGGAGCGCGCGCCTATCTCGCTCAGCCTGCCCGTGCGACAGGAGGCCTACGAGCACGAGGAATGCGCCCCTTTTTTCGAGGGACTCCTGCCGGAGGGCGAGTTCCTGAAGGCGATCTCCCGGACCCTCCACGTCTCCGCTCGCAATTCCTTCCAGCTGCTGGCGGAGATCGGCGGCGAGTGCGCCGGTGCGATTTCCGTCGGCCCTCCCGGGGGACCCGTACCGGGACGGAGCGAAGCCCCTCCCCGCTGGCTGGAGGACCGGCAGCTGGGGAAGTTGCTCGGCGACCTCCCCGACCGGCCCCTGCTCGCGACGATCGACGAGGACGGCTTCCGGATCTCCCTCGCCGGCGCTCAGGACAAGGTGGGGGTCCTCTTCGAGGAGGGCCGAGTCGGCCTCAGCCGTGGAAATCCGCCGAGCACCCACATCGTCAAGGCGCCGATCCCGGGTGTGCCTAACTCGGTAGCTAACGAGGCCTTTTGCATGGTCCTCGCTCGGCACGCGAGCCTCGAGGTCGCCGCGGCGGAGCCGCGCACCGCCGCCGGTGCCGAGTACCTGCTGGTCACCCGCTATGACCGCGACAGCGGCCAGCCGCCCGATGGACGCCTCCACCAGGAGGACTTCTGCCAGGCCCTCGGCCTGGTCCCGGCGGTCAAGTACGAAAACGAGGGCGGGCCCGGGATCGCGGATTGCGGCAGCCTCATTCGCCAGCACTCCGCAGCGCCCGCGCGCGACATCCTCGCCTTCCTGCAGGCGCTCCTCTTCAATTTCCTGATCGGCAACAACGACGCTCACTCGAAGAACTACTCGCTGCTCCTCGACGGGCCGGGATCGATCCGCATGGCCCCCCTCTATGACCTGCTCTCGATCGCGGCGATCGAGGGCGCGAGCCGCAACCTGGCGATGAAATACGGCGGGGAGAAGCGTGTGAGCTACCTCCGCCGGCGCCACCTCCGCCGCCTGGCCGCCGAACTCGCGATCAAAGGCCCGCTGGTTGAGCGACACGCCCGTTCGATGATCGAAAGAGTCCTCCCCACGGTCCAGGATGCCCGTCGCTCGCTACCCGCCGGGTTTCAGGAGGCGGCAACGCTCGACCGGGTCGAAAGCGTGATTTCCGAGCGGGCAGAGCGGCTGCGGAAAGCGGTCACGGAACCGCTCTGACCGGCCTGACTCAGCCGACGGCCACCTCGTAGGCGTCCTCGGCCTCGAGGAAGGGGGCGAGGGTGACGTAGACCAGCGTCGGCACCAGGTCCGGCAGCGTCTCCGGGCCCTTTTTGTTGACGTGGTCGTAGAGCAGCTCGTAGAGGGCGCCGCCGATGGCCTCGGCGGCGATCGGGGGCGTCTCCGGTTTAAGCTCGTAGCCGGGGGAGAGCAGGCCCTCCATCCCTTCGGTCACGACCTCGCGCTGGTCGAGCGCGCGGGTGCCCGCCGCGTACATCTCTTTGCCGCCCATCCGCGCGTACTCGGGCTCTTCCGCGCCCCAGCGGAACATCGCTTCTTGCGTGTCGTGGACGGCGTGGGGCCAGTCCGGCGCACGGCGGAAGGCGGGCAGGGCGGCAGCGAGCATGCGGGAGGAGCCGCTGTCGAGGGCCGCGACGATCGCGTCCTCCTTGTTCTTGAAGTGTTCGTAGAAGGTCCGCTGTGAGGTCGACGCACGTTCGACCACCTCGGCGACGGTGGTGTCCGGGTAGCCCTTCTCGGCGACCACCGCGGCCAGTGCCCGCAGGATCCGCTCCGGCGGACTCGACTGGGCGAACAGGATCCGGAATCGTTGCCGCCACCCGACGCCATTCCGCCAGCTCCCGTCGCACCTGCGGCAGGACCACCACCTTGTAGCTCGCGAAAGTGGCGGCTACGGCCGCTCCCTCGACGATGACCGAGCCCCAGGCCATCGCTCCAGCTTATTCGGAACGATGTCGTACCCGCTCCTGCAACCAAGTTTGAGCAGAAACTGGCCAGTCAGCCAGTTACTATGCGCCTCATGGCTACGGTTGACACCACGGCGCCGGTTTCGCGGCCGCCGGAGATGTCCGCCAACCCGCTGCGGCGTCTCACGGAGGACGTGGCCGCCGAGTGGCGGGGAAGGGGGAAGTTTCCTCCCGGCGACACCAACTTCAGCTGGGCCCGTACGCACGCCAGTGCCCATGACCCGCTGCCGCTCCTGCTCGACGGCTACGAACGCTATGGGCCGATCTTCAGCATGCGCCTCCTGCACTCCCGAGTCGTGTTCATGCTCGGCCCGGAGGCGAACCACTTCGTCACCGTCGGTCACCCGGAGAACTTCCACTGGCGCGAGTCGAGCTTCGGCGACCTGATCCCGTTGCTCGGCGACGGCCTCCTCACCGTCGACGAGGACTACCACGACCGTGCCCGGGCGATCATGATGCCCGCCTTCCATCGCGAGCAGGTTGCCCGCGCGACCGAGGCGATGACGATCGAGACCGATCGCGCAATCGATGCCCTGCCGGTCGGCGAGGTCGTCGACGTCTACGAGTGGATGCGGAACCTGGCGATGCGGATCGCGATGCGGGCGCTGCTGGGGCTCGACCCGGATGAGGCCGGCAAGGGCGCCGCCGCCGCGCACCACTTCGAGCGCGCCCTCGGCTACTACGGGATCGACTTCCACCTCCGCCTTCTGCGAGGGCCCGGTTCCCCTTGGAGCCGGTTGGTCTCTTCCCGCGAGGTCCTCGACGAGATCGTCCTCGACGAGATCGCCCGCCGCCGCGCCAAGCCTGACCCCGGCCGGCACGACATCCTCAGCCTCCTGGTCGGAGCCCGCGGCGCCGGCGGCGAGGAATTCACCGACCGGGAGATCCGCGACCAGGTGATGACGCTGATGTTCGCGGGCCACGACACCTCGACCTCGACCCTCACCTTCATGCTGTACGAGCTCGCGCACCATCCCGGTGTGACGCGGCGCCTGGGCGAGGAGCAGGACAAGGTCCTGGGGGAAGAGACGCCGGCCCCGCAGCAGCTGGAAAAGGAGATGCCCTACCTGGAGATGGTCCTCGACGAGGTTCTGCGCCTATATCCGCCGGCCTGGATCGGGCCGCGCCGCGCCATGCGGGAGTTCGAGTTCGGCGGCTGCACCGTCCCCAAGGGCGCCTATGTCAACTACTGCTCCTGGGCCAGTCATCGACTGCCGGAGGTATTCCCCCAGCCCGAGGCCTTCATCCCCGAGCGCTTCACCCGCGAGCGCAAGGCGGCGTTGCCGCGCGGCGCCTATGTCCCCTTCGGCGGCGGATCCCGCATCTGCATCGGCAAGCGCTTCGGCCAGACCGAGGTGAAGCTGGTGGCGACGAAGCTGCTGCAGCAACTGCGCTTCGAGGTACTGCCCGGCCGGGCGATGACGATCCGCCAGATGCCGACCCTCTCGCCGCGAGGGGGGCTGAAGATGCGGGTACTCTCCCGCGGGTGAGCGATCCCACCGCGTCCGGTCTCAGCCGCTGGGCGCTCTGGTTCGGGGGGCTCGCCTTCTTCACCTGCTACCTCGGCCAGACCGCGTTGGGAGTGGTCCAACCGACGATCGCCGCCGATCTCGACCTCAGCGCCTCGGAGGCGCAGTGGGTCGTCAACTCCTTCTTCCTCACCCTCGCGCTGTTCGCCGCGCCCGGCGGCAGGCTCGGCGACTACTACGGCCACCGCGAGGTGCTGCTGTTCGCCTTCGGGATCTTCACCGTGGGAGCGCTGCTGGCGGCCGTCTCCCAGGGCTTCGTCTGGCTGATCCTCGGCATCGCCGTCTCCGGCGCCGGCGCCTCGACGCTCTACCCGGCCAGCGCCGCGATGATCGCTAACCGGGTGACGCAGGAGGACCGCGGCCGCGCGATCGGCGTCTACTCGGCGATCGGGGCCAGCGTCTTCACCCTGGGGCCGGTGCTGGCCGGCCTGCTGACCGAGGCGATCGACTGGCGCGCCCTCTTCGCGCTCGAGGCCGCGGTCGGCGCCGCTCTCCTCCTCGTCGGCTTATCGCGGGTCGACAACCGGCCGGTGGGCCAGCCGGAGCCGTTCGACAGCCGCGGCCTGATCCTGCTGATGACCTCGCTCTCGGCGCTCCTGGTCGGGCTGATGCAGGCGCTGGCCTGGGGGTTGCTGGCCCCGCCGACGCTCCTGCTCCTCGCGGCCGGGCTCGCCGGCGTCGCCACCTTTGCCGCCCTTGAGCTGCGGACGCGCTACCCCCTGCTCGACGTCGGGCTGCTGCGCCGCCGCACCCTGCGGGGGATCGTCCTGGCGATGTTCACGGCCCAGTTCGTGATCACCGGCTTCATCGTCTACCTCGTCACCTACTTCCAGCACATCCTCGACTACGGGCCGCTGGTCGCTTCGCTGGCGATCGTTCCCGCCGTCATCACCCAGCCGATCTTCAACGTGCTCGCCGGGCGGGCGACCGATCGCATCGGGATGCGTAGGCCGGCGCTCTGCGGCTACCTGCTGACCGCCGTCGCCCTCGCCTGGATCGCGATCGCGCTCGACGAGGAGAGCTACGCCCTCCTGCTGCCAGGCCTGCTCCTGATGGGCCCGGGCGTCGCCCCGATGTTCACCTCGCTCCTCACCGGCCTCGCCAACGCCGTCTCCGCCGAGGAGCGCGGCGACGCCAACGCCCTCGTCCTCACCGTCCGCTGGATCGGCGCCGCAGCCGGAACCATGGTCCTCGGCCTCGTCATCCACTCCGGCGAAACCATCGTCCCCAGCGCCACCCCCTACGCCACCGCAATGGCAATCCTCAGCGCCATGGCTCTCCTAGGAGCCCTAGCTTGCGCCCTCCTCCTACGCAAGTAGCAGCCCGAAGTAAGCCTGTAGCAGCGGGGGCGGGTGACCCCCTCCAGACACTCAACCACGAGCCATAGCGAGTGGTGTCTGGAGGGGGCACCTCGGACCCCTCCCTACCGACAGACAAAAGAGCGGGGCGACCCGGAGGCCGCCCCGCTGGCTCTTGTCCTGGGGATATGTCGGAGTGCCTACAGGGGTTAGGTGGGAATCTCCGACTCCTCGTGCAGTTGGAGCACGGACTGTCCGTCCTCCCCGGTGCGGATGCGAATCGCCTCCTCCACCGGCAGCACGAAGATCTTTCCGTCGCCGACCTCACCCGTGCGGGCATGCCTGAGGATCGTCTCGACGACGACGTCTTTGTCTTTGTCCTCGACCACGACCTCCAGCTTGATTTTCGGCCGGACGTTGACGGTGAGGGTCGAGCCGCGATACCGCTCGACGATGCCCTTCTGGCGGCCCGAGCCCTTGGCCTCGATGATCGACAGGGACGGGAATCCCTTGTCGAGCAACTCGGCCCGGATCGGCTCGAACGCCTCGTGGCGGATGTACGCCTCGATCTTCTTCATGCGCTCACACCTCCTCGGGTGGGCTCACTTGCCGTCATCTGGGCAGGCGCCGGAGTCGCCACCGGCGCACTCCCGTGAGACACCGTGCTCGGCAAGCCCGTCGAGTACTCCGGCTGTGGGATGAACTGCTCCGGGTACCCGTACATGCCGTGCGAGCTGATGTCGAGGCCGGCGTCCTCCTCCTCGGCCGGAACTCTGAGGCCGATCGTCGCCTTGATGATCGCGAACGTGGTGATCGAGATCGCGAAGACGACGATGAAGGTGAACAGGACCGCCAGGCCCTGGACGCCGAGCTGACCAACGGTGGCGCTGAACGAGGCGTCGTCGAAGAGGGAGTACCAGACCCCCGGCGCCGCCCCTTCGACGATCAACCGCGGCGAGGCGAAGATGCCGACCGCGAGGGTTCCCCAGATTCCAGCCAGGCCGTGAGCCGAGAGGGCGCCAACCGGGTCGTCGAGGAGCCGGTCGATCGCCAGCACGGCGTAGACGACGATCAGGCCGGCGATGAAACCGATGATCGGCGCCGCCCAGAACTCGACGAAGCCGGAGGGGGCGGTGATGCCGACCAAACCGGCGATCGCGCCGTTGCCGGCCATGCCGACGTCGAGGGTCCTGCTCTTCATCCAGACGGCGAGACTGGCGCCGATCACGCCGGCGGCCGCGGCCAGCTGCGTGTTCAGCATCACCTCACCGAAGAACGAGGCGCCCGTTTCGAACGTCGAGCCGCCGTTGAACCCGAACCAGCCGATCCAGAGGATGATCACGCCGAGACCGACCAGCGGCATCGAGTGACCGGGGATCGCCCGGGGCTTGCCCTCGGCGTCGTACTTGCCGATCCGCGGGCCGAGCAACAGCAGCGCCGCCAGCGCCCCGACCGCACCGGTGAGGTGGACGACGGAGGAGCCGGCGAAGTCCATCACCGGCTTGCCGCCGATGTCGGAAAGCAGGCCACCGCCCCAGACCGCGTGGGCGATCAGCGGGTAGATGATCGCGCCGAAGACCGCGGCGTAGATCACGTAGGCGCCGAACTTGATCCGCTCCAGGGTGGTGCCCCAGACGATCGCCAGGGAGACCGCACAGAAGGCGAGACCGAAGAGCATCAGCATCGCGCTTTCCCCGGTCACCGCTTCTCCCGCGACCACCTGGTCGAAGTGGAAGAAGAAACCGCTGCCGCCGAAGAGGTTGCTGCCGGGCAGGCCTTCCGAGCCGTCGCCGCCTTCGGCTATTCCGTAACCGACCGCCCACCAGGCGATCGTCACGATCGCGAGGTTGACGAGGATCTTCGCCACCCCGGTGCCGACGTTCTTCTGCCGCGAGAACCCGATCTCCAGGAACATGAAGCCGGCCTGCATCAGGAACACGAGCACGCAGGCCACGGCCACCCAGACCATGTTCAGCTCGCTCGACTTTTCCACCAAGGTCCCCGCGGTTTCCTCCAACGTCGCCGCCGAGGCCACCCCCGGCAGGACAAGCGAGGCAACCGCGGCCCCCAGGCCGGCGATCAAGAGCCTCTTTTTCATCGATTTCCTCCTAGCCCACCGGGGCTCACGGCCCCGCCGGTCGCGTTTGGATAACTGGCTCCCAAGCTATGGACGGGTTCCGAGTGGGTCTTTGGACGGCTGGAGCAAATTCGACGGCGGTCGTTTCTCCCCGATGTCGGCGCCGTGCCTGGATGGCTAGGGTCGGCATCGAAGATGCCGGCGCGACTGCGACCCACCGCCCCGATCGCCCCCGACGCGATCCTCGTCGGCGATCCCGGCCGGGCGCTGATGCTGGCTCAGGAGCTGCTGGAGCAACCGAAGATGAGCAACCACGCGCGGGGACTGTGGGGCTACACGGGTGCCGCCAAGGCCGGCGGGGAGCTGACGGTTCAGTCGACCGGGATGGGAGGGCCCAGCGCCTCGGTCGTCCTCGCCGACCTGGCGGAGCTGGGCCTGCGGCGGGCGATCCGGATCGGCACCTGCGCCTCGCTGGGAGATCTCGGGCTCGGCGAGCTGCTCCTCGTCTCCGAGGCACGCACCCCGGGTGGCGTCGCCGCGGCGCCCGACCAGGATCTGGCCGCGGCGCTCGAAGGGGCCCTGGGGAACGTCACCCGCGGCGTCGCGGTCAGCCTCGACACCCTGCACCAGCCGGAGCGCGATCGCCCGACGCTGCTGGCCGAGGGAGCCGACATGCAGACCGCCGCCCTTCTCGCGACCGCAGCGAAGCACGACGTGGCGGCGGCGGCGCTGCTGATCGCCTTCGAGAGGAGCGACGCGGGGCAGCTTCGAGACGAGGAGCTGGAGGAAGCGGCGAAACGGGCGGGAACCGCCGCTTCAGGCGTACTCTCAGCCTAAGGTTGAGGGTTACCGTTAGCCTGTTTTGAGGGCTTTTTCGCTTTTTCGCGGCGCAGCGCTCCCAGCTCGCGGCTGAGCTCGTCGATCGCCTCCTCCACGTCCTCGAGCCGCTGCGAGAAGGAGCGCAGGCGCCGCTCCAGCCGTTCGACATCCGTCGCGGAGGGCAGGTTGAGTGCGCTCATCGCTGCCTGCTGCGCCTCCAGCGCCTTCTCGCGCGCGCCCAGGGCAGCGGTCACCGCGTCGTGCAGCGTGGGGTTGTCGATCAGGGCCTGCGCCAGCTCTCCGAGCGCCTGCTCGGCCCGCGCCCGCAGCCCGTCCTGCTCATAATCCTCGTAGCTCAAGTCACAGCAGCTTAACGAGCGCATCCGGCTTGGCTGAAAATCTGCCGTTACAGCGATGTTGCAAATGTTGATTAAGCCCTTGTTGGGAGCGCCAGCTTCCGTTGCGGACGCCCGTACTAGTGGGTAGCTTGCAACGACTGCCCAGGGAGGGACTACGAGTGTGGGCAGGGACGCTTACGGGATGAGAACCAAGCTCGCACTTACTCTCGCCTTCGCCAGCTTCCTGCTGGTCACGGCTTTGGGGACCGCACTTGCCGGTGCGGAACCGCTGTCGGAGGGCTCCGCGGTCGACCCTGCCGCGACCACGACCACCGCGATCCCCTCGCTGCAGGCGCCCGCCTGCGCCAACGGCCTGGACGACGACGGCGACGGCCTCCTCGACGTCGACGACGCCGGCTGCGAATCGCCCGAGGATCCCAGCGAGGCGAACCCGGTTTCCGCTCCGGCGCCGCCGGCCGAAGCCGCGGGCGAATCGATCCCCGCTCCGGCACCCGCCCCCTCCCCCAGCCCGGGCAAGAAGCCCGGCATCAAGGAGGGCACCGGCATCGACGGCGGTGAGGCGGACGGCGGCGACGCCACCCGCAACGACGAGATCGGCGACGCCAGCGGCGGCACCGGCAACAGCGGTGGCGTCAACGCCCCCGGGGCCAACGGCGGCGGCGACCAGCCCCTGCCGAAAGGCGAGGACGGCGGCTCCCAGTACTCCGAAGGCGGCGCCCCCACCACCGCCAACCCGACGATGACGATCGCACCCTTCGGACCGGCTCCGATCGGCGTCCCGAACTTCATCATCGACTCGTTTGAAATCCCGCCCTTCCTGCTGCCGATCTACCAGGCCTGCGGAACCGAATACGGCGTGCCGTGGGAGGTCCTGGCCTCGATCAACAAAATCGAGACCGGGTTCGGCACCAACCTCAACGTCTCCAGCGCCGGTGCCCTCGGCTGGATGCAGTTCCTGCCTTCGAGCTGGGAGGCCTTCGGGGTCGACGCCAACGGCGACGGCCGCAAAGACCCCTACAACCCGGTCGACGCGATCTGCGCCGCGGCGAATTACCTGAAGATCGCCGGTGCCCACGACGACCTCTACCAGGCGATCTTCGCCTACAACCACGCCGACTGGTACGTGCAGGAGGTGCTGCTCTACGCCCGCGCCTACGGCCGCCTCCCCTCCGACCTCGTCGGCTCGCTCACCGGCCTCACCGAGGGCGCCCACTTCCCGATCGCCGCCGACGCCCGCTACGCCGACGACGTCGCCGCCCGCGCGGCGCTGAGGAGCGGCGAGAGCGTCGACTACGGGAACGCGGCCGAAGTCATCTCCTCCTCCCCCACCCCGCGCGGGATCAACATCTTCAGCAAGGTCGGGGCGCCGGTCGTCGCCGTCAACGACGGCGTCATCCGCAAGCTCGGCCACTCCGACCGGCTCGGCGACTTCGTCGTCCTCGAAGACACCTACGGCAACCGCTACACCTACGCCGAACTCGGGCACCTGGTCCGCAACCGGCGCCTGGTCGTGATGCCGACCGGCAAGGAGAAGCGGGTCCCGGTCGAAAGCGAGAACCTGCGTCCGCGGCTGCGCGCCTTCCCGGAGCGCGGCGGGGAGAAGAGCACCGACGAGCTGCAGGCGGCGGTCGCCGCCAGCGCCAAAGGCTCGCTCAAGGTCGGCTCGAAGGTGATCGCCGGCACCGTCCTCGGCCGGGTCGGCGAGGGCGCCGACGGCATCGACCCGCACATCAACTTCTCGATCCGCCCGGCCGGCAAAGGCGCGCCGCGGATCGACCCGAAGCCGATCCTCGACGGCTGGAAGCTGCTCGAGGCGACCGCGATCTACCGCGCCAAGGGCAAGAGCCCCTTCGCCCAGCTCAGCGGCGCCGGCGTGCTGCTCCTCTCGAAGGAGGCCCTGCAGAAGCGGGTACTGGCGAACAAGGAGCTCGAAATCTACGAATGCGGGCGCGAAGACATCGCCAGCGGCCGCATCGACCGCCGCATCCTGGCGATGCTCGAGTACCTGACCGTCAAGGGCTTCGACCTCACGGTCACCTCGCTGCAGTGCGGCCACGGCCTGCTGACCGCCTCCGGCAACGTCTCCGAGCACACCACCGGCACCGCGGTCGACATCCCGGTGATCAATGGGGAGCCGGTCCTCGGCAATCAGGGACCGGGGAGCCCGACCGAGGAGCTGATCCGCACGGTGCTGCGCCTGCAGGGCACGATGCACCCCCACCAGGTGATCTCGCTTCTGGACTTCCCGGGCCCGACCAGCTTCCCGATGTCCGACCACGCCGACCACGTCCACGTCGGCTACCACCCGCTTGCCGGCGACGCGGAAGCCAAATTCGCCGCCCTGCTGAAACCGGACCAGTGGCAGCGGCTGGTCGACCGCCTCGGGGAAATCGAAAACCCCGACGTGCCGGTCAACCCTTCGAAATTCTCGATTCCGGACCAGACCGACGGCGGCGCGACCGCCGGCAGCGGCGACTGACCAAGCTATTCGGATTCGTGCAGTTCGAGTTCGCCGGCCCCCTGCCGCTGGCCGACGGTCGCTACCTGGCGCGCGGCCCCGCACCCGAGGAGCAGGAGAGCGTGCTCGTTCTGCTGCGGCTCGGAGCTCCACAAGCGAGCGGCAGCAGGCGACGCCGACGCGCGCGGGAGGTCGAGGCAGGCTCGGAGCCACGGCCCTTGACCTTGACGCGGGCAACGGCGATCCGCGCCTTCGCCCCCTTCGAGGATCCTGGGGCGGCGGCGCGCTGGCTGGACGAGGCATGCGAGGCCGAGGACACGATCGAGGTCCTTGCTGCCGAAGGGCTGGCGCTCCTCAACCGCGCTTTACACGCCCAAGCCGTTTCAGCCGCCAACCCTAACTCTAAAGTTGAGCTTGATACTGAGGATGCGGAGCGGGTGCTGATCGGCTTCGGAAGCGGCGAGGAGGTCGCCGACAGCCTCTTCACCGAAGCCCGCGAGGTGGATATCCGCCCTCGCGCTTCGAAGCGCCGGCGCCGCGAGGAGGAGCTGCGGCCCCAGGAACGGGTCGCCGCCGTGCTGCGGGGCCGCGAGCAGCTGGACACCTGCGAGACCCTGCTCCTGCGCGCGCGGGCCGATTTCGCTGCCGGCCGCGATCGCGAGGCCGCCCTGCAGCTGCGAGTCGGCCTCGAGGCGCTTCTGGTCGAGCTGAAAGGCGCACTCGCCGATCCCGATCACGAGGAAGACATGGCGACGCTGTCGGCCCGCAAAACCGAGGCCGGCAACGCCGCCAATACCGCTCTACAGGGCGACCTGGATGACCAGCAACGCGCCCAGGTCGAGGAGCTCCTGAAACTGAGCGAGCGCGTGCTCCGCCGCCGCAGAATCCTCCGCGGCTAAGCCTGGTTCCGCTCCGCCTTGTCGCGGATCCGGTCCTCCTGCTCGCGCAGCTCCGGCGTCAGCTCCTCACCGAAGTCCTCCGCCTCGAAGACCTGGCGAATCTCGATTTCGCCGCCCTCTTCGTGGGGGTCGGGGCATTTCTTGATCCACTCCACCGCCTCCTCGAAGGAGTCGACCTGGAGGATCCAGTAGCCGGCGATCAGCTCCTTGGTCTCGGCGAAGGGCCCGTCGGTGACGGTCCGCTCGCCGCCGCTGCCGAACTGGACGCGGGCGCCTTTCGAGGACGGGTGCAGTCCCTCGCCGCCGATCATCACCCCGGCCTCGGCCAGTTCCTCGTTGAATTTGCCCATCGCGGCGAGCAGCTCCTCGTTCGGCATCTTGCCGGCCTCGGAGTCCTGCGTTGCCTTGACGATCGCCATCACTCTCATCTTGGGGTCCTTTCGGTTTGCGTTCCGCGCAAGCTCTGAATGCTTTCGCTTTTACCCAGACGACGAACCGGCAGCGCCGAAATCGACACGCTGGCGAAATTTCTTTGAAACCGTCTCAGAAGGCCAGTTGCCGCGCGACGACGGCGTCCAGCAGCGACTCGGCCAGGTGGTGGGCCTCCTCGAGGGCGACCCCCTCGACCGAGGGGATGCCGATCACGGTCAGGCCGGCCGCCCGCGCCGCCGCGACCCCGGTCGGCGAGTCCTCCAGTGCCACCACCGAGGGTCCCGGCTCCACACCCAGCCGCCGGCAGGCCTCCAGGTAGGGATCGGGCGCCGGCTTCGGTGCCGCCACTTCGTGGGCGCTGAGGACGACGTCGAAGAGGTCCTCGAAGCCGGCAATCTCGATCGAGCGCCGCACGAACCGCAGCGGCGAGTTGGAGACGAGGCCGATCGGAGTGCCGCGCTCGCGCAGCCGCTCGAGCAGCTCGCGGGCGCCGATCATCGACTCCACCCCGTGCTCGAGCTCGGCGACGACCAGCACGTTCAGCTCCTCGATCAGCTCCTTTGCCCGGCCCGGCTCGCCGAGACGCCGCTCGAGGATGCCGCCGGCGATCTCGGCCGAGGTCCCGACCAGCTCCAGCTTGTCGGCGGGGGTGAACTCCAGCCCGCGCCGCTCGAAGAGGTCTTCCTCGGCCCTGGTCCAGACCGACTCGGTGTCGAGCAGGAGGCCGTCGTTGTCGAAGACGACCGCTTGGGGGAGCCGGGCGCCCGTCATCGGTCGAGCGCCGCCAGCAGCGCCGCCAGCTCCTCGTCGACCTCGCCCTCGAGCTTCAGCTCGGCGTCGCCGTCGTACGGGGTCTCCCCCTTGGTGACGATCGCCAGGCGGCCGCCGCGGCCGCGGGTCAGCTGCGGCAGCCCCGCCACCGGGTGCACCGCCAGCGAGGAGCCGACGCAAAGCATCAGGTCGGCCCGCTCCGCCAGTTCGCTCGCGCGGGCCATCGTGCTCTCAGCCAGCAGCTCCCCGAAGAGGACGACGTCGGGCTTGACCGCGCCCCCGCAGGTGGTGCAGACCGCCACCCCCCGCTCGTCGAAGAGGCCTTCGACCTCATCGATCTCGAAGACGGTCGCGCACCTCCGGCAGCTCGAAGTCTCGATCGAGCCGTGCACCTCGATCACGGTCTCCGAGCCCGCCGCCCGGTGCAGGCGGTCGATGTTCTGGGTGATCACGCCCTCGATCAGGCCGCGCCGCTCCAGCTCCGCCAGCGCCTCGTGTGCCCGATTGGGTTCCTTGTCGCCCAGCGCCTGGAAGCGCGGCCGGTAGTAGGACCAGAAGCGCTCCGGCTCACGCTCGAAGACGTCGATGTGGGCGACTTCCATCGGGTCCACCTTCGACCAGAGGCCCGTCTCCGGAGTGCGGAAGTCGGGAATCCCCGACGGCACCGAGACCCCGGCCCCGGTGAGGGCGACGGCGCGGCGCGACTGGCCGAGCAGCTCGGCCAGTCGCTCCACCTCCTGCGAGATCGCTACTTGCCGCTCCACTTCGGGGTGCGCTTGCCGAGGAAGGCGCTGATGCCCTCCTTGGCGTCCTCGCTGCCGAAGGCCGCCGCGAAGCCCTGCTTCTCGGCCTCGATCCCGGCGTCGATTTCGCCCTTGTGGGAGACGGACTTGATCTGCTCGACCGCGACCGGCGCCTGGCCGGCGAGCCTGCGGCCCCACATCAGCGCCGTCTCGAACAGCTCGTGGTCGGGGACGACGCGGTTGACGAGGCCGAGCTCGAACGCCTCCTCGGAGAGGATCGCGTCGCCGACCAGGTTCAGCTCCAGAGCTTTGCTCGGCCCGACCAGGCGGGCCAGCCGCTGGGTGCCGCCGAAGCCGGGGATGATTCCGAGTTTGACCTCGGGCTGGCCGAAGACGGCCGCCTCGGCGCCAAGCCGGAAGTCGCAGGCCATCGCCAGCTCGCAGCCGCCGCCGAAGGCGATCGAGTTGACCGCGGCGATGGTGACCACCCGCGCCTGACCGAAGTCGCGGAAGAGCGCGTGCGCCCGGTTGATCAGGTCCGCCCCGCTCGCTTCGTCGAGGGTGGTGAAGGCCTTGATGTCGGCGCCGGCCGAGAAGACGACCGGGACCGAGGAGGCGATCACCATCGCCCCGATCTCATCGCTGTCCTTGACCCGGTTCCAGACCGTCTCCAGGTCGGTTATCACCTGCGGCGAGAGGGAGTTCATCGGCAGGTTGGCGAGCCAGGCGATCGCGACGTCGCCGCGGGTGTCGAGCTTCACGGTCTCGGTCTGCTCGCCCTCGTCGGCCTGCGGATAGGGGTAGAAGCCCTGGCCGCTGGCGAGGCCGTGGCGGCCCTGGGCGACCAGCCGCTTCAGGGTCACCGGTGGCGCGAAGCGGTCGCCATGCTTCTCCTGCAGGTTCTCCATCGTCTCCAGCACCTGGTCGAGGCCGGTGACGTCGGCTTTCCAGAACGGCGGCAGCAGGCCTTTGCGCGGGTCGAGGCCGGCGCCGGCCATCATCCCGAGGTCGATGTCGCGGACCGAGCAGACGCCTTCCTCGACCAGCAGGCAGGCCTCGATCAGGGCCCGGCACGAGAACATCGCCACCAGCTCCTCGGTGTCGGGCTGAGCGTCGCCGGGGACGTTCTGCTCGCCCTCCTTGAAGAAGCCCTCGCCACCGGTCTTGGCGCCGAGCTTGCCTTCGCCGACCAGCCCCTGCAGGCCCTTGTGGACGTAGAAGCTGTCGCCATAGGCGTCGTTGAGGTGCTCGGCGACGTGGAGGACAGTGTCGAGCCCGAGTAGATCAGTGAGGAAGAAGGGGCCCATCGGGGCCAGCTGCGCCCCGGCGATCGCCTCGTCGATCGCCTTCAGCGAGAGCCCCCGCTCCTCCTGGGCGCGCCAGATCTCGCCCATCGTCGCCATCAGGATTTTGTTGACGACGAAGCCGGGGACCTCGCCGCAGACGATCGGCTGCTTCTTGATCGCCTGGGCGAAGTTGTAGGCGGCGGTGGCGGTCTCCTGCGAGGTGTCCTCGCCGACGATCACCTCGACCAGGGGCATGATCGAAGCCGGGTAGAAGAAGTGGAAGCCGACGACCTTGTCGGGCCGCAGCGTCGTCTCCCCCATCTCGGTGATCGAGAGCGAGGAGGTGTTGGAGGAGAGGATCGCGTGACCGGGGGTGGCGGCGTCGAGCTCGCGGAAGACGGCCTGCTTGATCTCCATCTTCTCCGGCACCGCCTCAATCACGAAGTCGACGTCGGCGAACTCGTCGTAGCTGGTCGTACCGATGATGTTGCCCATCACCTCGGCGAGCCGGGCGTCGGCCTGCTCCTGGGTCAGCTTCTCCTTCTTGACGAGCCGGGCAAGCTGCCCCTCGGTGACGCCGCGAGCTTTGTCGACGGCGGCGTCGACGAACTTCTGGTCGATGTCCTTGACGACGACGGGGATGTCGGAGGCGGCGATCGCCTGCGCGATCTCGCCGCCCATGGTGCCGCCGCCGACGACGGCGGCCTTCGATACGAACATAAAGAGGAGTCCTCCGATTTTGGCTTGATCGTGCGGCGCGGCCGCGGGAACCGCAGGCTATACAGATGCCTGCGGCTCCCGCTCCTCGGCTTACAGATAAGCCTGCGGCTCCTCCTCTTCCGCCTCGATCTCCCCGTCCTCCTCCGGCTTGAACCGCTGGTAGGCGAAGGCGCCGGCCAGCAGCAGCAAGCCCAGGGCGACGAAGGAGAGCGCTCGAGCCAGCTCTTCCAGCTCCGAGAGGTCATAGGTCCAGACCTTGACTATCGCGACCGAAAGCAGCGCCAGACCACCAAGGCGAGCCTGCGGGGACCTCCGCACGAGGCCCCAGACGACCGCCCCGAGCCCGGTGGCGCTCCAGAAGGCCGAGAGCCAGGCCTGGCCGATCTCGCGGGATTCGCCCGAGTCGTTGGCACCGATCACGTCGATGATTCCGACCGAGCCGAGGTAGACGAGAGAGGCGGCGCCGATGAAGCCGCTCACCGTCGCGCCCGAGGGCTCGACCTCGCGACCCCAGTACCAGCAGGCGATCGCTGCGCCGGCGCAGCAAGCGATCGCGACCAGCGAGCTGCCGAGGTCCTCCACCCCTTCGGCGATCGCGTTCGGCGGTGCCTCGACGACCAGCGTGTGCACCATCGCGAGGGCGAGGAACCCGAACGCCACGATCAGCAGCCGCTGCGCATCGGAGAGCACCGGCGTGTACTCGCGGTCGACGCGGGTCGCCATGAAGGCCAGCGCCGCGGCCAGCGCCGACCAGACGGCCACCAGCGTGGGACCGTCGAACGCGTTGGCGAGCCCAAGACTGCCGAGGGCGATGCCCCCCGCGGTCAGGAGCGAGCCGATTTCGCGGTGGATGCCGAAGCGAATGGCGGCTCCGCCTAGCATGAGATGAGCGGCGGCGAAGCCGAAGATCCAGACGTTTTCGACCGCGGTCGACTCGCCGTCGACGACGATGCAGCCGGCGAGGAAGATGAACACGCTGCTGCAGAGGAGCAGCAGCCAGGACGAGACCGGGATCTTCTCTTCGCCCCGTGCCCGCAGCTCGTAGCCGAAGGCCGCGGCGGCGTAGAGCACCCAGAATCCGATCAAGACCGCGATGACGAGCAGGGCGGGCTCGGTGGGGTTGGCTTCCCCCTCCCAGAAGACGAAGAACCCGCTCTCGTGGATCCAGGCGAGCAACTGCGGTGCCGAGACGGCGAAGGCACCGAGCGCCAGCCAGTCCCAGCGCTGCCAGAGCAGGACGCCGACGCTGGCGGCAAGAGCCAGGGCGACGAAGGCGATCGAGCCGCCCTCGCTGGCGGTGCCGACGAGTATCGGCGCGGCCAGGGCGCCAAGCATCCCGACGCTGCCGACGAGCATCGAAGACCAGCGAACCGCGATCGCCACCGCGATGACGCCGATCAGAGCCCCCGCCTCGAGACCTAAGACGGGTGAGATCAGGTCATAGGTCTGGGTGGCGACGACGGTGGTCGCGTATAGGCCGGGGATTGCGACGGCAACTGCGACGCGGGCCAGCTCGAAGTGCCCCTTCCTTTCGTGCAGCCAGACGCCGAAGGCGAGCAGCGAAAGGGAGCCGAGCGCGGCCATCAGGGCCCGGATCTCCTCCGTGAACCAGCTGTCGTCGACGGCGCTGCGCATGAAGAAGACGACGCCGAGGAGGACCGCGAAGCCGCCGATCCAGGCGATCGCCCGCCCGAACCATCGCTCGAAGTCAACCCTCGTCATCGCCATCTCGTCACTTCTCATCTCGTCGTTCATCACTTCCTCCTCAGCTTGTTGACCAACGGTCAGCAAACCGTAGCAATCCTGTCAACCATCGGTCAACAAGCCGCTACACTTAGGGGGTGAGCAGCCCCGCCTACCGCCGCCTCGACGTCGACGAGCGCCGCCAGCAGTTGCTGGAGCGCGGCGCCGAGCTCTTCACCAGCCATCCCTACGAGGAGCTCTCGATGAGCAAGATCGCGAGCGAGGTGGGGATCTCGAAAGGCCTGCTCTACCACTACTTCCCCAGCAAGCAGGCCTACTTCGAGGCGACGCTGGGGGCCTGGGCCGAGCAGCTGCGGGAAAGGACGGAGCCGAATTCCGACCTGCCGCCGCTCGAGCAGCTGAAGGGCAGCCTCGACGCCTTCCTCGAGCTGGTCGAGGAAAACGCCGGCGCCTACCGCAACCTGATGAAAAGTGCCTCGGGGGTGCCCGAGATCCGCGACCTGATCGAAGAGGTGCGACGGGCGACGGCGCAGCGGATCCTCGACGGGATCTACCCGCAGGACCCTCCGGCGAAGGCCAGAATCGCGGTCAGCGGCTGGCTCTGGTTCATGGACGGCGCCTGTCTCAACTGGGTCGATCACCGCGACGTCGAGCGCGAGGAACTGCGAGACCTGCTGCTCGGCGTCCTGATGGGCGCCCTGCTCGCAACCGGCTCGCCGCCGGACCCCTCTCAAGTCTCCTGACGAGCCTGTCGATACAGCCTGTCGATGCTCAGGCAGGGGAAGCTCTTCACGGCCTTGACCGCGCTGCTCGTCTGCGGCGCTCTCTATGGCTCGGCGGCGCCGGCCACGGCCAAGGTGCCGCAGGCGACGCTGTTGCCGGACGGGCGCGCCGTGGCGCCGGCCTCCGCCCCGCCCGCGGTCGAGGCGATGATCGAAGCGGCGAACCGGATCCGCCACCGCCCTTACAAGTGGGGCGGCGGCCACCGCAAGTGGAACGACCGCGGCTATGACTGCTCGGGCTCGGTCAGCTACGTGATGCACGCCGCCGGCCTGCTCGACTACCCCCTCGATTCCACCGGCTTCATGCGCTGGGGCGGCGGCGGTGCCGGTTCCTGGGTCCGTATCTACGCCAACAAGGAGCACGTCTTCGCCGTCATCGCCGGCCTGCGCTGGGACACCTCCTACACGGACGACGGCGATCGCTCCGGACCCGGCTGGTCGGAAGAGATGCGCTCTACCGGCGGCTTCCGGCTGCGCCACCCCCTGGGCATCTTCCGAGCCACCCCGCTCGGCTAGGGGCAGACCTCTAGGCTCGGTCGCATGCGCGACGAGCTGCTCGAGTTCGAACTGTCGCTGGACCTGAAGATCAGCGACGAGGTGATCGACCACGACTGGGGGCGGGTCTTCCTCTGCCCCACCCTGCCCCTCGTCTGGGACCTCAACTGGATCCTGGTCGAGCAGGAGGGGATGGCCGCGGCAGAGGTGATCGCGGTCGCCGAGGAGGCGCTGGCGGGCTTCAAGCACCGGGCGGTTGCGATCCGGGGCGAAGCCGACGGCGAGAGGCTGGCGGCGGAGTTCGCGGACGTCCCCGACTGGGAGGTCGAGACGACGATCTACATGATCTGGCGCGGCGAAACCGAGCGCCGGGCGACGGGCGAAGCGCGCGAAACCCCCTTTGCAGGTTGCGAAGAGCTCCGTCGCGAGCTGATCTACGCCGGTCTCTCAGAGGAGCAGGGGGGCGGCGATCGGGAGGCGACGACCGAGCAGCTGCTGGAGATGGACCGCCGCTTCGCCGCCGCCTCCGGCGACCGCTGGTTCGTCGCCCCGCCAGAGGAGCCCGCCTCGGCCTGCTGCCTGCTCAGCGGCAACGGCATCGGCCAGGTCGAGGAGGTCGGGACGCTTGCCGCCGCCCGCGGTCGCGGCCACGCCCAAGCCGCGATCCGCGCCGCGATTGCCGCCTCACAGGAGGCTGGGCACCGGGCGACCTTCCTCAGCGCCGACGCCGACGACTGGCCGCGGCTGATGTACGAGAGACTCGGCTTCGAGCCCGGCGGCACGATGCACGTCCTGCGGCGCACCATCCACCAGGGATAACCCTCTTCGCCGAACCTTTATACGGGCGTACAAAAGCGCGATTGGGATGCCGCTATTAGGCTCTGTGCTGCTCTTTGTCAAGGGACCAAGACTTTCAATCAATCGCGCCGGGAAACCGAGCGCGCGCCTAGTGGGGAGATACCCGAACCGATGACTCGCATCCGCCAGCAGAACGTGACCGCAGCGCAATGGAGCTCCAACGGAGGAGCCCTTGGCGCTCAGGACCTGACCCTCCCGGAGAACAACCCCTTCGGGCAGAACGTCTTCTCCGTCGCGGTGCAGCGCGAAAGGCTGCCCGATGACGTCTTCGAGAAGCTGCAGACGACGCTCGAGGGCGGCGAGGCGCTCGACCCCAGCCTCGCCGACGCCGTCGCCGAGGCGATGAAGGAGTGGGCGCTGGAGAACGGCGCCACCCACTACACCCACATGTTCCAGCCGCTGACCGGCTCGACCGCGGAGAAGCACGACTCCTTCTTCGAGCCCGGCGGCGAAGGCCAGGCGCTCGCCGGCTTCTCCGGCAAGGAGCTGATCCAGGGCGAGCCCGACGCTTCCTCCTTCCCGACCGGCGGCGTCCGCGCCACCTTCGAGGCCCGCGGCTACACCGCCTGGGACCCGACCAGCCCCGCCTTCATCCTCGAGTACCCGAACGGGGCGCTGCTCTGCATCCCGACCGCGTTCGCCTCCTGGACCGGCGAGGCGCTCGACGCGAAGATCCCGCTGCTGCGCTCGATGGACGCGCTCTCCCGCTCGGCGATCAAGGCCCTGCGCCTGCTCGGCGACGAGGAGAGCCAGCGCGTCTTCACCACCGTCGGGCCCGAGCAGGAGTACTTCCTGATCGACGAGCAGTACTTCTTCGAGCGCCCCGACCTGATCGCGACCGGCCGCACCCTGTTCGGCGCCAAGCCGCCGAAGGGGCACGAGCTCGACGACCATTACTTCGGCTCGATCCCGGAGCGGGTGCTCGCCTTCATGCTCGAGTCGGAGCTGGAGATGCGCAAGCTCGGGATCCCGGTCAAGACCCGCCATAACGAGGTGGCGCCGGCGCAGTACGAGATCGCGCCGATCTTCGAGAACTCCAACGTCGGCTCCGACCACCAGCAGCTGCTGATGCAGACGCTGGAGAGCGTCGCCCGCCGCTACGGCCTCGTCTGCCTCCTGCACGAGAAGCCGTTCGCCGGAGTCAACGGCTCCGGCAAGCACAACAACTGGTCGATGGGGACCGACACCGGCGCCAACCTGCTCAACCCGGGCGAGACGCCGGCGGACAACATCCACTTCCTGTTCTTCTGCGCCGCGGTGATCCAGGCCGTCAACAAGCACCAGGGCCTGCTGCGGGCCTCGGTCGCCAACATCGGCCAGGACCACCGCCTCGGGGCCAACGAGGCGCCGCCGGCGATCATCTCGGTCTTCCTCGGCGCCGAGCTGGAAAAAGTGTTCGAGGCGATCGCGACCGGCGAAGGCGACCCCAACACGCCGGCCTCCTTCCTCGACCTCGGGGCGACGGTGCTGCCGCCGCTGCCGATGGACGGCGGCGACCGCAACCGGACCTCCCCGTTCGCCTTCACCGGCAACAAATTCGAGTTCCGGGCACTAGGGTCGAGCATGTCGCTCGGCTTCCCGAACACGGTCCTCAACACGATCGCGGCCGAGGCGATCGACGACCTCGCCGGCAAGCTCGAGAGCAAGCTGGGCGGTGGCGAGCAGATGCCGCAGGCCGTGATCGAGATCGTCAAAGAGAGCTACCTGGCCAACAAACAGGTCTGCTTCAGCGGCGACAACTACTCCGAGGAGTGGCACCAGGAGGCCGAGCAGCGGGGGCTGAAGAACCTGCGCACGACCCCGGACGCGCTGCCCGAGGTGCTCGCCGACGACACGGTTGCCGCGTTCGAGAGGTACCACGTCCTCTCCAAAGCCGAGCTCGAGTCCCGCTACGAGGTCTGGGTCGAGCAGTACTGGCTCCGCGCCAACATCGAGGCGGAGACGGCCTTCTCGATCGCCAAGACGATGATCCTGCCGGCGGCGCTGAAGCACCTCGCCCTGCTCAACCAGGCCGGGGTCTCGGCCCTCGAGGGCGAGGTCCGCGGGCTGGTCGACGAGCTGGTCGCCGCCCTCGGCGAGCTGGAAGCGGCGAACGCCGATCCGGGCCTGGAGGGCCTGGAGATGGCGGTCCACGCCCGCGACAAGCAGCTTGGGGCGATGGACAAAGTCCGTGACGCGGCGGACAAGCTGGAGCGGGTGGTCGCCGACGAGCTTTGGCCTCTTCCCAAGTACGAGGAGATGTTGTTCATCAAGTAGGTCTTTGCGGTTGGGCGGGGGGGGGGGGGGGG
>DATIMV010000069.1:0-41025 GCA_035474955.1 Solirubrobacterales bacterium
GGGCGCCCCCGGGCCCGCCCTTCTCTGAACCTTGCCTATCTCGAGGACAGGACTTGGATATGCGTTCCTCAGGTTCCGGTGCAGGTCCTGATGATCGTCGCCTGGGCTTTGGTGCCGTCGGCGAAGACGGAGGTCGCATGAGCCTGGAGCTTGCCGTCCGGGCATTTGGCGGTGAGGACGCCCTTCTTGTCGATCTTCAGGTTGAAGCTCTTCACAGAGCCGCTGCCGCCGGCGATTTTCGGGATCGTCGCGACCGAGTTCAGGCCGTAGCGGCCCTCCTTCTTTTTCTTCACTTTCACGGTGGTGACGATTGCCCCCTGGACCGGCGCCGAGAAGTAGGCGTGGATGTAGAGGGTCGTCGTGCCGCCGCTGAAGCCGCCGTTGAAGACGACCAACTTACTGTTGACGTCGATCGGCGGCTGTTCGGGGAATTCGACCTCGACGGTGGTCTGGCCGCTGCCGATGATCGCGCTCTTGCAGGCTTTTTCAGCCGCGCCCGTGTCGCGAGACTGCAACTGGCCGGATTTGCACTTCGGCAGCCCTTTGACGTTGATGGCGCCGTTCTTGTCGGTTTTGAGAATGACTTCTTTCAACGCCGGTGGATGGGTCCCGTCTTTGGTCGAGATTTTGCCCGAGGCAAAGAGCGTGATCGGGGCCATCTTGTTTTTCGGCAGCTTCGACGGTTTGAATTCGCCGTTGACGTCGATCTTGAGGTTTCCGACTTCGACGGTCACCGGTTTGGCGCCGGTGGCGATGCTCGCCAGGCTGACGGCGATCAGGGCCGCGAGGGCCATCGACAACATCAGGTACTTGCGCATATCCCTTTATCTCTCCTTTGCGGCCTGCCCGTCCCCGGGTCCGATGCCGTCAGAACTTTCTTGGAACGTCTCTCCAGCGGGTCAAACTACCACCCCGCCCTTGTTCGTAAACCCGCGAGTGCTGGAAAAGGAGCGCTCGACCGACCTCTGACTATGAGTGAAGTTTCGCGAGCCTGGTTCGCTCGCGCTCAGCAGCGGCCCCCTCTGCCCCCAGGAACGGCAGCGTTACCCAGAACATCAGGTCCGGGAGGCGACTTGGAAGCCGGCCGACGGCGCCGTGGAGTATCTCGCTGTAGAGGAGCTCGTTGATGCCCCCCGCAACCGCCAGGGAGGTGATCCCCGGAAGTTCGACCGACGTCTCCGAGCGGCCTGCCTCGAGAAAGCCGGTGAACTGGCGCAGCGCCGCATCGCGGCGCGCCAAGGCTTTCGGGCCCGCGGCCAAGACCTCGACGATCGCGAAGCGGGCCTCGCTCGGGTGTTCGGCGAGATGGTCGAGCAGGGACTCCAATGCAGCGGAGACCCGCTCCGCCCAAGGGATCCCCGGCATCGACTCGAACTGGTTGGTCGCCTCCCCCAGGAGGTTTTCGAGCAGCACGTCGTAGGCCGCGAGGAAGCAGTCCTCCTTGCTGTCGAAGAGTTCGTAGAAGGTCTTGCGTGAGACGCCGGCGACCCCGATCACGTCGACGACTCGCGTCTCCGGGTACCCGCGTTCGGAGACGACCTCGATCATCGCCTGGTGGATGCGGTTGCGCTGGGACTCGGTTACCGCCTCCCTCGGCAAACCGTGTCTTCCCCGGGGCAGCCGCTCGTTCAACTTTGCCGAGCGTCGAGTGGAAGGCACCCAACAGACTGTAGAGCAGTGAAGAGACCGGTGGGAATTTTCTGTCTAACCGACGGTGGCTAAGAATCCAGCCAGACGACCTGCTCACGATCCGGTCCCACGCCCACCAGCCGGATCGGAACTCCGACGAAGTCGGAGATGAAGCCGAGGTAGTCGCGCGCCTCCCGGGGCAGATCGTCCGCGCTGCGGCAGGAGCCGAGGTCGAGGTCGAAGCCGGGAAGCTCCTCGTACTCGGGCGTCGCCGAGTGGAGGATCGACTGGTGGTAGGGGAAGGTCTCGAGCTCCGCGCCCTCCTTCGAGCGGTAGCGAACGGCGAGTCGCAGCGGGCCGATGCCGCTGAGGACGTCGAGCTTGGTAATCGCCAGTGCGTCCATGCGGTTGAGTCGCACCGCGTAGCGGAGCGCAACCAGGTCCATCCAGCCGCAGCGCCGCCTCCGGCCCGTCGTGGTCCCGAACTCGTGGCCCTTCTGCAGCATCTGCTCGCCGACCTCGTCGAAGAGCTCGGTCGGAAAGGGTCCGGCGCCGACGCGGGTCGCGTAGGCCTTGGCGATCCCCCAGACCTCGTCGATGTCCCCCGGCCCGACGCCGGCGCCGACGCAGGCCGCGCCGGCTATCGGGTTCGAGGAGGTGACGAAGGGATAGGTGCCGTGGTCGAGGTCGAGCAAAGCCGCCTGGGCCCCCTCGAAGATCACCGTCTGATCGTTGTCCAGCGCCTCCCAGCAAAGCCGGGCGGTGTCGGTGATGAGCGGCTCGAGCCGGTGGCCGAAGTTGACGTGTTCCTCGACCATCGCGTGCAGATCGAGGCGCGGGTCGAGGACGCCCTCGGTGCCCTCGGTCGCCTTCGCGTCCTCGCCTGCCTCCTTCAGCTGCTTGCGCCGCTGCACCGAGAGCTCGCGCAGCGCCTGCTGCTTGGGCTCGAGTGCGGCGCGGATCTTCGTCCGCAGGATCTTCTCGTCGAGCAGATCCTGGACCCGGATGCCCAGCCTCAATGCCTTGTCGGCGTAGCAGGGGCCGATCCCGCGCCGGGTGGTGCCGATCGAGAGCTTGCCCAGCTTCGTCTCCCCCGCCGTGTCGAGCAGCACGTGGTAGGGCATGATCAGATGGGCGTTGGCGGAGATGCGGAGGTTGTCGGCCCCGACCCCCGCCCGTTTCAAGCCGTCGATCTCGCGGAGCAGGACCCGCGGGTCGACGACGACTCCGTTGCCGATCACGCAGATCTTGTCCGTGTGGAGGATGCCCGAGGGGATCAGGTGGAACTTGAACTCCTCGCCGCCGCGGACGATCGTGTGGCCGGCGTTGTTGCCGCCCTGGAAGCGGACGATCGCGGTAGCCCGCTCGGCGAGCAGGTCGACGACCTTGCCCTTCCCCTCGTCGCCCCACTGGGCTCCGACTATGACGACTCCTGGCATGCCGCCGGAGATTGTGACGATCAGGCGGCTTTGCTGACTTTCCCGTACCGGTAGTCCTGGCCCCTGACCTCGATCTCGTCGCACATCTCGGACAGGCGAGAGACCGTTCTGGAGCCGATCTGCTCCTCGAGCTCGGGGTGCGACAGGTTGGTCGTGATGACGATCGAGCGCTGGGCCTCGTAACGCTCGTTCACCAATGAGTACAGCTGCTCCAGCACCCAGTCGGAGCGTTTCTCGGCCCCCAGGTCGTCGATGTGCAGGAGGTCGACCGAAGTCAGGCGCTCGAAGAATGAGAGGTAGGAGTCCCCGCCCGGCTCAGAGTCATAGGTCTGGCGGATCCGGGCGAGCAGCTTCGGCAGGGAGTAGATCGCCACCGTGCGGCCGGTTTCCAGTGCAGCTTTGGAGATCAACATCCCCAGCGTCGTCTTGCCCGTGCCCGTGTCCCCAAACAGCCACAGGCCCCGCCCTTCTGCAAGCCGAGCATCGAGATCATCGATATAGGCGCGCACTTCGTTGACGGCAATTTTCGTTTCCAGGTTGTTGGCCATGTCGGAGACCGGGGGCCGGTCAAAGGAAACGCCGCGGTAGCGCGGGGGAATGACCGAGGAAATGCCCCGGCTGCGGCCGCGGTTGAGCCGCTCGGTCCGGCACTCGCAGGGGCGGGCGACGTCTTCGGGACCGAGGATCCAGCCGGAGCCGTCGCAGACGCCGAGCGGGCAGGCCTGTTCGCGGAAGGGCTCGGAGCGGGCGATCGCGGGCATCAGAAGTCAGGCCCCGCGGCCGCGGCGTCCTCGTAGGGGGGAGCTTCGCCGGCGGGCTGTTCTATCGGAGGCTCCTGGTGGGCCTGGTCGGCGAATTTGGGATAGCGGTCGAGGAAGACCAGCTTCCTGGTCCCGATCGGGCCGTTCCTATGCTTGGCGATGATCAGGTCGGCCAGGCCGTCGGGCTCCTCGTCGGGGTCGCGGTAGTAGTCCTCGCGGTAGAGGAAGGCGACGACGTCGGCGTCCTGCTCGATCTGCCCCGACTCGCGCAGGTCGGAGAGCTGCGGCTTCGGCGGCGTCCGCTGCTCGGGCGCACGCGAGAGCTGCGAGATCGCCACCACCGGCACCTCCAGCTCGCGGGCGAGGATCTTCAGCCCGCGGCTGATCTGGCCGACCTGCTCGACCCGGTTGGCGCGGTGGTCGTCGGAGCGCATCAGCTGGATGTAGTCGAGGATGATCACGCCGAGGCCGCCGCGCTCCTGTTCCTGGGCGTGCAGCCGCCGCGCCTTCGCCCGCAGGTCGAGGATCCCGAGGTCAGAGGAGTCGTCGAACCACAGCGGCGCCTCTTCCAGCTCGTTGCAGGCGCGCAGGACCTTCGGCCAGTCCCGCTTGGAGACCTGTCCCTTGCGCAGTTTGTCGCCGGAGATCCGGGCACGGCAGGCGATGAACCGCTGTGCGAGCTCGACCTCGGACATCTCGAGCGAGAAGAAGGCGACCGGCTGCTGCTTCTTGACAGCGACGTTTTCGGCGATGTTGGCGACGAGCGCGCTCTTGCCCATCGCCGGACGAGCGGCGACGATGATCAGGTTGCCGGGCTGGAAGCCGCCGGTGACCGCGTCGATGTCGCGAAAGCCCGAGGGGGTGCCGGTCAGTTCGGTCTCGCCGGTGGAGAGCTTCTCCAGCCGGTCGACCTCGTCGTGGAGGATCTCCCCGAGCATTTTGAAGTCGCTGGCCTGCTCTTTATGGGCGACCTCGAAGAGCAGCTTCTCGGCTCGCTCGGAGAGCTCTTTCGGCTCGCCGTCGCGCTCGTTGACCCAGCCCTGGATCTCCTGTCCGGCGCCGAGCAGCCGCCGCAGCAGCGAGTTCTGCTGCACGATCTCCGCGTAGTGCTTGGCGTTGGCAGCGGCGGGGACCTTCGCCGCCAGCTCGGAGACGTAGTGTCGCCCCCCCGCCTCGTCGATCTTGTTGCGCTGGGTCAACGCCTCGCTGACGGTGAGCTCGTCGACCGGCTGCGAGGCCGCATAGAGGTCGTGGATCACCTCGAAGATCAACCGGTGCTTGTCGAGGTAGAAGTCGGCCGCGTTCAGCTTCACCTCGTCGATCACCCGGGTCAGCGTCGGCTCGGCAACCAGCATCGCTCCGAGCACCGACTCCTCGGCCTCGATGTTCTGCGGCGGGACGTGGGTCGTGGAGGGCTGCGGCATCTAGATGAGTGTGGAGGGAGGGGAAGACGAGAGAAGCTAGGCAAACCTAGACAACGGAGAGCCGCTACTGGAGGGACTCCGAAAACGACCCTCGTATTTGCGATTAACGCTCAGCTGGCGGCGTCACTGAGAACTGCTGCAGTGAGCTTCAGAGGTCGCTCAGGGGTGGCGAGTTCAGTTTGCTCGTCACTTAGGTAGAGCTCGATTCCCTCCCGAAGGGAATCGAAGAGCTCGTCTAGATCGTGGCCAGAAGCGAAGCAGCCTGGAAGCGCGGGCACATCTGCCCAATATGAGCCTTCTTCCAGTCGAATGTTGGCGGTGATCTCCATGTGCAGGCTTAGGGAGTTCATCTTAGACCCGCCTGTCGAAGAATCGCCGCTGCCAAGCCACGGGAGTAATCGCGACCTCGATGAGTGGGAAGGGTAATCGGCCGTTTGCCGTCTTTGGTCATCTTCACTTGGTGCTTGCCTCCCTTCGCTCGGGTCCATCCGTTGTCTTCGAGCAATCTGATCGCCGCCTTCTGGTTGAGCGTCTTCCGCACATCCCGATCGTCTTCGGATCGGGCTGACGGGTGGCGCGCAGAACGTAAAAGTTGTGTACCTGAAGTCGCGGGAAAGACAGACGCTCAGGTACTGGCAGTTCCGAAGGAGAGCTGGTGGTGCTGGGCGGGCGGGATCAGGCCCTCCTGCTCCTGGCGTCGCTCGCCGCGGCGCAGCATGCGGAGGGTGAGGATGGCGATGCTGAGGATCGCGGTGGCTCCCAAGGAGAGCTGGACGCTGAGGAGGCCTTCGCGGCTCCAGTAGACGTCGCGCAGGTCGAGGAGGAGGGCGGCCTCGTCGAAGGTGAGGCCGATGCCGGCGCCCATCGGGATCGCCAGCTGCTGCTCGAGCTGGTCGTTGTCGGTGAGAAGGCCGGCGGTGCCGGAAGCGAAGGCGAGCAAGATCCCGGGGACGAAGTGGTGGATGTGGCGGCCACCGATCTTGACGTTTCGGAAAGGACCGCGTTCCTCGCGGATCCCCCAAGTCGAGAGGCGCACGAGAGCAAAGGAGCCGAGGAAGCCCGCCAGGAGGTTGAAGAGCACGGTTTCGTAGCGCGGTGCCTCGCTGTAGCCGCGCACCGCGACCCCCACGGTGTCGGCTGCGGCGGCGGGAGCGGATTCGAGTAGCTCTTCCGGATCGTGGGCCTCAGCCGCACGGCGGGCCAGCATGCGGCTGAACTGGCCCGTGATCACGGTGCCGGCAGCAGCTAGGGAGACCGCAGCCAGCCCGACCGTCGCTCGCTCGGAGCGGACCCAGCCGGACCTGCGACGACGAAGAAGGACTACTTCTCCTCGCTGATGATCGTCTTGACGGCGGCGGCGGTGCCGTCTTTGAGCTGGATCTCGACCATGAAGGTGCCGAGTTCGCGCAGCGGCTGCTCGAGCAGGACCTGTTTTTTGTCGATCCGCAGGTCGCGGGCCTCGCGCAGCGCGTCGGTGATCTCCTTCGGCCCGACCGAGCCGAACAGCTTGCCGTCCTCGCCGGCCCGCTGGTGGATCGTCAGAACGGTCTTGGAGAGCAGCCCGGCAGCTTCGGATTCCCTCTCCGCGCGCACTTTCTCAGCTCGCTCCGCTGCCTCCATCCGCCGTTTCGCTTCGACGAGGGCAGCCGCGGTAGCCGGCTGGGCCAGCTTGCGCGGGATCAGGTAGTTGCGCAGGTAGCCGGGAGCGACGTCGACGACGTGACCGCGCTCGCCGAGGGAATCGACGTCTTGCAGCAGGATCGCTTGCGCCATCAGCGCTCTCCGACGTAGGGAAGCAGGGCGATCTCGCGCGCCCTCTTCACCGCCACCGAAAGCTGACGCTGGTGAGCGCGTGAAAGCCCGGTGACCCGCCGCCCGCGCGTCTTCCCCTTGTCGGAGAGGAAGCGCCGCAGCAGGTTCAGGTCCTTGTAGTCAACGACCTCGGAGTTGACCCGGGTGTATTTACGCGGACGGGCTCGGTCAGCGCCACGCCTGCCGCCGCGTCGCGCTCCACCCCGGGATGAACTCTCAGTTGCTCTGGCCATCGGCGCGAGATGCTACAGAGCGCCGCGATGCGGCGCTCTGTCAGGGCGACTAGAAGGGGATGTCGTCTTCGCTGGCGCCGCCGCCACTGGCCGGGGCGCTGCTGAAGTCGGACATGTCGGCGGGCACGTCGCTCTGCGGCGTGAAGCCACCACCACCCCCGTTGCCATTGCCCCCGCCCCCGCCACCGTCGCGTGAGCCGAGGAACTGGACGGTGTTGGCGATGATCTGGACCGCTTGCCGTTTGCCCCCGTCTTTCGCTTCCCACTCGCGCCAGTCCAGCCGCCCTTCGATTGCGACCGGCCGGCCCTTGGAAAGGTAGTTGGCGCAGTTCTCGCCCTGCGCTCCCCAGACGGTGACGTCGAAGTAATTGGGCTTGTCGACCCAGTTGCCACTTTGGTCTTTGCGGCGGCTGTTGACCGCGACGCGCAGATCACAGACGGCGGTACCGCCGCCGGTATGACGCAGCTCCGGATCCCGGGTCAGGTTCCCGGTGACCACCACCACGTTCACGTTCGAAGCTGCCAATGCACTCACTCCCTTGCGGATTCGCTTGTCTGGTTTCAGTCTAAGGAGGAGGCCGGCTCTACTCTCCCCCCTCGGGCAGGGGTTTCCGCAAACAGCGGGGCTGGTAGCAGGGGGGCTCTACTCGTCGGCGTCTTCGCCGGCGTCGCCGCGGTCATCGCGGGAGCCCTGCGCGCTGCGCTCCCGCGGCCCGGGGGCGGCGGTCACGGCGGGCGGAACGATCACCGGCGCGCCGGGATCGACTTTGAAGATGCGGAAGCGGAGGACGCCGTCGGCGATCTTCAAGTTGTGGTCAAGCGTGTCCAGCAGCTCGCTGGGAGCCTCGAACCGCATCCAGCGGTAATCCGCCTCGGTGCGATGGTTGATCTCGTAGGCCATCTTCCGCAGGCCCCAGGAGTTCTCGTGTTTGAGGCTGCCGGAAGCCTCGATCTGGCCACGCGCCTCCTGCGCGAGCGAATCGCGGGCGGGGGCGTCCAATTGGGGGTCCAGCATCAGGACCAGCTCGTATTCGCGTGGTGCGGCCAAAACGGCGAAGGACTATAGCGGCGAGGTGGCGCTAGCGCGGCGCGAACTCCTCAGAGCCGTCGTTGACAGGTGCGGGTGGAGGGAGCATAGGAGGAGGCGCAACCACGGGTTCGGGTGCCGGAGGGGTCGGAGCCGGTGCGGGCACAGGTGCCGCGGGTTCCGCCGGCGGCGTTGGAAGTGGAACAGGCGCGGATGGACGCTTCCTCTTCCGTTGTCTCAGCGGTGCCCTCCGTGCCTTGCCGTCAGTCACCTGCGCTCCTGCGGCGGGTGGCGACGATTCCGAGGACTCTCCCGGTAGGGAGGGCCCCCGATCGGAGACAGGACCCGCCGCCCGCAGCGCCCCGACCCGCGGCAGTCCCACGTCAGCACCCAGTGGCGGCGGCTCAGGCGCCTTCAGGAGGTTGGGCAGCGCCTGCAGCCCGACCAGCCCGACGACGACGATCAACGCCGCCTTCGCCGCCGCTGCCCACCGGATTCGAACACCTCGCACTCCTCTTTAAGAGGAGGCAGAGGCAGACTCTTCCCCCTGCCGCAGCGCCGCGATGTCTTTCAGTTGGTCGTCCACCCAGTCGCCCGGATTGTGGGAGAAGATGATCTCCCTCAGTCCCTCGGCCCGCTGCCGCTTCTCCTCGGGATCCATCGTCAGTGCCCGGTGAATCGCGTCGGCCTGCTCCTGGATGTCGAAGGGGTTGACCGAGATTGCGTAGTCGATCAGCTCCTGATGGGAGCCGGTGTTCTCGGAGAGCATCAGGACGCCGTCGCGGGTGTTGACCGCGGGCGCCTCCTTGGCGACCAGGTTCATCCCGTCGAAAAGCGAGTTGACCATCAGCAGGTCGAAATGCTTGTAGCGGGCGACCGCGTCGTAGAAGTTCTCGTAGATCTTCAGGTCGATCGGCATCCAGTCGGTGGTTCCGTGGCGGTGGTTGACGACCGCGACCAGCGCCTCGATCCGCTCCAGGTACTCGGCGTACTCGGGCACGTCCTGCCGCGAGGGCTGCAGGTGGGCGATGAAGGTGACCTTTTCGCGGAACTCGGGGTGCTGGGTGAGGAAGGTGTCGAAGGCGGTGAAGCCGCGCAGCACGTTCTTGGAGAGGTCGGCGCGGTCGACGCGGATGATCAGGTGCTGGCGGCGGCGCTCGAGCACCTCGCGCTCCGCCTCGGCCACCTCGGGCGAGGCCGCCGCCCGTTTCAGTCGTCCGGCGTCGATGCCCAGCGGGTATGCCCGGGCGCTCGTCTTGCCGCCGGCGTGACGGACCTCTGCGGCGTGGTAGTCGACCTCGACCTCGTCGAGGAGTTCGTCGCAGCAGCGGAGGAAGTTGATGCAGTAGGCGTGGGTGTGGAAGCCGATGATGTCGTTGGCCAGCATCCCTTCGAAGATCGCGTTGCGGACGCGCGTCGGCAGGATCCGCCAGCTGTCCGGCTGCGACCAGGGAATGTGGACGAAGTGGTGGAGGAAGGCGTCTGGACGCTCGGCCTTGATCATTCCCGGCGCCGTGTAGAGATGGTAGTCGTGCAGCATCACCAGGGGGTCTTGCTGGCCCTCGATCTCGGCGAGCACGGCACCGGCGATGTCTTTGTTGACGGCCTGGTAGCCGTAATCCCAGGCGTCGATCTCCTGCTGGCGGATGTCCGGAGCGTTGGAGATGTCCCAGAGGTAGTGCTGGATGAACCAGAGGATCGGGTTGGCGATCACGTTGTAGAAGCGGTCGTAGGCCTCGGGGTCGCTGCCGACGAGGCGGACCCGGTAGTCGATCCCGTCCAGCTCCTGCTCGATCGGCCCACCGGCCTCTTCGGAGGCGGCGACGTCCTCGTCGGTCATCGCCGAGGCGATCCAGAGCGCGTCGCGATGCGAGACGAGCCCGGAGAGGGCGGTGACCAGGCCGCCGCCGCCGCGGCGGACGGTCCGTTCACCGTTCTCGCCGCGCTCGAACTGGAGCGGTCCCCGGTTTGAGACGATGATCAGCGGCGAAGCGTCCACGTGGGGGAGGTTAAGGGGTCGAGCCTCGAACCCGTGTGGCCTCGATCAAGCGGGGAGGCGGCGACCCCGCCGCCTCCCCGGACAACTAACAGCCGAAGGGCACGGTCTGGTTGAAGCGTCCCGGGTCGGGCCGCAGACCCCCGGGGGCCATGCAGGCCTTCCAGTTAGTGTTGACCCCGTCCCACCAGCCGATTGTGACGTTGACGCCGCAGTGGTTCTGGGCGGACCGCAATTCGAAGTTGGTGCCGGTCCCACCGCTACAAGAGAAATTCAGCTCAGAGCCGGTATAGAAGGTTCCGGTCCAGACGCAGAATTTTCCACCGACGCAGGTTTCCGCTCGCGCGGACCCTTGCATAGCGAGCAGCAGGAATACAGCAGCAGCCATTGCCACCAGCACGGCCGTGAAACGCCGGCTTTTCACCCATGAGAACTGATTCGCGTGAGGCATCGCTTTCCTCCTCGTCGTGAACGTTATGCCTGCTGGCCACGCGAGTTGGCGCGTGCGCCAGCTATTTGCCCAAAGAACTACTGAGTACTCAGCCTAACACAATAATGCGCTACTTTGGTACCCACTGAGTTTCGGGTGGACGAACTGCTGAGGTGAAGGACCTTTCCTTAGCCGTCGAGGTCGCTGAACAGCTGGAGCCAGTCCCGCAACAGGCGCGGGGTGAGGAACTCGCGCCTGGCGTGCTCCTTGCCCTCTCGCCCCAGTTTCTTGCCGAGCTCCGGGTCGCCGAGGATCTCCAGACAGCGCTGGGCGCACTCGGAGGGGGAGTTGACGAGGAAGCCGCTGACCCCATCCTCGATCTGAAGCGGGATGCCGCCGACGTTGCCGGCGATCGTCGGCCGCCCCTTCCAGAGCGCCTCGGTAACGGTCAGGCCGAAGCCCTCGCGGATCGACTTCTGCAGGCAGATGTCCGACTGCGACTGGAAGGCGTTGACCTCGATCGCGCCGACGTTGTTGAGGTTGCTGAGAATTTTGATGTCCTCGTCGCCGTCGGCGTATTCGAAGGTCTTCTGGAAGTACTCCATCCCCTCGGGGTCGTCGGTGGCCATCGAGCCGACCATCGCCAGCTGGGCCTCCGGCACCTGCTCGGTCACCTCGCGGTAGGCGTCGATGACGCCGATCGGGTCCTTCCAGGGGTCGAAGCGGGAGACCTGGGTGATCAGCGGGCGGTCGACGTCGATCCCGAACTGGCGGCAGACGAAGGCCGCGTCCTCGGGCGAGAAGGCCATGTTCTTCGGCGAGAGCGGGTCGATCGCCGGCGGCACGATCCGCACCTCGTCGCGGTGCTTGCCCATTCCGTCGGGGACGTACTTCTCCATGTGCCAGACGCTCGCGTCGTACTCTTCGATCATCGGCAGCAGGCGGGCGATCGGGGCCGGATTCGGCGTCGAGAGGTCGATGTGGCAGCGCCAGATCCAGTTCTTGCCCTGCGCTTTCGCGCCGCGGAGCAGGCCGATCGGCTGCGGGTCGTGGACGATGACGACGTCCCACTCGCCCTGCAGGCCCTCGGCGTTGATCCGGTTGATCTCGTCGAAGATCTCCCACTGCTCGTCGCTCAGCGTCTCCTCGGCGCCCTGCAGCGAGTTATGGAGGAGCTTGGTCGCGTTGTAGAACTCTTCTTTGCCGAAGATCACGTGCCAGTGCGCGTCGAGCCCGACGTCGCGCATCAGCGGCACCAGGGTGTAGAGGATCTCCGAGACGCCGCCGCCGAAGGCGGTGGCGCTGACGTGCAGGACCCGCTTCCCTTTCAGTGGCTCGGAGAGCTGGCGGATCTGCTCCGTTAGCTCTTTGCCGACGATGTGGGTGTAGTCGGTGAGGGTCTTGTGGCCGAGGGCGACTTCCTGAAGCAAGGCTGGAGTTCTACACCGATGGGCGGCGACATGCTGTCCAGCCGCCGCGGCCGGTTATTCGGGAGAGGGGCTGTCCGGTCGCTTGCCGAGGGTGAGCTCGACCTGTTCGCGCTCGTTGTCGCGGAGGATGGTCAGCGTCACCTCGTCCCCGGGCTGATGGGCGGCGATCACCGCGGCCAGGTCGTCGGGGCCGACGATGTCGCGGCCGTCGACCTGCAGGATCACGTCCCCGCCCGTCTGGTACTGCGCTGCCTGGAAGCGGAGTTTGTCGCCGCCGCCCCGCAGTCCGGCCTCCTCCGCCGGCCCGCCGGAAACCACTTCGGAGAGGAGGCCGCCGAAGGTGGTGTCGAGCCCGAGCTTGCGGGCGAGCTGCGGGTAGAGGGCCTGGGTGGAGACGCCGATGTAGGCGTATTCGGCCTCGCCGTCCTCCCGCAACTGCGCGATTGAGCGTTTCACCGAAGAGATCGGCACCGCGAAGCCGACGCCGTCGTTGGCGCCCGAGCTGGTCTCGATCTGTTGGTTGATGCCGATTACCCGGGCGGCGACGTCGAGGAGGGGCCCGCCGGAATTGCCGGGGTTGATCGAGGCGTCGGTCTGGATCGCGCCGGCGATCTCGAACTGGGTCAGAGACCGCACGGAGCGGTCGGTGGCGGAGACGACCCCGACCGAGAGCGACTGCTGCTCACCGAAGGGGCTGCCGATCGCGGCCACGGGTTGGCCGACGTGGAGCTCCCTGTCGTCGCCAAGCTCGAGCGGCTGCAGCTCGAAGCCGTTCGGCTCGATTTGCAGCAGGGCGACATCGACGAAGGGATCGAAGCCGACGATCTCGGCGGGAACGACGTTGCGATCGGGGAACTCGATGTAGACCTGGTCGGCGGCCTCGCGGTCGTCACCGGATTCGTCGGTTACGACGTGGGCGTTGGTGACGATCTCCCCGTCGGCGTTGAGAACGAAGCCAGAGCCCTCGGCCGCGCCGGCCTCTCCGAAGACCGAGCGGATCGTGACTACGCCGGGCGCCGCCTCTTCGAAGACCTCCGCCGCGTCGAAGCCCGGGCTGGCGGTCTCGACCACAACCTGCGGCTCCGGTTCCGGTGCGGTTGCCGCGCTCGCTCCCCCGCTTGGGCCCGACTCCTCGTCGCTCGCTCCGCAGCCAGCGACCAGGCTCAGGCAGAGCAGCACCGCGACGAACCAGCTGAGGCGCTTCACGTGCCGACCTTGACCGGCGCACGGGCGGTGCGGGGAACGCTCGTCTGCTCGATTCCGGGCGGCAGGTCGAGGGTGAAGGCGGTGAAGCGGCGGCTCGAGCTGATCGTGATCTCGCCCTTCATCCGCTGTGCCAGCTCGGTGGCGATCGCCAGGCCGAGGCCGGAGCCACCGGCTTTGTCGGCCGTGTAGAAGCGCTCGAAGATCCGCTTTTGGGCGCGCTGGGGAATTCCCGGACCGTCGTCGGAGACGGTCAGCTCGGCACGGCCGTTGGCGGAGTAGGTAGTCACAGTGACGTCGGTGCCCTCCGGGGTGTGGGTGAGGGCGTTGTCGAGGAGGATACGGATGATCTGCCGCACCCGATCAGGGTCGCCCTGCGCGATCGCCGGCTGCTGGGGGGTGCGCAACTGCAATCGCGATCCGCGCAAGTCGGCGCGAGCACCGAACTCCCTCGTCACCTCGCGGGCGAGAGCGGTGAGGTCGACCGTGCTGGCCCTCATCACCACCGCTCCGGCGTCGAGCTGGGAGAGATCGAGCAGATCCGTCGTCAGCTTCGTCAGGCGCTCGATCTGCTGGCGCATCGTGCGCACGAACTCCGCCCGCTCCTCCGGGCTCGGGTCCTCCTCTTCGAGCAGCTCGACGAAGCCGCCAAGGCTGAAGATCGGCGTGCGCAACTCGTGCGAGGCGTTGGCGATGAACTGCTTGCGGGCGCTGTCGAGCTCGGCGAGGCGCCGCTGCATCTCGTTGAAGGTGCGGGCGAGTTGACCGAGCTGGCCAACGGAAGCGACCGGAATCGTGGTCTCGAAGTTGCCGTCGGCGACTTTGCGGGCAGCTTCCTGGAAGCGCTGGATGTTGCTGCTGGCGGTGCGGGTGTAGTAGAGGCCGATCGCAGCGGCGATCCCGACGGCGATCAGGCCGCCGGTGAGGATCTCCAGCTTCAGCCCCTCGTCGCCGCTGCCGGAGCCGCCGATCGCGACTACGTAGACATAGACGACCGCGGTGGCGCCGACCGCGATCGCGATCGAGATCAGGGTGATGCGGCTGGCGAGGTCGCTGAGCCGGAGCTTCCGCATCGGCTACTCCCGGAACCGGTAGCCGACCCCGCGCACGGTGAACAGGTACTCCGGCTCCTTCGGGTCTTGCTCCAGCTTCTCGCGCAGGTGGCGGATGTGGACGTCGACGGTGCGGGGGTCGCGGTAGTCGGAGTCTCCCCAGACGTGCTCCAGCAGCGTCTCGCGGGTGAGGACGCGCCCGGGGGAGCGGGCGAGAGCGCCGAGAATCTCGAACTCGACGTAGGTCACTTTGATCTCCTCTCCCGCCAAGGTGACCATGCGGCGATCGAAGTCGATCGTCAGGTCGTCGCACTCGATTGCGCCCCCGCCCTCTTTCGTCTCTGCTCCCATGCGGGAGCGGCGTAGAGCTGCTTTCACCCTGCTGCGGAACTCGCGCATCGAGAAGGGCTTGGTGATGTAGTCGTCGGCGCCGACCTCGAGGCCGGCGACCTTGTCGGTCTCGCTGCCTTTGGCGGTCAACATGATGATCGGGACCTGGCTGCGCGAGCGCAGCTGGCGACAGACTTCGACCCCGCCCATCTGGGGCAGCATCAGATCGAGGATGACCAGGTCGAAGCGACCCTCCTCGAAGCGCCGCAGCGCTTCGGCTCCGTCCAAGGCCGAGGTGACGTGGTACCCGTCCTTGCGCAGCGGATAGCTGAGCAGGGTCTGGATCGACTGCTCGTCGTCGACGAGAAGAATGCGGGTTGATCCGTTAGGCACAACCTCAAGGGTAGTAACCACCGCAGTTTGGACGCATGTGCGAGTACTCAGAACTAAGGATCTGGGTGAGGGGGCCGATATAGATCGCGAAGGTCATGCAAGCCCAGGAACTGAAAACTCTGGTTGAGGCGGGCACCTACAAGCCGGATCCCGCCCAGATCGCCTCGGCGATGCTCAGCCGCCGCGGCGTTCGCGAGCTGCTGACGGGGATCCACGCTACGGGTCCGCAAAATGGTCATGGCCCCGAACCTCCAGCAGTCCGCCCCCGGGCAGCCTGAGCTCCACTCCCTCTCCCGCTTCTACTTCACCGATCGGGGTGAGGGTCGTCTCCGCGGCCTCGCCGAGCCTGGTTGAAGCCTCGCTGAGGCTCTTCGGCGGCAGGGCGGCCAGCAGCTCGTAGTCCTCGCCCCCCGACACGGCCAGCCCCAGCGGATCGAGTCCTGCCGCGACGGCGACCTCGGCCACTCCTTTGGCGATGGGAAGGGCGCCGGCGTCGATCCGCAGGGCGACGGCGCCGGCGCGGGAGAGATGCCCGGCGTCGCCGGCGAGGCCGTCGCTGAGGTCGATCATCGCCCGGGCTCCGGCAGCAGCCAGGGCACGGCCGGTGTGCAGGCGAGGGGAGGGATCCAGCTGGCGCGAGCGCAAAGCCTCGGCGGTGGTGTCGGAGACGGCGGCGGCCAGGGAGGTGTCGTCGAGCAGGTGGCGTCCGGCGGCGGCGGCGCCGATCTCGCCGGTGAGGACCAGCAGGTCGCCCGGCTCGGCACCGGCCCGGGTGACGAGGTTCTCGGCTCTGGCCGCATGCCCGACGACGGTGACCGCCAGGGAGAGCACCGGCGCCCGGGTCAGGTCGCCCCCGGCAAGGGTCGTTCCGGTCGCCCTCGCCACCCCCAGCAGTCCGTCGAGCAGGGCGTCGAAGTCTTCCTCGCTGAGCTCGGCCGGGGCGCCAAGGACGACGTAGGCCTCGCCGGGTTCCGCCCCCATCGCCGCCAGATCGGAGAGCGCGGTGGAAAGGGCCTTGCGGCCGACCGTTTCCAGCCCGGCGTCCTCGCGGCGAAAGTGGACTCCCTCGACGATTGCGTCGACCGAGGTTGCCGTGGCGCCGCCGGGAACGGTGATCGCCGCGTCGTCGCCGCTGCCGAGCTCAACCCGGGGCCCATTCGGCGGAAGACGCTCGCGAAGCTTCGCCAGGAACTCGAACTCGCCCATCACCCGACTATTCCAGCAATTAAGGTGCGGTCGGACGTGGAGAGCCGCCAACCATTCCTGCACAGGGTGGGCGAGGCCGGATCGCGGATCGGCAAGAAGCCGCCCCGCAGCCGCAAAGTCCGTCTCGCCCTCCAGATCGCGCTGGTCGTGCTCATCTTCGGGTTCCTGGTGCTCACGGTCATCCGTCAGTGGTCGGAGATCCAGGACGAAGGGGTCCACTTCCACCTCGGGTGGCTGATCCCGGCGATCGTCATCCTCCCCGGCTTCTTCGTCCTCAGCGCCTTCGGCTGGGATCTGATTCTGCGCGCCCTCGGCTACTCGATCGGCTTCGGCCGCGCCCAGGTGGCCTGGGGGCAGCCGATGCTGGCGCGCTACGTGCCCGGCAGCGTCCTCTACGTGCTGGGCCGGGTGCTGCTCTCCGAAAAAGCGGGCATCCCGCGCCGGATGACGATTGCCAGCATCGTCTACGAACAGGCTATTTCGGCCACCTCGGCACTCCTGGTCGCGGCCTACTTCTTCATCAACCACCCCGACCTGCAGGGGGAGCCATACCGCTGGGCAATACTGCTGCTGATCCCGGCGGCGATGGCGCTCCTGCACCCGCGGATCTTCGGTCCCCTGGCGAACCGGGCGCTGCGCGCGCTAGGCCGCGATCCGCTGCCGGCGGTGATCTCGCCGCGCGACGTGATCGGCCTGATCGCCTTCTACACCTTCAACTGGGTGGTGGTGGCGCTGGGGATCTACTGCGTCGTCCGCTCGGTCACCTACCTACCTTTTACGGCTGAGAACGTCCTGCTTGTCGGCTCGGCGCAGGCAATTGGCTACTTCGCGGCGCTGCTCTCGATCGTCGCCCCGGCGGGACTCGGCGTCAAAGACGCCGCCTTCGCCTGGGCGGTGAAGGCGGCCCTGCCGGGGGGAAGCTTCGCCCTGGGCTCACTGATCGCGATCGCTGTGCGTGGCGTGATGACCGCGGCGGAATTGATCTACGTCGCCGCGGTCACGGCCCTGGGGCGCAAAGAGGGGTGGAGCATCCACACGGGGATCTTGCATCCGTCTCCGGAGGAGGAAGAGGCGGAGCTGGCTGCGGCCCAGGAAGAGGCGGGCACTTCCTCCGGTTGATCTGGGGTTTGTCGGTAGGGAGAGTCCTACTCCCTCCTCTCTCAACTTGCTCGGGTGGATCGCCTTCAGCAGTCCTAGATGGCCATGACCGAGAAGTACAAGCCGTTCGGAGGGAGTAGGACTCTCCTTGCGACAGTTGGCCGAGCTTCAGAGAGGGATGCGGGCGCCTAGTTGGTAGGCGGTTAGGGCGAGGGTTAGGAGTTGGAGGGGGCGGTCTCTTGAGAGGGCTGCTAGGGGTAGGAGCCAGATCAGGTACCAGGGGAGGAGCCAGGCGGTGGCTAGTAGTAGGGCTAGGGCGGTCCAGGCGGCGGCTTGGATCCAGTCGCCTCCTCGCCAGGTCCGGGCGAGGAGGTAGGTGACGGTGGCGGCGAAGAGGATCGCGGCGGCGAGGCGGACCGCGTCGGGGTCGAGGCCGGTGAGCCGGGCGGTCGTGATCGGGATGCTCATGTGGCTGGTGCGGTCCTGGTTCTCGCCGGCGAGCCCGAAGCCGTTCAGCCAGTCCCAGCCGAAGGCTAGGTAGGCAGCGATCGCGATCACAATCGCCCCTCCGAACGCACCTAATAGGAGCTGCGGGCGTCGCTTGCTGCCGAGCAGCGCGAAGGGGGCGAGGAAGGTCGCCGAGACCTTCGTGGCGATGGCGGCGACGAGGGCGGCGCCGGCGGAGAGCTCGCGGCCGTTGACGATCGCGGCGACGGCCAGCATCGCCAACAGCATCGTCAGGCCGTCGTTGTGGGCGCCGCCGACGACGTGGACGAGGACGAGCGGGTTGAGGGCGACGAAGGCGGCCGCTCGCAGGGGATCGACGCCACGCCGGGCGGCGAGGCGGGAGACGACCAGGGCGAGGCCCAGCACCGACAGCGCCGCGACCGTCTTCAGGACCGCCACCGCGGCATCGACGGGTAGCCAGGCGAGGGGGTAGGTGGCGAGGGTGAAGAGGGGCCCGTAGGCGCTGGTCGCTTCGGTCCAGGTGACCTCGGCATAGGCCGGGTCCTCCGGCGCGGCCAGGGGCGGGTGCACGTAGGGATCGAGGCCGTGCTGGACGCCGAGCCGGGCGTAGTCGACGTAGCTGTAGACGTCGTGGGAGAGGAGGACCGGCGCGAGGGCGAAGCCGGCGACGAAGAAGACGATGGTCCCCCAGACGATGCGCCGGCCGAGCCTCGGCGCCGTCGCCAGCACCCCCAGGTACGCGAGGAAGCCGAGCCACATCAGGCCATAGGCGAGCCCCGGATCGATCGTCGCTACCCCGGCGAGTTGCCGGCTTCGACGCCGCTCTGGGGCGGAGCCGGCGGAGGGGGAGGCGCCGGCAGCGGTTCCTGTCCCGCGCCCGGCGCGTAGGCGTTCGGGTCATAGCCGCCGACGGCGGCCGACCCCGGCGGGGGTTCCTCGCTCCCACCGTCGCCTCCGTCGCCCGCCCCGCCGAAGTCGGTGTCGTCGTCGGAGCTCGAGCGCGCGTAGCGACCGTAGTACGGGGCCCAGCTGATCTCCCCGTCGGGTTCGGTGAACTCTTCGCAGGGCACCCCCGCATTGGCGTAGAGCGAGTGCCAGATGTCGGCCGGGAAGGTGCCGCCGAAAACGGTGAGGCCGTGCACGCTCGTCATCGAGACGTCGTTCGACTCGGGATAGCCGACCCAGACCGTGGTCGAGAGATTCGGCTGGTAGCCGGCGAACCAGGCGTCGGTGTATTCGTCGGTGGTGCCGGTCTTGCCGGCCTGACCGGCGCAGCCGGTGTAGGCGGCGGTGCCGGTTCCTTCGGTGATGTTGTCCTGCAGGAGGCGGGTCACCTCCCAGGCGGCGGGCGCGGAGAGGACCCGCTGCGGTCGCGGCCGTTCGGGCCGATCGACGTGGCCGTTGGGGTAGACCACTTTCTTCACCGCGACCGGCCGGCGGTGGATGCCGCCGGCGGCGAGGGTGCCGTAAGCGGAGGCCATCTCCAGCGGTGAGACGCCGATCCGCAGGCCGCCCAGCCCCTCGGCAGGGATCCCGTCCAGCTCCGAGGTGATGCCCATCGACTCCGCCGTGTTGGCGACCGCCTGCGGCCCGACGTCGAGGTCGAGCTGGGCGAAGACGGTGTTGTCGGAGGCGATCGTCGCCTGCTGCAGGTTGACGGTGCCCAAATACCCTTCGTCGGCCGTGTGGACGGTCCAATGGCCCCACTCGGGCAGGTAGAGGTCCAGCGGCTTCGACGCGTAGTAGGTCGAGTAGGGATCGATCCCTTGCTTGACCGCGGTGGTGAGGACAAAGGTCTTGAAGGTCGAGCCGGGTTGACGGTGCCCCTGCGCGGCCAGGTTGAACTGGCTGCTGTCGTAGTCGGAGCTGGAGACCATCGCCCGGATCTGGCCGTTGCGGGGGTCGACCGAGACAAGTGCGGCGGAAGGGTCGGTCGAGTAAGGGAGGGCGGAGCGCATCGCTTCCAACCCCACCTCCTGCAGCTCCGGGTCGATCGTCGTGTGCACCTCGAGCCCGCCGCGCCGCACTTTCTGGGCGCCGTATTTCTCGATCAGCCGGTTTTCGACGTAGTCGAAGAAGAACGGTTCGCGGTGCTCGAAGTAGCTCTCGTCGAGGTTGACGCGGAGGCCCGTCTCGATCGCCTGCCGCGCGCGGCTCTCGCTGATGTAGCCGGATTTCGCCATCTGTCGCAGGACCTGGTCGCGTCGCGCCTTGGCGGCGCGCGGGTTCAGCAGCGGGTTGTATTCGGAGGGGGCCTGTGGCAGCCCCGCCAACAGCGCCGCTTCCGGCAGCTTCAGCTGCCAGACCGGCTTCGAGAAGAAGATCTTCGAGGCGGCGCCGACCCCCACCGCGGTGGCTCCCTCGACCGTTCCGTAGGAGGCGATGTTGAGATAGGAGCCGAGGATTTCGCGCCGGCTGTGTCGCTCCGTGTACTCGACCGCCAGCTCCGCCTCGACGATCTTGCGCTCCACCGTGCGCTCCGGCTCCGGGATGCAGAGGTTGCGGACCAGCTGCTGGGTGATCGTCGAGCCGCCCTCGACGACCTCGCCCTCTTCCAGGTTCTTCAGCGCCGCGCGGGCGATCCCGTTGAAGTCGTAGCCCTCGTGCTCGTAGAAGCGCTGGTCCTCGATCGCCACCGTCGCCAGCTGCACGCTCCTCGGAATCCGGGCAATGGAGACCAGCGAGCGCACTTCCGGCGAGGCGACGACTCCCAGTTTCGAACCGTCGGCGGCGTAGAGGACGGTGTTGCCGCCGCGGTCGACGGGTTTGCAGGAGCTGAGCGAGGGCGCGTCGGCGGCGACGTCCAGCACCCAGGAGGTGACGGCGATCGCCGCGATCCCGAGCAGGGCGATGACGCCGCCGAAGACGAGCAGGAGCTTGGCGCCGATTCCTCCCCGGTGGCGCTGACGTCGGCGAGTGCGCTGCGTCATCCAGCAGAGGGTACTTCGACCCTCGCGCCGGTCAGGCCATCGTGTCTTCGGTTGACTTGTTGTGGACGATCCCTTCGACCAGGAGCTGGTTGGGGATCACGACCGAGCTGCCGTCGCCGGGGTCGAGATAGGTGTAGGAGAGGGTGATGTCGGTGACCCGCCCCTCGCATTCTTCGAAGGTGAGGCGATCGCCGATCCGGATCGGCTGCGAGACCGCGATCTGGATGCCGGCGATCACGTTGGAGAGCGTGCGCTGAGCGGCGAAGCCGACGATCGCGACGACGAGCGCGGTCGAAGCGAAGACGCCGGTCGCCAGCTCCTTCAGCTCGGTGAACTGACCGAGCGCCAGCATCGCGACGAGGAGGAAGACGGCGACGAAGGCGAGGCGGCGGAGGATGCGCAGCCGCGTGCGGGTGGTGCGCGATACCTGTTTGACTGCGGGCGACATGGAGAGCAACCTAGCCACCCAACCTGTCGCCGAGCCGGCCGAGCGTGACTTTCCGCCGTCGAACTGGGGCCCGAAGGGGGCGCTGCTGGGGGCGGTGCTGGCGATCATCGCCGGGTTGGTCCTCGGCCTTCCGGCGATCGCCTTCACCGATGCCGACAACGAACTGACGACGGCCGGCAACGTCGTCGCCCAGGTCGGCCTCGTCCTCGGCCTGCTGCTGGTCCCGCTCGTGGTCGCGCACTCGCATGGCTCGCGATCGCTGGGTGAGAGCCTGCGGAGGCTGGGGGTGCGCGCCTTCCGCCCCTCCGCCTTCCTCTGGATGCTCGCCGCCGTCTTCGCTTACCTGGTCTTCGCCGCTCTCTACGCCTCCCTGATCCTCGAACCCGAGCAGGAGGACATCGCCGAGAGCTTCGGGCCGGTCCCGGTGCAGATTGCGCTGATCGTCTTCGGCGCCGCGATCGCCGAGGAGATCTGCTTTCGCGGCATGCTCTTCGGCGGCTTGCGCGAGCGGTTCCCGCGACTGCCCGCGGCGCTTCTCGCCGGCACGGTCTTCGGTCTCCTCCACGCCTTCACCGGCCTCAGCGCGGTGCCGCCGCTGATCGCCCTTGGCTTCATCTTTTGCCTGCTCTACGAGAAGACCGGCTCGATCGTGCCGGGGATCCTGCTGCACATGCTGAACAACTCTGTCGCCCTGGCGGCTCAGTAGGATTTCGCGCGTGACTCGTCACCTGCCCTCTCTGCTTGCCGCCGCCGCCCTTCTCGCCCTGCCCGCAACGGCGGGTGCCGCGACCGCGAAACCGGTGCCGAAACCGGCTCCGGCCCCCGCGCCGGAGGCGACGGTGAAGATCAAGGTCGGCAACTTGAAGAAGGGCCGGGCGGAGATCATGCAGAAGGTCCCGGTGACCGGGACGCTGGCGCCGTTCGTCGCCGGCGAGCAGGTCAAAGTCACCTTCTATCTCGACGGCAAGCGTCTCTACAGCCGCAACCTGCGGGTCAACAAAGACGGCGCCAAGGGCACCTTCCGGACCAGTATCGAGGTCCGCGAGAACGGCAAGTACGCGGTCGCCGCCAAGCACGTGGCGACGCCGCAGCTCGGCGCCGACAGCACCGTCCGCAAGAGCTGGAAGGTGAGCTTCCCCGCCCTGCGTCGCGGCCAGTGCGGCGACGTCGTCGTCGGCTTCAAGAAGGCGATGCGGAAGATGGGCTACATCGCCAACGACGGGCGCTGCTTCGGTGGCAAGACCGCCCGCGGCGTCCTCGCCTACCGCAAAGTCAACGAGATGAACCGCAGCATGAAGGCGGGTGCCGGCCTGGTGAAGAAAGCCTTCTCCGGCAAGGGCGGCTACGAGGTCCGCCACCCGGGTGCCGGCGACCACATCGAGGCGCCGCTTTCCAAGCAGGTGCTGGTCTTCGCCAAAGGCGACAAGCCGTACGCGATCTACCCGATCTCGTCGGGCAAGTCGTCGACTCCGACCGTCACCGGCCACTTCGAGATGATCCGCACCGAACCGGGCCTGAACTCCCACGGGATGTACTACTCCTGGTACTTCTACGGCGGCTACGCGGTCCACGGCTACAACTCGGTCCCGGACTACCCCGCCAGCCACGGCTGCCTGCGGACCTTCATGTCCGACCAGCCCGAGATCTACGAGCGCATCTTCTACGGGCAAGACATCTTCATCTGGTAGCGGGGCAGGCGGCATAGGATGCCCGCCGTGACCGACCTCGACGCCGCCAAGCAATCGCTTCTCGCAGAGCTGCGCCAGCACTCGCTGATCCTTGGCGAAGTGACGTTGGCCAGTGGCGCGACCGCCCAGTACTACGTCGATGCTCGCCGTACGTTGATGCGGCCCCAGGGTTTCCGGGCGGCGGGCGAGCTGATCGCCGCCGCCGCGGCTGAGCTGGGCGCCGAGGCGGTCGGCGGTCCCGCGACCGCGGCGATTCCCCCTGCCTGTGCCGCGATCGCCGTTCCCGCCGGGGCCGACCTCGTTGCCTTCTTCGTTCGCGGTCAGCGCAAGGAGCACGGGCTGCAGCGCTGGGTGGAGGGCCCGGTCGAGCCGGGCGTGCGCTGCCTGGTGGTCGAGGACACCGTCACCACCGGCGGTTCGACCGCGCAGGCGATCGAGCGGGTCCGCGAGGAGGGCCTCGAGATCGCCGGCGTGGTCGCCGTCGTCGACCGGCTCGCGGGTGGCGCCGAGAAGATCGAAGCCGCCGCGGAAGCGCCCTACCGGACGCTGACGACGATCGACGAGATCTACCCGGACCGCCCCGACCGCAGCTGAGCGATGGAGCCGGACGCGGTTGAGATCAGGGTGGTCGGTTGCCTGGTCGAGAAGCAGCGGACGACGCCCGACGCCTATCCACTCTCGCTCAACGCCCTGCGCCTCGCCTGCAACCAGTCGACCAACCGCGACCCGGTCGTCGAGTACGACGAGGCGACGGTCAGCGAGGCGCTGCGTCGCCTGGCGCTGCGGGGCTGGACCAGGCTCGCGAGCGGAGCCGGCAGCCGTGCCCGCAAGTACCGGCACCTGCTGCCGGAAGCGTTGGATGTCTCCGATGAAGAGCTGGCGCTGCTGGCGGTGCTGATGCTGCGAGGGCCGCAGACGCCGGGCGAGCTGAAGCAGCGCGCCGAGCGCCTGCATCCCTTCTCGGATCTGGCGGCGGTGCAGGGGACGCTCGAGCGCCTGCTCGAGCGGGAGTTGATCGTCCGCCACCCGCGCCGACCGGGCCAGAAGGAGGACCGCTTCGAGCAGGTGCTGGGTGGAGGCGGGGAGGGCGAGGAGCCGGTGGCGGAAGAAGCGCCCCAACCTTCCTCGGAGGAGGGCGAGGAGAGCAGGCTGGATCGAATCGAGAGCGAGCTCGCCGACCTTCGTGCCGAGGTCACCCGCCTCCGCGAGGCGCTGGGCGAGGACTGACTCCTAGTCCTTGATCCCGAGCACGGCGATTCGCCGGCCGCCGGGGATCGCCACCACCACCTGCGTCTTCAAGGTGCCCCGCTGGCGCAGCAGCTTGCGGCCGGTGCCGCTGAGCGGGACGCGGAAGGTCTGGGCCGAGCCGCCGGTGAGGCGGAAGGCGCTGCGGCCCACCACGCGGCTGACCGGCCGGGTCCGCGGTCCGCGGCCGCGGCTGGCGGCGGGGACCCGGAAGCGGCTGCGGAGGACGATCTGCCCGGGGCACTCGGTTCCCGCCGGCCAGAGGCAGGTGACGCGCACCCGAACCTGCTTGCCGCTGGCCTTCAGCAGCGAGAGCCTGAGGGGGACGGCAACCGTCGCCATCTTGCAGCCGAGCAGGCGGTCTTCGCCCGGATCGAGGTCGAGTGCGTAGGCGCAGACCCGTTGCCGGCCGGACTTGACGATCGGCAGGGTGTGGTCGAAGCCGTGGCGGGCGCCGGCTTCGGGGAACTCCTGCGCGACGTCCCGGCGCGAGCGCGTGGCAACGGTCCCAAGCTCGTAGGTAGCGACGCCGGGAGCGCCGCTCTTGCCGCCGACCGTGACGCGGACCGCCAGCGGGGCGGTGGGCGCGTTGGGGTCGAAGGCCCAGCCCCGCACCCGCACCTGTCCCGGCACCGGTGAGCTGGCCAGGTCGAGGAAGCCGATCGGGTTGTCGCCGCTGACGAGGGTGGCCGAGCCGACCGTCGGGCCGTCGACGTAGTTGTTGTCGATGTTGATCGTGACGCCGCCCCAGGTCTCGTTGTGGCCGCCGCGGTACTGGTGGATGCGCTGGTGCTGTGCCCAGGCGTTGGCGGGCACGACCGGATCGGCGGTGTTCTGCTGCCCGTTCCAGTTGGCGATCCAGAGTGCGTCCGGGAGGAGGTAGCCGGTGCCGATCTGGCGAGCGAGGTCCTCGATCCCGGAGGCGCTGCTGCTGTAGACGCCGGAGAGGTAGCCGAGCTCGTGCAGCTTTTCCGTCCAGGCCTCGAGGAAGGCGAGCGTGGCGGCGGTCGCGCTGGAGGTCTGCGTGTAGGCCTCCATGTCGTTGTAGATGGGACTACCCGGACCCATCCCGATGGCCGCCGCTTCCTCGACCGCGTCTTCGGCCGCCGCGGCGCCCTGCGCGGTGGCCTGGCTGGCACTCAGCTTGGCGCAGTCCGAGCAGACGCTGGTCGGCGCCTGGAGGCCGACGTAGGTGGGGATCAGGTGCCAGCCGGCTTCGGTCTGCGCCGCGACCCAACTCGCCGTCAGGTTCGGCTGTGAGCAGGCCCGGTTGAGGCCGCCGATGTAGACGCCAACCGCCCGGTAGGGGGAGCTTCCCCAGGCCGCCATCGACCGCGAGGAGGGCGCGGTGCAGGCGTCGAAGCCGAGGCCGGTGAAGATCGTGCCTCCGCTGGAGACGGTGGCGCGGCGCGGCGCGGCGCGCAGCGCGGAGGCGCCGGCCCCGCGGTCGGGTTCGACCAGGATCGCCCGCTGCCGTCCCACCGCATCGGCGGGGCAGCGCTGCTGGGAGGAGGGGGCGCCGAGGTAGACCGCCCGGCGGTCCAGCCGCACGCACATCCGCGGGTTCTGGGAGAGCCGGTAGACCGGCCAGCCCTTGGGCACCTCTATCGCGCGTCCTTCGAAATGAACCGTCCGCGGTGCGGCGGCGGCGGCAGAGGAGAAGGAGCTCAGAGTGAGCAGCGCTATCAGCAAGGGCAGCAGAAGCAGTGAGCTGTGGCGGCTTCGGGAGGTCACGGGCGGCACTCTCGGTACAAGCAAGGCAGGAGGTCAAAAGTTGCAGGTGGTCGGGCGAAAGCCTGCAACGGGAATGCCCCGAGCTGGATTCGAACCAGCGGCCTATCCCTTAGGAGGGGATCGCTCTATCCAGCTGAGCTATCGGGGCGGGATGCCTGAATTCTCGCTTAGTTGGCGAAGGCTTGTCGATGTTGGCACCGAGTGCGCACCACAGGTGCGGAGTGGCCCGGCAGGATCTCGTGCATGGAGGCCGCGAGAGTAGAGAACATGTCCGGAGCACGGAATAATGTGTTGCACATGTCGAAGATGATCCAGATCAGGAACGTGCCCGATGACCTGCACAGGGAATTGAAGATGCGCGCTGCGGCCGCCGGGATGAGCATGTCCGATTACATCAAGCGGGAGCTCAGCCGGAAGAGCCGTAAATCCACGATCAAAGAGATCCGCGCGAGGAGCAAAGGGCGCAGTGCCGGCTCGACCCTGACCACGCAAAAAATCGTGGACATCATTCGCGAAGCCCGCGGTGACTGATGCCCGTCGTGGACGCATCGGTGCTCGTCGAGCTTCTCAGTGACGGGCGACACGCAGAAGCGGTCCGGGAGCGACTCGACGACGAAGAACCCACGCTGTGGGCTCCGCACCTCATCGATGCGGAGGTGGGTCATGCGTTGCGACGTTCTGTTCTTTTGGGCGAACTCACCGCGGATGCCGCGGGAAGGGCGCTGTGGGAAGTCGACGAGCTCCCACTCGAACGGGTGGAGCACGAACTTCTGATCCACGTCGCCTGGGGACTGCGCGACAACTTCAGCTTCTACGACGGTCTCTACGTCGCGTTGGCGTTGATGCTCGACGAACCGCTGCTTACCTTCGACGCACGGCTGGCGCGGACCGGCGTGGACATTCCGGTCGAGGTTCTCGGTCAGGCGTAGAGCGTCTCGGAGGCGAGCTCCATCGCCCGCCTGCTCCAGAGCTTCACTTCCATGAAGACGTCGTCGCCGTAGCCCTTCAAGGCGTCGAGGGCGATCAGCGTGAAGCGTTCCTGGGAGACGACCTCCTGGTCGACCGTCTCGCCGTCGAGGACGGCGGTGGCGGCGACGGCGCCGCGCACCAGGGGCTTGCCCCAGACAAGAGTGACGTCGCCAGCGCGGCCGTTCTCGCCCCGCCAGCTCCCGATCACGTCGTCGTTGAGATCGATCCGCCAGTCCGAATTGTCCTCGGCGAGGATGTCGGTGAAGTCGGCCTTGGCGGCGAAGCTGCTCGGCTCGCCGTCCGGCGGCTGGACGTAGGAGACATGGCCGAACAGCTCCAGTCGCCCTTCCTCGCTCTCGCTGTGGGCGGAGCATGGAACCCAGACGCGGCCCCCCCAGGCGCGCTCCGGGAACCAGCTGACCTCGCTGGGCACCTCGGTGCCTGCCGGCAGGTCCTCCAGGGCGCCGCACGCCTTCGCGAACTCCTCCCGCAGTTGCTCGGCGAAGCGCCCGTGCGGGATTCCCTCTTGGGTGGTGTCAGCGATGAAGCGCGGAATCGGCCGCGGGTTCGGCGTCACGGGCTCACCCTAGTCCAGGCACTCGCGTAGGTCCGACGCCGCCCGCTCCGGCGGGTAGACGTTGATGTCGACGCCGGTGCCGAGCTCGAAGCCGGCCTTGATCGTCAGCCGGGGGGCGATGTCGACGTGCCAGTGGAACTGGTCGGCGCCGCGGGGGGCGGTGCGGACCCAGAGGTTCAGCTCCGGCGGTCCGTCGAAGAGCTTGGCGAGAGCGCGCATCGCGGTGCGGATCATCGCCGCGCCGCCCTCGTCCTCCTCGAAACGGGCCGCTTCGCGCCGCGGGATCACCCGCAGCTCGAACGGCGAGCGCGAAGCCCAGGGACAGATCAGCGCCGCCTCGTCGTCGATCGCGACGAGGCGATCCTGGCGGCGAACCTCCTCGACGAGGACGTCGCTGAGCAGCCCGCCGCCAGCGGTGCGTTCTCCGTAGGCGCCGACCCGCTCGCGCTCGCGGGCGACGGCGGCGGGGACGAAGGGCAGCGCGTAGAGCTGGGCGTGGGTGTGCTCGAGCGAGGCACCGGCGCCGCCGCCCTCGTTGACGATCAGCTGCAGGTAGGAGGCCTCGGGGTGGGCGCGCATCCGCTCGCGCCAGGTGGCGACCGCGGCGGCGAACTGGGTCTCGTCGAGCTCGGCCATCGCGGTCAGATGCCGGGGCGAGTTGATCAGCACCTCGTGCGCGCCCTCTGCCGGCCGCGAGGAGAAGAGGTCGGGTTCGCCGGCGCGTTTGGAGGCCAGCAGCGGGTCCCCGCTGCTGGCAAAGGACCCGGCTTCCGCCGCCGGTTCCGCCTCTCCGGCGGCCGCCTCGCCGCCCAGCGCCGGGTAGAGGTTCGGCACGACCCGGGTGGTCCAACCGGGGGTGTCGGGATCGCCTCCGCCAGGCCGCAGCGCATATAGCTCCGGCGGAGTCCGCTCCTCACGTCCCTCGCAGAAGGGGCAGTTATCCGATCCCTTCGGCTCGCTCGCCCGCGCCGAGAAGCTGTCCGGGCGCGCGGCCCGGCCCGGGGCGAGGATCGTCCTCAGCCCCGTCAGCTGGTCGATGCGTACCTCGGGGGAGCTCAGGAGCGGGAGGGGGGAAGGTCGTCTGCGTCGGGCTCGTCCGCCGCGGGCGGCTCGGGCGGGGGCGGCGGCGGGGAGGCGGGTTGCCGCGGCGGTCGCTCGGTCCCTTCGGCGCGGGTCGCCGCGCCTTTGCCGACGAACGGCTCGAGCACGTCCATCGGCAGCGGGAAGACCACGGTGGTGTTCTGGTTGGAGCCGATTTCGAGCAGCGTCTGCAGGTAACGCAGCTGCAGCGAGGCGGGGTTGGTGCTGATGATGTCGGCGGCGTCGGTGAGCTTCTGCGCGGCCTGCCACTCGCCCTCGGAGTTGATGATCTTCGCCCGTCGCTCGCGCTCGGCCTCGGCCTGGCGCGCCATCGCCCGCTGCATCTGCTCCGGGATCTCGACGTCCTTGATCTCGACCGTGGTGACCTTGACGCCCCAGGGCTCGGTCTGCTCGTCGATGATCTTCTGCAGCTCCTCGTTGAGGCGCTCGCGGTCGGCGAGGAGCTGGTCGAGCTCGGCCTTGCCGAGCACCGAGCGCAGCGCCGTCTGCGAGATCTGCGAGGTGGCGATCAGGTAGTTCTCGACCTCGACCACAGCCCGGTTGGAGTCGACGACGCGGAAGTAGGCGACGGCGTTGACGCGGCAGGGGACGTTGTCGCGGGTGATCACCTCCTGCGGCGGGATGTTGAGGGTGATCGTCCGCAGGTCGACCTTGACCATCCGGTCGACGACCGGGATCAGCAGGATCAGCCCCGGGCCCTTCTGGGCGATCAGGCGGCCGAGCCGGAAGATCACGCCGCGCTCGTACTCGCGCAGGATCCGGACCGATGCCCCCACCGCGATCAGCGCGAAGAACACGAGGACGATGAGAACTCCTGCCACTGCCTCCATCAACCGGCTCCTTCACTTGGGTGGCTCGCGGTTTGCGGCTCCGGGTGCACGACCAGCGTCAGCCCGTCGACCGCCTCGACAGTGACTCTATCCCCCAGCTGTACTGGGGTCGCACCTTCGGCCAGGCGGGCTCGCCAGAGCGCTCCCCCGGTCCAGACCTGTCCCTCCGGGTCGATCGAGCTGCGCGCCTCGGCGGTGGCGCCGATCATCTCCTCGGTCCCGGTGCGGACGCGGTCGTTGCGGTGCGCCTCCCAGACTTTGCGGCTGACGAAGTAGAAGGTGACGCCGGAGAGGATGCCGAGGGCGATCAGGCCGCCGCCCGCGTAGTCGGCAACGTCGCTGTCGGAGCTGAAGGCGACGACGCCCGCCGCGGTCAACCCCATCACCCCGAACACCGCGAGCACGCCGCCGGTCGGCAGCAGCAGCTCGGCCATCAGCAGGCCGATCCCGACTATCGCGATGAGGACGAACGCTTCCATCGGAACCGATTATCCGCCTCCCAGGGCATAACGGCGAACATCGGCTTCCAATTCGGAGTTCTCCTCGTAGGGCCCCTGTTTGAGGAATACGATCTCGCCCGAGCTGTCGTAGAAGGCGGTGTCGGGCACGCCGCCGAACGTCGCGCCGAGCGAGTCGAGGATGTCTTTGTCGGGGTCGCTGTAGCTCGGATAGGGAACCGGTTCTCCGCGCAGGTAGGTGGCGGCGGCGTCCTCGGAGTCTTCGGAGTTGACGCCGAGGAAGGCGACCTTCTTCCCGTAGCGGGCCGAGAGCTTCTGCAGGACCGGAAACTCGTAGCGGCAGGGGCCGCACCAGGAGGCCCAGACGTTGACGACGATCGGGTAGCCGCGCAGCGCCGCGATCCGCTTCTCGTAGGCCTCGGTGCCCCCGGGGAGCAGTTGGTTGTCCTGTTTGTAGAGGGCGGCGAGCGGCGGCGGCGCACCGGCCAGGGCCTTCTCGTAGTCAGGGGGAGGGCCACCTGATTGCCCATCGTCTGAGCTTCCGCAGCCGGCGCCCAAAAGCGCCACGAGCACGAGAACGCCGAGGGACAAGAGTGGTCTGATTCGCGCACCCATCCGGTCGATGGGTACAATACGGGTGTTCGGTTCGCGGTTCGCGGATCGCTCTGAGTCCTCGGGGGGAGCCAGTCGAACCCCCAGCCTCGTTCTTTTTGTCCCAGCCGTCAGCCGTCTTTCGGTGTGACGGACACCCGGAAGCCTTCTATGGCCAAGACCAGCGACGTTGCCGCTGACGCGGCAGTTCCCTCAGGCGCCGACATCGAGCGCGCGGCGGCGTTCGTCCGCGAGCCCTTCCTGCTCGACGGCGAGGGACCGGAGGCGCTGGCACCGGGGACGGCGCGACGGCGCGCCCTCGAGGCGGCGCTGAAGGAGCTCGACGAAGGCGCCGAGCACCCCTCGATCGAGTGGCGCCGCGACTTCTCGCTGCTGCTGGGGCTGGAGCGCTTCCTCGCCGAGGAGCCGCCGAAGCTCCGCGACGGCGCCGAACTCAACCCGCACCAGGTGGACGCTCTCTCGGGCACCCTGGCCGAGCTGATGGGCCAGCAGCAGGTGGGCGGGATCGACGGGGAGACGGAGAACGGGAGCGAGGCAGGCAACGGCTCGGCCGTCGACGGAGCCGCGCTGGACGCCGATGGCGAGCTCGACGAGGACGAGGAGGTGGCTCCCGACGAGGAGCCCCAGGACTGGGAGGAAGGCCCCGCCGACGAGGACGAGGAGGTGGTCGAGGAGGCCCCCGAGGACCCGGGCGCCGAGCGCCGCTTCTGGTTCGAGCACGCGACCGGCGCCGGCAAGACCGTCGCCGCCGTCGGCTTCATCGAGGCGACCCGGACGGGCGGGGTGTTGATCCTCACCCACCGCCGCAACCTCGTCGACCAGTTCATCGGCGAGATCTCCGACCGCGGCTACAAGGAGCGGTTGCGGCCGCCGCTGCTCGACGGTCGCGACGACCCCGAAGGCCCGGTCACGGTCGAGACCTACCAGTGGTTCGTCCGCAACCACAAGAAAATCTCCGACGCCTACTCGGTCGTGATCTGCGACGAGGCCCACACCGCCCTCGGCGAGAAAACCAGCGCCTGCATCCGCCAGTGGAACGGCCCCGTCTACATCGGCATGACCGCGACCGGGGCGCTGATCGCACGCCACGTCACCGACCTCTTCCCGACCCAGACCTCGCGCTTCGACCTCGCCCAGGCGGCCCGCCGCGGGGTGATCGCGCCGCTGCGTTGCCTGCGGATCCCGCCCGGCCCGGGGGTGCGGACGATCGCCAAAGTGCCGCTGCGCAAAGGCGAGGTCGACCAGGACTTCGACCAGGAGGAGCTGGCCGCGCTGCTCGACCAGGAGCCCTTCAACGTCGCGATCGCCGACCTCTACCGTTCGCGCTTCCGCAAGATCCCCGGTGTCGTCTACACCGCCGGGGTCCAGCACGCGAAGAACGTCGCCAAAGCTTTCCGCGACGCCGGCATCAACGCCCAGGCGGTCTCCGGCGAGACGCCGAAGCGCGAGCTGGCCGAGATCCTCGCCGGCTTCGAGCGCGGCACCGTCGACGTGCTCTGCAACGCGATGCTGCTGGCCGAGGGCTGGAACAGCCCGCGGGCGACGATCTGCATGCACCTGGCGCCGACCGCCTCGCGGCGGATCTACCAGCAGCGGGTCGGCCGCGTTACCCGCCGGGCGCCGGGCAAGGAGGCCGGGATCGTGCTCGACTTCGTCCACCCGGCGACGACCCACGACGAGACGATCGTCACCCTGCACAGCCTGCTCGACCGCGACGTCTACCGCGGCGGTGCGATCGTCGTCGGCCCGGTGCGGCGCGGGCGCGGGCGCAAGATCCGGGTCGAGCGGCGGATCGTCCCCGTCTCCGAGATCGAGGAGCGGCGGATGGAGGTGCTGGAACGGGAGATCTGGCGGATCGCCGTCGAGAACCTCGACTACCCCGAGCAGCACGCCTGGGCGGCGCTGGCCGGGGCGCGGGTCAACACTCAGGGCTGGCGGCGGGCGCGGGCGATGCTGCAGAACGACCGCACCAAGGAGCTGCGCCGCCGCTTCCTGCTCACCTGCGTGCAGCGCAACCGCAACTCGCAGCTGCGGCTGAAAGCGCTGGGTGAGATCGCCGACCTCGGCGACCCGGAGGCGTTCGACGACGCGATCGACATCGTCGGCACCTGGAGCCGCGAGGACAAGCGGGCGGGGACGAAGACCTTGCTGCAGGCGCTGATCGACAAGCGGATCGGCCGCCGCGACCAGGCGCAGGCGTGGGTCTGGCGGCTTGCCTCCTACACCCGCGAACTGCACGAGGAGTACGCAGTGCAGCGCTGGCCGGAGACGAAGCGGCTGCTCGGTCTGCTCGTCAACTCTTCTGGGCGGGCGCACGGGCGCAACGCGCGCCGGCTCGTCCACGCGGCGCGCAAACAGGACCGCCGGCTGGCGGTGGCGCTGCTGGCGGCGGCGGTCTCGCATACGCCCGAGGGCGAGGAGGTGCTGCGCGGGGCGCGGATGCGGATGGCGCGGAAACCCTCGGCCGTCGCCCGCGAGCTGCTGAAGAACTTCCCGAAAGGCAAGCGCCGGCGCAAGCGCAAACGGAAAGACGGACAGGGCGAGAACGGCGGCCCGCCGGAGGCCAAGGCGAACGGCGATCAGCCGAAACGCTCGCGGCGGCGGCGTAAGCCGAAAGAGTCAGAAGCGGGTGAGGTGGACCTCGCCGGCGCCGACGGTGATGCGGTTGCCGTCGGGAGCGATGACGACTAGGTAGCCCCTTTCGTCGACGCCGTCGGCGACTCCTGATCCTCCGTCCCAGGCGACCTCTCTTCCCTTAAGCGCGTCGCGGTTGCGCCACTCCTCGAGTACTGCGTTGGGTTCTGCTTGGACCCAGTGGTTCAGGCGGTCGTTGAGCAGGCCAGGGAGAGGGGGTTCGGCGGACAACAGCGGGGAGGGTCCGGCGAACCCCCTCTCCCTGGCCTGTCGATCGTCGGCAAAGATCGAGACAGCCGTACTACGGAGGTCTGGCGGGAACTCGTTTTCCTGAATGGAGAGGTTCAGGCCAACCCCGATGACCGCCCAGCCGTCTTGGGGTCTTGCCTCGATCAGGACGCCGGCGAGCTTGCGGCCGTTGACGTGGATGTCGTTGGGCCACTTGACCTTGCAGTCGAGGTCGGGGTTCAGTTGTTCGGCGGCTTCGCAGACTGCGAGGGGCACGGCTAGCGGGAGCATCGTGTGGTGCTCTTCGAGGGGGCGGACTATTGCTGAGTAGAGGAGGGCTTTGCTTGGGGGGGCGGTCCAGGTGCGGCCTTGGCGGCCGCGGCCGGCGCTCTGCTCGGTGGCGGTGACGACGGTTCCGTGGGGGGCGCCCGCGGCGGCCAGCTCGCGGGCGCGGGTGTTGGTCGAGTCGGTCGAGCGGAAGTGGCGATGCGGGCTGCCGAAGCTCATTCGCTCGCGTCGGCGAGGAGGGCGGCGAGGAGGCCGTCGACGTCGTGGCGCTCGGCCTCTATGTCCACCTCGAGGCCGGCGGCGCGGACCGTCTCGCTGGTGATCGGGCCGATCGAGACGATGCGGGCGCCGCTGGGGAAGCGGTCGCCGAGGGCGGCGGTGAGGTTGGTGACGGTCGAGGAGGAGGTGAAGGTGACGTAGTCGGCGCTCTGGGCGGCCTCGATCTCGTCATCGCCCGGCTGCTCGCGGACCGTCTCGTAGAGGGGGACGACGTCGACCTCGGCGCCGCGCTCGCGCAGCGCGTCGGGGAGGACGTCGCGGGCCTCGGCGGCGCGGGCGACGAGGACGCGGGCGCCGGCGACCTCCGTGTCCTCCAGCGCCTCGATCAGCCCCTCGGCGACGAAGCGCTCGGGGACCACGTCGGCGAGAACCCCCCGCTCCGCCAGCGCTCGCGCCGTTCCCGGTCCGATCGCCGCCACGGTGACGCCCGCCAGCGCCCGCGCGTCGACGCCGACGGCTTCCATCGCCTCGAAGAGCAGGCGGACGCCGTTGGGGCTGGTCAGGCAGATCAACTCGTATACCCCGAGCGCACCGGCGACCTTCTGCACCTCCTCGCTCTCGATCCGGGGCTCGATCCGGATCGCCGGCAGCTCGACGACCTCGGCACCCAGCTCGCGCAGCGTCCTCGCCAGGCCGCTTGCCTGGGCGCGGGCGCGGGTGACGACGACGCGGCGGCCGTGCAGCGGCCGGCGCTCGAACCAGCGGAGCTGCTCGCGCCGCTTGGCGACCTCGCCGACGACGATCAGCGCCGGCGCCTTCACCGCCTCGCGCTCGACCGCCTCGGCGATCGTCCCCAGCGTCGCCGCCACGGTCCGCTGGCCGGGCCAGGTGCCGCGTTCGATCGCCGCGGCGGGCTCCTCCGCGTCTCGCCCGGCCTCGATCAGCGCCGCCGCGTTTCGCGCCAGCCGTTTGACGCCCATGTAAAAGACGAGCGTGCCGGGGAAGCGGGCCAGCGCCTCCCAGTCGAGCGCGCTCTCCTCCTTCTCGGGGTCCTCGTGGCCGGTGACGAAGGCGACGGCGGAGGCGTCGTCGCGGTGGGTGACCGGGATGCCGGCATAGGCGGTCGCGGCGACGCCCGCGGTCACGCCGGGGACGACCTCGAACTCGACGCCCTCGTCGCGCAGAGCTTCGCCCTCCTCGCCGCCGCGGCCGAAGACGAAGGGATCTCCGCCCTTGAGCCGGACGACGCTCTTGCCCGCCTGCGCCGCCTCGATCAGGCGCTCGCCGATCTCCTCCTGCGGGACCGAGGGAACGCCGGGCTGCTTGCCGACGTAGACGAGCTCGGCGTCGGCGCGGGCGCCCTCAAGGGCGCCGGGCGGGATCAGGCGGTCGTAGAAGATCGCGTCGCCCGCGGCGATCAGCTCCAGCGACCGCGCCGTCATCAGGCCGGGGTCGCCGGGCCCGGCCCCGACGAGGTAGACGATTCCCGGGCGCGCGCTCATCCCATCTCCTCCGCCCGGTCGAGGATCTCGCGGGCACCGGCGCCGAGCAGGCGCTGGACCAGTTCGGCGCCGGCCAGAGCGGGCTGCTCGGCCTCGCCCTCGAGGCGATCGCGCAGCCACTCGCTGCCATCGGGAAGTCCGACGAAGGCCTCGATCTCGATCCGCTGCCCTTCGACGCGTGCGTGCGCCCCGAGCGGACTGGCGCAGGTCGCCTCGAGCAGGGCGACCACCGTCCGCTCGGCGGTCAGCTCGCGCATCGCCCGCAGGTCATTGACCGCGGCCGCGGCATCGATCGTCGCTTCGTCGTCCAGGCGCACCTGCAGCGCCAGGGCGCCCTGGCCCGCCGCCGGCACCATCCGCTCGACCGGGATCGCGAAGCCGATCTCCGCCTCGCGCCCGAGCCGGCGCAGTCCGGCGGCGGCGAGGACGATCGCGTCCAGCTCGCCCTCCTCCAGCTTGCGCATGCGGGTGTCGACGTTGCCGTGCAGCTCCTCCACCCGCAGGTCAGGGCGCATTGCCAACAGCTGCGCGCGGCGGCGCAGGCTGGCGGTCCCGACCCGCGCCCCCTCCGGCACGTCGTCGAGCGAGTCGCCGGCGCCGATCCAGACATCGGCAGGGTCCTCGCGCGCCGGCACCGCGGCGATCTCCAGGCCCTCGGGCATCTCCCCCGGCAGATCCTTGGCCGAGTGGACGCCGAGCTCGGCCTCGCCGGCCAGCAGCGCCCGCTCGACCCCGCGGACGAAGCGCGACTTGTCGCCGGGCTCTCCGTCCGAGCTCGCCTCGACCAGCTCCGATCCGCCGAGTCGGTCGGCGACCCAGCGCGCCTGCGTCAGCGCTAGAGCACTGCCGCGCGTCGCGATTCGCATCTCAGCCCTTTTTGTCGCGCTGGCGCAGCTCGGTGACGTTGTCGCGGCCCGCTGCCTCTTCCGGCGCGGTCTCGACTTCGAGGCCGTAGAGCTCGCGCAGGGCGTTGACGAAGAAGTAGGCCTCGCCCGAACAGGCCGAGTTGCGGATCCGCAGGGTCGGCTCGTGCAGCAGCCGCGAGGCGATCGCCTTCGCCATCTTCTCCACCCGCTCGCGGTCACCCTCGCCGAGGTTCTCCCAGCGGCCCTCGTTCTCGGCCAGGACGCGGCGCACGACCTCGTCGCCGCGCTCGCGTAGGGCGCTGATCGTCGGCACCACCTCCTGCAGGCCGAGCCAGCGCTCGAAGCGGTCGAGCTCGGCCTCGACGATCTGCTCCGCCCGCCGCGACTCGGTCTCGCGGCCGCTCTCGTTGCGTTCGACGATTTGCTGCACGTCGTCGATGTCGTGGACGGTGACGCCGGCGATCTCGCGGCAGGCGGGATCGATGTCGCGCGGCACCGCCAGGTCGATCATCAGCAGCGGCCGCTCCGGCCGTCCCTCCATCACGTGCTCGAGCTCGTCGCGCTCGACGATGTGGTGGGGGGAGTTGGTTGCGGAGACGACGATGTCCGCCTCCTCGAGCTGCTCGGGCAGCTCTTCGAAGCGGACCGCGGTGCCGGCGAAGCGCTGGGCGAGGCCGATCGCTCGGTCGTAGTGGCGGTTGGCGACGAAGACGGTGGCGACGCCGCGGGTGACCAGCGCTTTGGCGACCAGCTCGGCGGTCTCGCCGGCACCGACGACGAGGACCCGGCGGTCGGAGAGGTCGCCGATCGCCCGGCGCGCCAGCTCGACCGCGACCGACGGGATCGAGACGCCCTTCTGGCTGATCCCGGTCTCGTCGCGGGCGCGGCCGCCGGCGGTGAGGGCGTCGCGGAAGAGACGGTTGAGGATCGGGCCGGTCGCGCCCTCGACCATCGCCAGCTCGTAGGCGCGTTTGACCTGGCCCTGGATCTCGGCCTCGCCGAGGATCATCGAGTCGAGCCCGGCGGTCACCTGCAGCAGGTGGCGGGCGGCCTCGGTCGCGCGCAGCGAGTAGAGGTGGCTGAGCAGCTCGGTCGGCCGGATCTCCGCCTGGCGGGTGAGGACGCCGAGCGCGGTCGACTCGGCCTCGACCGGGTCGGAGACGATCAGGTAGAGCTCGGTGCGGTTGCAGGTCGAGATTGCCGCCGCCTCGTGGATCCCGCTCGCCGCGGTCAGCTCGGCAAGGGCGCTGACGGCGCGGCCCTCGGTCAGGGAAAGACGCTCGCGCAGGTCCAGCGGCGCGGTTTTGTGGGAGACGCCGAGCGCCAGCAGCTCAGGCATGGGGCGCCGCCTCCTCGGCTCCGCGGCCGGGGGCGGCCTGGCCCTCTTTGCGCTCCTCGGCTATCGCGGCGACCTCGCGCAGTTCGCGCTCGATCCGCTGCACTTTCGCCGCCATGATCGCGACGTAGACGACGAGGAGCACGACGAAGACGACGTAGGCGCCGGCGACGTACTTGCCGGCCTCGTCGAGCGGCAGGGCGGGGGCGGCGAGCAGCACCTCCATCAGCTCACCTCCGGGGCGATCCGGGAGCTGCCGCCGGAGACCGGGGCGTCGAGGGCGCGGCGCAGGCGCTTGACCTGGCCCGAGGCGCTCTTCGCGGTCAGCTCGAACTTGACCAGGGTCGTGTAGAGCAGGGCCATCGCCGCGAGCGAGACGAGGAAGGTCAGCATCATCTCGCCCGGCATCCCGCCTTCGGCGGTGGCGAAGGTGCGGGGGTGGACGAGGCTCTCGGCCATCCGCACGGCCATGAAGTTGAGCGGCACGAAGGCGCCGGCGGTGACGGCGAAGACGGAGGCGTAGCGGGCCTGGCGGTCGCGGTCCTCGATCGCGTAGCGGAAGGGGTAGTAGGTCGCGTAGAGGAGGAAGACGATCAGGAAGCTGACCAGGGTCGGCTCGTCCCAGACCCACCAGTGGCCCCAGGAGGCCTTGGCCCAGATCGCGCCGGTGATCAGCACGGCGACGCCGAAGATCACCGAGATGTGGATCGCTACGTAGGAGTAGGCGTCCCACTTGCGGTCGTTGGAGCGCAGGTGGAGGATCGCGAAGACGCCGCCGGCCATGAAGCCGAACAGCGCCACCACCGCCAGCGGCACGTGGACGTAGAAGATCTTCTGGACGAAGCCCTGGTCGGCGTCCAGCGGCGCGTAGAAGAAGACCAGGGACAAGGAAACCGCCAGCATCGAGACGGTCGCGATCGAGAGGGGCTTTAGTCCTTTGCCGTACATGCTCCGGAGGGTGGGGGCCGGTGGTGCCTGGTCAGTCCTCGAGCAGGAAGTCGAAGACCGCGTAGCCAACCAGGCCGAAGATCAAATCGTATAGGCCGAGCACCATCAGCCAGGTCCCGAAGCGGTCGTATGAAGGCCCGCCTGCCTGCAGCAGGGGGTCGGTGGCGCCGGTGGCGGCGATCATCAGCGGCACCGCCAGGGGCAGGAGGACCAGCGGCACCAGCAGGTCGCGGGCGCGCGAGTTGACCGCCATCGAGGAGATCAGGGTGCCGGTGGCGGCGAGGCCGAAGTCGGCGAGCAGGAGGACGGCGATCAGCGGCAGCAGTCCGCTCGCGCCGTCGAGGAAGAAGATCGCGAAGATCGGAACCGTGACCAGCTCCAGCGCGATCAGGTAGACGAGCAGCGCCGCAACCTTGGCGCCGAAGAGGACGGTGCGGTCGATCGGGGCCAGCCGGATGGCGTCGAAGCCGCCCTCCTCGCGCTCGGCGACGAAGAGGCGGTTGATCCCGAGCACCGCGGCGAACAGCAGGGTCGCCCAGAGGACGCCGGCGGCGAGGCTGCCGGAGAGGCTGGTGCGATCGAGCCCGAAGCGAAAGATGACGAAGGTGGTGACGGCGAAGAGCGCCATCGCCGGCAGTGACTGCAGGGTGCGCAGCTCCGCGCGCAGGTCCTTCGCGAGGATCGCGGCGAAGGCGGTGCGGGAGGGGGTCACGAGAGCACCGCTCCCTCGCCGATCCCCAGCCGCAGCACCTGGTCGGCCTCGGGCAGGTGGCGGTCGGGGTCGTGGGTGACGACGACGCGGGTGCTGCCGCTGTCGGGCCCGATCAGCCCCCGCGCCAGCTCGCGGCCCTCGACGTCGAGGTTGGAGTCGGGCTCGTCGAGCAGCAGCAGCTCCGGCCCGTGGAGGACGCAGCGACAGATCGAGAGCCGCTGCCGCATCCCGGCCGAGAGCCCGGCGACCCGCTCGTCGGCGCGGCGCTGCATCCCGACGGCCTGCAGGACCTGCTCGATCCGCGCCTCGGCGGCCTCGCGCTCGATGCCGTGCAGGCGCGCCTGGAAGCGCAGGTTCTCGCGGCCGCTGAGGTCGCGGTAGAGCAGCGGCTCGTGCCCGAGGTAGCCGATCCGGCCGCGCAGCTTCCAGGCCTCGTCCGGCAGCGAACAGCCGAGCACGCTCACCTCGCCCCCGCTCGGGCGCAGCAGGGTGGCGAGGATCCGCAGCAGCGTCGTCTTGCCGGCGCCGTTGGGGCCGAGGACGACAAGGGAGGTGCCGGCGGGCAGCTCGAAGCCGACGCCGTCGAGCGCCGGGCGGTCACCGTAGTCGCGCCGCAGCCCCGCGACACGAATCGCGGGCTCGGCCTTCTCCTGCGCGGGCGGCATCTGCGCCGGATTCTGATGCCTCCCTGTCGTCTAGGCTGCCGCGGCCCTCCAGGGGGCACGATCAGTCAAACCAAGGAGGGATGGATGAGGAAGAGGAATCGGGTCGCGGCGCTGGCGCTGACCGCACTGCTGGCACTGGCGGCAACCGCAGTCGCCGCGCCCCAGCCCGGCGAGACGGTGAAGGTGAAATCGACGATCACGCTCGGCGCCTCCGGCTACCAGGGCAAAGTCAAATCGGCGAACTCGAACTGCATCGGGGAACGGATCGTCGTCCTCAAGCAGAAGGGCAACGGCGTCCTCAGCCGGGTCGAGTCGAAGGCCAACGGCAACTGGAAGGCCGACCTTGAAGACCTGAACGCGAACATCGAGATCCCGGCGATGGTCTACGCCGAAGTGAAGCCGATCACCCAGGCAACCGCGGGGCCGATCTACCGCTGCCTCGGCGCCACCTCGAAGACGGTAGAAATCGCCGGCGGCTGATCAGCGGCGCTTCTTCATGGTGCGGCGCCCGACCTTCAAGAGCGGCGCCGCACCTTCGCGCAGGGCTTTGGTGCGGACCTCGCCTTTGCCGTAGAGGATCTTCGCCGAGGCCTTGACCGCCTCGCCGAGGGTCTGGTCGTAGGGGTGCCACCAGAAGTCGCGGGCAAGGCCGGGCTCCCAGACGTTCTGCTTGATGTTGACGCACTCGTAGAAGCCGAACTTGGAGTGCGAGCGGCCCAGGCCGGACTCCTTGACGCCGCCCCACGAGCAGGAGCAGGCGCCGTGGCTGAACATGTGGTCGTTGATCCACACCATGCCCGACTGGAGCCGCTCGGCGATGCGCTCGCCCTTCTGGCGGTCCTTGGTCCAGACCGAGGCGCCGAGGCCGAACTCGGAGTCGTTGGCGAGTTCGATCGCCTCCTGCTCGCCGTCGACGGTGAGGATCGGCAGGACGGGCCCGAAGACCTCCTCCTTCATGATCCGCATCTCGTGCGTGACCCCGGTGAGCACGGTCGGGGCGACGAACTTGCCGGAGAGGCCGGGGACCTCGGTCGGCCCGCCGCAGAGCTTGGTCGCGCCGGCGGCGACCGCGTCCTCGATCAGGTCGACGACGATCTCGTACTG
>DATIMV010000070.1:0-17878 GCA_035474955.1 Solirubrobacterales bacterium
CCTGCTGGTCAACAACCGAAACATCTGCGCCAAGAAGCAGAAGGCCAAGGTGCGGATGGTCGCCCACAACGGCAGGCCGTTCGTCAGAACGCAGGTGGTGAAGACGTCCTGCAAGGGGAAGGGGAAGGGCAAGCCCGGCAAAGGCGGGGGCGGCAAGGGGCGGTAGTCGCCCTGGGCGACAGGTTTTCGCGCGCGATGGTTGTCACCCCAGAGGGTGTTGCAACCGGTCAGGACAATCCTCAGCATGACGGTGCGCTCATCAGGGGCGCCTCGTCAACCGACTGAAGGAGCAACAGTGATTCACAAATTCAAGGCCATAGGCACGGCAGTCGTAGCCGTGCTTGCCGTCAACGCCGTCATGGCGTCAGCCGCTGTGGCCGAAGGGAGCTACACAGCTTCAAAATATCCGACCACGGTAACAGGCGTAAGTGCGCTCGGAAACAGCGTCTTCACCACCGAAGGCGGTACCGCTGAATGCGTGACACATTACGAAGCAGCAGTAACCGAACCGAGCTCTCAGCTGACAACGAAAAGCCTGATTAGCAACTGCAAAGCGTTTGGGTTCGTAACCGCTACCGTCACCATGGGCAGCTGTGACCATCTTTTCACAACACCAACCAATACCGGCACTCCCGGACAATGGACAGTGAAAATCCATGTGAAATGCACCAACCCGGCGGAACCGATGTGGATCATCGCTGCTAACTGCGAACTCACAGTCGGCGAACAGAGCCCCGGCGGCCACGTCATTATCACCAACACAGCGGGCGAAGTGGATGTTCAAGCCACAGTGACCGGGATCAACTACACCGTCATCAAAGACGGCTTCCTCTGCCCGTTTGCCGGCACGGGGGCGAAAACCGGAGCGACTTACAAACACCAAAAAGCTGTGAACTTCAAAGCGACCAACGGAGCATCCGTCGATATCGGCTAACGATCACCATGCTTCTCCGGCGTCAACAGGCCAGCCAGCGGCGGCACAGCTCCTGTCCCAGCTGGTTGAAGGCGCCGATCTTCTCCTCCGTCTCCGGCCCGAGGACCGCCGGGTCGATCCCGATGCGCACTGCGTCGGGGTCGGCCTCGTAGTCGTCGATCCAGTGGAGGGCGTCGGTGCGGCTTACCTCGGGGTGGAACTGGATCGCCCAGGCGCGCTGGCCGACGCGGCAGGCCTGGAGGCAGACCTCGCTGCGGGCGAGGGGGACGGCGTTCGGCGGCAGGGGGAACTCGTAGCTGTGCCACTGGAAGGCCTCGAAGGAGGGGGCGAGGGGTCCTAGCAGGGGATCGTCTTCGCCTTCCGGCGTCACCTCTACTTGGTGCCAGCCGATCTCGGGACGGGGTGCCCGTCGGGGCTCCGCTCCTGCCGCCGCCGCGAGCAGCTGGGCGCCGAGGCAGAGTCCTAGTAGGGGCAGCTCGCGCTCGAGCAACTCGCGGAGCAGCGCCTTCTCCTCGGCGATCCAGCCGTGCCGGTCCTCTTCGTCGACGTTCATTGCGCCACCGAGGACGAAGACCGCGTCGTAGCCGAGCGGGTCCGCGGGTGGCTGCGGCCGCTCCGCCAAGGTCCACTCGTCGAGCTCGGCGCCGGCGTCGCGGATCGCCACCCCGAACACTCCAGGCCCGGCGTCGCGCTGGTGGACTATCGCGAGGACTCGCACCTGCGCGAGCGTACCCGCGCCACCCGGTCCCGCGCTAGCGCTTCGGGCTCGAAGGCGACTCGAAGCTCATCATGCCGAAGGTCGCGCGGATCGTCGCCTCGCCCTCGCGGGCCTCGCTCTCGGCACCGATCCGGATCAGGCCTTCGAGGCAGGTGTTGAGCAGGTCGTTGGCTTCCTCCCAGCCGCGGTCATCGAGGTCGAGGCTGACGTTGCTGAGATGGCGGTTGGTGCGGGAGTCGAAGGTGCCGGCTTCGAAGGCCTCGCGGATGGCGTTGTTGAGGACGCCGATGTTGGCGACGCTGATCCCCGTGCGCGAGTCGATCGAGAGCTTGCCCCAGAACTCGTCGTCGAGGTAGGGCTGGGCGGTGCTGCGGTAGAAGTGCTCGGTGGCTCCCCGCACCTGGCGGGTCTTGACCAGTTCGATCATCCCCAGCTCGTGCAGGACGCGCACGTGGTAGGCGACGTAGCCGACCGCCTCTCCCTGCTCGGCGGCGAGTTCGCTGGGGCTGGCGACGCGCTGGTTGAGGACGGTCAGCGCTCGCGCCCGCACGGGATGGGCGAGCGCTTTGAGGAGGATCCCGTCGGCCTCGGTCTGGCCTAATCCCTTTTTGCCGGCCTTCTTCCCTTTTTCCCGCTTCCGCTCTCCCATGGCTCCCCCGTCGATCGTTTAGACCCCGCGACCGTTCAAGCATATTCACATCAATGGGGTGACCCGGCGGAATTTGGGGTCTCTTTGTAGAAGAACTCTCCATTGGTGGAGCTAGCTCCACTAAAGTGCCGCGCCGGCACAGCGGCGGAAGGGGACCGCCGCGCGGCTCTGGGAAAGGGGGTGGGAGTTCGTGGCGATACACGGATCCGAAAGGGTTGCGCCGCTTCTCCAAGTCACCAAGACGGGCTAGCGAGAGTTCGCCAGCCTGAACCCCTCCCGCCGCAGTTCCTCCAGAGATTCAGCCTGGGCAATGGAGGAGACCGCGGCGGGAGGGCCTTCGTCGAGCCTGGTGCCGCCGACGACAAGGTGAAGTGGCTTTCCCGCCCGCTCGCAGCGGGTCGCGATCTCGCCCACGACCTTCCCCCGCATGCTCTGCGCGTCGAAGCGCCCCTCGCCGCTGACCACCGTGTCGGCGGCGGCAAGGCGCGCGTCAAATCCGATCGCCTCGAGGACGAAGGCGGCGCCGGGGCCGAGCTCGGCGCCGTGGGCCCAGAGGGCGCCGGAGAGCCCGCCCGCGCATCCCGTCATCGCGACCCCGCGAGGGTCGCGCGGGAGCTCGCTCGCCAGCTGTCCCAGCCGCGCGGTCAGTCGCTCGACCGCCGCCGCGTCGGCGCCCTTCTGCGGCGCGAAGTGAGGGGCCGCGTCCTCATAAGGGGCCTGTACGTCGCAGAGCACCTCGATCGAAGCCGCTCCCAGGGCGCCCGCCGAGCGCAGCGCTTCGAGCGCGCCCTTGCCGCCGTCGGTGGTGGCGCTGCCACCGACCGCGACGAGCACCTTGCGGGCGCCGCTCGCGATCGCGGCCGCGATCAGCTCGCCGGTGCCGAAGGTGTCGGCCCGCTCCGCGTCGCGTTCCTCCGGCGCGACCAGACTCAGCCCCGAAGCCTCCGCGGTCTCGACCACCGCGGTCTCGCCGTCCCCCAGCAGGGCGAAGCTCGCCTCGATCGGCCGGCGCAGCGGATCGTGGACCCCTACCCGCCGCCGCTCGCCCCCGAGGGCCGCCAGCAGTACCGCCATCGTCCCCTCGCCGCCGTCGGCGACTGGGCAGCGGTCGGCCAGCCCGCCTCCCGCCTCGACCCCGGCGGCGATCGCCTCGGCGACGGCGAAGGCGTCGAAGGTGCCCTTGAACGAGTCCGGCGCGACCAGGAACCGGCGCGACGACATCGGGCGGCTCAGCTAGGGGGGACGGGCGCCGGAACCTGCGAGGCCATCTGCGCGTAGCCGGCGGCGCTGGGGTGGATGCCGGTGTCGCCGCTGATCACCCAGGGCGGTCCGCCGCCGGCCGGGCCTTCGCAGAACGAAAGCGGGTGCAGCACCTCCAGCTCGTCCTGGGTCGGCGTCGACTGCACGCTCGGGCCGTCGACCTCGTAGCCGAGGCGGGAGCAGGAGTAGCGCGAGGGGAAGACCGGCGAGACGTCGATCCCGACATTGAAATGAGGCGGCGTCACCACCTGCAGGCGCTGCGGGTTCACCGCGCCGGCGACGGCTTCGATTTCCCGGTTCAGCAGCTTGCCCATCATCGCGATCTGGGTGGCGCTGTAGGCGAGCGCGGTCGAGGGCACCGAGAGGTGGTACTGCATGAGGAAGATCGTCGCGTCGGTGTTCTGGACGAGGTCGGAGTAGAGGCTCTTCAGGTGTGCCTGCAGGCCGACTTCGGCGAACGATTTTTCGACGCATTCGCGGTAGCCGCCGACGATGTCGGCCTCGACTGCGCAGCCCATGTTGTCGACCCCGAAGAGCATTTCCGAGAGCAGCGGGTTGGCTCCCATCGTCATCAGGATGTAGTCGGGGTCTTCTTTCTCGATCTGTTCCGTGATCGAGTGGAATTCGCCTTCGGGCGCCCAGTTTTTGGGTTCCGAGCCGGTGATCGCGAAGTTCTTGAAGTTCGTGACGCCGTGCGTGTTCGCCCACTGCGCCGCCCAGGAGACGTTGTTGGCGAGGCCGAAGTCGGGGGCGTATTCGACCCTCCCTTCCTTGCTGGTGAAGTTGAGCGAGTTGGAGGAGCAGGCGTCGTTGAATTCCTTTGCCGCCGGCCGGCAGCCGGGCAGGCGCCCGATCGTCATCGGGGTGCCGTTGCTGTAGTAGCCGAACCCGGCGGTGACGGAGTCGCCGAGGGCGCGGACGACGACGCCGTCCGCGGTCCCGACGGTGAAGCGGACCTGCTGGCCGCCGCTGAGGACGAGCGAGTCGGTGCCGCGGAAGCGAGCCGCGGGTTGGTAGACGAGGCTGCCTTCGCGGATGCGGGCGGAGCCGTTTTGCGGCTGCTGCACGACCCGCCAGCGCCGGGGGGTGGTGCAGGCCGGCAGCGGCACCGCCACCTGCCGTCCCGGCCGCGTCCGCACCGCCTCCACGCTGCTGCAGAGGGTCTTGTTCGTGCCGAGCGCCAGCCCCCGCGTCGAGCGCCCGCTGGAGCGCACGTGGACTCGCACCCGCAGTCCACGCCCGACCATCTCTGGCTGCTGGCCGAGGTCGAAGCGGTGCACGAACTGGAAGCGGCGGCGGCGCTCGGGGCTGCGAAGTTTGCCGGCGCTGAGGCGAACCCGCGCCCGCAGCCGCTCGACGCGACTGCCGCTTCGGTCCACCAGCGTCAGTTCGAGCGGCACCGTGCGGCCGCTGAGGTGGATCGGATAGGCGATCGGGACCAGCACCACGGCGTGCCCGTTCGTCGCGGCGCCGAGGGCGGCGCGGCCGACGTCGACCTGAGCCGGCTTCGCGGCGGACGCCCCGCTTGGGGCTAGGCCGAGGGCCACCACGAGCAGAAGCGGCAGGAGCAGGCGCCTGGTCATCGGCGCCATCATCGCGGCTTGCCCCGCTGGAAGAGCCAGCGTTGGAAGAGCGGGTCGAGATCTCGGCCCGCGACCTCCTCAGCGAGGGCGATGAACTCCTCGATGTTGGCGCTGCGGTGGCGGTGCTCGATCGCCCACCTGCGCAGCACCTGCAGCAACGCCTTCGTCCCGATCTTCTGCCGCAGCACCTGCACCGCCATCGCCCCCCTTACATAGACCGAGGGCGCGAAGAGGCGCTCGGGGCTGCCGGGTCGCCCCGGTGGCGGATCCCAGAGCTCGTTGGTGGCGGGGAGACGGCGCAGCCGCTCGAAGACCTCTTCGGCGCTGCGGCCGCCGTGGCGCTCGGCGTAGTACCACTGAGTCCAGGTGGCGAGCCCCTCGTTGAGCCAGATGTCCGGCCAGCGTTCGATCCCGACCGAGTCGCCGAACCACTGGTGCGCGACCTCGTGCACGATCAGCGTCTTCTCGGGCGCGTACGTGTAGATCGGCCGGCTCTGCGTCTCCAGGGCGTAGCCGACGTCGGGGGCGTAATCGAGGATCGAGCCGGCGGATTCGAACGGGTAGCCGCCAAAGAGCCGTGACTGGAAGCGAAGGATCTCCGGCAGTTGGTGGCGCACCCGCCGCCCGGCCCTCTCCAGCCTCGGGTCGACCAGCGTCCAGGAGGGGATGCGACCGATGCGGTCCTGAACGAGGCGCCCGCGGCCGATGTTGAGGACGGCGAGGTAGGGACTCATCGGGGAGCTTTCCCTCCAGAAGAAGGTCGACTCGCCCTCGGAGCGGGACACCTGTCCCATGCGCCCGTTGGCGGCCGCCTTCAGCCCGCGGGGAACGGTGACGATGGTCCTGAACAAGGCCTTGTCCCAGGGGACGTTGTTGCAGGGGATCCAGGCCGCGGTTCCCTGCGGCTCGCCGACCGCGATCACCCCGTCGTCGGTCCGGATCCAGCCCTCCCTGGTCCCGTCGGGATCGGTGATCGACGGCGGCCTGCCGCGGTAGCTGACGGCGAGGAAGTAGACGGTTCCCTTCTCGATCGGTTCCCGGGGGAGGAAGACGAGCTTGCCGTGCCTCTGCCGGTAGGTGCCGGGCGTGAGTCCGGACATGTGGAACACCCGTGGCCCGCGGAAGTCAAACGAGACCCGGCGCAGCTCCTGGGTGGCGCGGATCTTGATCGAGGCGTACCCGACGAGCGGCTGCTTCGGCCCCTCGTATTCGATTTCGATTTCGTACTTGAGCGCGTCGTATCCGGGGTTGCCAGCGTGCGGGAAGAACGGTTCCTCGGCTGACGGCGCGGCGACCGCCGCGCCTCCAAACGCGAGCGTCGCCAGGGCAAGGAAGAGGCTGGCTCTGGATCGGCGCAAGGGGGCATCCTACGATGAGCCCATGTCCCCGATTGCCGGCAGTCGCACCTACGTCCTGAAGGAGGGCGAGCCGTTTGGCGAGGGGGTGAGGCGGATCGCCACCGGCCGCGCCGAGAAGGCGCTCGAGCGCCTGCGGGGAAGCGCCGCCGGGGAGACGGCCACCGCGGCGGCGATTCACGGCGCTCGGAAAGACATGAAGAAGCTGCGGACGCTGTTGCGCCTGCTCCGCGGTGAGCTGCCGAAGAAGGTCTACCGGAAGGAAATGGGGCGTTACCGGGACTCCGCGCGGAAGCTCTCGCAAAGCCGTGACGCGGAGGTGAAGCTGGCGGCGCTGGACGCTCTGGCCGAGGGGGCCAAGGGTCTGCCCGAGGAGGCGGTCGGGACCTGGCGGCAGATCCTCGACAGCGACCGCGAAGCGGCGACCGGCACCGTTCGCAGCCAGGGGGAGATCGCTGAGGCGATGGAGCTGATCGAAGCCGGCCGCGAGGGGATCGAGCGGTGGCAGCTGCAGGAAGACCCGTGGAAGGCGGTGGGCAGTGCCTTCACCCGCGTCTACCGCCGCGGGCGCCAGGCGCTGCACGCCGCCGAAGCCGACCCCGGCGACGAGGAGAACTTCCACGAGTGGCGCAAGCGCGCGAAGGATCTGCGCTACGGGCTCGAACTGCTTAGCTGCGCCTGGAGCGGTCCGCTGGAAGCGACGGCCGGGGAGGCCAATCGTCTCACCGAGTTGCTCGGGGACCACCACGACCTCGCCGTCCTGCGCGACGACCTCCATCAGCGGCGGCTGGGTGAGGAGGAGACGCGAGAGCTGGAGGCGGCGATCGAGCAGCGGCAGGAGGAGCTGGCGACCGAGGCCTTCGACCTCGGTCGGCGCCTCTACGCCGAGCGGCCCAAGGACTTCAGCCGCCGCCTCGGCCGGTACTGGCGCGTCTGGCGCGGGTAGCACCGGAACGTGCCGCCGAAAGCGAAGACGAAGACGAAGGAGCAGCTCGCCGAGTACGAGCGCAAGCGGGACTTCGGCAAGACCGCCGAGCCGCCGCCGAAGAAGCGGCGCAAGAAGAAAGGGGCGCCGCGCTTCGTCGTCCAGGAACACAGTGCCCGCCGCCTGCACTGGGACCTGCGGCTGGAGCACGAGGGCGTCGCCGCCTCCTGGGCGATCCCGAACGGGATCCCGGAGACCCCGGAGGAGAACCGCAAGGCCGTCCACACCGAGGACCACCCGCTCGAGTACCTCGACTGGGAGGGCGAGATCCCGAAGGGCGAGTACGGCGCCGGGACGATGACGATCTGGGACTCGGGCACCTACGAGCTGGAGAAGTGGGAGCCCGGCAAAGTCATGGTCGAGTTCCACGGCGAGCGGCTGCAGGGGCGCTACGCGCTGTTCCGCGCCGGCAAAGCGGAGAAGGACTGGATGATCCACCGGATCGACCCGCCGGCGCGCGAGCGCGACCCGTTCCCGGAGAACGTGGTGCCGATGCTGGCGCGGCTCTCGACCCTGCCGCGCGACGACGGCAAGTGGGCGGTCGAGGTGAAGTGGGACGGGGTGCGGGCGATCGCCTACTGCCAACCGGGGCGGGTGGAGCTGCAGACGCGCAACCTCAACAACGTCAGCGCGCAGTACCCCGAGGTGCGGCGGATCTCGCGGGCGCTCGGTTCCCACGATGCCGTCCTCGACGGCGAGCTGGTCGCCTTCGACGAGAACGGCAAACCGAGCTTCGAGCGGCTGCAACAGCGGATCCACAACACCGACGAGAACGTGGTCCGACGGCGGATGAAATCCCACCCCGTCGTCTACGTCATTTTCGACCTCCTTTATCTAGACGGGGAGGACCTCACCTGCGAGCCCTACAGCCGCCGGCGGGAGCTGCTCGAGGGGCTGGAGCTGTCCGGGGAGAGCTGGCAGACGCCGGGCCACTCGGTCGGCCACGCGAAGCAGCTGCTGGAGGCGAGCAAGGAGCAGGGCCTGGAGGGAGTGATGCTGAAGCGGGTCGACAGCATCTACTCGCCCGGCAAACGCACCGGCGCCTGGCTGAAGGTGAAAAACACCAACCGCCAGGAGCTGGTGATCGGCGGCTGGACCCCCGGCGAAGGCCGCCGCAAGAAACACCTGGGGGCGCTCCTGGTCGGTTACTTTGAAGAGGATGGCGGTAAGCCGGTGCTGCGCTACGCCGGCAAAGTCGGGACCGGGTTCAACGCCGCCGACCTGACCGCGCTGGTCGCCCGGCTGGCGCCGTTGGAGCGGAAGGGAAGCCCGTTTGGCGCCGGGCCGAAGCCGCCGAAAGGGTCCCGCTTCGTCGAGCCGCGACTGGTCGCCGAGATCGAGTTCCGCGAGATGACCTCGGAGGGGATGCTGCGCCACCCGGCCTACAAAGGCCTGCGCGAGGACAAGCCGGCCGACGAGGTGGCGCTGGAGCGACCGACCGACCCGGAGGGGGAGTCGCTGACGGCGAAGGCGGTGAAACGGCCGCGCAACAAAGCCGCGGTCACGGTCGAGGGGCGCGGGCTCGAACTTTCCAACCTCGACAAAGTGCTGTACCCGAAGGCGGGCTTCACCAAGGGCGAGCTGATCGACTGGTACGCCCGCATCGGCGAGGTCTTGCTGCCGCACCTGCGGGGCCGGCCGCTGACCCTGAAGCGGTATCCCGAAGGGGTCGAAGGCAAGCACTTCTACGAGAAGCGCTGCCCCAGCCACCGGCCGGAGTGGGTGACCACGGCGAGCGTTTACAGCGAGCGCCACGAAGAGGAGATCGACTACTGCGCGGTCGAAGACCTGCCGACGCTGGTCTGGCTGGCGAACCTTGCCGACATCGAGCTCCACACCTCGCTCTCGAAAGCGGCGGAGATGGAGCGGCCGACGGCGATGGTCTTCGACCTCGACCCCGGCGCCCCCGCCGACATCGTCGACTGCGCCCAGGTGGCGGTCTGGCTGCGGGGAATGTTCGAGCAGCTCGGGCTCGAGTGCTACCCGAAGACCTCGGGCTCGAAGGGGATGCAGCTCTACGTCCCGCTCAACTCCGACGTCACCTACGAGGTGACCAAGCCGTTCGCGAAAGCGGTGGCGGAGACCCTGGAGCGCAAGTTCCCCGACCGCGTCGTCTCGCAGCAGTCGAAGGCCAAACGGCCGGGCAAGATCCTGATCGACTGGAGCCAGAACGACCGCCACAAGACCACGGTCTGCGTCTACTCGCTGCGGGCAAAAGAACGGCCCACCGTCTCCACCCCGCTGGAGTGGGCGGAGGTCGAGTCGGCGCTGGAGTCCGGCGAGGCGGGGGCGCTGATCTTCGACCACGCCGCCGTCCTCGAGCGCGTAGCCGCCAAAGGCGACCTCTTCGCGCCGCTCCTAAGCGAAGAGCAGCAAATACCGGAAATCTGAACATCGTTTCCACCCTTTTCCTCGTCATAGGCAGGACAAGGGTGGAAATGACGTAGCCGGTTAGGAACTCCTCCTCAACGGGCAATGGGGGGCATGGAGAGAAACGAGAGAGTTGAGTCGCTCGCCCGCAGGTATCCGACGCCGATTGCCCTTGCCGCGGCCTTCGTCGCCGGCGTCGTGCTGGCGCGAACGGCGGGGCGGCGGGGATAGCGATGGCCGAGGACCGCATCGACACCGGCGGTGAGGTCCGTCGCGACTACGCGCCCGAGGGGGCGGCCCCGAAGGGGAGCCTCGTCGCCACCCTGAAACGGACGCTGACCGAGTTCCAGGAGGACAACCTCAGCGACTGGGCGGCGGCGCTCACCTACTACGGACTGCTCTCGCTGTTCCCGGCCCTGATCGCGATGCTCTCGCTGATCGGGATCTTCGGCGACCCCAAAACCACCACCGACACTCTGACCGAAATCATCACCGAAATCGGGCCGGAGTCGGCGGCGGAAACCTTCGAAGGGCCGATCGACTCGATCGTCGAAAACCAGGGCGCGGCCGGTCTCGCCTTCGTCATCGGCCTCGCCGTGGCGCTCTGGTCGGCCTCCGGCTACGTCGGCGCCTTCACCCGCGCCTCCAACATCATTTACGAGACCCCCGAGGGTCGGCCGTTCTGGAAGCTGCGGCCGTTGCAGATCGCGATCACCCTGGCGATGATCATCCTCATGGCGCTGCTCGCGATCGGCCTCGTCGTCAGCGGCCCGGTGGCGGAAGCGATCGCCGGCCCGGTCGGACTCAGCAGCACCGCGGTCGACGTCTGGAACATCGCCAAGTGGCCGGTGATGGCGCTGATCTTCATCGTCATGGTCAACCTCCTCTACTACACGACCCCGAACGTGAAGCTCCGCGGCTTCAAGTGGGTCACCCCGGGAGCGGTCCTCGCGATCGTCGTCTGGGCGATCGCCTCGGCGCTGTTCGCCTTCTACGTCGCCAACTTCGGCTCCTATGACAAGACCTACGGCACCCTCGGCGGCCTCATCGTGCTGCTGCTCTGGTTCTGGATCACCAACCTGGCGATCCTGTTCGGCCACCAGATGAACGCCGAGCGAGAGCGCAGCGCCGAGATCGAGGAAGGTATCCCGCGGGCCGAGAAGGAGATCCAGCTCGAGCCGCGGGATGATCCGAAGGACCAGAAGACCACCTAAACAGCAGCGGGAGAGAGGAGAGTCGATGAAATTCATCTTCGCCCCGATCAGCATCGTCCTCGGTCTGATCGCCGGGCTTGTCGGCAAGAAGATCTTCGAACAGATCTGGGGGCTGGTCGACGACGTCGAGCCGCCGAAGCCCGAGCACCGCGAATTCTCCTGGCCGAAACTGGTCGCGGCGCTGGTCGTCGAGGGGGCGATCTTCCGTCTCGTCAAAGGCCTGGTCGACCACGCCACCCGCACCTCGTTCGCGAAAGTCACCGGCACCTGGCCCGGGGAGGAGCGTCCGGAACGCGAGTAGATCCCCGGTCACTGGGTAAGTATTGGACTGAACCAGTCGTTCAATGGCAAACCAGCGAACGGAGGAGCAGATGAACGCCAGGGCAGACAGAGGAGACAGAGGAGGCATCGGCGGGATCTCGTTAGGAGGCATCCTCGTGATCATCGGGATCCTGGTGGCGCTCTTCTGGAGCCTCTTGGTGGGAATCATCATCATCCTGATCGGGCTGATCGCCTTCGGCGGCTTCGCCCGCGGCAAGTGGTACTAGCGCCCTAGCCGCCTCGAACCAGCCTTCCGCCCCGCCCGCTGCCCGAGAGGAGCGGGCGGGCTGCTGTAAGGTCACCGCAAGTTGCCGGGGGCCCTGTCGCGAACCGCTCGCATCGCCTGTATCGCCGTCGCGGTCCTGGTTGTCTTCGGGTTCTGGATGGCGACCACGTCGGCGACCGCCGGCTTCGCCTTTCTCTTCTCGGTGCCGATCGGCCTCACCGCTTGGTGGTTCGGGTTGCGGCCCGCTCTGGTCGTCGCCCTTCTCTGCACCGGTCTCTACGTGGTCGGGGACCTCGTCCACCCGATTCCGGACTTCGCCCTCGCCCTCTTCATTCGCGCGGTCTTCTTCTTCGGCACGGCGACGATCGTCGGTTTGGTCACCGACCGCCTGCGCACGCTCGAGCACTCCGCCGAGGAACTGGAGACGATCCGGGCGGCGCTGGCGCCAGCCGACCTGCCCGACCTGCCCGGCGTCGACGCCGGCGCCGCCTTCGTCCCCTCCGAACTCGGCGTCTCCGGCGACTTCTACCTCCTCACCAACGGCCCCGACGGGTCCGCCGTGGCGATCGTCGGCGACGTCGTCGGGCACGGTCCCGAGGCGGCGCGGCTGGCGACCTTCATCAGGGCCCGCTTCGCTGCCTTCGCCGCCAACACCAGCGACCCGGCGGAGCTGCTGACGATGGCCAACGCAGCGCTGGCCGAGCGTCCCGGCAGCGGGAACGAGCTGGTCAGCGCGATCTGCGTCCGCCTGGACCCGAGGGAGCGGACGGTCTGCTGGGCGCGGGCCGGGCACCCGCCGCCGCTGCGGTTGCCCGAGCTGGCCGAGCTGTCCGCCGACGGATCGACCTTCCTGCTCGGGGCGGAGGAGAGGCTGGAGCTGGAGAACACCGAGAGCTCGGTCGCGGGCAGCGAGGGCCTCGTCGTCTACACCGACGGCGCGACCGACGTCCGCCAGGGCCGGGAGATGCTGGGGTTGGAGGGACTGCGGGGGATGCTGGCGCCCCTCTCGGGCCTGGCGGCGCGGACGATGGTGAGCGAGGTGGAAAGGGCGGTTCTCGCCTGGGCCGATCGACCGATCCGCGACGACCTCTGCCTCGTCATCCTCAAGCCCGAACGCGGGTGAAGTTCGCGGTCACCAACCGTGTCCCGCAGTCAGCGGTCGAGCTGTTGCGGGAAGCGGGCGAGGTGCGGCTGGACGAGCGGGAGACGGCGATCCCGCGGGCGGACCTGCTCGAGCTGGTGACGGGGGCGGACGCGGTGCTGACCCTCCTCCACGACCGGGTCGACGCCGAGCTGCTCGAGGCGGCCGGCCCGCAGCTGCGCTGCGTCGCCAACGTCGCCGTCGGCTACGACAACGTCGACGTCGCGGCCGCGGCGGAGCGGGGGGTGGTCGTCACCAACACGCCGGGGGTGCTCGACGACGCCACCGCCGACCTCACCTGGGGCCTGATCCTCGCCGCCACCCGGCGCCTGGCCGAGGGCGACCGGCTGGTCCGCTCCGGGCGCGAGTGGAGCTGGGGGATGCACTTCATGCTCGGCAGCTCGCTGCGGGGCAAGCTGCTGGGGATCGTCGGCCTCGGCGGGATCGGCAGGCGGGTGGCGGAGCGGGGGCGGGCCTTCGGGATGGAGATCGCCTACCACTCGCGGCACCCGGCGCCGGCGGAGGTGGAGGCGGCGCTCGGCGCGGAGCGGATGCCGCTGCAGCGGCTGCTGGAGGAGGCGGACGTCCTCAGCCTGCACTGCCCGCTGACCCCGGAGACGCACCACCTGATCGGCGCCCCCGAGCTGGAGTCGATGAAGGGGAGCGCGGTCCTCGTCAACGCCGCGCGCGGCCCGATCGTCGACGAGCGGGCGCTGGCCGAGGCGCTGGCGAGCGGCCAGATCGCCGCCGCCGGCCTCGACGTCTACGAGCACGAGCCCCGGGTGGAGCCGCGGCTGCTGGAGCTCGACAACGTCGTGCTGGCGCCGCACCTCGGCTCGGCCACGGTGGAGACGCGGACGGCGATGGCCGAGCTGGCGGCCCGCAACGCAATCTCTGTACTCCGCGGCCAAGGGCCGCTGACGCCGGTCGCGTCACAATGAATCGGTGAGCGTAGTTACCGCGAAGCGGACGATTCGGCACCGGATCGGAGGTGAGGAGACGAGTGGCGCCTCCTCCCGGACTGCGCCCGTGTGGGACCCGGCGACGGGGGAGCGGCAGGCAGAGGTGGTGTTGGCCGAGCCGACCGACGTCGAAGCAGCGGTTGCGGCGGCGCGGGGGGCCTTCGTGGACTGGTCGGAGACCTCCCTCAGCCGCCGCGCCAAGATCATGTTCGCCTTCCGCCAGCTGCTGGACGAGAACGTCGGGGAGCTGGCGCGGATCGTCTCCTCCGAGCACGGCAAGGTGCTCGAGGACGCGAAGGGGGAGGTCCTGCGGGGGCTCGAGGTGGTCGAGTTCGCCTGCGGGATCCCGCAGCTGCTGAAGGGCGAGTACTCCGACCAGGTCTCCTCGACCGTCGATGCGTGGTCCTTCCGCCAGCCGCTCGGCGTCTGCGCCGGGATCACCCCCTTCAACTTCCCGGCGATGGTGCCGATGTGGATGCACCCGGTCGCGATCGCCTGCGGCAACACGTTCGTGCTGAAGCCCTCGGAGCGCGACCCCTCAGCCTCGAACCTGGTCGCCGAGCTCTACGCGGAGGCGGGTCTGCCCGCCGGCGTCTTCAACGTCGTCCACGGCGACAAGGTCGCGGTCGACGCCCTGCTCGACCACCCCGACGTGGCGGCGGTCTCCTTCGTCGGCTCGACCCCGATCGCCTCCTACGTGCACGCGCGAGCGACGGAGAAGCGCAAGCGGGTGCAGGCTCTGGGCGGGGCGAAGAACCACGCCGTCGTCCTCCCCGGCGCCGACCTCGGCTACGCCGCCGATCAGCTCGCCGCCGCCGGCTTCGGCTCGGCGGGCCAGCGCTGCATGGCGATCTCGGTCGCGGTCGCGGTGGGGGAGTCCGGCGACGCGCTAGTCGATGAGGTCAGTCGCCGAGCGCGGGAGATCGAGGTCGGGCCGGGCCTCGACCGCAGCTCGGAAATGGGCCCGGTCGTGACCCCGCAGGCGCGCGAGCGGATCGTCGACTACATCGGTCAGGGGGCGGAGGCGGGAGCGCGGGTGACCGTCGACGGCCGCGAGCTGGCAGTGAACGGCGGCGGCTTCTGGGTCGGGCCGACCGTGATCGACCAGGTCGAACCGGAGATGTCGGTCTACCGCGACGAGATCTTCGGCCCCGTCCTCTCGGTTGTCCGCAGCGGCAGCCTCGACGAGGCGATCGAGCTGATCAACCGCAACTCCTACGCCAACGGCGCCGCCGTCTTCACCGGGTCGGGCCACGAGGCGCGCCGCTTCCAGCGCGAGGTCGAAGTCGGGATGATCGGCATCAACGTCCCGATCCCGGTCCCGATGGCCTTCTACTCCTTCGGCGGCTGGAAGGACTCCATCTTCGGTGACCACCACATCCACGGCCCCGAGGGCGTCCGCTTCTACACCCGCGGCAAGGCGATCACCAGCCGCTGGCCGGCCACCAACGCCGCAGGCCCCGGCGACGCCGGCTCGATGCACTTCCCGACCCCGAGCTGAGCAAGTCTCTCCCCCAACCGAGCCGTTCGGACCATAAACGAGCCCTTTTTTGGATGTTCCCAATCGCGCGCGCGCGGATGACGCAGCCTCCAGATGCAGGCATTGTCGGGTGTGTACAGGCGGTCTGCCCTACTGCCCCGCCAGTCTGATTGCCATTGCCCGAAGAACCCCCTAAGCAGATGAATGCGCCCATTCGGGCGCATTCAAGCTCAAGGAGGAAAGATGATTCGCAGGTTCAAAATGCTAGGAGCAGCTCTCTGCGCGCTGTGTTCTCTCTGCGCGGTTATTGCATCGACTGCCGCAGCAGTCAGCTACACAGCATCGAGCTATCCGACCACGCTGACAGGCGAAAGCGCCAAAGGCAACGACACAATTACGACCGAAGCCGGCACCATCGAATGTAAAGTACATTTCGAAGCGACGCTGACCGAAGCAAGTACTCAGCTCACTGTCAAAACCAAATACACGGGGTGCAGTGCCTTCGGATTTCTGGAAGCGACTGTCAGCACGGGGGACTGCCACCGCACGTGGACAGAACCGACAACCACAGGCGGTAATCAATTGCATGGCAAGGAACTGCACGAACGATGCACAGGGCCGAGTCCCATGACAATCCATGCTGGCAACTGCAAGATCACGATTGGTGAACAGACCCTGGGTGGGACCGTTCACATCACCAATACCGCAGCTGGTGACATGACCACCAGAACCGCGGCCACTGGCATCGCTTACACCGTCACCCAAGACGGCTTCCTCTGCCCGTTCAACGGCACCGGTGCAAAAACCGGCGCAACCCACACCCAGCACAATCCCATCACATTTGATTCGACCAATGGCGCGAACGTGCACGCTGGCTGAATTGATCTGAGCTGGAATCGTCGGCGGCTACTGACGAAGGCCGGGCGTCCAGCCCGGCCTTTTCGTGCTCGCCTACAACGCGGAGCTCTGGCCGACGGCGACCGCCAAGTGATCGTGGACCTGTTGCGCCTCCTGCGTCGACATGGTCGGCCGCTGGCGGGAGAAGAAGTGGGGGAGCATTCGCGCCGGCAGAATCGTCACCCCTTGCCGCTGCAGGGGCGGGCGCTCGATCAGGTAGGCCCGGCTGAAGACGAGAAGGGGGCGCACCTCCAGCCCCGAGACCTTTTCCAGCGTCTTTTTCTCGGCGTAGGCTTGCGAGAGCATCTTCGGGTCGAGTCGGTCGACGGAGAGCTTGCCGCCGTGACTCTTGGTCTCGACGGCGAAGACTCCGCCGGGCCCGATCGCGATGTGGTCGATGTTGCCGCGCCCGAAGGTGACGTCGTGGATCACGTGCCAGCCGTCGGCCGACATCTCCTCGAGGATCCTCCCGACAACTTCCTCGCCTTCCGCGCCCCGCCTCAAGCGGCCGATGTCGCGGTCGACTGACTTCCCTCCGGCGAGAAAGGCGCCGATTGCGACCAGCTCGAAGAGGATCAGCGCCTCGCCGGGGACTTCGAGCAGCATCGCGAGCGGCAGCGCCACAACTCCGACGACGACGATCAGCAGCTCGACCGGCGCGAAATTCCGCACCTGGGAGCGAACGTACTGCCCGGCCACCCGTCTGGTTCCCGCTTCGGCGCTCACCGGGGTGCATTCGGCAGGAGCCAGGCTCGAACTGAGCGGAGCATGCGAATATCCGGTTTGATGGGGCCGTATGGAGCTGATCGACTCAAAGCCCCTCCACGAGGGCAAGCACGTCGATTTCGTCGCCAAGCGCTACCGGCACGAGGACGGCAGCGAGGTCGAGCGGGAGATCGTCGAGCACCCGGGCTCCGTGGCGGTGCTCGCGTACGACGATGAGTTTGCCTACCTGGTGGCGCAGCCGCGGGAGGCGGTGGAGGAGGAGCGGCTGCTGGAGATTCCGGCAGGGACCCTCGACGTCAAGGGGGAGAGCGAGCTCGAGTGCGCGCAAAGGGAGCTGGCGGAGGAGGCGGAGCTGCGGGCGGAGCAGTGGAGCCTGCTCCACGTCGTCTATCCCAGCCCTGGCTTCCTCACCGAGAAGGTGACGATCTTCGAGGCCACCGGGCTTTCGCCGGCCAGCGGCGAGCGCGACGACGACGAGGAGATCGAGATCGTCCGTCTACCGCTGGCGGAGATCGACCGGGCGCTGCCCGATATCCGCGATGCGACCACGGTGATCGCCCTGCTGCGACTGAAGGAGAGACGGAAGGGGTAGCGGAGTAGCCCGTGTTCCTCTTCTTCTCCAACAATCTCGGGTGCGCCGGCTCGCTGCTGGTCTCGGCCGTCGTGACGCTGGTTCTGCTGCTTCTCTTCGGCGTGATCGAAATCGGCTAGCCCCTGCACCGCAGGGACCGGCACGTGCGCGCTTTCGGGTACTCGCGGATTTTCAAGCGCGCGAAAACAGCGCACGCGGAATTCTGTCGCACAGTGGATGCAGGGACATTTCAGCTTTTCCTACGCGCGAACAGCCCTATGCAGACCGGTCTCTTGACCGCTCAAGGTCAGCGTTCTAAACGTTTGCCTGCGCGGCGCACCTGCCGCGCTTGGGAAACAACCGAAAGGGATCTACAGATGATTCGCAAGTTCAAGACCCTTGGGCTGGCCATGGTCGCCGTGCTCGCGATGAGCGCGTTCGTCGCCTCCGCCGCCCAGGCCCAGTACACAGCGTCGAGCTACCCGA
>DATIMV010000071.1:0-100440 GCA_035474955.1 Solirubrobacterales bacterium
GCCGGACCACGGGCCAGCGCCACTACGACGTCCAGCTGATCGGCGGCATGGTCCTCCACGACGGCGCTATCGCCGAGATGAAAACCGGCGAGGGGAAGACCCTGACCGCGACCCTGGCCGTCTTCCTCAACACGCTGGCCGGCAACAGCGTCCACGTCGTCACCGTCAACGACTACCTGGCCCGCCGCGACTCCGAATGGATGGGGCCGATCTACGAGGCCCTCGGGGTCACCTTCGACGCGCTCCAGGACGGCGACGACCACGCCACCCGTCAGCGCAAGTACGGGCTCGACGTCACCTACGGGACCAACTCCGAGTTCGGCTTCGACTATCTCCGCGACAACATGGCTGACGCGCTCGAGCACTGCGTTCAGCGCGACCACAATTTCGCGATCGTGGACGAGGTCGACAACATCCTCATCGACGAGGCGCGGACGCCGCTGATCATCTCCGGCGCTCCCGAACAGGCCGCCCAGACCTACTACACCTTCGCGCGCTTGGTCAAAAGCCTGATCGGCGTACCGGCGAAACAGAAACTGAAGTCCCTCGGCGAATCGAAGGACACCTCGGAAGTCGACTACGACTACGAGTACGACGAGAAGCACAAGACGGTGGCGCCGACCGAGCAGGGCGTGAAGAAAGCCGAGGAGTTCCTCGGCGTCGACAACCTCTACCTCGGCGAGCACGGCAACCTCGTCAACCACCTCAGCCAGGCGCTGAAGGCGGAGTCGCTCTACAAGAAGGACGACGACTACGCGGTGATCGACGGCGAGGTGATGATCATCGACGAGTTCACCGGCCGCATCCTCGAGGGCCGGCGCTGGTCCGAGGGCCTGCACCAGGCGGTCGAGGCGAAGGAGGGGGTGGCGATCCGCGAGGAGAACCAGACCCTGGCGACGATCACCCTCCAGAACTACTTCCGGCTCTACGACAAGCTCTCCGGGATGACCGGTACGGCCCTCACCGAGGCGACCGAGTTCATGAAGATCTACAAAGTTCCCGTGGTCGAGGTCCCGACCAACAAAGACATGGTTCGGCTCGACCAGAACGACCAGATCTTCAAGACCAAGGACGGCAAGTGGCAGGCCGTGCTGGATGAAATCGTCAGCCGCCACGAGAAGGGACAGCCGGTTCTCGTCGGGACCACGACGGTCGAGGTCTCGGAGATGATCTCCGACGCCCTCAAGCGCCAGGGGATCAAACACTCGGTCCTCAACGCGAAGCCCGAGCACGCCGAACGAGAGGGCGAGCTGATCGCCCAGGCGGGGCGCAAGGGCGCGGTGATGATCGCCACCAACATGGCCGGCCGCGGCGTCGACATCAAGCTTGGCGGCGACCCCGAGCACCTGGCGATCGCCGAGCTGAAAAAGCAGGGGATCACGCTCGAGAGCGAGGGCTACGAGGAGGCGCTGGCCGCGAAGACGGCCGAGCTCGAGCCCGAATGCAAGGCCGAGGCCGAGGAAGTCCGCGAGCTGGGCGGCCTCTTCATCTGCGGCACCGAGCGCCACGAGTCGCGGCGGATCGACAACCAGCTGCGCGGCCGCTCCGGCCGTCAGGGAGACCCGGGGGAGTCCCGCTTCTTCCTCTCCGCCGAAGACGACGTGATCCGCCTCTTCGCCGGCGATCGCATCTACAACATCCTCGACAAACTCGGGCCGACCGACGACGAGGGCAGCGAAGTTCCGCTGGAAGCGAAGATGCTGACGAAAACCGTCGAGAACGCCCAGAAGAAGGTCGAGGAGCAGAACTTCCTGATCCGCAAACGCGTGCTCGAGTACGACGACGTGATGAACGAGCAGCGGCGGGTGATCTACAAATACCGCCGCGAGATCCTCGAAGGCCGCGACATCTCCGAGACCGCCCGCGACGAAGTCGAGGGCGTGATCGAGCGCCTGGTCGACGAGTACACCGCGGGCGAGCTGCTCGAAGAATGGGACCTGGAGGAGCTGGAGACGCAGCTGCGGCAGATCTGGCCGGTCTCGATCGAGGTCGGGAGCCTGGCGCCGGAGACCGTTGACAAGGAGCAGCTGAAAGAAGCTCTCGACGACGACGCGATGAGCGCCTACGACGAGCGCGAGGAGCAGCTCGGCGAGGAGCTGATGCGGTTCCTGGAGCGCTCGATCCTGCTGCAGGTGATCGACAACCGCTGGCGCGAACACCTCTTCGACATGGACTACCTGCGCGAAGGCATCCACCTGCGCGGCTTCGCCCAGATCGACCCTCTCGTCGCCTACAAAAACGAGGGCTACTCGATGTTCGAAGAGCTGATGAACTCGATCTGGGACGAGTTCTCGAAACTGGTCTTCCGCGCCGAAATCGAAATCCAGCCCGAGCAGGCAGGGGCGGCTGCGGCCACCAACGGCGACGGCGAGACGACGACGCTCGCCTATTCCGGTGGCACCATGGAGAACCAGCCCTCGGCCTTGCAGCAGGTCGCGGCGACGGCCGGCGCCACCGCCTCCGAGGTCGCCGCCGCGGGCGCGGCCAGCCCCGGCAACGGCGAGGTCGTCGAGACCGTGGTCAAAGACGAGAAAGAGAACATCGGCCGCAACGACCCCTGTTGGTGTGGGTCCGGCAAGAAGTACAAGAAGTGCCACGGCGCCTGAGGGCGCATGACTGATCCGGTTCGCGAGTTCATCCGCGCTTTCAACGAGCGGGACCTGGACGCCTTTGTCGCCGTCCTGGACCCGGAGGTTGAGCTGCACGCGAGCCGTGGGCTGCGCAAGGGCCGAGAGGCGGCGCGGGTCTGGGCGACGCGGGCGCCGGGGGGCGTGCAGCAGACGATCGAGCTGGAGCAGCTCTACGAGGACGGAACCGAAGGCGGGGGCGGGCGCGCGGTGGCGCTGGTCCGCCGTCACTGGCACTGGGAAGAGGACGAGAGCCTGGCCGGGGTGGATGAGATGGCCTGGGCCTTCGAGCTGCGCGACCACAAGGTACTGAGCTGGCGCCCCTACGACGACCGCGACGAGGCCCTGCGCGCAGCCAACTTCACTCACTCCTAGCGGCACCCTCCTCCAACACGCGCCAGCAGACGCTTTCCCGCGAGTCCGCGAGAACCCGTGCTAAAGACGGGTTGTCGCGGACTCGGTGAAGTTCGCAAGCTGTCGCAGGAGGGACGGGTGTCCCCTGGCCGACCGGCGTCCTGATTTTCGCAGTGCCCGTCGGCGAGAGATGCTGAGTTAGCGGCGAAAATCCCAGGAAGGTCAGGGGACACCCGTCCCTCCCTACCGGAAGCGCTTGTGCCATAACCTGTGTCTCATGGCCGACGCCGCGCAGAGTCAACCCGTAGCGCCTCGCTTGGCCGCTGTCCGCGAGCAGCTGTCCCTGCTCTCGGACTACCTTTGACCCGGCTGCGCTAGAGGCCGAAGCCGCCCGGCTCGAGGAGGAGATGGGCAAACCGGGTTTCTGGGACGACCAGGAGACCGCCGCCAAGACCTCGGCCGCGCACGCAAGGGCGCAGCGCCGGCTGGAGATGTTCCGCGGGCTTGAGGGCGACGTCGGCGATCTCGACGACCTCGCCGAGATGGCGGCCGAAGACGAGGAGATGGCCGCCGAGCTCGACTCGCAGCTGAGCTCGGTCGAGCGGCGGCTGGCGGAGCTGGAGGAGGCGCGCCTGTTCAGCGGCGAGTACGACGCCGGCGACGCCGTCGTCACCGTCCACGCCGGAGCGGGCGGCACCGACTCCCAGGATTGGGCCGAGATCCTGCTGCGGATGTACCTGCGCTGGGCCGAACGGCGCGGCTTCGGGGTGGAGATGGTCGAGGCATCGCCAGGGGAGGAGGCGGGGCTGAAGTCCGCCACCTTCATCGCCCGCGGCGAGAACGCCTACGGGCTCTTCGCCGCCGAGCGCGGCGTCCACCGCCTGGTCCGGATCTCGCCCTTCGACTCCTCCGCCCGCCGCCACACCAGCTTCGCCCAGGTCGACGTCGGCCCGGTGGTCGAGGACAACGTCGAGGTCGAGATCGACGACTCCGACCTGCGGATCGACACCTACCGCGCCTCCGGCGCCGGCGGCCAGCACGTCAACAAGACCGACTCCGCCGTCCGCATCACCCACCTCCCGACCGGGGTCGTCGTCCAGTGCCAGAACGAGCGCTCGCAGACGCAGAACAAGGCGGTCGCGATGCAGCTGCTGCGCTCGAAGCTGATCGAGCTGGAGGAGCGCAAACGCTCCGAAGAGCTGGCGAAGGCGCGCGGCGAGGTCAAAGACGTCGCCTGGGGCTCGCAGATCCGCAGCTACGTGATGCACCCCTACACGATGGTCAAGGACCACCGCACCGAGCACGAGGTCGGCGACGTGCAGAGGGTGCTCGACGGCGACATCGACGAGTTCATCCGCGACTACCTGAACAAGACCGCGGCGGCGTCGGCGAGCTAGTGGCATCGCTCTTCCATCTGGAGCGGGCGGCGGCGGGGGGGCCGGAGGGGCTGCTTGTCCTCCACCACGGGCGCGGCACCAGCGAGCGCGACCTGATCGGGTTGGCCGACCTGCTCGACCCGCAGGGGCGGCTGCGGGTGGTGACGCCGCGGGCGCCGCTGACCCTGCCGGGTTCACCGGGGTACCACTGGTACCTCGTGCCGCGCGTCGGCTACCCCGACCGCGCGACCTTCGAGGCGGCGCGGGCGGCACTGGCCGAGCTGCATGACGGGCTCTGGGAGGAGACCGGGGTGGGGCCGGAGCGCACCGTCCTCGCCGGCTTCTCGATGGGGGCGGTGATGAGCTACGCGATGGGCCTCGGCGCCGACCGGCCGCCGGTTGCGGGCATCCTCGCCTTCAGCGGCTTCGTCCCAACCGTCGAGGGTTGGGAGCCCTCACTCGAGGATCGCACCGACACCCGCGCCTTCGTCAGCCACGGTCGCAACGACCCGATCATCGGAGTCGAGTTCGCCGAACAGGCGCGGGCCCTGCTCGATGCCGGCGGGCTCGACGTCACCTACCGCGAGTCCGAGCTGGGCCACCAGATCGACCCGGCGCACCTGCGCGAAGCTAGCGCCTGGCTCGAAGAAGTGCTTCCGGTGCCCCTGAGCTAGGTCGCCACCCGTTTTCGGAGGGGCGTGGAACCGTGCGTGCGCCTCGTGGGCTTCCTGCGAGATACAGGGCAATATCCCCCTGGGCGAGATGGCGTGTGAGAGGTGCGGGCCCTCCGGCGGTCGCTTTCTTGACTCCGCCGGAGATCTCGCAGAGGTTGCGGACGCTGCCATAACGCGACTTCAGGGAGATCACCGATGAACAGACGCGCCATTGCTTTCGCCTACGCGATTCTGGGCTTGCTCGCGATCGGAGGGGCCTTTGCTCCCTTGGCGAGCGCCCATCCACTGACCGCGGAGAGCTACCCGGCCAGGCTATTCGGCGAACAGACGACGCAGCACGTCTTCACGATCGAAGGCGGGATGACCGCCAAATGCCCGGTGGCGGCATTCGAAGGGAAAATCACCGAAGCCACCGAAACGTTTGAACTGAACGCCGAATACCACGGCAGCGGCGAAAGCAAATGCTCGGCCTTCGGCCTCGGCGGGATCGCCTCGATCAGCACGAATGGCTGCGCCTATGTGCTTCGGCCGCAAAGCTTCGTGGTCGAAGGGGAAGAACTCGAAGAAGAATTCCTTGGGACGATCGAGATCAAATGTCCCGAAGGGCAGAAGATCACCATTACTTCGGGTACCTGCGAAATCCAAATCGGCTCTCAAAAAGGCCTCAGCCCGATGGCCTTCATGAGCAGTGGCAGCGCGATCTCGGTGATGCCTCGGGTCAAAGAAACCCTTCGCTACACGAAGACCAAAGACGGCAGCGGCTGCCCATTGACCGGAACCGGAGAAAAAACCGATGGCTCATACGGGGGCGGGGCGACAATTGCAGGCTCGAATCCCACCACGAAAGCGCCCATTGGCCTCTCCATCCCGGTGCCGGGAACCGCGGCGTCCCTGTGGTCCACCTTTTATCCGGTGAGCCTCCTCGGCTCGCAAGAAGTGGAAGGAGAAGGGGAACATGTCTTCACCTTCGAGAACACATCCCAGCTCCAGTGCACAGTCGCAAGCTTCAGCCAGACGGGGCTGTTCAACATAGTCAAGGAAGTGAAGCTAGGGGCGGAATACAGCGGAGTAGAAACAAAATGCAAGGCCCTGAAACTTTCGAACTTCGGCACGGTCAGCATGAATGGGTGCAAGTATCGTCTCCGCGCCACCAGCAAAATCGAAGAAGGGAAATTCGCAGGCGAAGCTGCCATAGATTGTCCTCCTGCAGCTTCGATCCTGATGAAACTAGGAGCCTGCGAAGTTCAAATCGGTGATCAAAACAGCTCCGGGGAGCTGATCAACCAACGACTGGGGCCGGTCAACTTCGTCAACCAGAAAAAAGCCGGGGCTGACGAGGTGGAAGTCTCGTTCGAATTCAGCGAAGAGATCACCTACGTCAAAAAAGCCGATCCCGCTACCTGTCCTTTCAGCGGAACTGGAGAAAAAACTGACGGCTCCTACGTCGGCACCTTTACGCTGAGGGGCCAGCATCCTTCAGAAGAAGGGTTTCCGGTCGAGATCTTCTATGGGGAAACCTAGGACCGGCCCAGCTTGCGGGCGCCGCCGCTATTGCCGGTGAGCTCGACGTCGCAGGAGGACGGTGCGTTGACGACGTGCAGCTCGACCAGGAACTCGCGGGCGGCCAGCGCCTTCTTCGCCTGCTTCTCGGGTAGCGAGAAGGTGTCGCGGTAGACGCCGGAGCGGCGGAAGCGGGCGTGCTCGCTGCCCAGGCGCACGGTCCCTTTCGGGCCCTGCAGGCTCGCCTCGACGTTGACGGTGGTGGGCTTCAGCGTCCTGTAGTGGACGGTTAGCCGCAGTCGCTGCTTGCCGGGGTTTGCGGTGATGGCGGCCTTTGCGCTCTTCAGCAGGCACTCCTCACCCTCGGCCTTGTCCTTGCCCTTGGGAGCGGGTTCTTCTTCGCAGAGTTCTTCCTCTTCTTCTTCGAGGGTGCAGAACTCTTCTTCGTCTTCTTCGGCTTCGTCCTCTTCAGCTTCTTCTTCGTCCACGGTGACGAAGGGCTGGACGGGGGCGGGCACCGGCAGGAGGGAAGCTTGCGCCGAGGCGGCACCGAGGAGGACGCTGAGCAGGAGCAGCGCGAGGAGAAGGGGAAGTTTTCGCATGGCTCCTTAGATCGGAGCCCGCCCCATCTCCCTTTAGGAACTGGACGTTTCGTCTAGGACTCCCTCTAATTCCAGCAAGCCTTGCTTCATAGGCAGGCCGCCGCCGTAGCCGCCGAGGGCGCCGCCGGTGCGCAGCACGCGGTGACAGGGGACGACGAGCGGGATCGGGTTGCTGCCGCAGGCGGTGCCGGCGGCGCGGACGGCACGCTCGTTCCCCGCTTTGCGCGCCATCTCGGTGTAGCTGCGGGTCTGGCCGTAGGGGATGCGGTTGATCTCCTTCAGGACCCGCTGGCGGAAGCCGCCGCTGAGGCGCCAGTCGAGCGGCAGGTCGAAGCGGTCGAGCTTGCCCTCGAAGTAGAGGTCGAGCTCGCGGCGCACCTCGTCCAGTTCCGGCGCGGCCTCGAGCACGCGGGGGGAGACGCGCGCGGCGAGGTCGACGAGCAGTTCGTCCTGGTCCTGGTTCGGCAGCCCCACCCGGACCAGGCCCTTGCGGGTCTTCGCCAGCAACAGCGGGCCGAAGGGGGAGTCGGTGGTGGCGTAGGCGACGTCGAGCAGGCCCTCCTCGGCCGCCCGGGTCTTGAGCCTCTCGATCGCTTTCGTGGTTGCGGTGGTCATGCCAGCTCCTTCCTCAGTCGCTTCAGGCCCTCATGCAGGCTGCGCCGCGCCGCCTCCGGCGAGCAGCCCAGCGCGGCGGCGATCTCCGCGTGGGGCAGGTCGCTGCCGTAGCGCAGCGCCACCGCCGCCCGTTGCTTCGGCGGCAGCGCGCCGACCGCCGCCCACAGCCGCTCGTCGGGTTCCGGCAGCCCGTTCTGCTCCGCTGCCTCCGGGACCTCGGCGACCGGGATCGGCCGGCGCCCCCTGGCGCGGTGGTGGTCGATCGCCTTGCGGTGCGCGATCGTCAGCAGCCAGCCGCGCAGGTTGCGGGCGTCGTCGAGCTTCGGGTAGGCGCGCAGCGCCGCGAGGAAGGTCTCCTGGAAGCAGTCTTCAGCGCCGTTCCTGCCGACGGCGCCCTGCAAGATCGCCATCACGGCGGCGGAATGCTCGTCCAGGACGGTTTGGAACGGGGGCAGCGCGGTCACTCTGTGGGATTAAACGTGTCCGAGCGACCAAACGTGAGATCGAGCCGGCAGTTTCCGTTCCCATGGAAGGCAAACTGCCGGCTCGTTAGGCTGCCGCGATGATCGAGCTGACGGAGGAAATCGAGGAGGTGGTCGGCCGCGCCCTGGCCGAGGACCTCGGCGAGGGCGACATCACCTCCGAGGCGACGGTGCCCGAGGACGCGCGCGGGCGGGCGCGGATCGTGCAGAAAGGGCCGGGCGTCGTCTATGGGCTCGCGGTCGTTGCCGAGGCGATGCGCCAGTGCGGGGTCGAGGACGTCGACAACCTCGTCGTCGAGGGGCAGTGGCGCGAGGACGTCCCCGCCGACGTCCTGCTCGCCAGCGGCAGCGCCCGCGCGTTGCTCGCCGCCGAGCGGACCGCGATCAACTTCCTCGGCCACCTCTCCGGCATCGCCACGCTGACCGCCCGCTACGCCGAGGCGGTGGTCGGCACCGGCGCCACGATCCTCGACACCCGCAAGACGACGCCGGGCCTGCGCAACCTCGAGAAGGCAGCGGTAATGGCCGGCGGTGGCATCAACCACCGGATGGGCCTCTACGACGCGATCCTGATCAAGGAGAACCACATCGCCGCCGCCGACGGCCTGGCGAAAGCGGTCTACGCCGCCCGCAACGCCCAGCCCGAGAAGGCGATCGAGGTCGAGGTGCGCAACCTCGACGAGGCCGCCTACGCGTTGGGCACCGGTGTCGACCGGCTGCTGCTCGACAACATGAGCCCGGCTTCGATGAAGGAAGCGGTCGCCCTGCGCGACGAGAACGCCGGTGGCGAGAACGGCGTTTCGCTGGAGGCATCGGGCGGCGTGACCCTGGAGAACGTCCGCGAGATCGCCGAGACCGGCGTCGAGTTCATCTCGATCGGGGCGCTGACGCACTCGGCGCCGACGCTCGATTTCTCGATGTTGCTCGAGCTCTCTACTTGAGCAGTTTCGAGAGCCGCCGGTCTTTGAGGACGCGGCCGCCGGTCTGCTCCTCGGGGCAGTAGTTCATCTGGTGCTCGGAGAAGAAGACGGCCTCGAGGGTCGTGCCGCAGCGGGGGCAGGGCTCTCCCTCGTGTTTGTGGATCTTCAGCGGCTTCGTGATCTTCTCCGGCACCTCGGGCCCGGTCGTCGCCTCGTAATGGTCGATCGCGTCGCCGAGAACGTGCAGGGCCGCATGTAGGCGTTCGACCTCCTCGGGGTCCAGTTCCGAGCCTTTCTTGAAGGGGGAGAGCTTGGCCTCCCAGAGGATCTCGTCTACCCAGGAGCGGCCGATGCCGGCGAGGTCTTTCTGGTGGCGGAGGAGCGGGTGCAGGTGGCGCGGCTTGTCGACCGCTGCCGCGAGCTCCTCGAGCGGGGGAGGGGGCCAGGCCTCGGGGCCGAGGCTGGCGACCATCTCGTCCTCGGCCACCGCGTCCGCCGGCAGCAGCTTCGCCCAGGCCCGCTGCTTCGTCCCCACCTCGCGCAGGCGCAGCTCGCGCCCGTCGGTGAGGCGGATCAGCACCCGCGAGGCTTTGTCCCGCAGCGAGGCCCGCTTCTCGTGGATTCGCAGCCGCCCCGCCGACATCAGGTGGATCAGCAGCGAGCGGTCGCCGAACTCGACCACCGGCATCTTCCCGATCCGCCGCACCCCGGTCAGCTCGCGGCCCGCCAGCGAATCCAGCGGTGGATCGAACGTCTTCATCACGTTCATCCCCGGCGCGAAGGCGGATTCCACCTCGCTTCCCGCCAGGGCGGCATCGAGGCGGCGGACGGCGATCTCGACCTCGGGCAGCTCAGGCATGGCGCTAAAGGCTAGACCCGCGATTTCGTCGGCTAAACTTCTGAGACGTCATTCGACCGGTCCGGACCCCGTCCCGCCGGCGAACATCAGGAAAGGAAGGGCTCATGCAGGAGCTCCCGACGATCCAACCCAATTTCGCGCCGGAGCTGAGCCCGGCGGAGGTCGCTGAGATCAGCGATGAGGTTCGCGCGCTCGCGCAGGAGCGCAACGCCGTCATCCTCGCCCACAACTACGAGCTGCCGGAGATCCAGGACGTCGCCAACTACCGCGGCGACTCGCTCGGCCTCTCGCGCCAGGCGGCGGAGACCGACGCCGAGGTGATCGCCTTCTGCGGCGTCCACTTCATGGCCGAGACGGCCTCGATCCTCTCGCCCGAGAAGACCGTCCTGATCCCCGACCTCGGCGCCGGCTGCTCGCTCGCCGACTCGATCACCGCCGAGCAGCTGCGGGCCTGGAAGGCCCAGCACCCCGGTGCCCTCGTCGTCATGTACGTCAACACCTCGGCCGAGGTGAAGGCGGAGACCGACTACTGCGTCACCTCCTCCAATGCGGTCCAGGTCGTCAAGCACATCTGGGCCGAGCACGGTGCGGACACCGAGATCCTCTTCGGACCCGACATGTGGCTCGGCGCTTTCGTCGAGCGCGAGACCGGCCTGGTCGAAGAACCCGCGCGCCGCGGCCGCTTCCACATCTGGGACGGCGAGTGCCACGTCCACGCCGGGATCAAGCCGCTGGACATCGTCCGCACCCGCGAGGAGCACCCCAACGCCGAGTTCCTGATCCACCCCGAGTGCGGCTGCTCGACCCAGGCGATGGAGTACGTCGCCTCGGGCGACATCGACGCCGAGGGCGTCCACATGCTCTCCACCTCGGGGATGCAGAAGCACGTCGAAGCCCACCCCGACGGCGAGTTCATCGTCGCCACCGAGAACGGGATGCTCTACCCGCTGCAGCAGGCCGCCCCGCGGGCGAACCTGATCGAGGCCAACCGGATGGCCACCTGCAAGTACATGAAGATGATCACGCTGCCGAAGCTGCGCGACTCGCTGCGCGACTTGAAGTTCGAGGTCAGCGTCTCGCCGGAGATCGCCGAGCGGGCGCGGATCCCGATCGAGCGCATGGTCGCGATCGGCTGAAGCTGGGTCCGGTAGAGGGTGCGGGTATCCCTCTCCGGAATTGCGCAGCACGCCGCTTCGCGGCTTAGCTGCAATTTGAGAGCGCGGCTTCGCCGCGCAAGAACCAGATTGCATATCGCCGAACATTCCTCCGAGGGACACCCGCACCCTCTGCAATCGAGCTCCGGCAGACGCCCCAGGGTGCGACACCTCTCTAAGAAAAAGCTGCCGTCCACTCGGCCGTCAAACGGGAAGCTGTCGCTAGGAGGGTCGGGTGTTCCCTTCCCGACCGGCGTCCCGATTTTCGCACTGCCCACTTGGCGAGAGCTGGCGAGTTAGCGGCGAAAATCCCAGGGAGGGAAGGGAATACCCGACCCTCCTACCGGAAGACGACCGGACCCTAGCCGCCGCGGCCAGCTCCTGAAAGATCGCCTGCGTGGGCGGGTTCTTGCAGGGTCGAGGGGGCGGAGGAGCCACCCTGTGCTTGCAGAAGGCACCCACCCATGCGTCGATCGAAGAAGAGAAACCAAGGCCCTGAAGAGCCGAAGCGCCCCCGCGGGCGGCGCGCGCCGATCATCGAGCTGAATGACGTCACCAAGGTCTATCCCGGTGGCCACATGGCGCTGGACCGGGTCAACCTCTCGATCGGCCGTGGCGAGTTCGTCTTCCTCGTCGGCCCGACCGGCTGCGGCAAGTCGACGCTGATCAAGACCCTGATCCGCGAGCTGGCCGCCAGCGAAGGCTCGGTCAAGATCGCCGGTCGCGACATCGGCAAGCTGCCGGAGAAGAAAATCCCGCAGCTGCGCCGCAACATCGGCACCGTCTTCCAGGACTTCAAGCTTCTCCCCGACCGCACCGTCTACGACAACGTTGCCTACGCGCTGCAGGTGATCGGCGCCAGCCGCGCCGAAATCCGCGAGCAGGTGCCGCAGACGCTGCGCCTGGTCGGGCTCTCGACCAAGATCCACAGCTATCCGGACGAGCTCTCCGGCGGCGAGCAGCAGCGCGTCTCCGTCGCCCGCGCCTTCGTCAACCACCCGCCGCTGCTGCTGGCCGACGAGCCGAGCGGAAACCTCGACCCGGTCACCTCGATCGGGATCATGCAGCTGCTCTACCGGATCAACAAGGCCGGCACCACCGTCGTCGTCGTCACCCACGACCGCGAGATGGTTGACAACATGCGCCGGCGCGTGATCGAGCTCTACGAGGGCCGCGTCGTCCGCGACGAGATCTCGGGCGGCTACACCGAGGAGTCGACGACCGAATTCGGCCTGCGGATGCGGGCTGAGATGGGCGTTGGCGCCGAGGGCGAGCCCCGCACCAACGGACACTCCGACCACGACCACCTGAGCTGATGGGCCGAATCGTCTTCTTCTTCCAGGAGGCTCTGCGTGCGCTGAAGCGCAACGGCGCGCCGAGCCTGGCGGCGATCGTGACCACCGTGGTCACCGTCGTCCTGCTCGGGATGCTGATCCCGATCTTCCAGACCGCCCAGGGCAAGAGCGAGGAAGTCCGCGACCAGCTCAACGTCCAGTACGCGCTCTACGACGACGCGACCAAAGCCGAAGTGGCCAAGGTCCGAGGGCAGCTCGAAGGCATCCCGCACGTCGACGAAGTGACCTACATCAGCAAGGCGGAGGCACTGGCGACGCTGAAGGAAGACCTCAAGGACGAGACGATCGTCGAACAGCTGCACACCAACCCGCTGCCGGCCAGCTTCGAAGTCAAAGCCGACGACGCCGCCAACCTGCCGGCGGTGGAAACGGCCGTGTTCCCGAACGGCGTAAAGGGCGAGCCGATCAACTCGATCATCAGCCACCCCTTCGACCGCACCCAGTCTCGGGAGGAGATCGAGCAGGTGACGAGCGCGCTGAAGATCGTCTTGACGGTGATCACCGCGCTGCTGGTCCTGGCCTCGCTGATGCTGGTTGGCAACACGATCCGGCTCTCGATCTACACCCGCCGCCGCGAGGTCGAGGTGATGCGGCTGGTCGGCGCGACCCGCTGGTTCATCCGCTGGCCGTTCATGATCGAGGGCGTGGTCGTCGGTTTCGTCGGTGGCCTGCTGGCATGCTTGATCCTGTGGCTCGGCAAGATCACCGTCGTCGACCCCCTCAGCGACCAGGTCGGCGTCCTCGCGGCGCAGAACAGCTCGACCCTGGCCTTCCCGGCCCTGGTCGCGATCCTCTTCGCCGCCTCGATCGTCGTCTCGACGATCGGCTCCGGCGTGACGCTGCGCCGCTTCCTCAAGGTCTGAGGCCGGCGTGAGAGCGCCGAGGGCCGTGGCCTTCGTGGTGGCGCTGGTGGCGGTTCTAGCCGCCGGCATCTGGCTGGGCGGGCATCCGCGGATGCTGCCGGACCCGCTGCGGGACCTCTTCGTCTCCGAACCCGCGGGCCTGGTCGGCGAAGCGGCGGAAGCGATCGAGGACAACTACTACCGGCCGGTGGGGGAGACCGAGCTTGGCAACGCCTCGCTGCAGGGGATGGTGAGGGAGCTGCGCAAACGCCACGGCGACCGCTTCACCGAATACTTCTCGCCGGAAAGCCTCGAAAGCTTCAACCAGCAGATCGAAGGGCGGTTCTCGGGGATCGGCCTCTCGGTGGTGGAGGTCAAACGCGGGCTACGGGTGGCGCAGGTTTTCCCGCGCTCGCCCGCGGACGAGGCCGGCATCGAAGTCGGCGACACCGTCGTCTCGGTCGAAGGCGAATCGATCGCCGGCGTCAGCAGCGCCGAGGCGACGAAGAAGATCAAGGGGCCGGAAGGGACCGAAGTGACGATCGGGGTCCGCGACGGCAAGACCGGGAAGGTGCGCGAGCTGACCCTGGTCCGGGCCGAGGTGACGCTGCCCAACGTCAGTCAGAGGATCGAGCGGGTCGACGGGCTCGAGCTCGGCTACGTCCGCCTGCTCAGCTTCAGCGAAGAAGCCCACGCGCAGCTGGGCCGGGCGGTGGAGAAAGTGCAGGAGGAGGGGGCGGAGGGGATCGTCCTCGACCTCCGCCACAACCCCGGCGGCCTGCTCGGCGAGGCGGTGCGGAGCGCGAGCCTGTTCCTGCCGGAGGGCGAGGTGGTCGTCACCACCGAGTCGCGCAGCCAGGGGGAGAGCGTCCACGAGACCGGCGAGGGCCGGATCTCCTCGCTGCCGCTGGTCGTTCTGATCGACCGCGGCACCGCCTCGGCGGCGGAGATCCTCGCTGCGGCGCTGGCCGACAACGGCGATGCGGTGATCGTCGGCACCCGCTCCTTCGGCAAGGGGGTCTTCCAGGAGGAGCAGCCGCTCGCCAACGGCGGCGCCCTGAAGCTGACGGTGGGCGAGTACTTCACCCCGAAGGGCGTCAACCTCGCCGAGAGCCGCGGCATCCATCCCGACGTGAAAGTGAAAGGCGACGCCGCGACGGCCGCCGACGAGGTCGAGGAGCGCGGCTTCGAAGTGCTCGGCGGGCAGGTCGGCTCCTGATGCCCGGCCGGGGCAGGGGTCGCCGCCAGCGCAACCGAGGAGAGGCACCGCAGCGCCGCAGTCGTCGGGGCGGGGAGCCGCGGCGGGATCGGCGCCAGCGTGAACGCGAGCAGCAACGCTCGGCGCGGGAGACGGTGGAGGAGATGCTGCGGGAGGAGCTTGGGTTCCGCGGCTTCCGGCCGACGATCGAGGGGGAAGCGCGGGAAGCGGCGAAGTGGGCGGAGCGGGAAAGCGGGCCGCGGCGCGACCTCACCGCGCTCGCGACCTTCACCGTCGACCCGGCCACCGCGCGCGATTTCGACGACGCCGTCTCGGCCCAGCGCGAGGGCGACGGCGCCCGCGTCTGGATCCACATCGCCGACGTCGCCGCCCACGTCAAGCCCGGCTCATTGCTCGACCAGGAGGCTCGCCGCCGCGGCAACAGCACCTACGTGCCCGGAGCGGTCGAGCCGATGCTCCCGCACGCGCTCTCGAGCGAAGCCTGCAGCCTGGCGCCCGGCGTCGAGCGGCTGGCGGTGACGACGGAGATCGAGCTCGGTCCCGGGATGCAGCCGCGAAAGGCGCGCTTCTACCGCAGCCGCATCCGCTCCGACGTCCGCCTCGACTACGACCAGCTGGACGAGATCTTCGCCGGCCGGGTGCCCCCGCCGGCCGAGGTGGCCGAACCGCTTGTCGCCGCCCGCGAGGTCGCCGCCGCCCTCGGCGAGCAACGCGCCGCCGGCAGCCTCGACGTCGAATCCTTCGAGCCCGAGTTCGAGTTCGACCCGGAGGGCAACGTGCTCGCCGCCCACGGGGTCGAGCAGACCGAGGCCCACCGCCTGATCGAGCGGCTGATGATCCTCACCAACGAGCAGGTCGCGCAGCTGCTCGAGCGCGAGCGGGTGCCGGCGATCTACCGCGTCCACGCCCAGCCCGACGCGGCCCGGATCGAGCGCCTGCTGGAGCAGCTGGCGGCACTCGGGGTGCCGACGCCGCCGCTGAAGCGGGGCCTGGCGCCCCGCGAGGCGGGAAGGGTCGCGATCGAGGCCAGCCGCCTGGCGCGGCAGGAGGCCGCGCGACGCGGGCACGGGCGGGAGGCGTATACCTCGCTCGTGCTGCGATCCCTCAAGCAGGCCTACTACAGCGAGCGGAACATCGGCCACGCCGGTCTCGGCAGCCAGGCCTACTGCCACTTCACCTCGCCGATCAGGCGCTACGCCGACCTCGTCTGCCACCGGGCGTTGCTGGCGCTGCTGGGAGAGGGGGAGGAGGCGCCGACGCTGGCCGAAGCGCGCGATGCCGCCGCCGACTGCTCCGCCCGCGAGCGCACCTCGGCGCAGATCGAGCGCGCCGCCGACGACGTCTGCGCCGCTTACCTGCTCGAACGCGAGCTGGGGGAGCGGGGGCTGGACGCGGTCTTCGAGGGAGAGGTCTCCGGCGTGATCCGCTCGGCGGCCTTCGTCTCCTTCCGCGGCGAGCTCGGCGACGTCTACGAGGGGATGCTGCCGGCACGGCGCCTGCCGGGCGAGTACTACAAACTCGACCAGGCAGAGGTGGCGCTGGTCGGCCGCGACACGGGCACCAGGGTGAGCCTCGGCGATCCGATATCCGTCCGGGTTGCCGGCGTCGATCCGCCCCGCGGGCGGGCCGAGCTGGAGCCGGCAGGAGAGCCCGCATGAGCAAGCCCAGATGAGCAAGAAGAAGAAGAAAAGAGAGCCCGCCTCCGGCGATGTTGTCACCAACCGCCGCGCTCGCCACAAATTCGAGCTCGTCGAGAAGATGGAGGCGGGGATCGTCCTCAAGGGCTCCGAGGTGAAGGCGCTGCGCAGCGGCAAGGCGCAGATGACCGACGCCTATGCGGTGGTCGACGAAGGCGAGGTTTGGCTTCGCAAGCTGCATATCCCGCCTTACGAGTACTCGGCAGTCGACGCTCACGCCGCCGAGCGGCCGCGCAAACTGCTGCTGCACAAGGAGGAGATCGAGCGCCTGATCGGCAAAACGGCGCAGAAAGGTTTGACCCTGGTTCCAACCAGGATCTATTTCAAAGGGCCGCGGGCGAAGGTGGAGCTGGCTTTGGCGCGAAACAAGGAGGGTCGCGACCGCCGGCGCGAGATCGCCGACCGCGACGTTCGTAGAGAGGTGGAGAGAGAGTTCAAGGGAAGGATGCGTTGAAGTTGAAAACCCCGAAGCACATGCAAGGATGCAGGGCGATGCGGACCTGGAAGAGTCTCCCCGCCGCCTGCGCTGGGATCATCACGGTGCTGATGGTGGCACCCGCGCAGGCAGCCGCTGATTCGTTTCCCGAAGAAGCCAGCGACTACGTGAGCGACAACACCGCCTACTTCGTCGCCGCCCTGCTGGCCGCGATCCTCCTCCTCCTGCTGATCGTGCGCATCCAGCAGCGGCGCAGCAAGGAAAAGCAGCAGAAGCAGGGTGGCCAGACCGGGGCTGTCGCAGGCGCGCCGACCCCGCCGCCCGGCGCGGCTTCCGGGGCGCCGCCGGCGACCACCGAGATGGCAGCCGTGGCGGCCTCTGCCCCCGGCCAGTCGACCCCGCCTCCGGGTCAGGTCACTCCTCCACCCGGCCAGTCGCCCCCACCTCCCGGCCAATCGACGCCGCCGCCCGTTCCCGGCGTGGCGCCCGCCCCGGTGGGGGAGAGCGCCAAGGACCGCAAGCGCCGCCAGCGCGAAGAGCAGCGCCAGAAGCGGCTGCAGATTCGCGAGGCGCGCAAAGCCGAGCTGCAGCGCCGCAAGCAGGAACGGGCGCAGCGCAAGGCGCAGAAGGGCGGCGCGGCCGTCCCTGCGGCTGCCCCCGGCGCCCCCGGCGCGGCGCCGGAAGCCGAAGCGCCGCAGCAGAAGAGCTTTTTCGGGATCAAGTACGGCGGCGGCGGCAAGCGCAAGCGCGAGGCGGCGCTGGCCGAGCAGCGGCTGGCCGCGGCGCGCGCCGCCAACGAACAGGCGGTTGCCGAAGCGCAGGCCAGCGGTCAGGCGCCGCCCTCGGGGCAGTTGCCGCCGTGGGAGGAGGCGACGACCGTGCAGCCCGAGACCGGCGGTCTCTCGGCGGTGCCCTCGGTGCCACCGCCCCCGGTTCCGGGCGGACCCCCCGCGCCCGGCGCGCACGACCCGGCGCTTGCCGAACAGCGGGTCCAGGACAAAGTTGCCGAAGTTCGCCAGGAGGGCCAGCGGATCGGCGCCGAGGCCGACCGTCGCCTGGAAGAGGCGGCGCGCCTGCAGCAGCAGGGCGGGGCACCGCCGGCGCCGGCGGCTGACCTGCACACCGCCGAGCAGCGCCTCGAGGACGAGCGCCAGGCGCGCGAGCGGGCGATGAAAGAGGCCGAGGAGCGGCTGCGCCAGATCGAGGCGCGGACCAAAGCCGCCGAAGAGCGGGCCGCCGAGGCGCAGCGCCTGCAGGAGCGTCGAGCCGAAGAGGCAGAGCGGGACCGCCGCCTCGAGGAGATGCAGCGCAGCGTCGCCGAGGCCGAAGAGCGGGCTCGCGAGGCCGAGCGCCGGGCCGCCGAGGCCGAGCAGGAAGCGATTCGCTCGGTCCAGGGTGGAGGCGCTCCGGTGCCCCCGCCTCCGGCGCCTGTCTCAGAGCAGTCGTTTGCGCCGCCGACCCCGCCGCCGTCACCGGCCGAAACGCAGCCGATTCAGTCGATCCCCACGCCGCCGCCCCCGGCCCCCGAGCCGCCGCAGCAGCAGGTGCCGCCTCCACCGCCCTTTGAGCAGCCGACTCCTCCGCAGCCGGCGGCGGCCGAGCCTCCGGCCCCCGCCCCTCCGGCCCCCGCCCCGACGCCGAGCTACTCGGTTCCGGATCCCGCCGCTGCGGCCCCGCCGGCATCGTTTGGAGGCGATCAGGTCAACCTCAACACGGTGACCTTCGAGCAGCTGCGCGAGCAAAATCTCTCGGTGACGCAGGCGACTCGGTTGCTGGCGCATCGCGAGCGGCTCGGCGGCTTTCAATCGCTCGAGGACCTCGACCAGATCGCCGGGTTCCCGCCTGAGTTGCTGGACGATTTGAAACGCCGGTCTACCGTTTAGGGAGCCGGGAGAGGGGTTCGGCGGACAACAGCGGGGAGGGTCCGGCGAACCCCTCTCCCGGCTCCGTCAATCGTTTTCGGCCTTCTCCAGCAGCTTTAGCCAGATCTCGCTGCGGGAGGGGTACGGGGGGATTGCGTGCCTTAGTTTGGAGACGGGGATCTCGGCGACTATTGCGACCGTGGCGGCCTGGAGGAAGTCGGCGGTCTCGAAGCCGGTGAAGGTGGCGCCGACGATCGTCTCCTTCTCCTGGTCGATCACCAGGCGGGAGGTGCCGCCGGTTTCCTTGCCCTGGAAGCTGGCGCCGGGGGTGCCGTCGGTGGGGACGTCGACGGCGCGGGCGTCGATGCCCGCTTCGCGCGCCTGCGCGAGGGTCTTGCCGGCGGCGGCGACCTGGGGGTCGGTGAAGGTGACCCGGGGGGAGCCGATGTCTTCGGCGATCGCCTGCGTCTCGTCTCCGAGCAGGTTCTGCGCCGCGACCCAGGCGTGGTACTTGCCCATGTGGGTGAAGAGGGCGCGGCCGTTGACGTCGCCGATCGCGTAGAGCCACTCGCGCCCGCCGACCCGCATGCGGTCGTCGGTGTCGAGGTAGCCGTGGTCGTTCGGCTCGACGCCGGCGGCGTCGAGGTCGAGATCGGCGGTGTGGGGGACGCGTCCGACCGCGATCAGGATCTCGGCCGCCTCGACCCGCTCGCCGCCCGCCACTGTCGCGATCACGCCGCCACCCTCGCCCGGCGCGACCGCTTCGACTTTCGACCCGGTCCGCACGTCGACGCCGAAGGTCTCGCGCAGGGACTCGGCCACTTCCTCACCCGCGAACGGTTCCTCGCGGGAGAGCAGGTGGTCGCCGCCCTCGACCAGGGTGACCTCGGTCCCGAGGCTGGCCCATGCCTGCGCCAGCTCGCTGCCGACCGGGCCGCCGCCGAGCACGATCATGCTCTCCGGCACCTGCTTGGCGGTCGTCGCGTCGCGGTTGTTCCAGGCGCGGACCGTGTCGAGGCCCTCGATCGGCGGCATGTTGGCCTTGCTGCCGGTGGCGACCACGACTGCGCGCTCGGCGATCAACACCTCGTCGCGGACCTGGATCCGCCGCTCGCCCTCGAAGCGGGCATCGCCGCGGAAGAGGTCGATCCCGTGTTCTTCCAGCCACGGCAGCTGGACCGAGTCGTCGAGGTCGTGGACCACCTCGTCGCGACGGTCGAGGATCGCCTGCGGTTCCAGATCTCCAAGTCCGGTGGGGACGCCGGGGATGCGCTTGGCCTCGGCCAGCACGTCGGCCGGCCGCAGCAGTGCCTTCGAAGGCATGCAGGCGTAGTAGGAGCATTCGCCGCCGACCAGGTCGCGCTCGACGATCGCCACCTTCCACCCGGCGTCCGCCAGGCGGCCGGCGCAGACCTCGCCCGAGGGCCCCGCCCCGAGGACGATCGCGTCGTAGCTGCGCTCGTTCACCGGGTGCATCATCACATGCCGGGCGGCTCGACGCCGTACAATCGGTAGGCATTCCCAAGCACGGGGGCGACAGGCTTCGACGTGGTCGACTCGTGCGAACGGTTGCAGGTCGAGGTTGCTGGAGGCCTCGTTAAACCCCAGCACAAACCAATACGTGCGGACCATGAGTTCGCCCTCGCCGCTTAGTTAGAAGCTAAGCGCTGTGAGAGTCGGTCCTTCCTCGCCCGCGGGAAGGGGCACCGGCTTCAGAAGCGGGCTCACCCGGGCGGATCGCCCCGTCCGCCAGGGGAAATCAAAGAGGGCTTTATCTCCCGCAGTGCCCGCTGGCGCGGACCCCGGGAGACGAGAATCAAGCGCCAGCTAAACCTGTAGACACCCTCGCACCGCGTCCGCGGATCCGAGTTCGAATCTCGGCGCCTCCATCAAAGGTTGCTTGTCAGCTCAGAAGAGCGGCAAGCGCCTGGATCGCTATTCGCCGCTTCGACCTACGGCGTTCCGGGGACGTCGGGGGGCGGGGTGGGGGGTCCGGGTGGAAGATCCGCGTTACACCTGACGTTCATCTTCACCGGGTCTGAGCTCAGGTTCTCCGGCCTCAAGATCTCGAGTCGGTCTTCGACGTAGAGCTGCCCCTTTGGCACGTTGAAGGTGTAGCTGTCGCGGGCCGGATATGACCCGGGTTCGTCGACGCGCAAGTTCCTGGTTTCGGAGGGTTCTTCGGCGCCGTTGAAGGATTGCCGGACAAAGCGATAGGCGATCTCGCCCTCCCCGCCCGTGACCGAGATGCGACCGACCAGATTGACGGTGAAAGGACACCGGACATAAGCTTCCACCGAAGCCTGGCCTTCCGCGGTAGCAAGGGCGACTTCCGAGATTTCGGGCTTCGACGGGGACGTTTCGTCTTGGGAGCCCAAGTAGAGGAGAAGGACGCCGGCGACGATCAGGATCACCCCGGTGGGCAGCCCGGTGGCTTTCCACTTCAAGAACTCCAAGCCGATCTCGTTCTTGACCCGGGGAAAGACGAAGCACCAGATGGTCCCCGCGGCGAGCATGAATCCTCCCGCGATGACCATCGGGATTGAAGCGATAGCTAAAGCGCCCTCCATTACTCGGGGGATCCTTCCATCTTTTCCGGCGGCACGGCCACTCCGGCCGAGCAGCAGCTCGTCTCCGACTTCTTCGCCGGCGCGATTCTGCAGCGCGATGACTGCGGCGGGGGGCCCTGTTATGCCGCGGGCTTTACGGGTCCTTAGCAAGTACTTGAACCTCCCTCTATAGAACTAAGGGCGCCCAGGACATTTGCTCTGCCGAGTGGCAGGGAGCAAAGATCCGCAGCGGGGGCTCGGGTGGGCGATCAGGCGCCTCCGTTTCGAAGCCGACCTCACACAGAACGCCCTCGCTCAGAGGGCGCAACTCCATCCGAGCCGGGTCTCCCGGATCGAGAACGGCAGGGACAACCCGAGGTGGGGGACGGTGAGGCGGGTTGCGGCCGCGCTCGACGTCAGCCTCGAGGAGCTCGCCGATCTCGCCGAGGAATTCGAGCAGCGCCGCCAGTGACGCAGTTGTTCCCGGTATGCGGGAACAACTGCGTTCGGTCACGGCTAGGGTGGGCCGCATGAACCGCTACGTCGCCTTCCTGCGCGGGATGAACCTCGGCGGGCGCCGGATCAGGAACGAGGAGCTGCGGCGGCACTTCGAGGAGATCGGACTGGAGGAGGTGGCGACCTTCCGGGCCAGCGGCAACGTGATCTTCGCGACGCCGAAGCGGGAGGCGGAGGGCAAGCTGGCAGAGCGGGTCGAAGCGGAGCTGGGAGAGAGGCTCGGCTACGAGGTGCCGGTGTTCCTGCGCAGCGTCGCGGAAGTGGCGACGATCGCGGCGCGGGAGCCGTTCGACGCCAAGGCGGTCGCGAAGTCGAAGGGGAAGCTGCAGGTCTCCTTCCTGGGGAAGAAGCCGAGTGCGGCGGCGAAGAAGAAGGCGCTTGCCGCCGCCACCGAGGAGGACCTGCTGGCGATCGAGGGCCGTGAGCTCTACTGGCTGCCCAGCGGCGGGATCAGCGAATCCGATCTCGACTGGAAGCCGATCGAGGCGGCGCTGGGTCCGGGAACGATCCGCACCATGGGCACGGTCGAGCAGATCGCCGCGAAGTACTGCTAGCGAGACCGTCACAGTGTCCGAATAGCGGACGCTACGACGGACTCGGCGCACGGCTACGCTCGAAGGCACGATGGCGATCGCGACCGCAACCTCGCTTGACGTCTACGTCGGCGGCAAGCTGCTCTTCGAAGACGTCGGCTTCAAGCTCGAGCCGCGCGAACGGATGACGCTCTCCGGGCGCAACGGCGCCGGCAAGTCGACGCTGCTCCGCGTGCTGGCCGGCGAGCGGCCACCGGACAGCGGCACCCTGACGGTGCAGCGCGGTGCGCGGGTCGCGCTGCACGATCAGCGCCCGCCTCGTGCCTCGGAGATGCCGCTCGGCGAGTACGTCTTCTCCGGCCGCACCGACATGCTCGAGGCCGAGGCGGAGCTGGCGCGGCTGGAGGGGGAGATGGCCGGCGAGACGAGCGAGGAGACGATGCGGGCCTACGCCGCCGCCCAGCAGCGACTCGAAGCGGGCGGCGGTTACCGCTGGCGCGACGACGTCATCGCCGTCCTTCGCGGCCTCGGCTTTGACGCGGCGCACGCCGATCGTCCGCTCTCGACCTTCTCAGGCGGCGAGCTGACCCGTATCTCGCTGGCGCGAGCCCTTGCCACGCGGCCGGATCTGCTGCTGCTCGACGAGCCGACGAACCATCTCGACATCCCCTCCCTGGAGTGGCTCGAGGGCTACCTGGTCGAGCTCGACGCCGCCGTCGTCCTCGTCGCTCACGACCGCTGGTTCCTGGAGGCGGTCGGGACCTCGGTGCTGGAGCTGGAGGCGCAGCGGGCCCGCTTCTTCGCCGGCCCCTGGCACGCCTGGCGCCAGGAGCAGGCAAAACGGCAGATCGCCCTCGGCAAAGCGATCGAGCGCCAGCAGGCGGAGATCGCGCGGATGGAGCGCTTCGTCGAGCGCTTCCGCTACAAGGCGACGAAGGCGCGCCAGGCCCAGTCGCGGGTGAAGATGATCGAGAAATCCAAGCGCGACGGGCCGATGGCCGAAAAGCGCGACACCCGCCAGCTGCGCTTCCACTTCAAGCCGCCGGAGCGGCCGGGCCGGGTCGTCCTGAAAATGGTCAACGGCAGGCTCGAGGTGCCGGGGCGGACGCTACTCGACAAGGCCAACCTGGAAATCGAGCGGGAGGAACACGTCGTCCTCGTCGGGCCGAACGGGGCCGGCAAGACGACCCTGATCGAGACCCTCGCCGGGCAGCGCGAGCCCGCCGCCGGCAGCGTCCGCACCGGCCACAACGTCAAGATCGGCTACCTCTCCCAGCACGCCGAGACCGCGGCCGGCACCGGCACCGTGCTCGACGCCGCGATGCGGGAGACGGGGCTGACCGGGCCGAAGGCGCGGGCCCTGCTCGGCGGCTTCCTCTTCTCCGGCGGCGACGTCGAGAAACAGCTCTCCGACATCTCCGGCGGCGAGCAGCGGCGACTCTCGCTGGCGATCCTCGTCGCCTCCGGCGCCAACGTCCTCGTCCTCGACGAGCCGACGAACCACCTCGACATCGAGAGCCGCGAGGCGCTGGAGGACGCGCTGACCGAGTTCGAGGGGACGGTGCTGCTCGTCTCCCACGACCGGGCGCTGCTGGAGGCGGTCGGCAGTCGCACCCTCGTCTGCGAGGACGGCGAGCTGCGCAGCCACCCCAGCGGCTGGGCCGAGTACCAGCGGCGGCGCGACGAAGAGGCGGCGGAAGCGGTGTCGGCGGCAAAGTCGAGCTCCTCCTCCGGCGGCAAGAAGTACAGCGCCACCAAGCCGGCGCAGAAAGCGGCGCGCAAGGCGGCGAAGCTGGAGCAGCGGATCGAGCGGGCCGAGGCGGAGCTGCAGGCGCTCGAGGACGAGCTCGCCGACCCCGCCGCCTGGTCGAGCCCGGGCCGGGTCGAGCGGGCGACGAAGCGCCACGCAGAGGCGAAGGCGGCGGTTGAAGAGCTCTACGCCGAGTGGGAGGAGGCGCAGAAGGAAGCCGAGGGGGCCCCGACCTAGGCGAGCCTGCGGTCGAGGACGACCCTGGTGCCTTTGGCCGGCGCCAGGGTGATGTTGCGGACCCGCACCCGTTCGGGCTTCGGATCGACGGCGCGCAGCTCGGTCCGCTCGACGAACTCGCGCAGGATCGTCCGCATCTCGTATTCGGCGAAGGCGGCGCCGATGCAGCGGCGGACGCCGCCGCCGAACGGGATCCAGGCGTAGTTGTCGGCCTTGCCGTCGAGGAAGCGCTCGGGCCTGAACTGCTCCGGCTGCGGGAAGATGTCCTCGCGGTAATGGAGGGCGGCGATCGCCGGCAGGACGAAGGTGCCCTCGCCGAGCTCGTAGCCGCCGACCGTCGCCGGCGCCTTCAGCTTGCGGGCGACGTCGACGATCACCGGGCGCGAGCGCAGCGTCTCCTTGACGGTCGCGTTCAGATAGTCCTCCTCGCCCGCCGCTATCGACTCGCGCAGCTTCGCCAGCACGCCGGGGTTGCGGACCAGCCGCTCGACCGCCCAGGCGAGGCCGGTCGCGGTCGTCTCGTGGCCGGCGCCGAGCACCGTCACCAGCTCGTCGCGCAGTTCCTGGTCGCTCATCGGGTTGCCGTCCTCGTCGCGAGCCCCGAGCAGCAGCGAGAGGACGTCGTCGCGCTCCTCGTGCCCAGGTTCGGCCCGGCGCAGCCGGATCTCCTCGTAGATGAACTCGTCGAGCGCGGCGCGCGAGCGGACGAAGCGGTTCCAGGGGCTGAGGCGGCCGAGGTCGCGGCGCAGGAAGGGGAAGGAGGTGATGACGCCGACCCGCTGGGCGAAGTCCTCGATCAGCCGCTCGAAGCGGTCGAGCCGCTCGGGGTCGTGGACGCCGAAGACGGCGCGCATGATCACCGCCAGGGTGATCCGCTGGGTATGGGGTCGCAGCGCGAAGGGCTCGCCCACCGGCCAGCTCTCCATCTCCTGCCGGGTCATCTCGACGATCAGCTCCCCGTACCGCTGGATCCGCTCGCCGTGGAAGGGCGGCAGCAGCAGCTTGCGCTGGCGCATGTGGGGCTCGCCGTCGAGGGTGAGGACCGAGTTCGGCCCCAGCGCCGGCTCCAGCACGGTCGCGTTGGCCTCGCCGGCGTGGAAGACGGAAGGGGCGCCGGTGAAGACCTCTTTTACGAGGTCGGGGCGGGCGACGTAGACGATCCGGCCGAAGTAGGGGAAGCGGACGGTGAAGATGTCCCCGTAGCGGCGCTGGTGCGCGGCGAGGAAGCCAAGGGGGTCGCGGGCGTAGCGCAACGCTTGGGCGACCGCCGGCGCTCGCGACCCCGGGGGGAAGGCGTTCCGCGCGGAAGCGTGGGGGCGGGGGAGGGTCGCCTGCTCCATCCCTGCAGGTTAACCAAAACTGGCTGTCCAGCCAGTTTTGCCAGAAGCCTGACTAGAAGACGATCGTGCGCTCGCCGTCGCGGAGGACGCGGTCGTCGAGGTGGGCCATCACCGCGCGGGCGAGGACCAGGCGCTCGATGTCGCGGCCGATGCGGATCATGTCGGCGACCTCGTCGCGGTGGTCGACCGGCTCGACGTCCTGGGCGATGATCGGGCCGGCGTCGAGCTCGGCGGTGACGTAGTGGGCGGTGGCGCCGATCAGCTTCACCCCGCGCTCGTAGGCGCGGTGGTAGGGGTCGGCGCCGACGAAGGCCGGCAGGAAGCTGTGGTGGATGTTGATCGCCGGCGCGCTGAGCTGGCGGAGGAAGTCCTCGGAGAGGATCTGCATGTAGCGAGCGAGGACGAGGAGGTCGACGCCCTCAAGCAGCACGAGGATCCGCCGCTCCACCTCCGCTTTCGCCTCCCGCTCGACCGGGACGTGGTGGAAGGGCAGCCCGACCGCCTCCGCCTGATCGCGGTGGTCGGGGTGGTTGGAGATGATCGCGACCAGCTCGCCGCCGAGGTCGCCGTTGCGCCAGCGCCAGAGCAGGTCCGAGAGGCAGTGGTCCTCGCGCGAGACCATCACCGCCACCCGCTTCACCCGGTCGGTCTGGTGGAACTCGTAGTCCATCCCGAAGGGGTCGCCGATCTCCCGCTCGAAGCGCCTCTCCAGCCCCTCGCGCTCGGCGGCGGGCACCTGGTCGAAGACCATCCGCATGAAGAAGCGCCCCTCGGCGCTGGAGTGCTGGTCGACGTCGACGATGTTGAGCCCGGACTCGGCGAGGAAGCCGCTGACGCGGGCGATCAGGCCCGGCTGGTCCGGGCAGGCCAGCAGCAGCCTCGAAGTCGGCGCCTCTCCCATCCGTCGATGATCGCGGATAGGGTGGGATCGATGCGGCTGGGAGCGATTCCTGACGGATTGATCGAGCGGATCGGGCTGCTGCTGGGCAAGGTGCCAACGCCGATCGGCGAGGCGATGTACTCGATGCCGGTGGCGCGCTCGCTGCAGGTGGCGCAGCGGACGGGAATCCTGGGCGCGCTCGCCGAGGGCCCGCGCGACCCGACCGAGCTGGCCGAGCACCTGGGCCTGCAGCCGAAGGGGACGATCCGCGTCCTCGACGTGATCGCCACGCTCGGTCACGTCAAGCAGAACCCCGACGGCCGCTACGAGATGACCAAGAGCGCCCGCAGATGGCTCGACCCGCGCTCGGAGACCTACCTCGGCGACTTCCTCGCCGACACCTACGAGTACTGGGACTGGTACGCCGGGCTCGAAGACCTGGTCCGGGAGGGAAAGCACGTCGAGCTGCACGGGAAAGGGCCGGAGGATCCCTACTGGCAGTCCTACATCCGCGGCCAGTACCAGATGGCCCGCCTCTCCAGCGCCGAAGTGGCGAAGGCGATCCCGCTGGGCAAGGGCGCCCACTCCGTCCTCGACGTCGCCGGCGCCCACGGCGAGTACTCGATGGCGCTCTGCCGCCGCCACGAGGGGCTGCGGGCGACGGTCGTCGATCTGCCCGGCAGCGCGCGGGTGGGGGAGGAGATCGTCGCCGAGGCGGGGATGCGCGAGCGCGTCCGCCACCTCGTCGGCGACATGTTCGAGGTCGACTACGACGGCCACTACGACGGGGCGCTCTGCTTCAACATCGTCCACCACCTCTCGCCGGAGCAGGCGCGGGCGCTGTTCCACCGCATCCGGGCGGTTCTGCGGCCGGGCTCGCCGCTCGCCGTGCTCGACCTCTACGACCGGCCGGAGGGGCAGCGGGCCAGCCTCGCCTCGATCCTCGGCCTCTTCTTCCACCTCACCTCGGGCGCCGACACCTACAGCGTCGACGAAGTCTCCCGCTGGATGCGCGAGAGCGGCTACGGCGGCGTCGAGGTGAAGTCCTTCCGGACGCTGCCGGACCTGCGGTTACTGATCGCCAAAGCTGTCTGAAGGCGCAAGATCGCGACCAAATTCGCTCGGGCGGGGTGCCGGCCCACGCCTGAGCTAGTGCGGATCGATGCAAGCGCTGGCGCCTCTGTGACGGCAGCCACACATGAAAGCGGCGCAAACCCTCACGGTTTCGCGCTTGCTCATAAAACGCAAACACTTCACCCAGATCCTGCTCATCCTTCTCGCCTTCCCGGCGGCCGCGCTTGCCGCCGAGGGGGAGGAGAGGACCAGCGGCAGCCCCAGCGTCGGCCAGGCCGAGGTGGCGACGATCGCGCCGTTGCAGCGGCCGGTCAAGCGCTTCCACCGGATCGTCAAGACGATCGCCGCCGACATCCGCGCCGAAGAACGGGCGCTGGCCCGCAAGCGGGAGCGGGAGCGCGAAGAACGGTTCGCCGAGCTGCCCGGCGGCGTCTCGCTGGCGACGCTGGAAGCGATCGCCTCCTGCGAGTCCGGCGGCGACCCCACCGCCATCTCCTCCGACGGCACCTACCGCGGCAAATACCAGTTCCACGTCAGCACCTGGGAAGCGGTCGGCGGCAGCGGCGACCCGGCCGCGGCTCCCGAGGCCGAGCAGGACTACCGCGCGGCGCTCCTCTACGCGCAGTCCGGCTCCAGCCCCTGGCCCGTCTGCGGCTGAGCCTACGATCCGGGCGTGAACGAGGAGCAGGTTCCGGCGCCGGATCCCGAGGGCCCTAAACGCAAGCCGCCCAAAGAGGCGATCGCGGAGGCCCATGTGCGGGCGCCGACGCGGGGGAACCGCAAGCTCGAGAGCTTTCTCGCGGCCGCCAACGAGGACGAGCAGGTGCGGGCCTGGTGGTACATGGACCAGGTCCACGCCGAACGGCTGGGGATGTCGGACCACTCCTGGGTCCACATGCAGATCGTCCTCAACATCTCCCTGCGGCTGCTGCGGCTGCTGCTCAAAGCCGGGGTCGAGCCGGCGATGGTCGCCGACCATGGGATGCGCGACCGCGACGCCGAAGTGGTCGTCGCCGGCGGCGCGCTGCTGCACGATGTCGGCATGTCGATCCACCGCGCCGACCACGAGGCCTACTCGCTGTTCCTCGCCAACAGCGCCCTCCAGCGATTGCTTGCGGACGCCTACCGCGAGCCGGAGCGCACCGTCGTCGTCTCGGAGATCCTCCACGCGATCATCGGTCACCGCCGCCGCGGCGAGCCCTACACGCTCGAGGCCGGCGTCGTCCGCGTCGCCGACGCCCTCGACATGGCCCAGGGCCGGACCCGGATCCCGCTCGAGTCCGGGCACGAGGGCATCCACTCGATCTCCGCCGCGGCGATCGACGAGGTACGCATCTCCGCCGGCGAGGAGCGGCCCGTTCGGATCGAGATCCAGCTCAACAACTCCGCCGGCATCTTCCAGGTCGACGACCTGCTCGCGACCAAGATCCGTGGCACCCCGCTCGAGGGCCGGATCGAAGTCGTCGCCCAGATCGAGGGGGAGACGGAGAAACGCCTCCTCTCGGGCTTCCGGCTTTCCTGAGTCAGCCGTCGAGCTCGGCGGCCAGCTCGCGCACCCGGCGGTCGATCTCGTCGCGGGTCTCCCGCACCGCCTCCAGCGACTGGCCCTTCGGGTCTTCCAGGTCCCAGTCGACGTAGCGCTTACCGGGGATGTAGGGGCACTCGTCGCCGCACCCCATCGTCACCACGACGTCCGCCCATTCGGCGTCCTCGCGCGAGAGCTTGTGCGGCTTGCGGCCGCCGAGATCGATCCCCAGCTCGGCCATCGCCTCGACGACCTCGGGGTGAACCTGATCGGCGGGGGTGGTACCCGCGGACCGGGCCTCGTGGCGCTCCCCGGCGGCGCGCCGGAACAGCGCCTCGCTCATCTGCGAGCGCCCGGCGTTGTGGAGGCAGACGAAGAGAGCTCGGGCCATGGGCGGGGAAGGCTAGCTGCGAATCGGGCCTGAGATGGCAAGAATCTGTGAAAGCGGGGCTCATCTTCCCTGAACGGGGAGGGCTACCAGTCAAAGCCCCGATGAGCCCCGCTAATCCCAGTCTAGAGCTAAATGCGCTCCTATGTGACACGGATTTGTGCATACATCGTGTACCAGGGTTGTCAAACAACTCGACACCCCCTGGCTGGGCGTCCAGCCAGGGGAAAGCGCACGCTTAGCGCAATGCACTGCCGCCCGTGCTTGAACCGGGTCTAGTTGAAACGCGCCAGATCGCTGCGACGCTGCTCTTTGCGCTTCTCCAGTTTGTTCTGGATCAGCGACAGGCAGATCACCAGCGCGGCGAAGAAGGCGATCACGCCGAAGCAGAAGAAGGTGATCGTCTTGTCGGTGACCGGACCGGCGAGGCCTGCGCCGGAGCTGGCCAGCGCCGCGGGGGCGAAGGCGAGCATCAGGGCGAGAGTCGAAAGCAGGGCTGCGGCGGTGCGCTTCACGGGCGGAAATCTAGCGCACCGAGAGGCGCCGGGCGCCTTCCCGCAAATTCGGGGTGCTCTTGTCGCCACCTGTGAAAATCCTGTGAACGCAGGCGGTTCGCGCCTCCTCGGCCGCATACAATCGGTCTATCCGCATCGCCGTCATCGACACCGACAGCGGCTTCGTCACCGTTCTCGCCCGCCGCGCCGAGGCGGCCGGTTGGCATCTGAGCCACAGCGCCGGACCGCTCCCACCGCGGGACCTCGTCGCGATGAAGCTGAACGCGCTGCTGATCGACCCGGCGGTCCTCGGCGACGAAGCCTGGGACTACCTCGATCGGGTCGCCTCGATGCTGCCCGACCTCGGCCTCGTCGTCTGCACCGGGCGCTCGACCGTCGCCCAGAGAGTCCGGGGCCTGCGCCTCGGCGCCGACGACTGGATGACCAAGCCCTGCCATCCGGAGGAGGCGATCGCCCGTCTCGAAGCCGTCTCCCGCCGGCGTCGCCGCGGCCGGCGCGAGCACGAGGCCTCGCCGCTCGCCGTCGGCGAGCTGGAGATCCGGCCGGACCGCTTCCAGGCTTTCGTCGGGGACGAGGCCCTGGACCTCACCCGGCGGGAGTTCGAACTGCTCCATCTCCTCGCCGAGGAGCGGGGCCAGGTGCTGGAGCGGGAGCAGATCTACCAGCGGGTCTGGGGATACGCGATGGCTCACGGCGATCGCTCCGTCGACGTCTTCATCCGCAAGCTGCGCAAGAAGCTGGAAGGCCGCTCGCCGAGCTGGACCTACATCCACACCCATTTCGGCATCGGCTACCGCTTCGAGCCCGAACCGGCCGGCATCGTCGAAGAGGAGCTGCGCCCGGCAGAGCCCGAGCCGGAGCTCGAAGCGCCCCCTGACGCTCCTTCACAAGGCGTTCACAGCACCTTCACGACGAAGTAACCGTCTTTCCCCAGGGTGTCGCCATCCTCGGCGGGGATGGGAAGGCTCGAGGTAAGGCCAGAGGAGCACGCAGCTCTCGTCGACGGGAGGCCTCTCTGTCTGACGGTACGGGAGCTGCAACTGCTGGTCACGCTCGCCGAGCACCCGCAGCGGATCATGACCCGGGAGGAGCTCTTCTCCGAGGTTTGGGGCGGGCGGCCGCGGCGCGACGATCGCTCGGTCGACGTCTACGTCAGCCGTCTGCGGTCGAAGCTCAGAGAGGCGCTGCCGGGGTCGCGCCTGATCCACACCCACAACGGGATCGGCTACCGCTTTTCGCCTGACGGCTGAGCGCGGGGCCTGCCTCAGGCGGCGCTTTTACATCTTTTTCACACGCTCGACACAGGCACGTAACAAGGTGTCGATTAGACGTTGCGAGGGTGGCGCCAACAGATGAATCAACCAGAAGGAGACAGAGTGACCAGCTCTAAGTGGCTCGCGGTCATCAGCGCCGCGGCGATCCTCGTGCTCGGTGTGGCCGCCTGTGGCAGCAGCGACGACGACACGACCGGCGGCGGAGGCGGAGACCTCTCCGGCTCGATCCGCATCGACGGGTCCAGCACCGTGGCCCCGCTGACCGAAGCGGTCGCGGAGCAGTTCATGGCCGAGAACTCCGGCGTCCGGATCACCGTCGGGACCTCCGGCACCGGCGGCGGCTTCGAAAAATTCTGCGCCGGCGAGACCGACATCAGCGACGCCTCGCGGGCGATCGAGCCCGAAGAGGAGGACGCCTGCAAGAAAGAGGGCGTCAACTACGAGGAGGTCCACGTAGCGACCGACGCGCTGACGGTGATGATCAACAACGAGAACCCTGTCTCCTGCCTCACCGTTGACCAGCTCTCAGCGATTTGGGGCACCGACTCCAAAATCAACAACTGGAGCGAAATCCCCGGCCTCAACGAGGACTTCGACGAGGAGCTGGCGCTGTTCGGCCCCGGCACCGACTCGGGGACCTTCGACTACTTCACCGAATCGATCAACGGCGAGGAGGGGGTCAGCCGCACCGACTACAACAACGTCGGCGAGGACGACAATGCCACCGTCAAAGGCGTCGAGGGCTCCCCGGGCGGCATGGGCTACGCCGGGTTCTCCTTCTACACGGAGAACGAAGGCAACCTGAAAGCGCTCGAAGTCGACAACGGCAAAGGCTGCGTGCCGCCGTCGGTCGAAACCGCCCAGGACGGCAGCTACGCGCCGTTGAGCCGGCCGCTGTTCATGTACCCGAGCGAGCAGGCGCTGCAGAAGCCCGAGGTCAAAGCGTTCATCGAGTACTACCTCGAAAACGCCAGCTCGGTTGCCGAATCGCTGGGCTTTGTGCCGCTGACCGAAGACCAGCTGGCGGAATCGGAAGCAGCCGCCGAAAAAATCGGCCTCTAGCGACCACGACGGTTTGAGTTGAGTTCGAAGACGACCAGCGCGATGGAGCCGGCGGGGGGACCCCCCCGCCGGCTCCAGGCGCAGAGCAAGCGCTACGGCGAGCGGGCTATCAGGTGGTTGCTCGCCTTCTGCGCGGTCCTCTCGGTCGCCACCACGACCGCGATCATCATCTCCCTGCTCGGCCCGACGATCGGTTTCTTCGAAATCGTCCCGGCCGATGAGTTCTTCTTCGGGATCGACTGGACTCCCCAGTTCGAGCCCCCCAGCTTCGGCGTCCTCTCGATCGTCGCCGGTACCTTCAACGTCGCCCTCTGGGGCATGCTGTTCGCGGTTCCGATCGGCCTCGGCTCGGCCGTCTACCTCAGCGAGTACGCCTCGCCCCGAGCGCGCAAGACGATCAAGCCGATCCTCGAGGTCCTGGCCGGGATCCCCACTGTGGCGATCGGCATCTTCGCCGTCAGCTTCATCCTTCCCCACGTGATCCAGCCGATCTGGCCGGGTGACTTTCTCGGCGGCGCCACGGGCAAGCCCTTCATGGCGCTGGCGGCGGCCCTCGGGATCGGCTTGATGGTGGTGCCGATCATCGCCTCCCTCTCCGACGATGCGATGCGGGCGGTGCCGCGCGGCCTGCACGAGGGCGCCTACGCCCTCGGCGCGACCAAGGCCAAGGTGGCGACGAAAGTGGTCTTCCCGGCGGCGCTGTCGGGGATCGTCGCCTCGATCGTGCTGGCTACCTCGCGTGCGGTGGGGGAGACGATGATCGTCGTCCTCGCCGGCGGCTCGACCCCGAAGTTCACCCTCAACCCGGTCGAGTCGATCCAGGCGATGACCTCTTACATCGCCACCACCGCCACTGGCGACATCGGCACCGGGACGGTCGACTACAAAAGCATCTTCGCGGTCGGAGCCCTCCTCTTCGCGATCACCCTGATCATGAACGTGATCGCCATCCGCCTCGTCCGCAGGTACCGCGAGGTGTATGAGTGATGGAGGCCGGGGGGGCAAGCGCACCGCGGAACCGCCTCGCCGTGGCCGGGGCCCGGGCGACGACGGAGGCGATGCTGCGAAATCAGCCGCGCGGCGACGTGATCCGCAACACCATCTTCGCCGGGCTGCTCCTGCTCGCCGTCCTGATCGCCCTCGCCGGGCTCGGGGCGCTGCTGATCCAGGCCTTCGCCAGGGGGTCTTCGGCCCTCAGTCTCGACCTGATCAATAACCCGCCCTCGACCGCCTTCCCCGACAAAGCCGGCTACCGCCCGGCGATCATCGGCTCGCTGCAGCTGATCGCCGGCGTCATCCTCTTCGTCGTCCCGATCGGGGTGGGAGCGGCGATCTACCTCGAGGAGTACGCGGACGGCAACCGCTGGTGGAACCGGCTGATCGAGGTCAACATCCAGAACCTCGCCGCGGTTCCCTCGATCATCTACGGCATCCTCGGCCTCGCCTTCATCGTCCGCGGCCCGCTCGACCTCGGTTTCATCCTCGTCGCCGGTTCGCTGACCCTGGCGCTGCTGGTGCTGCCGATGGTGATCATCGCCTCGCGAGAGGCTTTGCGCGCCGTTCCGGACTCGATTCGGCAGGGCTCGCTCGCGCTCGGCGCGACCCAGTGGCAGACGATCCGCAGGCAGGTGCTGCCGGCCGCCGTCCCCGGCATCGCCACCGGGGTGATCCTCGCCGTCTCCCGCGCCCTCGGCGAGACCGCCCCCCTGCTGCTGGTCGGGGCGACGGTCTTCGTCACCTTCGACCCGACCCCCTTCGGCACCGACGGCTACTCGGCGATGCCGGTGCAGATCTTCAACTACGCGCTGCGTCCGCAGGACGAGTTCCAGACGCTGGCCTTCGCGGGGGTGATCGTCATGCTGGTGGTCCTGCTGGCGATGAACTCCTTTGCGATCTGGCTACGAAATCGCTACGAGCAAAGGTGGTAGGTGTGTTGAAAGAGCAGACGCCGAAGATCGCGGTGCGGCCCGAGTTCCAGTCGAGCCCTGCCCCCAAGGTGAGGGAAAAGGTCTTCGAGCTGAAGGGCATCGACGTCCTCTACAGCGGCGTTGCCGCCGTCAAGGGGATCTCGATGGACATCGGCCACAACGAGGTGACGGCGCTGATCGGGCCCTCCGGCTGCGGCAAGAGCACGCTGTTGCGCTGCCTCAACCGGATGAACGACCTGATCCCCAACGCGGAAGTCCAAGGGGAACTGCTCTACCACGGTGAGGACCTGTACGGCTCGGGCGTCGACCCAATCCAGGTCCGCAAGCTGATCGGGATGGTGTTCCAGAAACCGAACCCGTTCCCGAAGTCGATCTACGACAACATCGCCTTCGGCCCCCGGGTTCTCGGGCGCAAGGAGAACCTCGACGAGGTGGTGGAGAAAGCGCTGCGCGGCGCGGCCCTCTGGGACGAGGTCAAGGACCGGCTCAAGGACAACGCCTTCGGCTTGTCGGGCGGCCAGCAGCAGCGGCTCTGCATCGCCCGCTGTATCGCCGTCGAGCCCGACGTGATCCTGATGGACGAGCCCTGCTCGGCGCTCGACCCGATCTCGACCGGGAAAATCGAGGACCTGATGATCGAGCTGAAAGAGAAGTTCTCGATCGTCATCGTCACGCACAACATGCAGCAGGCGGCGCGGGTCTCCGACCGGACCGCGTTCCTGATGGTCGAGCTCGACGCCGAGGAGCACAACCGCTGGGGCCGGCTGGTCGAGTACGACGTGACCGAGCAGATCTTCACCAACCCGCGCGACAAGCGCACCGAGGACTACGTCTCCGGAAAGGTCGGCTGATGCCCGAGAGCGTTCGCGTGCATTACCAGGAGGAGTTGGAGAGGCTCGAGGGCAGTGCCCTCGACGGCCTCGACATGGTCAACGTCGCCCTCGGCCGGACGATGGAAGCGGTCGAGCACCAGGACGTCGAGCTGGCCCAGGTCGTGATCAACGACGACGACCGGATCGACGGTCGCTACCTGGAGGTGCACCAGAGCCTGATCACCCTGCTGGCGACGCAGTCGCCGGTGGCGACGGACCTGCGGCTGATCTCCTCGCTGCTGCACGTGCTGAAGAGCATCGAGCGGATGGGGGACCAGTGCGTGAACGTCTGCAAGGTGATCCCGCTCTCCGGCACCGAGGCGCCGACCGACCCGGAGATGGTGAAGCTGATCCTGACGATGGGCGGGCACACGAGGACGTTGATCCCGCAGGCCAAGCGGGCTTTCGAAGATCGCAACGTGGAGATGGCGCGCGACCTCGTCCGCCGCGACGACGTCGTCGACAACCTCAACCGCGAGTGCTTCCACCTCGCCCTGGAGATCGGCGACGACGCCGACAAGCGCGAATGGGCGATGACGATGCTGCTGGCGGCGCGGGCGATCGAGCGGATCGCTGACAACGCGGTGGACATCGGCGAGCAGGTCGCCTTCGTGGTCACGGGGTTGTTCCGTGAGTTCGAGGACGCTTCGCACCCCTCTTAACGGCTGAAGTTCGGGCCGCTGGGCGCCTCGGAGTGTCCTGCGCTGGATGCTCGGACACCCTCAGGGCGAACCGGGCCGAGGTTGAGATCCGATCACCCTGGGAACATGCAGGGGATGCCCCCAATGCTTTGTGCGGCGATAGATATCGGCTCCAATACCACCCGGCTGCTTGTTGCAGAGCCTGTGGATGGGCAGTTGAAGAAGGTGATGGAGCAGCGGGCCTATACGCGGATCGGCAAGGCCGTGGACGGCAAGGGGCGGATCTCCTCCGAGAAAGTCGACGAAGTCGGAGAGGTCGTCGCCACCCAGGTGCGGCTGGCGCGCGAGCTGGGGGCGGAAGAGATCCGCGCCGTCGCCACCGCCGCCGTGCGCGACGCGCGCAACGGCGAGGAGGTTGCGGAGGCCGTCGGCGCCGCGGCCGGGGTCCCGATCGAGGTCCTGCCCGAGGAGGAGGAGGGCCGACTCTCCTTCATCGGCGCCACCAAGACGCTGGGGCATCGCCCCGAGGGCCTGATCGGCGTCGTCGACATCGGCGGCGGCTCGACCGAGGTGATTCTCGGCACCGTCCCCGACGGCGTCCAGAGCGTTCGCTCCTGGCCGGTCGGCTCCGGCAACCTCGCCGACGAGCTGATCTCCTCCGACCCGCCCTCGGCAGCGGAAATACGCCGCACCCGCGACCGCATCGACGACATCTTCGAGGGGGTCGAGATCGAGCGCCCGGCTCAGGCCGTCGCCGTCGGCGGCTCCGCCACCTCGCTGCGCCGCCTGGTCGGTGCGGTGCTCGAGTACGAGACCCTGGAGCGCGGCATCCGCGTCCTCTCCAGCGACCCCGCCGCCGACGTCGGCCGCCGCTTCGAGCTCGACCCGACCCGGGTCCGCATCCTTCCCACCGGCGTCCTCCTCCTCGAGAAGCTCTCCGACCTGCTCGGCCAGCCCCTGCAGATCGGCAAGGGCGGCCTCCGCGAGGGGGTCATCCTCGACCTCCTCAACGGCAGCATCAACGGCTCCCCCGAGCGCGTCGCGGCTTAGCCGAAGTCTTCGATGAGGGCTCGCCGACGTTGCTCGCGGAGGCGGGCGCGTTTTTCCTGTCGCCTCTCATGTTCCTTCCGCATGAGAATCAACTCTTCTGCTTTCGTTGGATCGAACTCGACGATTTCGAGGGCGGCTTCGAAGTCGAGAACGTCTGAGACGTTAGCCAGGCGCCTGGCCAGATCCCTCTGCTCCTGCTTGTTCATTGCAATGAATTTACGGTCAGTCACCTCTTGTCTCCATCCCTTTTCGCAGCGATCCAGGCTTCTGCCTTCGTCACTCGATCTGCAAGCCGGCTGATGCTTTGCTCGAGTTGCTGGGCAGCGGCTTCGGCTTCTTCATCCGAGTAATCCGCTTTCTCCGCGAACCTGGCGCCACGGGTTGAGATCTCGATGGGAAGTCGCCCATTCATCAGTCCTGAGAAGGCGGGAGTGACCAGCAAGAGCCCGGCGTAGAAGACGAAGAGCGCGACTTGCAGTCGATATAGGCCAGATTGCCCGAAAGCGACAGCCGGCAGATCCTCCGGGACCGGGACTGTGGCCCCGGCAGTCAGCGCCGCGCATAGGGCGGCGCCAACGATGACCCGGACGAGGTTCCGCGTGTGGCGCTCTTGCATGCCCAAATAAGAGATGGCCTCCGAAAGTTCTCCCCTTTTTCACAACTTTCCCCCGCTGATAGCGAACTCTGTGGGTGAAAGAGAGAGATCGATAGAGGGAGAGCACCGATGACTTCCCGTGTTGACATGCATTGCCACTCGACTGCCTCGCAGTTCTCGAAGCTGGGCGTTCAGCGCTCGTTGGGGCTGCCGGAGTGCGCGACCCCGCCGGAGGAGGTCTACGAGCTGGCCAAGCGGCGCGGGATGGACTTCGTCACGATCACCGACCACGACACGATCGACGGCTGCCTCGAGCTCACCGATCGTCCCGACTGCTTCGTCTCCGAGGAGCTGACCGCCCGCTTCGCCGGCGAGCCCCAGGCGGTTCACGTCCTCTGTTACGGGATCACTCCCGGAGACCACGAGTGGTTGCAGGCGCATTCCGGCGATGTGGAAGCCTGCGCCGCGTACCTTCACGAGCACGGGATCGCCTCCGCCCTGGCGCATCCCTTCTTCAACGTCGCCGCGCCGCTGACCCGGCGCCACCGGCGGCGGCTGGCGGAGCTCTTTCCGATCTGGGAGGTGCGCAACGGCTCTCGGGCCGCCGAGCTGAACATGCCCGCCGCGATCTACGTCGAGACGCACGGCGGCACTGGCATCGGCGGTTCCGACGACCATGCCGGCGTCGACATCGGCCGCACCTTCACCGAGGTGCCGGCCGCGGAGACGCCGGAAGAGTTTCTCGCCCACATGCTCCGTGGCGACGCCGAAGCGCATGGGGAACAGGGCAGCGCGGCTAAGTGGACGCACGCGGCGATGGCGCTGGCGACGCGGGCCCTGGCTGAGGGGGGCCGGGGGGACGGGCGGGAGCCCCTCCCCGGACAACAGCGGGGAGGGTCCGGGGAGGGGCTCCCGCCCGTCCAACCGGGCGCTGGTCCAGATCCGTCTGTGGTGCTGAAGATGGCTGAAAGAGTGATCCGGGAGGGCGCTGCTCGGGAAGGGAAGATCGCAGCTGATGTGGGTCCGGAGGATGCTCGGGCTTTGCTGGACGCTTGGCTCGACGGTCTCGGCCTGCAGCTGCGGGGCCGGGAGCTGATCGCCTTTCTCCAGGAGGACGGCTTCTCTCACCCTGATCTTTACCGCCGCGCCCGCCGGATCCACGATCGGCGCCTGCGGGAGGCGATTACGGCCGGCGCCGAGGCGGTTGCGAAGGGTGACCTCCCGGGCGCCGTCAACCCCCTCTTCGAGGCGATGGTGCCGGCGGTTCCCTACGCGCCGGCGACCGCCTTCCTGGGGGCGGAGAAAGCGAAGCTGCGCGACCGGCGCGGCGAGCGCCAGCGCGTCGCGGTGATCGCCGACGGGATCGGCTCGATGCACGGGGTCACCCACACGATCGAACAGATCCGCGAGCGCGGGGTGCCGGGCTTCGACGTCGACGTCGTCGGCACCGACCCCGGCGTCGACCGCCGCCTGCCGGCCGCCACCGAGCTCGAGATCCCCTTCTACGAGGGGATGAGCCTCGGCGTCCCCGGGCTGCCGGACCTGGTCGAGGTCCTGGCCGAGGGCGCCTATGACCTCGTCCACGTCACCGCCCCCGGCCCGGCCGGAATCGCCGCCACCCTGATGAGCCGGATCACCGGCGTGCCGCTGATCGCCAGCTACCACACCGAGATCGCCACCTACGCCGGCATGCGCAGCAAGGACGGGACCCTGGAGGCGCTGACCCGCGCCGGCCTCGGCGCCTTCTACTCGGCGCCGGGCGCCGTGCTTTCGCCGAGTCCCTCCGCCGACGCCTCGGTGATCGCCCTCGGCGCCGACCCGGCGCGGGTCGGGCGCTGGGAGCGGGGGGTGGACCTCGACCGGTTCGATCCCGGCAAGGCGGAGCCGGATGCCTTCCCGGGCGAGATCAAGGTCCTCTATGCCGGTCGCCTCACCCGCGAGAAGGGGGTGGACCTGCTCGCCGAGAGCTTCCTCCGCGCCCACGAGCGCGACCGGCGCCTGCACCTGCTGCTGGCCGGCGGCGGACCGGAGGAAGGCGAGCTGCGCGAGCGGCTCGGCGACCGCGCCACCTTCCTCGGCTGGCTCTCCGGCGAGGAGCTGCCACGCGCCTACGCCAGCGCCGACGCCTTCCTCTTCTGCAGCAGCACCGACACCTACGGCCAGGTGATCCTCGAGGCTGCGGCCAGCGGCCTGCCGGTCGTCGCCGTCGCCGAGGGCGGGCCGGCGGCGCTGATCGAGAACCGCCATACCGGCCTGCTCTGCCGCCCCGACGCCGACCACCTGGCCGGGACGCTGCTGCAACTCGCCTCCACGCCGCAACTGCGCCGCCAGCTCGGCAACGCTGCCGCCCGCGCCGCCCGCGAGCGCTCCTGGGAGCGCTCGATGGGCCAGCTCGCCGCCGGGTACCGGCGGGCGCTCGACGCCGCCGTCGCGGAGCGGCCGCAGAGCCTCGCCCGTGCCGCCTGAGCCCGGCGACCAGCCGGGGGCCCCGCAGTACGATGGGGCCATCGACGATCCCGCCCTTTACTTCAACCGCGAGCTCTCCTGGCTCGACTTCAACCAGCGGGTTCTCGAACTCGCCGAGGACCCGGAGGTGCCGTTGCTGGAGCGGGTTCGCTTCTGCGGGATCTACGCCAACAACCTCGACGAGTTCTTCATGGTCCGGGTCGCCGGCCTCTTCGATCAGCTCGACGCCGGGATCGAAGCGCGCGGGCCCGACGGGCTCACCCCGAAGGAGCAGATCGACGCGATCCAGCGGCAGGTGCTCGAGCTCGACGACCGCCTCTGCGCCTGCTTCAGCGGCGACCTGCGGCCGGCGCTGGAGGAGGAGGGAATCCGCATCGTCACTCTGGAGACGGCTGACGAGGAGGAGCGGCGGGAGATCGACGACCGCTTCAAGCACCAGGTCTTCCCGACGCTGACGCCGCTGGTGATCGGCCTCGGCCGGCCCTTCCCCTACATCTCGAACCTCTCGCTCAGCCTCGGCGTCCTCCTGCGCGACGCCGAGAGCGGCAACGAGATCATCGCCCGGGTCAAGGTCCCGAAGGAGCTGCTCGGCCGCTTCCTGCCGCTGGGCGAGAGCGGCAAGGCCTTCGTCCCGCTGGAGGAGGTGATCGCCGCCAACCTCGACGCCCTCTTCCCGGGCATCGAAGTGATCGACCACGGTTACTTCCGGGTCACCCGCGACGCCGACTTCAACGTCTCCGACGAGGCCGACGACCTCCTGCAGGCGGTTCAGGACGAGCTCCGCCGCCGCCGCTTCGGCGAGGTGGTGCGGCTCGAGGTCGCCTCCGGGATGAACCCGAAGCTGCGCGAGCAGCTGGTCGCCGCCCTGCGGCTGGAAGACCGCGAGGTCTACGACGTCGAGGGGCTGGTCGACCTCGCCGACCTCGACGCGATCGCCGACGTCCCCGGCCACGCCGAGCTGCGCTGGCCGCCCTGGTCGCCGGTGACGCAGCCGCGCCTGCAGGGCGAGGACGACGAGCCGGTCGACATGTTCGCCGAGATCCGCCAGCGCGACCTCCTCGTCCACCATCCCTACGACTCCTTCGCGACCTCGGTCGAGCGCTTCGTCGCCCAGGCCGTCGCCGACCCCAACGTGCTGGCGATCAAGCAGACGGTGTACCGGACCAGCGACGACTCGGCGCTGGTGCCGGCGCTGATTCGCGCTTCCGAACGCGGCAAGCAGGCGGTCTGCATGGTCGAGCTGAAAGCCCGCTTCGACGAGGAGGCCAACATCCACTGGGCGAAGTCCCTGGAGGAGTCGGGCGTCCACGTCGTCTACGGCATTCCCGGCCTGAAGACGCACGTGAAGGCGATTCTCGTCGCCCGCCGCGAGGGCGAGCAGGTGCGCGAGTACGTTCACGTCGGCACCGGCAACTACAACCCGAAGACCGCGCGTCTCTACACCGACATGGGCCTCTTCACCGCCGACCCCGACATCGGTGCCGACGTCGCCGAGATGTTCAACTTCCTCACCGGCTATGGCCGGCCGGCCGAGTACCGCAAGGTGCTGGTCTCGCCGACGACGATGCGGGACCAGATCATCGAGGAGATCCAGCGCACCGCCGAGGCGCACCAGGCCGGGGAGGAGGCTCGGATCGCGCTGAAGATGAACTCGCTGGTCGACGCCCGCTGCATCCGGGCGCTGTACGAGGCCTCGCAGGCGGGCGTGCGGATCGACCTCAACGTGCGCGGGATCTGCTGCCTGCGGCCTGGGGTGGAGGGAATCTCGGAGAACATCCGCGTCTGCTCGATCGTCGGCCGTTTCCTCGAGCACTCGCGGATCTACGCCTTCCGCCGCGGCGAGGAGACGCGGGTCCTGATGGGCTCGGCGGACCTGATGCCGCGCAACCTCGACAGCCGGGTCGAGCTGGTGACGCCGGTCGAGGACGCGGCGCTGAAGGCGGAGCTGCTCGACGTGCTGGAGCGCTCCCTCGCCGACAACTCCAACTCCTGGGAGCTCGGCTCCGACGGCTCCTGGTCGAAGCGGCAGCCGGACGGGGAAACGCGGAACGTGCAGGAAGAGCTGATCGCACGACATTCCGCGCGTGCCGCGGAGCATTTGGCCGCTTCGCCTGCCTAGAACCCGCAGACGCTCCTCGCGTCACTAGGATGCCGTCGCAGTGGCGCGCTTCTCGCTTCTCCCTCGCGACAGGACCTTCTTCGACCTCTTCATCGAGGCCGGTCAGAACGCCCTGCACGCCGCTCGCCTGCTTGACGAGATGATGCACACCTGGCCGGAGTCGGGGGGCCTTTCGCGGTCGATCGTCGAGGCCGAGAACGAGGGCGACCGGATCACCCACTCGATCATCCAGCGACTCAACTCGACCTTCGTCACCCCGATCGACCGCGAGGACATCTACGGCCTGGCGACGCAGATGGACGACATCGTCGACTTCACCGAGGAGGCCGCCGACTTTCTCGGCCTCTACAAGATCGAGGCGCCGATGGAGCAGGCGCAGGCGCTGACCAAAGTCCTCGTCGCCTCCTGCGAACAGCTGGCGATGGGGCTCGAGCAGCTGCCGCAGTTCAAGGACCTCGACAAATACTGGATCGAGATCCACCGGCTCGAGAACGACGGCGACCGGATCTCCCGCGACGCCGTCGCCTCGCTCTTCTCCAACGGGATCGACCCGATGGTCGTGATCCGCTGGAAGGACATGTTCGCGGTGCTCGAGGAGGCGATCGACGCCACCGAGACCGCGGCGCAGATTCTCGAGGGCATCGTCATCAAAAACTCGTGACTGGGTCGTGAGCGCCGACATCATCTTGGTGATCGTCATCGCCACGGCGCTGGCGTTCGACTACACCAACGGCTTTCACGACACGGCGAACGTCGTTGCCACCTCGATCTCCACCGGGGCGGCGCGGCCGCAGGTGGCGATTGCCTTCGCCGCCATCCTCAACTTCGTCGGCGCTTTCATCTCGATCAGCGTCGCCGCGACCGTCGCCAAAGATGTCGTCGACGCCGAAGTGATCACGCCGACGATCGTCTTCGCCGGGTTGATCGGGGCGATCGCCTGGAACCTGATCACCTGGTACTTCGGGCTCCCATCGAGCTCGTCCCACGCGCTGATCGGCGGCGTCGTCGGCTCGGCGGTGGCCGCCGTCGGTTTCGACGCGGTGATCGCCGACGGCGTGATCGGCAAAGTCCTGATCCCCGCGGTCGTCGCCCCGGTCCTCGCCTTTCTCGTCGCCGGCATCGCGATCGGGATCTCCTACCGGGTCGTCGGTAGGCAGCGGCCCGGCATCGTCACCCGCGGCTACCGCTACGGACAGATCATCTCCGGCGGGTTGTTGGCGCTCGCGCACGGCACCAACGACGCCCAGAAGACGATGGGCATCATCACCCTGGCGCTGATCGCCAACGGGACCCTCGCGGCCGACTCCGACCCGCCGTTCTGGGTGATCTTCTCGGCGGCGACGGCGATCGCGCTCGGCACCTACAGCGGCGGCTGGCGGATCATCAAGACGACCGGGACGCGGATCATCAAGATGGACGCCGCCCAGGGCTTCTCGGCCCAGGGCGCGGGCGCCGCGGTGATCCTCGCCTCGACCCACTACGGCTTCCCGCTCTCGACCACGCACGTGATCAACGGCGGCGTGATGGGGTCCGGCGCGGCGAAACGGCTCTCGGCGGTGCGCTGGGGCGTCGCCGGCAACATCTTCATGGCGTGGGTGCTGACCCTGCCGGCGGCGGCGGCGATCGGAGCTCTCACCTACGGGGTCACGCGGATCTTCGGCTCCGGTGCCGTCGGGCCGATCGTGGTCACGGCGATCGCGCTGGGGATGATCGCCGTCGCCTTCTCCCGGCGGGCCCGGCAGGGTGCCCCGGTCGAGGGGACGACCGCGTGATCGCCACCGTCGTCCACACCGACGAACTGCTGCAGACGATTGCGGCTGCCGCGGTGGGGGGGATCGGCGTCACCTTCGCCTTCTCGGTCGGGATCTGGGGCGCGAGCCAGTTCGTCGAACTCAGCCGCAACGAGCGGCCGGTGGCAGCGGCCGCCGCCGGAGTCGTCGGGGCCCTGGCGCTCGTCTGCGTCGCCGCGGCGCTGGTCATCGGCATCTTCGTGATGACCGACTAGCTAGAGGGCGGGTAGCGGAGGGGCCACCTCAGCTGAGGGTGTTGGCCTCCATCCAGACCCGCCAGATCGCACCGACGGCGATCGCGAGGAGGACGATCCAGAGCAGCGTCCCGCCGCCGGTGGAGAAGAGCTTGTCGCTCCCTGCGATCAGCAGGGCGATCAGGCCGACCGCGCCGTAGAGGATGGCGCGCCGGCCGTCGCTGAGGGTCGCCAGCGTCAGCTGGTTCTCGCGACTGACGGTGTAGATCATCCAGGCGATCCCGGCGAGCAGGGCCATGGTCAGGGCGGTGAGGACGGCCGCGGCAGCGTTGCCGCCGCCGGGCAGGAAGGCGACGACCAGCGCCAGCAGCATGATGATCGCGACGTTGCGGGCAATGCGCACGCCCCAAGTTTACGAAGGCGCTCGAGAACCGAGTCAAAGAATTTGCGAAGTGCGCACCACGGGTGCGGGTTGTCCCGGCACGTTTGACCCATGCCGCCAGGAGCCAGGGACGCAGCGCACGGGGAGGAGGGGACCGCTTCGGTTGAGCTGGTCGCGGCGATTCCCTTCCTGCTGCTGGGGGTTCTGGTGGCGGCGCAGATCGCGCTCGCCGGCCAGGCGCTCTGGTCGGCGAGCGTGGCCGCGCGGGCGGGAGCGCGGGCGGCGCTGGTCGGTGGGGACGCCTCCGCCGCGGCGCGCTCGGCGCTTCCGCCCTCGATGCGGGAGGAGGCGGAGGTGGAGGAGGAGGGTGGGGTCTCAGTGCGGGTCGAGGTGCCGCGGCTGGTCCCCTCGCTGCCGGAGTTGCAAGTAGGCGCCGGCAGCGGACTGGAGCCGGGCGATGGCTGAGCGGGGGCAGGCGACGGTGGAGCTGGTGGCGGCGCTGCCGGCGCTGCTGCTGGCGGCGTTGGTGGCGCTGCAACTGCTGGTTGCGGGGTACGCGCTGACGCTTGCCGACGGTGCCGCCGAGGCGGGGGCGCTGGCGCTGGCCTCGGGCGGCTCGGCCGCCGCTGCCGCTCGGGCGGCACTGCCCGGATGGGCGGAGGACGATGTTTCGGTCGCGGTGGAAGGCGACAGGGTCTCGGTGCGGCTGCGGCCGCCCTCGCCGATCGAGGCGCTCTCCGAGCGGCTGGCGGTCAGCAGCAGCGCTGCGGCGAAGGCGGCGCGATGAGCGTCATCGCTCCATTGAGGGGCGGTCCTACGGAGATCGCCAACCCGCTCGGCGACGGGCCCACCGTCCTGGTCACGGCGGTCGCGGAGGCAGAGGGCTCGCGCGGTGCGGCGGCGGCGCTGGCTTGTGCCGGGGCGGACGCCGGCGCTGCCGGGTTGTTCGTCGACGTCGGCGGGCGGGCGCCGCGACCGACGTTGATCATCTCCGCGGCGGCGCAGAAGCTGGAGGAGCGGTTGGCGGCGCATCTGCCGCAGGTGAAGGTCGCCGGCCGCGGTCAGGTCTGCCACCTTGCGGTCTCGCCCGATCTGGAAGGGCTCACCGCCGCGGCGGCGGCGATAGCGGTGGCGCGAGGTGCGACCGCCGCCGTTCACGTTCCGCCGCAGCTGCTCCAGCCGGCGCTGGAGAGATCGGTGAACCTGCGGCCGTCAGGCGTTCTGCTGCGTGCCGACCTGCAGAGCGACCGGGCGCTGGTGGCTTTGACGGCTCGCGAGCTGATCGAGCGCGGGTTGGCGATCGGCGTCCTCAAGCGCCGCCTTGGCTGGGTGGCAGAGCGCCGCGCCCTCTTCGGCGTGCTGCCGGCCGGATCGCCTGGAGGGCTGCCCCAGCGGCTCGTTCGTCGTCTCTCCGGCGCGAGCGAATGAAGGCGAGGGGCGAGTCGGGCCAGGCGCTGATTCTGGCGCTCGCCGGATCGCTGGCGATCATCGCCGCCGCCTTGGCGTTGGTCGCGATAGCCGGGGCGGTAACCGGCAAGGGGCGGGTCCAGCGCGCGGCCGACCTGGTCGCGATCTCCGCCGTCCGCTCGATGCGGGATGACCTGCCAAAGCTGCTGGCCCCGCCGCGGCTGGCGGACGGACGGCCGAACCCGGGACACCTTGGGAAGGCGGCTTACCTGGCGCGGGCGCGCGCCGCCGCTCTGGCCGCCGCCCGCGCCAACGAGATCGATCCGGATCGGGTCCGTGTCCGCTTCCCCGACGCGGAATCGTTCGCGCCCGTTCGGGCCAAGGTCGCGATCGTCGCGGGCCTGCGGGAAGGCGACGGCCATCGGGTCGAAGCCTCGGCCGTTGCCGAAGCGGCCGCGCCGTTTGGAGCGGCCTCGGGTGGCGATACCGCGATGGCAAGCGGCGGCGGTTACGGCGGGATGCTGATCTTCCGGGACGGAGAGGGCATGCGGCCGGATGTCGCCGCCGCCTATGACCAGATGGCGGCGGCCGCTAGCGCGGACGGAATCGTCCTCATGGTCGTCTCCGGCTTTCGCTCCGACGCCGAGCAGGCTGAACTGTTCGCCGCCAACCCCGATCCCACCTGGGTCGCCCCGCCGGGTCAATCGCTGCACCGCTGCGCGACCGAGCTGGACCTCGGGCCGTCGTCGGCGTATGGCTGGCTGGCGTCCAACGCCGGCCGCTTCGGCTTCGTCCAGCGCTACTCGTGGGAGGCCTGGCATTACGGCTTCGAGGCGGGCTCGGCGCCCTGTTCTCCCGCGGGAGAAGCAGTGACCGAGGGTGGGGGAGGGACCGGTTCGACGGTCTCCTCGACCACGCTGCCCTCATTCGTGCCGGCTCAGTACCGCGAGCCGATCCTGCACTCGGCCGCCCGTTGGGGCGTGCCGCCGGCGCTGATGGCCGGTCAGCTGATGGCCGAGTCGGGTTTCGACCCCAACGCCGGCTCGCCGGCCGGTGCCCAGGGCATCGCCCAGTTCATGCCAAGCACGGCCGCCGCCTACGGTCTCACCAACCCCTTCGACCCGGTCGCCGCGATCGACGCGCAGGCGCACCTGATGTCCGACCTCCTGCGCCAGTTCGGCTCCCCCGAACTAGCCCTCGCCGCCTACAACGCCGGCCCCGCCCCGGTCGAAGCCTGCAACTGCATCCCGCCCTATCCCGAGACCCAGGCCTACGTCACCCGCATCCTCGCCCTGATCGGCGGCGGCGGCGCTATCGCGATGCCGAGCCTCGAAGTGCGGCTGGTGGCATGAATTTCGTAGTACGATAATGCTGAAAATTCATCCCGCAGCACGGAAGCACGGGATTTCGGACGCTGATATCAGGCACGCCGTGAAGCACGCAATGAAGATCGAGGACAGCGATGACTCGACGCGTCTCTACCTGGGTCCCGACCGCAACGCTGCGCTACTCGAGGTCATCACCGTGACTCGCCACAGGGGATCCGAGATGGCCATCCACGCAATGAGGATGCGTCCGAAAAGCAGCCGCATCCTGCTCGGAGAACGGCAATGAAGCGCCGGAAAACCTACGGAAGGACTCCTGATGGCAAGCTCATTACCGAGGAGCTGGTCGAGGAGCTTTCCCGAAAAGCCGAGGCCGGCTACTACGTCGACGAGATCCTCGAGCGCCGCCGGGGGCGGCCGGCAATGGGTTCAGGTCCAGCCAGCGTCGAGTCGGTTCGTCTGGACCCGGAGCTTCGTGAAGCACTCTCCTGCCGGGCGGCCAGCGACGAAGAGTCCACCAGCAATGTCATCCGCAAAGCGCTGCGTCTCTACCTGAACCTTTAAGTGGACAAGCCGATCCTTCTTGCCCAGTTCAGCGATTTGCACATCGGAGCCAGCGAGAACGGGGTTGACCCGGTCCCGCGTCTCGAAGCGGTGGTCGAGGCGGTTCGCTCACTGCCGAACGAGGTTGACGCCGTGCTCGTCTCGGGGGATCTCACTCATGACGGCGGTCAACCCGAGTTCCAGCTTGCCCGCCAGTTGCTGGAGCGGTTGGATGCTCCGCTTCACGTCATGCCGGGCAACCACGACGACCGGGCTCTCGTGCGGGAGATCTTCGGCCTACCGGGGGTCGGGGACGAGCCGGTCAACTACTCGGTCGACGTCGGTGAGCTGCGCCTCGTCGTCTTCGACTCGAACGTCCCCGGCCAGGATCCCGGCAGGTACAGCTCCCAGCAGCGGCGCTGGCTCGACGAAGAGTTGCGGGCGCTAGCCGAGCGGCCGACCCTGCTGGCGATGCACCACCCGCCGCTGGCCACCGGGGTGCGGGAGTGGGACGGGATCAACCTCGAGCCGGGCCAGCGCGAGGCGCTCGCGGAGGTGGTGGGGCGGCATCCGCAACTGCGGGCGATCGTCGGCGGCCACCTCCACCGCATTGCCGCCTCCAGCCTTGCCGGCTGCCCGGTGATCGCCGTGCCCAGCACCTACCTGCAGGCGCAGCCGGACTTCGAGACCGAAGGTGTCGAGTTCGGCGGTGTCGCCGGCTTCGCCCTGCACGCTCTGCTAGACGGCGAGCTCTCCTCTCAGGTTGAATCGGTCGCCATCTGACGAACTTCCGGTTCGAGGAGCCAGCCAGAAAGCTACTCCACCTCGGCACCTGCTCCCGCTACAGTACCCCCGATGGCGCGGGGGGATTTAGTGAGTGCGCTGAAGGATGGAGGCTGGTTCCTTGCCGCCGCCCTCTTCATCACCACTGTTTTCGGCAGTGCGATCAAAGATGCTTTGCGTAAGGGAATCGACAAGGTCGGTTCCTTCGCTTATCAACGTCTTGCCGGCAGCAGGCTCCTGCGAAGACGCGCCCTGGGCAATTATCGCCGAGGCCTAAGGGAGTACACGGAAAGAATCAACGTTCCCTTCAGGCCCAACCGCCCTCTTTTGCTACGGCGAATATATGTGTCTCTGAGGGTGGCCGGGGACGGCGCCGAGAAGCCCCGCGAGGCGTGGGACCTGCTCGAAGAGCATTCCCGCGTCGTGGTCACCGGTCCCCCCGGTGCCGGGAAGTCAATGCTCCTGCGTCATCTCGCGGCCAGCGAGTCTGAGAGGGACGACCAGGAAAAGCGACATCTGCCAGTTCTGGTCGAGCTGCATCGGCTTGTGCATCCGGCTCAGGGCGGCGACTCGATGGAGGACTACCTAGTGGATGCTTTTGCACGGTACGGCTTTCCCCGGGCCGAGAAGTTCATCCACACCGCTCTCGAGAAGAACTGGCTCTTGCTCCTCCTCGACGGCCTCGACGAGGTGCCGGCGACGGAGAGGAACTCGGTGGCCGCAAAGGTCAGGAGCTTTCTCGAGGTGAGGTCATGCTCCGCCGTGCTCACCTGCCGCTCTGCGGTGTACCACGGGGAGTTCGACTCGATCGCCGATCAGCACGTCGAACTAGAGCCCTTCGAAGACCAGCAGATCCAATCCTTCCTGGATTCCTGGTCGGATCCGATGCCGGCGGGCAAGTCCCCCGCCCAGCTCATGGCTGCTCTGCGGGAACAGCCACAGCTGTTCCTGGCGGCGAGGAACCCACTGCTTCTCACCATCATTACCCACCTCTACAGTGACAATCCAACTTACGTCCTGCCGCGCTCGCGTGCTGAGTTTTATCGACAGGCGGCGGCGATCCTCTTGGAGCAGTGGCAGGGGCACTTGAGGCAAAACCAGTTCGATGCCGGAGAAAAGCGGACGGTCCTGTCGGGGTTGGCGCTTCGAATGCAGGAGATCGTTCGAGACGGGGACCACGACCGCCGCACCATAAGCCAAGAGGAGGCTTTCGAGTGCGCGTCCGAGTTGATGCCGAAGATCGGGCGCGAGGCATCTCAGGTCGGTGGGATCATGCGGGAGATCGTCGAGCGAAGCGGATTGCTGCTGTCCATCGACGGGGGGACGCGATTTTCCTTTGCTCATCTCACCTTTCAGGAGTACTTCGCGGCAGAGGCGCTCATCAACCAATCTCAGTTGGTTGTCGAGCGGTTCCGCTCCGACCGAGATACGTGGCGGGAGGTCGTGATTCTTTGGTGCGGCCTGGTAACCGACTGCACCTCGATGGTCGAGGAGGTGACGCTGATCGACCGAGACGTGGCGCTCTCATGCGTGGCGGAGGCTCGCTCTCTGGATGACGCCGTCGCACGACGGGTACTTGATCCCGTCATCGAGCAGGTGGCGTCCGGAGCTGCATCCGAAGACCTTCAAAAAAGCCTGGGCGGGGTTGCGGCAGATATCCGCCCTCGCGGCAACAGAGTGCTGAAAGCATTGATCCAAGCCTTCGAAGAAGCTGGCGACAAGACCGGGATGCTGGCGATTGGCGTCGCTCTTTCCGCAAGCAACCGAAGCGAGGCGACCGCACCGATCGTGGCCCGGCTTAAGGAGGACGAGAGGCTTGAAGGTTGTCTCGTTCGGATGGGGGATCTGGCGGTGCCGGCGTTGAAGGAGGCTGCCTCCGCGGGGAGCCACCGGGCGGTTTGCGCCGTCTTGGCGAGCATTGGCACGCCAGAGGCCGGAGTGGTTCTGGCCTCGGTGATGTGGCAGAACAGGAAGCTGGCGAAGGCGGCCGCATGGGGAGTGGCCCAGGTCGTCGGGAATCCGTTGGTGGCGCGCCGCCTGTCGGAAGCCCAGGACTTCCGGATGGTTCGAGACGACGTCCCTTTTGCCTGGATCTGGAGACCTTTCTCTCCCCCGGGGGACCCGGTGCTGCCACGGATCGTCGGCAAGGCCGCTGGACTGATCAAGGAGACCACCGATGACGCTGACGCCATCGCCACCCCCGATTCGCGGATAAGCGTTGCGCTTTGCGCTCAGGAATCCAACCCTCTGGCGGAAGCCATAAGGCCGGACTCCACTGGCAGGCGCCTCGTCAGCAAGGCAAACGAGGTGATGAAGGCCTACAAGGTGAGATTCGACAACGACGGCAGCTTGATGGCATTCAACGAACAGGGTGAGTCGGCGGCCGGACGAGAAGTAGCGATGAACCTCGCAGCCAGGCGATACCAGATAGTTACCTATGGCGACCTGATGGAGCTGGTGATGGTCGAGGCGGGGGAAGGACCCATATATGGATGGTGGGCTCAACCATCTGGGTTGTCGCCTCTCGGAGAGGAGGCGGGGGCGGCGTCCCGTCGGTGGGATGCCTTCATCAACTGCTTCGTTGACAACGTGGACGATAAGGAATCCTGGGTGCGTCTGGTGCGCAGGATGCCTTCGAGGGTCCGGCGGTCGTTCATGACGCGGATGAGTCGGCGGGGCACCGTGACGCCGGACAATTGGCCTGAAGTGCGGCAGGACACTCCCTATCGCTATGAGGGGAGTGCCTGGTATGCAACCGTGCTTACCCTTGCTGCGGTCGTGAGCATAGTCGCGCTCTGGCAGGGTTTCGGGATCCTATGGTCCGAGGGTATTTCGGGGGAAGGAATTTTCGCTCTGATTTCCTGTGCCTCCATCGTCGGAAGCTGGATCTGGATGCGGCAGTCCAAGAATCCCGTCGCGATCGCTGGAATCTCTCCCTATCGCGTCTCCCTGACTATTTGGGCGCTCGTCGGGCTCGCATTCAGCTTTAGCGATCGATCCTTGCTGGGGATTTCGTTGATGGCTGGCGCGGTGACTCCAGGCTGCATCTGGTTGGTCGGCTCGGCCCTGGCTGATGAGCTGGGCTTGCTTGGGGCGATAGGGATCTTGATCGGTCTGGGAGCTATGGGCCTTCTCTGCGCATCTCTTGGCGAGAGGAAGGAGCGGGCCCGGATGATGCCGCTAGTCGGGTTCTTCGTCGACGACGTGCTCGACGATCGGGATCTCGCGGTGGCAACCTGAGGGCGGCTGCCTGGGGTAAATCTGGCGCGGAATTCAAAGGGGGCGTGCGGCCCCGTCGGTCGGCTCCAGGTGCTCGTGGACGAACCGCACCACCGCGGCGCCCTCGCCGACGGCGATCGCGCAGCGCTTGATCGAGCCGGCGCGGACGTCGCCGGCGGCGTAGACGCGGGGAACGCTGGTTTCGAGCAGCCCTTCGGCGCCGGCTTCGGCGCCGGTGAGGATGAAGCCCTTCCCGTCGCGGGCAACGGTGTCGCCGAGCCACTCGGTGCAAGGCGCGGCGCCGAGGAAGAGGAAGAGAAACGAGTAGGGGAGGCGGGTGCCGTCGGTCAGGGTCACTGCTTCGAGCTTGCCGTTCTCCCCGTGCAGCTCGGTGATTTCGCTGCGGTCGCGGACGCTGACGCCGTAGCGGTCGAGCTCGTCGATCAGGTAGCTCGACATCGTCTCGGCGAGGTCGGCCCGCCGGTGCAGAAGGGTGACGAGGGCGCCGCCCCGGGCAAGCCAGACGGCGGCTTGCCCGGCCGAGTTACCGCCGCCGACGACGCCGACCTTCTGCCCACCGCAGATCTGCGCCTCCGGTGGGCCGGCGGCGTAAAAGACGCTCAGCCCCTCGTACTCGTCGAGGTCGTCGACCGGCAGCCGGCGGTACTCGGCGCCGGTCGCGATCACCACCGCCCGGGCGGCGATCTCGTTGCCCTCCTCGAGGTGGACGAGGTGCCGGTCCTCTCCCGGCACCAGCGCCGCGACGCGATAGGGGGTGGCGGTCCGGGCGTTGAACTTGCGCGCCTGGGTGACGGCGCGGCTGGTCAGCTCGGTGCCGGTGATGCCCGCCGGGAAGCCCAGGTAGTTCTCGATCCGCCGCGAGGTTCCCGCCTGACCCCCGAGACCGGTGCTCTCCACCACCAGCGTGTCGAGCCCCTCCGAGGCGCCGTAGACGGCAGCGCCAAGGCCCGCCGGGCCGCCGCCGATCACCAGCAGGTCGACCTCCTCCCGCTGCTTCAGCTCCAGTCCGACGCCCAGCGCACGCGAGAGATCGCCGCCGCTGGGCGCGCGCAGCTCGCCGCCGCCCGGCAGCCGGACCACGGGCATCTCCCGCTCCTCCAGCCCCTCAAGAATCCGCGCCGCCTCCTCGTTTTCCTCCGGCTCCAGCCAGGTGAAGGGGAGACGTTGGCGTTTGGCGAAGTCGACCAGCCGGCGCGTCGCCGCCGAGTCGCGCGAGCCGACGATCTCGACCCCGATTCCCTGCCGCTGCTGCAGCAGCTCGCGCCGCTGGACGAAGGCGGAGAGGAGGATGTCGGAGAGCGGCGCGTCCTCGAGCAGCAGCTTGCGCAGCTCCTCGCGCGGGACGGCGATGTAGCGCATCGGTTGCGTGACGACAGCCGTGAGGAAGACTTCCTGGCCGGTGAGCAGGTTCAACTCCCCGAGGAAGCCGGAAGCTCCGTGGCGGACGATCTCCTCGCCGGCCGGGTCCAGCACCGCCGCCTCACCCTCGAGGATGACGATGAACTCGTAGGTCTTGTCGCCGATCCGGAACAGCTCCTCGCCGACCGCTGCCGTTCGCTCCTCACCGTGTTCCGCCAGCGTCGCGAGCTGGCTGCTGGAGAGGACGCGACTGACTGGACCGGCCACGCGTCAAGGCTAGCGGGGTTCAGCGAAACCCCCGCGCACGCCTGGCGGCGGCGGACACTTCGCGGTACGGCGTCCTCAGTCGGCCAAATAGCGCTGCTATTCGGCCTCCCTGCGTCCTTGCCCCGCTCGGTCCGGCGCTCGCCAGCCGTACACGCGGGTTTCGCTGAACCCCGCTGGGCGCGGGTAGCCTGCTCTCGACGTCAGCGACCGAAAGGATCACGATGAGCGAGCACTTCACGCACACCAAGCTGACCGAGGTCAAGGACTCGGCGGCGAGCTTCGGCCATGGGGAGGCGATGGAGGTCCGCTTCGCCAGGGACGACGTTGGCGCAGAGGAGACCGGCCTCAGCCACCACCGCGTGAAGCCGAACCAGCGGCAGCCGTTCGGCCACAACCACGACGAGGCGGAGGAGGTCTACGTCGTCATCCGCGGCAGCGGCCGGATGAAACTCGACGACGAGGTGATCGAGATCGTGGAGCTGGACGCGATCCGCGTCGCACCCCAGGTGACCCGCTGCTTCGAGGCGGGCGAGGACGGTCTCGAATATCTCGTCTTCGGCCGCCACTACGAAGGCGACGGCGAAATCGTCCCCGGCTGGTGGAGCGACTGAGGCACCCGCGATAGGCTGCCGCCCGATGGCACCCACCGAGGTACAGGGAGTCGAGGGGATGAAGGCGCTGGTCGGCCAGGAGATCGGGCCGAGCGAGTGGCGCACGATCACCCAGGAGGACATCGACGCCTTCGCCGAGCTCTCCGGCGACCACCAGTGGATCCACGTCGACGTCGAGCGGGCGAAGAGCGAGAGCCCGTTCGGGACCACGATCGCCCACGGCAACCTCACCCTGGCGACCGTCGACGGCTTCCGCGCCGAGTTGATCTCCTCCTCCGGCTTCGCCCTCGGCGTCAACTACGGCTGGAACAAGATCCGCTTCCCGGCCCCCGTCCCGGTCGACTCCCGCATCCGCGCCAAGGCCGAGGTCGTCTCCGTCGACGACAAAGGCGGCGGCTGGTACGAGGTCATCACCCGCTTCACCCTCGAGGTGGACGGAAGCGAGAAGCCCTGCTTCGTCGGCGACTCGGTGACCCGGGTGATGGCGGCCTAAGCGGGCGCCGTCCTCAGCTCCCTCTCTTCGGCTTCCCACCTCCGCTTCAGCTGGCGCTGGATCGCCGGGTAGACGACGAGGTATCGGAACGGTTTGATCGCCGCCATGTAGGCGTTGCCGAGGAGGCCGTTGGGCTTGACGTAGACGGCCATCTGGCCGCGATAGCCGCCGTTTCCGTCCTCGACCCAGGAGACGTGCATGACGCCGTGGACGGTCTTGTTGGCGATCTCCGCCGCCCACTCGTCGTAGAGCATGTAGACCGAGGTGAAGGGGAGGGCGCCGAAGTTCGGGCCTGAGGGAGCCTCGCGCAGGTCCTCCGGCAGCCGGTCGCGCAGCATCTGCCAGTTCGGCAGCGACTCCGGCTCGGCGTCGTCCCAGCCGAAGATCTCGCCGAGCTTCCAGCGCAGCTTCCACAACGCGCGGGCGGGACGCGATGCCGTTTCCGCGGTGTCGCCCGCGGCGATCATCTCGACCAGCCGTGGGAAGTCCTTGGGGCCGCCGGGAGTGGGAAGCGCCCAGACGTCTTCGAGGCGGAAATCCTCGGTCAGCTCGTGGATTCGCCAGGGGCGGGAGGTGTGCTCGGAGCTAGGGAGTCGCAACGTCGCCCTTCGCTTCGGCCAACGTGACTACCGCCCGCTGTGCCGCGGGCAGCGCCTTCGTCGCCCGCGGACCCATGACCCGCCGCCACAGCGGCGCCAGCGGTCCCTCGATGTAGATCGTGTTGGTGAGTCGGCTGCCGCCGTCCCCCGTCGGCTCAACCAGATGGCGGTGGCCCATCCGCGCTCCCGGCAGACGCGCCTCGTCGGTGAAGAGGCGTCCTTGTCCGAACTCGACGACCCGAAAGCGCAGGCGCAGGCCGGTCTTGAAGGCGATCTTCGCGGTGGCGCCCAGCGCCAGCGGACCGTCGAGCTCCGCGCTCTTCAGCTCGTCATTCCAGCGCGGCCATGCCATGGCGTCGGCATACGCCTTCTCCCAGACGTCCGCGGGAGCGACGGCACCCTCGCGGGTGCTCGTCGTCTCCCAGCGGCTCATCCGGTTCAGCCCTACTCGGCCGTCAGGGTGCCTTCCATGCCGCCCTGGCGGTGGCCCGGGACGGAGCAGTAGAAGGTGTAGTCGCCCGGTTTCAGGTTGACCTGGGCGGATTCGTTGCTTTCGCTGATGATCTCGGTGCCGCCGATCTCTTTGCCGCCGGAGTCTTCGATTTTCACGTCGTGGGGGACTGAGGAGGAGTTGGTGAAGTTGACGGTGACTTTGCCCGCTTTGGCGCTGGCTTCGTCGGTGGTGTAGGCGAGGCCGCCGTCGGGGTCGGCTTCGACGTCGAAGGTCGCGCTGGCGTCGGCGGTGCCGCCTTCGGCATCGTCCTTGGCGTCTTCGGCCCCTTCCTTGGCGTCTTCAGCGCCTTCTTCGACTGCTTCGCCTGCGTCTTCGGCGCCTTCTTCGACGTCTTCGACGGCGCCTGCCGCCGGAGAGGTGTCGCCGCTGGTGGAGTCGTCGCTGCCACAGGCGACCAGCGCCATGGCTGCCAGGAGGAGGGCGAACAGGACTGCGAGTTTCTTCATCTCATGCCTTTCCCGCGAAGGAGTGGTTTCTCCGGAATCTAGTGGCGTTACGTATAAGCCGCTACCCGGTTCAGCGGCCGTGGAACTCGGGGGTGCCGCCGCTGAAGAAGGTCTCGACGCCGTTGCGGAGGTCTTCGGTCGCCATCGAGTCGGCGATTCCGTGCCGCTCCAGCTGCAGGTGCTCGGTGATGCTGTTGTCGAGGCTGACGCCGCAGAGCTGCTTCGCCATCCGCACGTAGTGGGGTGCCTTCTTCGCCAGCTCCTCGGCCTTGACCTGGGCCCGCTGCATCACCTCCTCGGCACCGACGACCTCGCTGACCAGGCCCAGCTCCTTCGCGTCCTCGGCGGTCAGATTCGGGTCCTCTAGCAGCAGCTCCAGCGCCTTGCTCGGCCCGACCACCCGCGGCAGGAAGTAGGTCATGCCGCCGTCGGGGGAGGCGCCGATCCGCCCGTAGGCGGGGGCGAAGAAGGCGGTGTTGGCGGCGATCCGGATGTCGCAGGCGAGCGCCAGCGAGAAGCCGGCGCCGGCGGCCGGGCCGTTGACCGCGGCGATCACCGGGAAGGGGATCCGCCGCAGGTCGACAATCGCTTGGTGCAGGACCTCGGCGCCCCGCCGCACGTCGGAGGGCAGGTCGATCTCCCCCGACTCGACCCCTTTGCGGAACCAGGTGACGTCGCCGCCGGCGCAGAAGGCCTTGCCGGCGCCGGTCACGATCAGCCCCCGCAGCGGCGCCCGATCGGCCAGCCAGGCGAAGGCGACGGTCATCTCGCCGATCATTTCCGGGCTCATCGCGTTGAAGGCGTCCGGGCGGTCGAGGGTGAGGGTGCCGATCTCCCCGTCGATCTCGATCCGAATCGTGTTCAGCTGCGGCGGGTTGACGGTCTCGCTGGTCATCGCGTTCTCCTGGTTGGCGTCCGGGTTTGGCCGAGTGGCCAGCAGCCTACCCTTAGACCGATGGCGAAAGGCAAGGACAACGGCGCCCTGAGCAGGGCCGAGCGGATCGCACAGCAGCGGAAATCGCTGCCGGACCAGCCTGGCGTCTACCTCTTCTACGATCGCAACGGGGAGCTGCTCTACGTCGGCAAGGCGCGCTCGATCCGCAAACGGATCTCCTCCCACTTCTCCGGCGGCAACACCCGCCTCACCTCGCGCATCGACCGCATCGAGAGCCTCGTCACCGCCAACGAGGCGGAGGCGCTGCTGACCGAGCAGAGCTTCGTCAAGCGCCACCGGCCGCGCTTCAACATCCGCCTCCGCGACGACAAGTCCTACCCCTACGTCGCGGTCAGCCTCGACGAGGACTTCCCCCGGGTTTACTTCACCCGTGAGAAGCACCGGGTCGGCCGCGCCTACTTCGGCCCCTTCTCCAGCGCCAAGCGGGTGCGGGAGACGCTCGACCTGCTCGGCAAGCTGTTCCAGTTCCGCACCTGTGAGGGGAAGGAGCCCGGCCGTCGCTCCGGCAGTCCCTGCCTCGACTACTACATAAAGCGCTGCGGGGCACCCTGCGTCGAGTACATCTCCCAGGAGGAGTACCGCCGTAACGTCGAGGCGATCGTCGACTTCCTCTCCGGCCGCTACCGCCAGGTCGAGCGCGAGGAGGAGGAGAAAATGAAGGCGGCCTCGACGGCGGAGGAATTCGAGCGAGCGGCCATCCACCGCGACCGGCTGAAAGCGATCCGCTCGCTGTTCGAGCGCCAGCGGGTGGCCGGGGTGACGATGGGCACCGCCGACCTGATCGGGGTCGCGGTCGAGGGCCAGGACGCCAACGCTCAGGTCTTCCAGGTCCGCGACGGGATCCTCGCCGAGCGGCAGAGTTTCTACCTCGAAAACGAGGGCGAACGCGAGCCGGCCGAGGTCGCCGAGGAGTTCATCTCCCAGTACTACGCCGCCTCGCCCTCGATGCCGCGGACGATCATCGTCGGCCCCTACCTGCGCGAGCGCGCCGAGGTCCTGGCCGAAGCGCTGAGCGAGCGGAAGGGAGCTCCCGTCGAGGTCCGGGCCGCCGAGCGCGGCGACAAACGGCGGCTGCGCGAGCTGGCTGAGCGCAACGCCCAGCTCGCCCTCGACCAGGACCGGCTGCGGCGCGAGCACCGGCGTTCGCGCCGGGTCGAGTCGCTGGCAGCGCTGGCGCAGGCGCTGGGGATGGAAGAGCTGCCGGTGCGGATCGAGGGCTTCGACATCTCGACGATCGGCGGTGAGCACACCGTTGCCTCGATGGTCGTCTTCGAGGGCGGCGCGACGAAGAAGTCCGACTACCGCCGCTTCAAAGTTCGCGGCGATCTGCGCGAGGAGGGGGTGGGCAACGGCGGTCCCGACGACTTCGCCTCGATGGAGGAGGTGCTGGCGCGGCGGATGGCCCGCTACCTCGAACAGGCCGACCTCTCCCCGCACGACCGCAAACGCGACGCCAGCTTCGCCTCGCTCCCCTCGCTGATCCTGATCGACGGCGGCAAAGGCCAGCTCGCGGCCGGAGTGCGGGCGCTGCAGCCGTTCACCGAGCGCGGCGTCACCATCGTCAGCCTCGCCAAGCGGCTGGAGGAGGTCTACGTGCCCGGTCGCTCAGAGCCCTTGGACCTCGCCGCCGACTCGGAGGCCTCGCGGCTGCTGCAGCGGGTGCGCGACGAGGCGCACCGGTTCGCGATCGACCACCACCGCGGCCGCCGCGACCGCGGCATGCTGGCCGGGTCGGTCCTCGACAGCCTGCCCGGCGTCGGGCCGGCGCGGAAGCGGGCGCTGCTGCAACACTTCGGCACGCCGGAGCGGTTCCTCGCCGCCACCCGCGAGGAGCTCGAGGCGGTGCCCGGTCTACCTGGCAAAGTAGGCCGCGAGATACACGAGCAGCTCAACCGGACCAACTGAGGAATCGATGGCGGAGCGGGTGGAGACGAAGCTGGAGGGCGCGGGCGAGGACGGCAAGCCCGCCAAGCAGGTGACGCTGGTCGTGATCACCGGCCACTCCGGGGCCGGCAAGTCGGAGGCGATCGCCGCCTTCGAGGACGGCGGTTACTTCTGCGTCGACAACCTGCCGCCGCGGATGATCGCCGGCCTCGGCGAGCTCTTCCGCCACGAGGGCAGCGGGGTCGAGCGCGCCGCCGTCGTCTCCGACGTGCGCGGCGGCGAGTACTTCGACGACCTGCTGCAGGTGCTGGACGACCTCGAGGCCGAAGGATTGCCGCCGACGGTCCTCTTCCTCGAGGCCGACGAGGAGACTCTGCTCGACCGCTACAAGGAGACCCGCCGCCGCCACCCGCTGGCCCCGGAAGGGCGGATCGTCGAGGGGATCCGGGCCGAGCGCGAGCTGCTGGCGCCGCTGCGCGAGCGCGCCGACAAGGTGATCGACACCAGCGACCTGACCGGGGGAGAACTGCGGCGCCAGATCGCCGAGGAGCTGCTGGGGAAAGAAGGCGGCAAGCTCGCGCTCACGCTGCTCACCTTCGGCTTCAAGAACGGGCCGCCCCGCGACGCCGACCTCACCCTCGACGTCCGCTTCCTGCCCAATCCCTATTACGACGACGTGCTGCGGCCGATGACCGGCATGGATCAGGAGGTCCGCGACTACGTCGAGTCGGGAACCCAGGCGGGCGAGTTCTACGGTCGCCTGCTGCCGCTGCTCGAGTTCCTCGTCCCCGCCTACGTCACCGAGGGCAAGAGCCACCTGACGATCGCGATCGGCTGCACGGGGGGCCGGCACCGCTCGATCACCGTCGCCGACCGCATCCGCCGCGACCTGGCGTCGAGGGAGGACGTGATCGTCCGAGTGAAGCATCGAGACGTCGAGCTTGGTTGAATCGCCTTACTTGGCTGAACCTGTCATCTCCATCAGGGGCCTCCGCAAGAGCTACGGCGAGACGGAGGCCGTTCGCGGCATCGACCTCGAGGTGAACCGCGGCGAGATCTTCGCCTTCCTCGGCCCCAACGGGGCCGGCAAGACGACGACGGTCGAGATCCTCGAGGGCTACCGCAAGCGCAGCGGGGGAGAGGTGACGGTGCTGGGCGAGGACCCCGAGCGCGCAAAGCGCGACTGGCGACAGCGGATCGGGATCGTCCTGCAGAGCTGCCGCCTCGATCCCTACCTGACCGTGCGCGAGTCGCTCGACCTCTACGCCGGCTATTACGCGAACCCGCGCCCGGTCGGCGAGGTGATCGAGCTGGTCGGGCTGGCCGAGAAGGCCGACGCGCGGACCGGCAAGCTCTCCGGCGGCCAGCAGCGCCGCCTCGACGTCGGCATGGCGCTGGTCGGCGACCCGGAGCTGCTCTTCCTCGACGAGCCGACGACCGGGTTCGACCCGGGGGCGCGGCGCCAGGCCTGGGAGACGATCGCCGGCCTGCGCGAGCTCGGCAAGACCGTCTTCCTCACCACCCACTACATGGACGAGGCACAGCGCCTCGCCGACCGGGTGGCGGTCCTCGCCGGCGGCGAGGTGGTCGCCCGCGGCACCCCGGAGGATCTTGGCGACCGCGACAGCCAGCCCAGCGTGATCACCTACCGCGGCCCGGACGGCGAGGTCTCGCTGACGACGACGACGCCGGTCGAGACCCTCAACGAGCTGACCGGCAAGGCGCTGGCGCAGGGCTTCGCGCTGGAGGGCCTGGAAGTGAAGCGGCCGAGCCTCGAGGACGTCTACCTGGAGCTGACCGAGCGCGGCAACGGCAAGGTCGAGCAGGAGGCGCAGGTGCCGCAGCCATGAACATGGTCCTCCACCAGTTCCGCTACGACCAGAAGGCGTTCTGGCGCAACCCCGCCTCGGTCTTCTTCACCGTCGCCTTCCCGGTCGTCCTGCTGCTGATCTTCGCCACCGTCTTCGGCGACCAGACGATCGAGGTCGACGGCGGCATCGAGATCACCGCCTACTACGTGCCGGCGATCATCACCCTGGCGGTGATCTCGGCGACGATGCAGAGCCTGGCGATGTCGCTGGTGATCGCCCGCGAGGACGGCCGCCTCAAGCGCGGGCGCGGCACCCCGATGCCGGCCTGGGTCTTCATCGCCGGCCGGGTCGGCAACTCGATCGTGACGGCGCTGCTGATGCTCGCGGTGATCGCTCTGCTCGGCCGCGTCCTCTACGACGTCCCGATCCCCTGGAGCGAACTGCCGGCGATCCTGATCACGCTGCTGATCGGCGCCGCCGCCTTCAGCTGCCTCGGCATCGCCCTCACCGCCGCGATTCCCTCCCAAGACGCCGCCGCCCCGATCGTCAACGCCCTGCTGCTGCCGCTCTACTTCCTCTCCGGCGTCTTCATCCCCGACGACGAGCTCCCGAGCGGGGTGATCGAGTTCGCCAACCACTTCCCGATCCGCGACTTCTTCCAGGCCTTCTTCACCGCCTACCTGCCGGGCGGGGACTCCGGCCTCGACTGGGGCAACCTCGCCGTGGTCGCGATCTGGGGCGTCGCCGGGTTGCTCCTCGCGATCAGGTTCTTCCGCTGGACCCCACGCCCGGGCTGAGGGTCAAAGCACCATCAGGCCGGCGAGGCTGAAGAAGCCGGTGACCATGATTCCAGTCAAGACCATGAACCCTTGCGTCATCGTTCGCCGCAGTTCCCGGATGTCGGCGTCGACCCGGGCAAAACCCGTTTTCATTTCGGCGTCTACCCTGGCGAAGCCGGCTTTTATGTCTGCGTCCACCCGGGCGAAGCCGAGTTTCATTTCGGCGTCGACCCGGGCGAACCCCTCTTTCATCTCCTTGTCGACGCGAGCGAACCCCTCCTTCATGGTTGCTTCGACTCGGTCGAAGCGTTGGTCGACCTGATCGAAGCGATCGTTCATCTGCCCCTTGAGGTCGTCGAGGCGCTCGTCGGTCCAGCTCTCTCGCATCAGCTCCACGATGGTACCGTAACTCTCTGTCTGCAACAGAACAAGACGAGACAGAGCCAATTTGGCATCAAGTTCGAGTCAGAACTGTCACCGACGCCAAGTCTTTCCAGGCGCCCCCTCCTATAGCCTCCATCCCTCAATGCTTCACCACGTCCTCCTGGAGGTTGGCGACCTCGACCGCAGCGCCGCCTTCTACGACTCGATGCTCGCCCCCCTGGGTTGGCGACGGCATTTCGAGCAGGACCAGACGATCGGCTGGGGCATCGCCAAACCCGTCTTCTTCGTCTCCGGCAAGCACGACCCCAAGCCCGGCTTCGGCCTGCTCAGCTTCTCGGCGCTGGGGATCGTCGCGGTCAAGGCGGCCTGGGAGAACGGGGTCAAAGCCGGCGGCATCAGCGTCTCCGACCCCGGCGAGCAGCGCTCGCACGGGTCCGGTTCCTACTCGGCGTTCCTCAAGGATCCGGACGGATACGAGATCGAGATCACCATCGGCTCCGACTGAGCTCGGGGCCGAACCCGCCGAGTCCATAGGATCGGCTTCCCCACACGACATCTAGGAGGAATTGGTTCATGGCTGTGAAGGTCGGCATCAACGGTTTCGGCCGCATCGGGCGCAACGTCTTCCGCGCTGCCAAGGCAGTCAACGCGGACATCGATTTCGTCGCCGTCAACGACCTCGTCGACACGGCCACGATGACCAACTTGCTCAAGTACGACTCGATCCTCGGCCGCTACCCCGGCGAGGTCTCCAGCTCCGGCGACGACTCGATCACGGTCGACGGCGACGAGCTCAAGATCCTCTCCGAGCGCGACCCGGCCCAGCTGCCCTGGGGCGACCTCGGCGTCGACGTGGTGATCGAGTCGACCGGCTTCTTCACCAAGCGCGAGGACGCGGCCAAGCACCTGGAGGCCGGCGCCAAGAAGGTCATCATCTCGGCGCCCGCGACCGAACCGGACGTCACCGTCGCCCTCGGCGTCAACTTCGACGAGGCCTACGACGCGGACAGCCACCACGTCATCTCCAACGCCTCCTGCACGACCAACTGCCTGGCACCGCTGGCCAAGGTGCTGCATCAGGAGTTCGGCATCGAGCAGGGCCTGATGACGACGATCCACGCCTACACCGCCGACCAGCGCCTGCAGGACATGCCGCACAAGGACCCGCGCCGCTCGCGCGCCGCGGCGCTCAACCTGATCCCGACCACGACCGGCGCCGCCAAGGCCGTCGGCCTGGTGTTGCCGGAGCTGAACGGCAAGCTGAACGGGTTCTCGATGCGCGCCCCGGTCCCCACGGGATCCGCCGTCGACCTCGTCTTCACCACCCCGAACCCGGTCGATTCCGATCAGGTCAACGCCGCCCTCAAAGCGGCCGCGGACGGGCCGCTGAAGGGCATCCTCGCCTACACCGAGGACCCGATCGTCTCCTCCGACATCGTCGGCGACCCGCACTCCTCGATCGTCGACGCGCCGTCGACGATGGTGATCGGCGACGGCCGCATGGTCAAGGTGATCAGCTGGTACGACAACGAGTGGGGCTACTCCAACCGTTGCGTCGAGCTGGCCGGCAAGGTCCTGCCTTCCTGACGGGGCGGTCGGTCGGCTGATGGCCTTCGCCAAGGCGAGCGTCCGCGACGCGCAGGTAAAGGGCCGGCGCGTCCTCGTCCGGGTCGACTTCAACGTCCCCCTCGCCGACGGCGAGGTCAGCGACGACACTCGCATCCGGGCGGCGCTGCCGACGATCGAACTGCTGCGCGAACGCGGTGCGGCGCTGATCCTGGCGGCGCACCTCGGCCGGCCGAAGGGCGAAAAGGACCCGGCTCTCTCGCTGGCGCCGGTGGCGGAGCGGCTCGGCGAGCTGCTCGGGACCAAGGTGAAGATGGCGCCGGGCGTGATCGAGGGCGACGTCGACCTCACCTGCGGCGCCCTCGGCCCCGGCGACGTGCTGCTGCTGGAGAACGTCCGCTTCGAGCCGGGGGAGACGAAGAACGACCCCCGCCTGGCCGAAAGCCTCGCCCAGCTCGCCGACCTCTACGTCAATGACGCCTTCGGCGCCGCCCACCGGGCCCACGCCAGCACCGCCGGCGTCGCCGACTACCTGCCCGCCTACGCCGGGCTGCTGCTGGAGCGGGAGGTGAGCGAACTGACGAGGGTCGTCGAGTCGCCCGAGCGGCCGCTGGTCGTGATCCTCGGCGGCGCCAAGGTCTCCGACAAGGTCGGGGTGATCGATCGCTTCCTCGAAGTCGCCGACCAGATCCTGATCGGCGGGGCGATGTGCTTCGGGTTCTTCCAGGCGCAGGGGATCGAGACCGGCGACTCGCTGGTCGAGGGCGTCGAGCTGGCCAAGGAGGCGCTGGAGCGGGCCGAGCAGTCCGATTGCGAGCTCTTGCTTCCGGTCGACCTCGTCCTCGGGCGCGAGTTCTCCTCCGATACCGAGCGCAAAGAGAGCGACGGGGTGGAGGTTCCGGAGGGCTGGATGGGACTCGACATCGGCCCGCGTTCGGCCCAGGCTTACGCCGGGGCTGTCGCCAAGGCGGGGACCGTCCTCTGGAACGGGCCGATGGGCGCCTTCGAGCTGGAGCCGTTCGCCGGCGGTACCCGCGCGGTTGCCGGGGCGGTCGCCAAGGCGCCGGGAACGACGGTGGTCGGCGGCGGCGACTCGGTCGCCGCGCTGAACCAGTTCGGTCTCGAGGACCAGGTCGACTGGGTCTCAACCGGGGGCGGGGCTTCGCTGGAGCTGCTGGAGGGTAAGGAACTGCCGGGCGTCGAGGCCCTGCTAGACGCTGAAGAGGAGACTCCGAATGCCTGAGCGCACGCCGTACATCGCCGCCAACTGGAAGATGCACAAGACCGTCGCCGAGGCGGCCGAGTTCGTCGACGCGCTGCTGCCGCGGATCGCCGCAACCCAGAGTGACGTCGTCATCTGCCCGCCGTTCACGGCGCTGACCGCTGTGGTCGAGCGGCGCTATGGCACCGCGGTCAAGGTCGCCGCCCAGAACATGCACGAGGAGGACTCGGGGGCCTTCACCGGCGAGGTCTCGGCGCCGATGCTGGTCGAACTCGACGTCGAGGCGGTCGTGCTCGGCCACTCCGAGCGCCGCCAGCACTTCAACGAGACCGACGAGGCGCTGGCCCGCAAGGTCGCCGCCGCGCTCGCCCACGACCTGGAGCCGATCCTCTGCGTGGGGGAGAGCGAGGGGGCGCGCGACGCGGGGGAGACCGAGGAAGTGCTGGAGCGCCAGCTGCAGGCCGACCTCGGCGGCATCGAGGCGGGGCAGATCGAGAACGTCGTCATCGCCTACGAGCCGATCTGGGCGATCGGCACCGGCCGCACCGCCACGCCCGACCAGGCCCAGGAGGCGTGCGCCTTCATCCGCGACGTGCTGCGGGCGCGTGGCGCCGCCGCCGACAAGGTGCGGATTCTCTACGGCGGCTCGGTCAAGCCCGGCAACGCCGCCGAGCTGCTCTCGCTGCCCGACGTCGACGGCGCCCTCGTCGGCGGCGCCAGCCTCGACGCCGAGGAATTTGCGGCAATAGTCGACGCGGCGGGTTAGCCATGTCTCCGTTGGTCCCCTCCCTGGCCCTGATCATCCTCGACGGCTGGGGGCTGGCCGAGCCGGGGCCGGGCAACGCGATCTCGCTCGCCGAGACCCCGGTCTTCGACCGCCTCTGGAGCGAGTTCCCACACACCCAGCTCTCCGCCCAGGGGCCTGACGTCGGCCTGCCCAAGGGGCAGATGGGGAACTCCGAGGTCGGCCACCTCAATCTCGGCGCGGGCGCGATCGTCAAGCAGGACCTGGCCCGGATAGACGATGCCGTCGCCGACGGCAGCTTCTTCGAGAACGAGGCGCTGCTCGCCGCCTGCGAGCGCGCCCGCAGCAGCCCCCGCGGGCGCCTGCACCTGCTCGGGCTCGTCTCCGACGGCGGCGTCCACTCCGGCTGGGAGCACATCGAGGCAGCGATCGAGCTCGCCTCGCAGGAGGGGGTGCCGGACGTGGTCTTCCACGCCTTCACCGACGGTCGCGACACGCTCCCGCACGGCGGCAGGGGCTACCTCGAGGAGCTGGAGCGCTGGCTGCGCGCGGCCGGCCGCGTCGGCACCGTCAGCGGCCGTTACTACGCGATGGACCGCGACACCCGCTGGGAGCGGACCAAGCTCGCCTACGACGCGATCGTCCACGCCGAGGGCCTGCGCGCGCCGAGCTCCGCCGCCGCGATCGCCGAGTCCTATGAGCGCGAGGAGACCGACGAGTTCGTCAAGCCGACGGTGATCGGCGACTACGACGGCGCCGCTGAGGGCGACGTCGCGATCTTCGTCAACTTCCGCCCCGACCGGGCGCGGCAGATGAGCCGCGCCCTCTCCGAGCCGGGCTTCGACGAGTTCTCCCGCGCCGGCGCCGGGCCGCTCGACCTGACGACGATGACCGAGTACCGCAAGGGCTGGCCCTACCCGGTCGCCTTCCCCGAGCAGCGGCCGCAGACGACGCTGGCGGAGACCGTCGCCAATGCCGGCGGCGCCCAGCTCCACGTCGCCGAGACCGAGAAGTACGCCCACGTCACCTATTTCTTCAACGGCGGCCGCGAGCAGGAGCTGGCGGGGGAAGAGCACTGCCTGGTCGAATCGCCGCGCGACGTCCCCACCTACGACCACAAGCCGGAGATGAGCGCCGCCGCCGCCGCCGAGGCCTTCGTCTCCCGCTGGGGAGCGGGGACCTACCGCTTCGGGATCATCAACTTCGCCAACCCCGACATGGTCGGCCACACCGGCGTGATCCCCGCCGCCGTCAAAGCGGTCGAAACCGTCGACGCCGAGCTCGGCAAGGTCGTCGAGGCGGTCACCGCCAAGGGCGGCACCTGCATTGTCACCGCCGACCACGGCAACTGCGACCACATGCTCGAGCCCGACGGCTCCCCCAACACCGCCCACTCGCTCAACCCGGTCCCCCTGATCGTCACCACCAAGGGGATCGACCTCCGCGACGGCGGCATCCTCGCCGACGTCGCCCCCACCGCCCTCGACCTCCTCGGCATTCCCCAGCCGGAGCCGATGACGGGGCGCTCGTTGCTGGCTGCCTGAGGGCTTCGAGCTGCTGGGCACAAGACACGCGCTTATTAGACAGAAAAGTCTTGACTTTCTTGTCTCCCATGGCGACACTGTTCAGGCGGCAGAGTTCGCACGGGACGACAGAAAGGCTGGATTCCGATGATTTGCAAGCTCAAGACCCTTGGTCTGGCCATGGTCGCCGTGCTTGCGATGAGCGCGTTCGTCGCCTCCGCCGCCCAGGCCCAGTACACAGCGTCGAGCTACCCGACCACCGCCACAGCCGAAAGCTCTCTCGGAAATGACGTCTTCACCACCGAAGGCGGCACCGTCGAATGTGCCAGTCACTTCGAAGGCACGCTCAACGAAGCGTCCACGACACTGACAGTCACTCCGACCTACACCAACTGCAAAGCGTTCGGCTTTGCGTCCGCTACCGTCACCATGAACGGCTGCGCGTACGTGTTCCATCGCGTGTCCAAAAGTTCATCTGACGTGACCATCGAGTGTCCGGCTGGAAAAGTCATCACGATCGTCGCGGGCAATTGCGAAGTCACGATCGGCGCGCAGGGCCAGTTGTCTTCGATCTCCACGAGCAACTCCGGCAGCCATGTCAACGCCCAAGCCAACGTGAGCGGGATCCACTACACAGTCACCAAAGACGGCTTCCTCTGCACCTTCACCGGTACCGGCGGTAAAACTGGCGGTACCTACAAACAGGGCAGCGCCGTGACACTGGCGCCGACGGTCGCCGGCCGGACCATCTCGGTCGACTAGCGCGAAGGAGCCGGAGCTGGTCGGAGCGGGCGGCGAGAGCTAGTCGATGCCACGTACCCTGCGGGCGTGCGCAAGGACCCACAGCGGCTCAAGTTCGAGGTCGACACCCGCGACGGCAGTGCCCGTGCGGGCGTCGTCCATACCGCCCACGGCCCGATCGAGACGCCGGCCTTCATCCCGCTGGCGACGAAGGGGACGGTGCGGGGGCTGGAGTCGGCCGAGGTCGCTGGGCTCGGTTACCAGCTGATCCTCGGCAACACGTACCACCTCTTCGTCTCCCCAGGGCCGGAGCGGATCGCCGCCGCCGGCGGCCTGCACGGCTTCATGAACTGGGAGCGGGCGCTGATCACCGACTCCGGCGGCTTCCAGGTCTTCTCGCTCGCCCACGGCGGCGTCGCCAACGAGGTCAAGGGCAGCGGCCGCTCCGGCGGCGGCCCCGGCTCGCGGGTCGAGATCACGGAGGAGGGGGCGCGGTTCCAGTCTTACCGGGACGGCTCCGAGCTCTTCATCTCGCCTGAGGTCTCGATGAGCGTGCAGGCCGCGCTGGGGTCCGACATCGCCCTCGTCTTCGACGAGTGCACGCCGTTCCACGCCGACCGCGAGTACACCGCCCGCTCGACCGAGCGCACCCACCGCTGGCTCGACCGCTGCCTCGCCTGGCACGAGCGCGAGGGGCCCGAGCGCCAGGCGGTCTTCGGGATCGTCCAGGGGGGCACCCACGAGGACCTGCGGCGCGAATCGGCCCAGGCTGTCTCCGAGGCCGGAGTCGATGGGCTCGCGATCGGCGGCACCCTTGGCCGCGACAAGGAGGAGATGGCGGCGGTGCTGGCGCTGACGGCGCCGCTGCTGCCGGAGGAGGCACCCAAGCACCTGCTGGGGATCGGCGAGGTGGACGACCTGCTTGGCGGCATCGCCCTCGGCCTCGACGTCTTCGACTGCGCGGTGCCGACCCGCCTTGCCCGCCACGGCGTCGCCCTCGCCCCGAGCCCGGAGACCCGCTGGCGCCTCGATATGCGCAAGGGCAGGTGGGTCGGCAGCCGCGAGCCGCTGGTCGAGGGCTGCCCCTGTCCCGCCTGCCAGCGCCACGACCGCGACTACATCAGCTACCTCTCCCGCGCCGAGGAGCTGACCGCAGTCCGCCTAATAGTCCTCCACAACCTCACCTACATGCACGAACTCACGACCCACTCGCGAACTGCAATAAAAAACGGCACCTTCGACTCATATCGCTCAGCGGTCCTAGCTGGATCCGCACCCTGGGCCGCGGTCTGATTGGGAGGGGTTGGACCCCCTCCGAACGGCTTGTACTTCTCGGTCAAGGCAATCTAGGACTGCCGCAGGCGACCCACCCGAGCAAGTTGAGAGAGGAGGGGGTCCAACCCCTCCCACGCAAAACCCCTATTCGGTGTTGTCGCGGACCAGCTCTTTGACTTCTTCGACGACCGCGTCCACCGTGTCGCCAGCCACCTTGGAGACCTTGACGCCCGCCGCTTTGTCGGTGGTGAAGATGACGGCGGCGGCGACCACTCCGGCGACCAGGACCAGCGCCACCAGGGCGAGCACGAAGCGGACGAAGCGTGAGAAGGCACCGCGCTTGCGCGGTGCGGCGGCGCGCGGCGGCGCTGCCGCCGGGGCCGGTGGGGGAGCGGGCGCGGCGCGGGGCGCAGGGCGGCGCGTCTGCGAGGCCGGCCGGTACTCGGTCTGGGCGGTGTCGCGGCCCATGTGCCGGGTCGCGGCGGTCTCGCCGCCGAGGACGTTGGTCGCGTCCGTCCCTTCTTCCAGCGGCAGCGTCACGTCGCCGCCTTCGAGCCCGAGGCGGAGCCCCGCCGCCAGCTCCTCGGCGCTCGCGTAGCGCCGGTTCGGGTCGCCCTCCAGGGCGCGCAGGACCGCGGCCCCGAGCGTCTCCGGGACCTCGCTGTTGTAGGTGTCGGGCGGCAGCGGCTTCTCGTTCTGCTGGCGCACCGCCAGCTCGGCCAGCGAGGAGCCCTCGTAGGGCAGGCGGCCGGTGAGGAACTGGTAGAGGACGACGCCGAGCGCGTAGACATCGGTGGCGGGCGTCGCCTCCTCGCCGCGGACCTGCTCGGGCGCCAGGTAGGCGGCCGTGCCGACCACCGAGCCGACCTGCGTGATCCGCGTCTGCTCGATCGCCCGCGCGATCCCGAAGTCGGTCAGCTTGACGATCATCTCGCCGCCGCCGACGGGACCGCCGACGATCATCAGGTTGCCCGGCTTGACGTCGCGGTGGATGATCCCTCGCCGGTGCGCGTAGTCGAGCCCGGCGCAAGCCTGGGCGCCGATCTCCGCCGCGATCTCCGGCTCGACCGGGCCTTGGCGCTGCAGGATCTGCGCGCCCGAGCGCCCCTCGACGTACTCCATGACGATGTAGTGACGACCGTCGTCGACCCCGGTGTCGTAGACCTGAACGATGTTGGGGTGGATCAGCCTCGCCACCGCCAGCGCCTCGCGCTTGAAGCGTTCGACGAAGCGCTCGTCGTCGTGCAGGTGCTCGGCGAGGATCTTCACCGCGACCGTCCGCTCGAGGATGCGGTCGGTCGCCTTGTAGACGTTCGACATCCCGCCGGTGCCGAGCTTCTCGCCGGTTTCGTAGCGACCCGAAAGGGTGCCCGCGCCCGCCTCCATCATTCGACCCCCACGCTGGGACCTACACCGCCGGAAGGCGGGGTTTCTTCGGCCGGCGGAGTGCTTTCCCCGCCGCCTTTTTCTTCGCCTTTGCCGTTTGCCGGCGGCGGCAGCTCCGGCCCTTCGTCTTCGGAGGGCTCGTCTTCGGCCTTGTCTTCCTTCTCGGGCTTCTCTTTCTTCGGCTTCTCTTCGTCTTCCACTTCGGTTTCAACATCCGTTTCCACCGAGGGTTCCGTTTCTTCTTCGGTCGTTTCTTCTTCGCAGCGGCCGACGACCACGCTCAGCCTTTCGGTTCCTTCCTGGAGGGCGGCTTTCAACCTCGAGTCCACGCCCTGCAGTTCTTCGACTTGAGCGGTCACCTCGGCAACGGCGCTTTCGGCACCGAAGCAATCTTCTGCGTCCGCCAGTTCCTCCACCTCGTTGAGGTTCGATTCGATCTGGTCCGCGGTCGTCCCCGGCAGCAGGTCGGCGTCCTCGCCGCCACCGCAGGAGACCAGCGCCACGGCGCTGGCCGCGCCGAGACAGAAGACGAGGAAAAGTGCGCTCAGGCGGGCCATGGGTCGAGTCTAGACAAAGCCTTGGTGTCGATATTTGCCCTGCATTTTGGGATCAACGGCCGACCTCCAGGCGCTCGGCGAGCACATTGGGGAGGCCGGCCGCCAGGATCGCCGATGCCGCTCCCTCGACGTCGTAGTGGACCCGGTGGTAGCGGCCCAGCCACCGCTCGGTGTCGAGCTCGAGCCAGGCGGCGCGCGGATCGCCGTCGCGGGGCTGGCCGACGCTGCCCGGGTTGAGCAGCCAGTCCCCTTCGGAGAGGTCGACCTCGGCTCCGTCCGCCGCCTGCGCCCCTTGCACGTAGCCCGGGCGAGCGCCGGGGGCGCGGACGAAGAAGAGCGCGATGTGGGAGTGGCCGATCAGCCCGACCCGCTCCTCCTGCGCTTCCAGCCCGGCCTCGGCCTGGTCGGTCGAGAGCACGTACTCCCAGACGGGGTCGCGGGGGGAGGCGTGGAAGAGGCCGATGTCGTTCTGGGACGCGGCGGGGTCGAGGCTGCCGAGGAACTCGAGCGTCTCGTCGTTGACGTTGCCCCGCGTCCACTCGACCGCCGCCGCAGCCGTCTCGGAGAAGGTCGAGATGTCGATCGCCCCCAGCAGCGCCAGGTCGTGGTTGCCGACCAGGCAGGTGCTGCAGCGCTCGCGGACCAGCGCCGTGCAGGCGTCGGGCTCGGCGCCGTAGCCGACCATGTCGCCGAGGCACCAAATCTGGTCCACTCCCGCCTCGTCGACGGCCGTGAGGACCGCTTCGAGGGCGTGCCGGTTGGAATGGATGTCGCTGACAACGGCTATGCGCAAGCGGGGAGCGTACCCTGGCCGGGGCTCGGTCCATACGATTGCCCGATGACTGCCACCGATTCGGTCAGCGCGCTGCGGGGCGCGGTCGAGGCCGCCGCGCGGGCCTTGCGCGATGGCGAGCCGACCGAGCCGCGGCCGACGCTGGAGCGCCCGCCCAAGCCCGAGCTGGGCGACTACAGCTCCAACGCGGCGATGCTTTTGGCCCGCTATCTCAGCGACAACCCGCGCGCCGTCGCGGAGCGGCTGCGGACCGAGCTGGAAGCCAATTCGGAGCTCAGCCCCGACCTCGAGCGAGTCGAGGTCGCCGGCCCCGGCTTCGTCAACTTCTTCCTCGCCGACTCCTGGTACCTGCGGGCGCTGGGGGCCCTGCTCGAAGCGGGGGAGGGCCTCGGCCCGAGCCCGACCACCTCGCCGGAGAAGGTCCTGGTCGAGTTCGTCTCCGCCAACCCGACCGGGCCGATCCACGTCGGCACCGGCCGCCACGCCGCCTACGGCGACTCGCTGGTGCGGCTGCTGGGGGCGGTGGGCCACGAGGTCGAGCGGGAGTACTACGTCAACGACGCCGGCAGCCAGATCGGCCGCTTCGCCGACTCGATCGCGGCGCGGATGCGGGGTGAGGAGCCGCCCGAGGACGGCTACGCGGGCGAGTACGTGGCTGAGATCGCCGAGCGGCTTCGGGCGGAGGGGGTCGACCCGTCCGACCGCGAGGCCCTGGAGAAACGGGGGATCGAAGAAATGCTGGCGGGGATCCGCCAGACCCTCGAGCGCTTCGGCGTCTCCTTCGACAACTGGTTCTCCGAGCGCAGCGTCTACGCTAAAGGCGAGGTCGAGAGCGCCCTCGCCGAGCTGGAGAAGGGCGGCCACACCTACCGCAGCGAAGATGCGCTCTGGTTGCGGACGACCGCTTTCGGCGACGACAAAGACCGGGTCCTGATCCGCTCCAACGGCGAGGCCACCTACCTGACGCCGGACATCGCCTACCACTGGGACAAGCTGCAGCGTGGCTTCGAGCGCCTGATCGACGTCCTCGGCGCCGACCACCACGGCTACGTGGCGCGGATCCGGGCCGCGATCGAGGCGCTCGGCGCTGACCCGGAGCGCTTCGAGGCGCTGATCATGAGCCTCGTCCACGTCGTCGAAGGGGGCGAGCGGGCGCAGATGTCGAAGCGCAGCGGCGACTTCGTCACCCTCGACGAGCTGCTCGACGACATCGGCGTCGATGCCACTCGCTGGTTCATGCTCTGGCGCAGCCATGAGACGACGGTCGACCTCGACCTCCAGCTGGCCCGCAGCCAGTCGAGCGAGAACCCCGTCTACTACGTCCAGTACGCCCACGCCCGGATCGCCAGCATCCTCCGCAAAGCGGAGGAGCAGGGCGGTTCGCAGGCCGCCGCGCCAAGCGAGCGCGCTGCGCTGGAGGAGAGCGAGAAGGTCCTGGTCAAGCGCCTGCTCGAGTTCCCCGAGGAGGTGCGGGTGGCGGCGGCGCGGCGGGCGCCGCACCGGATTTGCGCCTACTCGACCGCCGTCGCCGCCGACTTCCACGCCTTCTACCGCGACTGCCAGGTGGTCGGCGCCGAGGGCGAGGGGGTGGAAAGCTCGCGCCTGGCGCTCTGCCTGGCGACGAAGCGGACGATCGCCGCCGCGCTCGGGCTGCTGGGGATCTCGGCCCCCGAGCGGATGTGATGCTGCGGGGCCGCTCCAGGCTGCCCGTCCTGGCGCAGATCGCCGGCCCGGCCGAGGGGCGGGCGTGGGCTCTGAAGCGGGGTGACTTCGCCGCCCTCGATCGGGTGCTGCCGGCGCTGGAGCAGCACCGCGTCGTGCTGGTGGCGGGGGAGGGGGAGGCGCCGGCGATCGCGGCGATCGCGACCGCTGCGGCGGCAGCCGCCGCCGGCCGGCGCACGATGCTCGTCGACTGCGACCTCGCCCAGCCGCGACTGGCGGCGCACATCGGCCTGGACCCGGCGCCGGGAGTTCACGAGTACCTGCGCTGGGAGGCCGAACCGGCTGACGTGCTGCAGCCGGTGGCGTTGGCCGGGCCAGCGGCCGCCGGGGCGAGCGAGCCGCTCGTCTGCGTCTGCGGCGGTCGCCCGGCGACCAAGGCGGAGACCCTGCTCGGTCTGCAGAGCTTCGCCCACATGATCGGGAAGTTGCGCGAGGCCTACGAGCTCGTTCTCGTCCTCTCGCCGCCGGTCGCAGCCGAAGCCGCCGCCTGCCTGGCGGTCGTGCGCCAGACGGACGCGGTTCTCGCCGGCCTCTGGGCGGCGAAGGCCAGGGGAGGCGACGGTCGCGAAGTTCGCTCTGCGGTTCGCCGGCTGCCCGTGCCGGTGCTCGGAAGCGTCGCGGTCGGCTAGGCGTTAGAGGTCGTAGCGCGCGAGGTCGGCGTCGAGCCGGTCGGTGTCCTCGCCGCGAGGGCGACTCGTGGGCCCACCTCTGTCGTCCGGGTCGCCGCCGGCACGGCGCCAGCGCAGCACCCCGATCGCCAGCGCCACCGCGGCGAGCAGGAAGGCGACGATCGGGACCAGGTAAGCCGAGAGATTGAAGCCCTCGCCCTCCGGCAGCGCCAGCACCTCGTCCCCGTACTCGGCGACCAGCGCATCCTTGATCTGCTGCTCGCTCTTGCCTTCATCGATCAGGCGGGAGATGAAGGCTTTCTGGCGCTGGGCCTGCGGCGCTTCGGCAAGCTGCAGCAGCGTCCCGCAGACGGGGCACATCACCTCTTCTTCGATCTCCGCCAGCGAGGCTTGCTGGGCGGCGCCGGCTGCCGGAGCGAGCACGGCCAGGGCGACCAGGGCCAGGAGAACCAGGCGTGCCCTCACGATTTATCCCCGGGAAGCAGCGGCGCCACTTCCTCGCGCAGGCGCTCTTCGCTGATCGGCCCGAGGACGATCAGCCGCACCCTCCCCTGTGGGTTGACGAGGAAGTTCTCCGGAACGCCGGTCGTGCCGTAGTCCTCGGCGGCGACGCCGTCGCCGTCGCGCAGCTGCGGATAGCTGAGGCCGTATTCCCGCATGAAACCCAGCCCGTCGCTGGTCAGGTCCTGGGTGTCGATCCCGAGCACGGTGAACTTCGGCCCGCCGTGCTCCCGCTGGAACCGCTCCAGCGCCGGAGCCTCCTCGCGGCAGGGCTCGCACCAGGAGGCCCAGAAGTTGACCAGCACCCAGCGCCCGCGGTAGTCGACCAGCGATTCGGTGCCGCCGCCCTCGAGGCGGGGGAGGGGCTCGGTCGGCGCCGCGTCACCCACCGCGAGCCGCGACGACCCCTTGCTGACCAGGCCGAAGACGAGCAGGCCGACGACGGCCGCGACGGCGAGGACTGCGATGACAGAGCGAACGCTCACAGGCCCCGAAGACTAGATCCCGCGGCCGCCCGGCAGCTCGCCCACGCCCTAGAATCAGACGCCACGCGGACGTAGCTCAGTTGGTAGAGCGCAAGCTTCCCAAGCTTGAGGTCGCGGGTTCGACCCCCGTCGTCCGCTTCTCGGTAGCAGCTCGCGAGGCATGTGCGCGTGCGCCGATCCGCGCGCGCGGCGTTTGTCACGCCTGTCCAGCAGGGGGATTACTGACAGGTCCCAGGATCCATCGAAAGTTCTTGACCATAGGTCCCGCCTATCTGATCCTCGTTGCCAATCAGCGCAGGGATACGAGGAAGGGATTCGAGATGATTCGCAAGTTCAAGGCTCTTGGCCTGGCCATGGTCGCCGTGCTCGCGCTGAGCGCGATCGGCGTCTCCACGGCCCAGGCTCAGTTCACAGCCAGCAGCTATCCGGCCACGGTCACCGCGACTAGTGAACTCGGCAACGACGTGATCACGACCGAAGGCGGCAGCGTCGAATGCAAAAGCCAATTCGAAGGCACGCTCACCGAAGCGTCCAACACCCTGACGGTCACCCCCACCTACACCAACTGCAAAGCCTTTGGCTTCACTTCGGCTACCGTCAACATGAATGGCTGCAAATATGAGTGGAAACGTTTCGGCTTCCTTTCGTTCGGGGTCGAAATTACCTGCCCCTTGAATAAAACCATGACGATTGTCGCGGGCAACTGCGAAATCGACTTCCCGCCACAGAGCGGTTTGTTGAACGGCACTATCGCGAACAAGGCCTTGGACCTGGATTTCAGGCTCAACCTAAGCAAAATCACATATAACGTCACAAAAGACGGTTTCCTCTGTCCGTTCGGCGGCACCGGACATAAAACCGGTGCTAGCTATGTGCAAAGTGTCGCCGTGACACTAACCGCTGGCGGCCCGACCATTTCTTTCGACTAGGCGTGGAGACTCTGGGAGAGGCCGAGCTCGTTTCGGCCTCTCTCACTCCTTGTGCGCGCAGATCCGCGGGCTCGAAGACCCGTTGCACACCACGTGCAGGAGGATCCGCACAGGTACGGCCATTTACCGGTGGGACCGGGATCGACCTTTCTGATCATTGATCTGGCGACGGCCGCCCCCGCAGCGTCTGTCGCGCAGATAAATCAATCGAAAGGGAACAGCAAATGATTCGCAAGTTCAAGACCCTTGGGCTGGCCATGATCGCCGTCCTCGCTATGAGCGCGTTCGTCGCTTCCACCGCCCAGGCTCAGTACACAGCGTCGAGTTACCCGACCTCGGTCGGGATGTACACCGCCTTGGGCAATGATGTCTTCACCACCGAAGGCGGCACCGTCGAATGCCAAGGCACCTACGGAGGTCACCTCAACGAAGCGTCCAACTCCCTTACAATCTCTCCGTACTACGAAAACTGCAAAGCATTCGGTTTCGTCAGCGCAACGGTCACCATGAACGGCTGTGCATATATTTTCGATCGGCAGAGTGCCACGTCCTCTACTGCGACAGTCGAGTGCGCGACCGGGAACAAAATCCAGGTCATCGCGGGTAACTGCGAAGTTACGATCGGCGCGCAGTCTCCGACGGGCTCGGTGGCCACTAGTAACGGGGCCGGCTTCGTCAACGTGCAGGCAAACGTGACCGGGATTGCTTACACCGTCGTCAAAGACGGCTTCCTTTGCCCGTTCGGCGGAACGGGCAGCAAAACCGGCGGTACCTACAAACAGGTCAATGCTGCCTCCCTTATGGCGACGACGCCAGGCAGGACCATCTCGGTCGACTAGTTCGACGAGCTGTAGCCGCTGCAAGCAGGCGCTCGATGAAAAGAGGGCCGGGATCTTCCTGGCCCTCTTTGCCTCGAGCCTCAACCCGACCTCTCCTGTCGGAATTCCCTATCCTGCCGCGTTAGGCAGCCCTAATTAGGGCGCCCTAACCAAGGAAAGGAGCCAGTCTTGTACATCGTCATGAACGTCGTCGAGGCGAAGGAGGGGAGCGTCGAGGACTTCGAGCGCGCCTTCCGCGAGCGGGAGCGGCTGGTGCAGGAGGCGCCGGGCTTCGTCGGCTTCGAACTGCTGCGCCGCGACCGCGACCGCGAGTACATCGTCCTCACCAAGTGGGAGAACGAGGAAACCTTCAAGGGGTGGGTCGGCAGTGAGCTCTTCAAGCGCAGCCATCGCCACGCCGACGGCCAGTTCGCCCACGCCAACGAGGTCCGCTGCTACGACGTTCTCGACGTCGAGGTCGCGGCGTGAGGAGGAGCCTCCTTCTCGTCGCGCTGCTGCTCACCGCGCTGGCCCTGCCGGCGAGCGCCCAGGCGGCGCCGCGGATCGTCGCGCTGACGCCGTTCGGCGCCAACACCCTCGCCAAACTGGGCGTCAGGCCGGTCGCTGTCGGCCAGACGCTCGGCGGCCGCGAACGGCTCTCGCCGAAACTGAAGGGGGTCACGGTGCTGCCGCTCTCGCACCCGAACGGGCCGAACCTCGAGCAGCTCGCCTCGCTCGACCCCGATGTCGTCCTCTCCTCGCCGACCTGGGCGAAAGGCAACGAGTCGATGGGGGACCTCGGGATCAAGGTGATGATCCGCGAGCCCCGCCTGCTGCAGGACTCCTACGCGCAGACGCTGGCGATCGGCCGGCTGGTGGGCAAGGCAAAAGCGGCGAAAGCGCTCGTCAAGAGCCAGAAGAAACGGGTGGCGCTGGCCCGCAAGGGGATCGAGCAACGCCCGCGGGTGATGGTGATCCTGGGAGTGGGGCGGACGCCCTTCGTCTTCCTGCCCAACAGCTGGGGCGGCGACATCGTCACCAAGTCCGGCGGCGAGCTCCTGACCGGCGGCGTCGAGTCGGGCTCGGGCTTCGAGCGGATCTCCGACGAAGTCGTGGTCGCCGAAAACCCGGACGTGATCATCGCCGTGCCCCACGCGGAGGAGGACGACATCCCGAGCCTGTCCGAGTACCTGCGGACCAACCCGGCCTGGGCGGGGACCAACGCGGTCGAGAACGACCGCATCTACATCTCGGTCGATAACTCGCTGCTGCAGGCCGGCACCGACGTCGCCCACACGATCCGCAAAGTTCGCCGCAGCTACCTCGACAACTGGCCTGGATGAGCGCTCACGGTCTGACGATCCGCGAGGCCGGCGTCTCGGTGCGCCGGCCTCTCGTCTACGGGCTGCTGACCGTGGCGCTGGTCGCAGCCTGCATCGCCTCGCTGGCGCTGGGCGCGGTCAAGGTGCCGGTCGAGACGGTGATCGACGTCCTCCTCGGCGAGGAAGCGAGCGGCCCGGACCGGCAGATCGTCGAGACCCTGCGGCTGCCGCGGATGGTCGAGGCGCTCGCCGTCGGCGCCGCCCTCGGCGTCGCCGGCGCGATCCTGCAGGGGGCGCTGGCCAACCCGCTCGCCTCGCCGGACGTGATCGGCGTCACCGGCGGCGCCGGCTTCGGCGCGATCCTGATCATCATCCTCTTCCCGGGCTCGATCGCGCTGCTGCCGGTCGGCGCCCTCTTCTTCGGCCTGCTCGCCGCCGCGCTCGTCTTCGCGATCGCCTGGAGCGGCGCCAACCGCGGCAGCACCGGCAAGGTGATCCTCGCCGGGATCGCGGTCCTCTCCCTCTTCACCGCCGGTACCACCGGCCTGCTTGCCGCCTACCCCGAGAAAGCCCCCTCGGCGATCTTCTTCATCGCCGGCGGCCTGACCTCGAGCGGCTGGGAGGAGATGGGGACGGTCTGGCCCTACTTCGCGGTCGGCTTCGTCGGCGCGGCGCTGCTGATCCGGCCGCTCGACCGGCTGGCGCTCGGCGACGACGTCGCCGCCTCGCTCGGCTCGCGCCCGCACCTGATCCGGCTCGGCGCGGCGATCGCGGCGGCCCTGCTTGCCGCCGCCTCGGCGGCGATCGCCGGCCTCGTCGGCTTCCTCGGCCTGGTCGTGCCGCACGTGGTGCGGATGGCCGGCGGCACCTCCAGCCACACCTTCGTCGTCCCCGCCTCGGCCCTCGGCGGCGCCGCCCTGCTGGCCGCCGCCGACACCCTGGCGCGGACGCTGCGGGCGCCGATCGAGATGCCGGTCGGCCCCTTCATGGCGATCCTTGGCGTGCCCCTCTTCCTCTGGCTGCTGCGCAAGGTCGTATGAGCGGCGCCGGGAGGAAAGCTGGTCCGCCCCAGCTCGAGGCGCACGGGGTGGAGGTTGAGATCGGCGGCACCCGGATCCTGCGGGGCGCCGACCTCACCCTCGATCGCGGCGAGCTGGTCGCGATCGTCGGCCCCAACGGCGCCGGCAAGTCGACGCTCGTCCGCGCCGTCTCCGGCCTGCAGCCGTTCTCGGCCGGCGACGTGCGCTGGTCAGGGCGGGTCCTGCCGGGCCTGCGGGGGCGGGAGCTCGCCCACCTGCGCGCCTTCGTCCCGCAGCGGATGCCGGTGCCGGCCGGGGTGCTGGTCCGCGAAGCGGTGACGATCGGGCGCTCCTCGCATCTGCGTCCCCTGCGCCGCCTGCAGGGGGAGGACCGGGAGGCGATCGAGGCGGCGATGGAGCGAGCTGGGGTGGTCCCGTTCGCCGCGCGGCCGCTGACGACGCTCTCCGGCGGCGAGCTCCAGCGGGTTCAGATCGCGATCGGCCTCGCCCAGGAGGCGCCGGTGCTGATCGCCGACGAGCCGACCTCGCAGCTCGATCTCGGCGCCTCGGTTGGGATCGCGACGCTGCTGCGCAAGCTTGCCGACGAGGGGCTGGCGGTTCTGCTCGTCGTCCACGACCTCGCCCTGGCGACCGCGGTCGCGGACCGGGTGGTGGTCGTCTCGGAAGGCCGGACGGTCGCCACCGGCTCGCCGGAGGAGGTCCTCACCCACGACCGCCTCGCCGAGACCTGGGACGCCGACGCGCGCCTGACCGTCGAGGAGGGCCGGACCGCGCTGCAGGTCGCCTGGCTGCCGGAGCCGGCGAAGGCAAGCGTTAGGGCACCCTAATTCCGATCGTGTTAGTGTGGATTCATTAGGGCACCCTAATTCCCCTGCGTGCCCGGCAAAACCGGCGCTGCAAGCGCCTCAACAGGCCAAGGAGACCTGAACGGATGGATCGGAACCAGTTGGTGGAAGCGCGAATGAGGATTGGCTGGCTGCTGACTTTGCTCGCCGTGGCGAGTCTGTCGGTAGCTGCGTCGGCCCAGGCGGCCGCGGGACAGGGAACCGCCGACATCCGCCTGGCCCAGCACAGCAAAGGGCGGACCCTGAGCGGGCAGGGCGTCAAGGTGATCGCCGGTGCTCCGGCCCTGAAGAACGGCAACGTCCTCAGCCTGCCGATCTCCACGGTGGAGACGGGCGCATCCGCCGCGGCCGGCAGCGACGGCTGGCTCCGCTTCAAGCGCGGCAAACGCGCGCTGGTCTTGAGCGCCCTGCGCTTCGACCTCGGCGCCGGCACGCTGAACGGCAGCCTCAGCGGCGAGGACATCGCGGTCTTCCGGCTCGGCACTCCGGCCCAGGTCGATCCCGCCACCGGCAAGGTCGCGCTCAGCGGCGGCAACCTGCGCCTGACCGCCGAGGCGGCCGGCGCGCTGAAACAGCAGCTCGGCCTCGAGCGCGCGCTGGCGCGCAAAGGCGTCGGCGTCCTCTGGCTGGCGGCGCAGGCCAACGTCGTTCCCAAGCCGCAGCCCCCGGCCCCGCCGGCCCCGAGCCGCGTCGCCGTTCCGGTCGAGTCGGGCCAGGTCGGTTGGGGCGTCCTCGCCAGCTGGCGCAACTACGTCCTCAATGTCCCCCCGGCCGGAACGATCACGACCGCTGACGGCGCCACCGTAAACGGCTCGCTCTCGGCACCGACTGGCTTCATCGGCTTCCCGATGGCCAGCGGTGGCAGCACCGCCTTCGAACAAGGGCTCCACGGCGCCACCGACAGGCTGGTCCTCGAGACCGAAGGCAGCGTCAAATTCGCCAAGCCCGGCCACTGCATCGTCGAAGTCAAACTCGCGAACCTCGTCGTCACCCTCGAGGGGGCCGATGGTTCGATCGTCCTCGACTCGGTCTACGACATCGACACGCCGCCGATGTGCGCCGACCAGCCGGCCGTGCCGACCGACGATGTCGACTTCGCCTCGCTCGACCTGAGCGGCGTCGCTCCCGTCTATTCCGAGGGCGGCAAAACGGTCACCTGGAGCGGAATCCCGGCGACGCTGACCGCGGAGGGCTCGACCGCGTTCGGCCTCAGCGGCCAGTACAAACCGGGCCAGGCACTGGATCCGGTGACGGTGACGGTGGGCCTCGAGTGAGGATCCTCCTCAAAGCGCGGGCGGTAACGGTGGCGATCGCGGCGGGGCTGGTCCTCGCCGCGATCGCCGCTGCCGCTCCCGCGGCGCCCGCCGCCTCCGGGCAGGCCGTGTTGGAGCTGAACGGGGCCGCTGCCAAAGCGCTGCGAGCAAGCGGCGTTCAGATTTCCCCTACGGGAGCGGCCCAGGGCGGCTCCCGGCAGGTCCGGCTTCCGATCGGAGCCGGGCTGGTCGGTTCCTCGACGACCGTCCTGCGGCTCGGCGGCGGTCTCACCCTGAGCAAGGGCAAGCAGCGGCTCCAACTCGGCGGTTTGCGCCTCACCCTTGGCAAAGCCGCTTCCCTGAGAGGGAAGCTGGGAGGGGAGAGCGTCGGTCTCTTCCGCGTCCTCAAAGGGGGTCAGCGCCAGCTCGATCCTGCCCGCGGCAGCGTCCGGCTCAGCGGCTTGCGGCTGAAGCTGCGACGCGGTGCCGCGAAGCAGATCGTCGAGCGGCTGGGGTTGGATCGACGCCTGACCGGCAGCTTCGGCGTCCTCTCGGCCGCCAAGGAGGGATTGCAGCCCGGGAGCCCGCCCTCGTCCGCAGGTCCGACCGGCGGCAAAGGCAGCGCGGGGTGCTCGGTGCCGAGCACCGCCGGGACGCCGCCGGAGCAGCCGCTGCCGCTCGCCACCCGCCCCGCCGGGGCGGTCGACATCACCGGCGCCACCGTCAGCTGGGACGTGCGCGAGTCGTTCATCCGCTACATCAACACCGGCGAGGGGACGAGCGTCTTCGGCGGGGCCACCGCCGCCGCCCCCGAAGTGCGGGCGGGGACCTCGGTGCCGCTCACCTACAGCTTCGGCTTTCCCTTCGCGAGCGGCTGGCACCACCCCGGGGCGAACCCCGCCGATCCGGCCGATGACAAAGCCGCGCTCTACTTCACCGGCGGCGTCCGCTTCCTCTACAGCGCCCACGGCATCGACCTGCGGACCAGCGCGCCGGAGCTCGAGCTCGCCGGCGGCGCCTCGCGGGCGATCTTCGCCGTCGCCGAGGGAGAAGCGGCGCCCGAGCGCCAGGTGATCGTCAACCTCGACCTCAGCCGGGCGGCTTCGATTCAGGCCAGCGGAGCCACCGTCACCTACCAGTACGTGCCCGGCGCGATCCCGGAGGGCACCGCCTCCTCCGTCTTCGCCGGCTTCTACGCCCCGGGAACCGACTTCGGATGCTTCTCCGTCAGCTACTCGATCGCTTCCTGATCGCAACCGCGATCGTCGCGGCCTGGGCGCTGGCCGCGCCCGGGCTCGACGCCGCGCGCGCCGACGCCGCGCAGGTGACCGTGGTCAGCCCGGGGGGCGCGCCGACGACGCTTTCGCTGCAGGCGCTCGCCGGCGGCGAGGACGTGGCCGGGCGCTCCTACGTCCTGCGGTCGGGAACCGGCGAGAGCTCGCAGGTCGTCGACGGGTTCTCCTTGGCCGCCCTCCTCGACGCCGCCGGTGCCGATCCCTTCGGGTTCTCCTACCTCGAAGTGCAGCGTCCGAGTGGAGGGGCGGTGCTGCTGAGCAACGACCAGGCGCTCGACGGGGAGGGCTTCGCCGACGGCCCGCCTGTCGTCTACGCGACCGCGACCGGCACCGCGTTCCTGCGGCCCAGCAGCGGCCCGGGCGACCTCAACGCAAGCGACTCCTTCGAGGCACCGCAGGGAGTGACGATCGCCCTGCGCAAAGGCTCGCCACTGCGGGTGGGGGTGGCGGCCTCGATCCTGAAGACCCGCCCCGGGAAGCCGGTCGAGTTCACGGCCGAGGCCGAAGGGGCCGAGGCGGGGGAGACGATCGCCTACTCCTGGGACTTCGATGATGGCGGCTCCGCCGTCGGTCCCAGCGCCACCCACGAGTTCAGCCGCCGCGGCAGCTACGACGTCGTCGTCGGCGTCACCACCCCCGGCGACAGGACCGGCGCCTCGGCGGTGGTGACGATTCAGGTCGGCGCTCCCCTGGCGGGTCCCGACCGCAAGGGAGGGGGTAAGCGCCGCGACGCGAGCGCGCCGGACCACGGCGCCGCGACCGGGGGAGGGGGAGCGGAGGCGTCCACCGATCCGGACGTGTCGCCTTTGTACGGCAATGCCGAACAAAAGCGACAGCCCCCGGCTCGGCAGGAGCCGCGTGATTCTCGAGGCGAGCAGGTCAGCGGTGAACTGCTGAGCCTGACCGCACCGGTTGAGCCGGAGCCCCGGGCGCAGCGGCCCGGCGCCCGCGCCGGCAGCCCGGACAGCGAGGACGGGGGCGGCTTCGGCCTCTCCGGCGCCGCCCTCGGCCTGCTGATCACCGGCGGCCTGCTGGGGGCGGGCGCCCTGACCGAGACGAGGAGGCTGGTCCGGTGAACGTCGAGCAGATCCTCTTCGAGGTCTCCGATGCGTTGCGGGTGCCGGTTCTGGTCCTCGCCCTGGTCGCACTCGCGGTCACGATCGTCGAAGCCGGGGCGCTGATGATGGAGCTGCGGCGGCGGCGTGGCCGCAGCCTCTGGCAGCTCGACCAGGCGATCGCCGCCTGCCAGGGGCAGCTGGCCGCGGGGAGGCCGACCGAGGCCCTCGCCGCCCTGCTGCCGATCGCGCGCAACCCGGCGATGGAAGAGGTGCTGGGGGAAGTCGTCGGCAGCGTGGGCGGGGTGGCGCCTGAAACCCGGATCGCCAAGCAGCTCGCCGAGTACGACTACCGCTCCCTGCGGCGCCTGGAGCGAACGCGCATCCTCGTCCGCATGGGCCCGGCCCTGGGCCTGATGGGGACCCTGATCCCGCTCTCCCCGGCGCTGGCCGGGCTGGCCGACGGCGACGTCGCGACCCTGACCGAGAACCTGCGCGTCGCCTTCGGCGTCACCGTCGCCGGCCTCCTGATCGGCGCGATCGCCTTCGCGATCTCCCTCGTCCGCGACCGCCTCTACGCCCAGGACTACTCCGACGTCGAGTACGTCGCCGCCCGGCTCACCCCGGCGGCAGCCAACGGGGCGGGCGCTCCGCACAGCCACTGGGCGGTGGCGCCGTGAAGGTGACCGCCCGCGCCCGCAGCCGCGACGATCGGGCCGGGGATCCGCTCGACGGCCTGGTCAACCTCTTCGACGTCGGGATCGTCCTCTCGGTCGCCTTCCTGCTGGCGGCGCTCTCTTCCCTCGACCTCACCTCGGCGCTGACCGAACAAGCCAAAACGGAGCGTCAGCAGGCCGCGCGGTCGCAGGATGCCGTCGTGGCCGAGCGCGACCAGAAGGTGAAGCCGCTCGAGCTCGAGCCCGGCGAGCGGGTGGTGGGACGGGGGGAGCCCGTGGGGACGGTCTACCGGCTAGCCGACGGCCGGACCGTGATCGTCCGCGCTAACTCACCAATTAACCCCTAACCCTAAGCCTCGACCAGAGGTTGATCCTTCCGTCGTCCGTTGCTGTTGCTGGTGATCCCCTCGGTGATTGGCAGGCGGTAGAAGTGCTCAGTCGCGCCGCGGACCTGCCGCTCCCGCACGAGTTCGATCAGGCCCGCTTTCGCGAGCTCGGTGACGTGGTAGTTGGTGTTGCTGAGGGGGATCTGCAGCTCGCGGCTGAGATCGCTGGGGGAGAGGACCCTGCCGCCGTCGATTCCGAGGATTTCGAGAATCGAAACCCGCAGTGGGTGGGCGGTTGCCCGGGCCAGCCGCTCCCAATTGACGGGAACCGAGCCGCTTCCCATGTACCCATTCTGCGGGGAATTTGCAGCAGAATCGCCGTTTACAGAAGAACCGTTGGGGGAATGTCCGTTTTGGGTTGGCATAGGGCGATATTACCCAAAATTATTGACTCAAGTCATTAATTCTGGGTAGATTATTCGTCGAGAAGGCTTTTTGGGAAGTTTCGGGAAGTTTTTCAGGAGGAGAAATCGATGCGAGGTCGCGCCGTAGTCGCAGTTCTTTCGTTCTGTCTGCTGTTGCTTCTGCCAGCGGCGGCATTTGCTGGGGGGACCGAAGAAGTCATCGCGCCCAGCGACCCGAAAAACCCTCAGGTCGACTCCGGCTGGCAGGCCGGGACCTGCGACACCGAAGCCCCCGACCCGGGAGCCTCCGGTGCGGAAGTCTGCTCGGTGGACACGCCCGACTGGTTCTTCGAACAAGCGGCCGGCCATCCCCATTTCGGCTTCACCCAGTTCATCGTCAAATTCAAAGAAGAGGTGGGAGGGCTGAAAAAACCGGAAGCGGAACTGGCCCGGGTCCGGGTCGACCTCCCGGTCGGGCTCAATGTCAACCCTGGCGCGACCGAGCGCTGCCCGCTCGCCACCTTCGAGGCCGGTCCCGCCGGCTGCCCGGCGGAATCGAACGTCGGTGACAGCTACGTCACCGCCGCGGACCCCCTCATCGGCTTGTCGATACCCCTCCACGCCGAGGTCTACAACATCGTTCCGGTGCAGGGGGAGAGCGCGCGGTTCGGGCTCAACCTCGCCGGCAACAACGTCTACCTCGAGGGTGACGCCGACTGGTCGGGCAACTACCACGAGGGCTTCACGATCGAGGTCCCGAAAGTCCTGCCCGCCGCTCTCGAAGGGTTCATCCTCAAAAACCGCCTCGTCTTCGACGGACGCGCCGGGGACGGCACCTTCATCACCACCCCCAGCACCTGCCTCGGCGAAGCCTTCACCGAATCCGGCAGCATCTACTCCACCTTCCTGCGCGCGGCTTCCTACCAGCAGCTGGAAAACAAACCGCCCTACGAGGACTACGTCTGGCCGCAGAGCGCGGAACCGCCGCTGGAGTCGCCGATCCCGCCGGGCACCTCGCCAAAAGAATGCGGCTCGATTCCGTACGACCCCTCGCTCGCCGTCGACCCCGGGACCTCGCAGACGAACTCCCCCGCCGGAGCGACGATCGACGTCGACATCCCGCACCTGTCCCTGGCCGAGAACGAACAGCAGACCTCGACGACGAAAGAATCGAAAGTGACCCTGCCGCTGGGGATGGGCCTCAACCCCTCCGCCGCCAATGGCCTGCAGGTCTGCACCGACGCCCAGTTCGGTAAGGGCACCCGGAACCCGGTCGCCTGCCCGCCGGGATCGCGGGTCGGGACGGCGACGATCGACTCCCCGGCGCTGCCGACCAAAGAGGACGGCGAAGAAGAAGAGGCCGAGGGGCCGGCGCTGAAAGGTGCCGTATACGTAGGCGAGCAGCTCAGCCGCGACCCGACCTCCGGCAACCTCTACCGGATCTTCATCAACGCGGTCTCGGAGCGCTACGGGATCGACGTCCGCCTGATCGGCAACGTCAGCGCCGACCCGCAGACGGGTCAGCTGACCACCACGATCGCCGACACGCCGCAGTCCCAGGTCGAGAACTTCGAGGTGAAACTGGACGGCGGCGCCCGGGCGGTGCTCAGCAGCCCGCCGACCTGCGGCCCCAACACCACCAACAGCCAGTTGACTCCATGGTCGGCCCAGTTCTCGGGCAAAGGCCCGGCGACGCCCTCGAGCAAATTCAGCCTCGCCGCGATCCCCGGCGGCGGGCCTTGCCCGAAAACGATGGCCTCGCGGCCGTTCTCGCCCGGCTTCGGCGCCGCGCCCGCGAGCTCCAAAGCCGGCGCCTTCAGCCCGCTGACGATCCGGATCGCCCGCAACGATGGCCAGCAGGAGCTGAAAGGGACCGACATCGTGCTGCCGCCGGGGATGACCGGCAAGCTGCGGGGCATCCCCTACTGCTCGGAGGCGGCCCTGGTTGCCGCCGCCAATCGGGGCGGCAAGGAAGAGGCCCAGAGCTCAAGCTGCCCGGCCGCCAGTCAGGTCGGCACCGCCACGGTCGCCGCCGGCACCGGCCCCGCCCCCTACTCGATCACCGGCAAGGTCTTCCTCTCAGGCCCATATAAGGGCGCTCCTCTCTCCCTGGCAGTGGTCACCCCCGCCACGGCCGGGCCGTTGGATCTCGGCACGGTCGTGGTGAGGGTGGCCCTGTTCGTCGATCCGGAGACGGCCCAGATCCGCGCCGTCTCCGACCCGATCCCGCACGTCTTCGGCGGCACCCTGTTGAGCGTCCGTTCGGTCGACCTGAAGATGGACCGGCCCGACTTCACCCTCAACCCGACGAGCTGTGACCCGCTCGCCACCGCCGGGGCACTCAACGGCGGCGGCGCCGACCCGGCGAACCCGGCGACCTTCAGCGCCTTCGGCATCAGCGCCCCGTTCCAGACCAGCAACTGCGGGGCGCTGAAATTCCGGCCCAAGCTCTTCACCAAGCTGATCGGCAACCGGAAGAAAATGCGGCGCAACGGCCACCCGGCCTTCCAGGCGACGCTGGTCGCCCGCGAGGGGGACGCCAACATCAAGCGGGCGGCGCTGACGCTGCCGCGCTCGCAGTTCCTCGACCAGAGCCACATCGGCACGGTCTGCACCCGTCCGCAGCTCGCGACGGCGACCTGTCCGGCTCGCTCGGTCTACGGCTCCGCGGAAGCGATCTCGCCGCTGCTGGACGAGCCCTTGAAGGGCCCGGTCTACCTGGTCTCCTCCGACAACGTGCTGCCGGACCTCCTCGCTGACCTCAAGGGTCAGGTGAACGTGCGGCTGCGCGGGGTGATCGACTCGAAGAAGAGAAGGATGAGGACGACCTTCGCGTCCGTGCCCGACGTCCCGGTCAGCAAGTTCGTGCTGAGGATGAAGGGCGGCAAAAAAGGGCTCCTGGTCAACTCACGGGACCTCTGCAAAAGCCGCAACCTCTCCTTCCTCAACTTCAAAGCGCAGAACGGCAAGCGCCGGAAGGTGAAGAAGCTGAAGCTTCAGACCCCAGCCTGCAAGGGGGCCAAAGCCGGCAAAGGCAAAGCCGGCAAGGGAAATCGCTGAGCGGGATTAACAGCCTGTCCACCTGGGTACGCAACCTGGACAGGTGAGGAAGTCAGTCGCCCAAATCGTCCTGCTCGCGGCCGCTCTCGTGGCCCTGCTCGCGCCTGCGGCGCAGGCAGCGGAAGTCGTGTTCGAGCCGCAGAACAACCCGCCGAACTCGGAAGACGGGTGGCAGGCAGGCACCTGCAATACCCCGACCTGCGCCCCCGACAGTCCGAAAGTCGAGTTCTTCGAAACGGCTGCCGCGCACCCGCCCTTCGGGATCACCCAGTTCATCGTCCGGCACAAAACCGATCTCCTGCATAAAGAACCCGAAGTCGACATGAAAACCCTGCGGGTCGACCTGCCGGTCGGCCTCAGCGTCAACCCCGGGGCGACCCCGCAGTGCGCGGCGGCGCGTCCCAAAGACTGTCCGCCGACCACCCAGGTCGGCACCAGCGTCGTCATCGTCTCGCCAGAACTGCCGCTGGTGCCGCCGGTGCCGATCACCGCGAACGTCTACAACCTCGTGCCGAAACAGGGACAGCCCGCCCGTTTCGGGTTCACGGTCGAACCGGTCCCGGACCTGCCGCTGCTGCCGCCGAGCGACATCTACCTCGAAGCGGACGTGGCTTGGGACTCGGACTTCCACGAGGGCTTCACGATCGCGGTGCCCAAGGTCCCCTCGGTGAAACTGCTGCAGAACCGGCTGATCTTCAACGGTCGCGCCAGCGCTCCGGGGGGAGTCGGCTTCTTCCTCACGACCCCGAGCACCTGCTTCGACCCGAACAACCCGGCCACCTCTCACACTTATTCCACCTACGCGCGGGCGGATTCGGTCCAGAATCCCGACCCCGCATTCCCCAACGGTTCGCCCTTCGTCGAGTCGCCGCTGCCCCCGGGCACCAGCCCCAAAGACTGCGCGACGATCCCGTTCAACCCCTCGATCGGGGTCGACCCCGGGACCAAACAGGTCGACTCGCCCGCCGGCGCGACGACCGAGGTGAAACTGCCGATCGAACCGAATCCGCTGGGGCAGGAAACCTCGACGATGAGGACCGCGCGGGTGACGCTGCCGGCGGGGATGGGGCTCAACCCGTCCGCGGCCAACGGCCTCGCCGCCTGCACCGATGCCCAGTTCGGCAAGGGGACGCGAAACCCCGTCGCCTGCCCGCCCGCTTCGAAAGTCGGCACGGTGACGGTGGCGACGCCGCCGCTGCCCGAGGGCCCGCTGACCGGCAACGTCTACGTCGGCGAGCAGAAAAGCCGCAACCCCGAATCCGGGGAGCAGTACCGGATCTTCGTTCACGCGCTCTCCGCGCGCTACGGGGTCGACCTGCGCCTGGTCGGCAACGTCGTCGCCAACGCGAAAACCGGCCAGCTGACGGCGGTCTTCGACGACCCGCCCAAGAACGTGCTGCGCGGCGGCAACCCGGACAACCTGCCGAGCGGCCTGCCACAGGTTCCCTTCACGAGCTTCAGGATCAGCATCGACGCCGGCGCCAAAGCGGCGCTGAGCAGCCCGCCGACCTGCGCTCCCAGCACCACCACCAGCCAGCTGGCTCCCTGGTCCGGTAGGGCCCCGGCCACCCCCTCGAGCAGCTTCAGCCTCACCGCGATCCCCGGCGGCGGGCCTTGCCCGAAAGCGATGGCGCAGCGTCCGTTCGCCCCTGGCTTCAGCGCCAAGCCGAAAAGCGACCAGGCGAAAACCTTCACCCCCTTCTCGACCTTCATCTCCCGTGCCCCCGGCCAGCAGGAGCTGAAAGGGCTCGACGTCGCCCTGCCCAAGGGCGCGACGGCGAAACTGAAAGGCGTCCCCTACTGCCCGCCGAAAGCGATCGCCAGCGCCGAAGATCGCTCCGGCAGGGCCGAGAGGAAAAACGCCAGCTGCCCGAACGACAGCAAGATCGGCGTCGCCAAAGTGGAGGCGGGCACCGGTCCCTCGCCGTTGCAGATCGAGGGCGATGCCTACCTCGCCGGGCCCCACCGTGGCGCGCCGCTCTCGATCGCGGTCGTGACGCCGGCGATCGCCGGGCCGTTCGACCTCGGCAACGTCGTCGTCCGCGTGCCGCTCTTCCTCCAGCCCGAGAACGCGCGGATCAACCCGAAGACCAACGCGATCCCCGACGTCTTCGGCGGCACCAAGCTCAGCATCCGCTCGATCTTCCTCAACATCAACCGCAACGACTTCACCCTCAACGGGACCAACTGTCGCAACCAGGAAACGGAGGGGGGCATCTTCGGCGGCGGCGCCAACCCGGCCAACCCCGGGGCCTTCTCGACCTTCGCGGTCAAAGACCCGTTCAAAGCGACCGGCTGCCGCAAGCTCAAGTTCCGGCCGAAGCTGAACGTCCGTCTGTTCGGCGCCACCCGTCGCGCCAAGCAGCCGAAACTGCGGGCGGTGCTGAAGGCGCGCGGCAAGGACGCCAACATCCGTCGCGCCTCGGTGGCGCTGCCTCGTTCGATCTTCCTCGACCAGTCGAGCCTCGCCACGGTCTGCACCCGGGTCCAGTTCGCCGCGGACAAATGCCCGAAACGATCGATCTACGGCCGCGCCCGCGCCTTCACGCCGCTGCTGGGCAAACCCCTCGAAGGGCCGGTCTACCTGCGCTCGTCGAACAACACGCTGCCGGACCTGGTCGCCCACCTCGAGGGGCAGGTCACCGTTGATCTGGCCGGTCGGATCGACAGCTTCCGCGGCGGCATCCGCACCACCTTCGGCCGCGTCCCCGACGTGCCGGTGAACAAGTTCGTGATGATCCTGCCCGGCGGGAAAAAAGGCCTCCTGATCAACTCCACCAACCTCTGCGAAAAACCCGTCCGGGCGATCATCCGGATCAAAGCCCAGAACGGGCGCAAGGTGAACAGCCAGCCGAAACTGCGCACCCCCTGCGGTAAAGGGAAGAAGCGTTAGCGCCAGCTCGAATTCGGGTACTGAGCTGTAGTCACTGAAGAGTGTCCTGGACACCGATTGGTGTCATGACACAAGACGGTGTCACGGTTACGCAGGTTGTAACTGGGGGACGTACTTGACCGAACCTCGCGGCCCTGTATGGTTTTTCCGCGGGAGGGAGTTCTTTGGGCGCTACAGGGGGCGTCCTCGTTAGGGACAAACGAGGAGGAAATTGATGTCAAAGCGCTCACTTGCGCTGCTTCTTCTATGTCTGGGGTCTTTGTTCGCTATGCCCGCCGTGGCATCGGCAGACACCCAAGACATAATTCAGCCGCAGAACGAAACCCGCGATCAAGGGTTCCAGGCAGGGACCTGCGTCGCCGAAGGGTTGCCTGGCCCGCCGCCGGTGCCCTGCTCACCCGAAACGCCGACGCTCTTCTACAAAGTCGCGGGCGGTCACCCGCCGATCGGGTTCACGCAGTACATCATCGAGCACGAACCCTTCACGCCGCTGCCCTCACCGCCGTTCCCGCCTGGTGCCGTCACCGCTGAAATCCCCGGTGAAGACATCAAAGAACACACGATCCGGACCCTGCGGGTCGATCTGCCGCCGGGGTTGACCGTCAACCCGGAGGCGACTCCGCGTTGCCCGATCGCGCAGTTCACCGCCGGCACGCCGGGCGCTCTTGTCCCGACCTGTGATCCGGCGTCCAAAGTCGGCGTCGAGAAAATCACCCTGGTGACGAACAAAAACGAAGTCGAAATCGCTCCCGGCTTCAAACCGCCGAAAGGCTTCGTCATCCCGCCCCAGAAAGAACTGACCGAAGTCGACGTCTACAACCTCGAGCCGGAATTCGGCGAACCGGCGAAATTCGGGTTCGTCGTCCGCAAAGCGATACCGATCTACCTCACGACCGAAGTGGCGTGGGAGAACGACTACCACGAGAGCTTCCAGATCGAACTGCCGAACACGGCGGAAGCGACCGGGCTCTCGACCCTGATCAGCCGCTTGGTCAACTTCGGCCGCAGCGGTGACGGGACCTACATCACCAACCCGACCACCTGCTTCGACCCGAACCTGCCCGAGTACTCCACCTTGTACTCGACCTGGTTCCGGGCGGAGTCCTACGCCGACCCGGTGGGGAACTTCCCGCAGGGCTACACCGCCGTCGAGGCGAAACTGCCGAAAGAAGGCGGCGAACGAGTCAAACAGGAAGGTTGCGAGACGATCCCGTTTGATCCGTCGGTCGAGGTCGATCCGAAAACCAGTGCCGTCGACTCACCCGCTCCGGCGACGGTGACGACGAAACTGCCGTTCGACCCCGCCACCGAAGGCAACGAAGGGCAGATGCAATCGCACGTGCGCAAAGCGAACGTGCAGCTGCCCGCCGGCATGGGCTTGAACCCGGCCGGGGCGCAGGGCCTCGTCGCCTGCACCGACGCCCAGTTCAACAAGGGCGAGCGGACGTACGTGAACGAGTGCCCGGCGGAGTCGAAAATCGGCACCGTCGAAGTCGACTCGCCGCCGCTGGCGGAACTGCTGACCGGCGATGTCTATGTCGGGACCCAGAACAGCAACGACCCGGAATCGGGCGACCTGTACCGGATCCTGATCGAAGCCAAGAACGAAAAAGAGGGCATCGCTGCTCGCCTGGTTGGCCGGGTCAAGGCCAACGCGAAAACGGGCCAGCTCACCGCCGAAATCTACGACGACCTGAAAGGCCAGTTCACCGATCAGCCGGCCGGGTTGCCGCAGGTTCCGTTCGAGGAGATCAGGCTCCACTTCAACGGGGGCAAAGACGTCCTCACGAGCCCGCCGATCTGCACCTCGCAGTCGACGAGCCTGTTCGAACCGTGGGCCCGCCCCGGTGAGCAGAAACCGGTCAACTCCTCGGTCACCCTGACCGCGGACCCGACCGGTGGGGCCTGCCCGAAAACGATGGCGGAGCGGAAATTCGCCCCGTCCTACAAAGCCAATACCGACAGCGCCAAAGCTGGCGCCTACTCCCCGTTCCACGTCCGCATCGGGCGTCGTGACGGCGAGCAGGAGCTGAAGCTCGTCGACGTCACCCTGCCGAAGGGTCTGACCGGCAAACTGGCCGGCATCCCCTACTGCCCGGAGGAGGCCATCGCGGCCGCCGCCGGCAAGAGCGGCGCCGCCGAGAAAGCCAGCCCGAGCTGCTCGGGTGAAAGCAACATCGGCAAAGTCACCACCCGGTCCGGTTCCGGGGCGAACCCGCTGCAGCTCGGCGGCCTCGCCTACCTCGCCGGTCCTTATAAGGGTGCGCCGCTGTCGATGGTGACGATCACCCCGGCGGTGGCCGGTCCGTTCGACCTCGGCACCGTGGTCGTACGGGTGGCGCTCAACGTCGATCCGGAAACCGCTCAGATCCGCGCGGTCTCCGACGTCATCCCCGACGTGTTCGGCGGGGCGAAGCTGGACCTGCGCGCGATCGACATCGACGTCGACCGCAACAAGTTCATGCTCAACCCGACGAACTGCAACGCCGGGGCGACGGCGGGAACGATCAACGGTGGCGGTGCTGACCCGACCAACCCGGCCGCGTTCAGCTCCTACGCCATCAGCGACCCGTTCCAGGCGGTCGAATGCAACAAGCTGGCCTTCAAGCCCAAGTTGAAGATCCAGCTGTTCGGACCGACCACGCGGGCCAAGTTCCCGCGTCTGAAGGCGACGCTGACCGCCCCCAAGGGGCAGGCCAACATCGCCCGCACGGCAGTCAAGATGCCGCGCGCGCTGTTCCTCGAGCAGAGCCACATCGGCACCGTCTGCACGAGGCCACAGCTGGCCTCCCACGCCTGCCCGAAGGCTTCGGTCTACGGCAAGGCGTGGGCGAAGACGCCGTTGCTCAGTAAAAAGCTGTCGGGGAAGGTGTACCTCGTCTCCTCCGACAACGAACTGCCGGACCTGCTCGTCGACTTGCGCGGCCAGGTGGACATCCACCTGCGCGGCGTGATCAGCAGCGGCAAAGGCGGAGGCCTGAAGACGGTCTTCCGCACCCTGCCCGACGTGCCGGTCTCGAAGTTCGTCCTCAACATGAAGGGCGGTAAAAAGAGCCTGCTCGTCAACTCGCAGAACACCTGCGCGAAGCCGCAGCGGGCAGCCGTCAACATCAAGGGGCAGAACGGCAAGAAGGTCAAGAACAACAAGCAGAAGCTGAACGTCGTCTCCTGCGGCAAGAAGAAGGGCAAGAAGTAGCTCGCAGGTTCGCTTCAGCACGTCGCAAGCACCGGCGCGGAGGCCCCAATAGCCTCCGCGTCGGTGCGACCGACGCTCTCAGTCCTGATCGTCGCCTACGACAGCCGCGACGATCTCACCAGGACCCTTCCCGCCCTGCTCGCTGAGCTGGGTGACGGCGACGAGCTGATCGTCGTCGACAACAAGCCCGGCGATGGCAGCGTCGAGGCGGTGGAGGAGCTGGCTCCCGCGGTGCGGATCGTGTGTCCGGGTGGCAACGCCGGCTTCGCCGGCGGTTGCAACGTCGGCGCCGCGGAGGCGAGCGGCGACCTGCTCGTGATCCTCAACCCGGACGCGGTTCCCCAGCCCGGCTTCGGGGAGGCGATCCGCCGTCCTTGGCTCGAGGGCAGGGAGTGGGGTGCCTGGCAGGCGCTGGTCGCCGACGGCTCCGGCGAGCGGATCAACTCGGCCGGCAACCCAGTCCACTTCACCGGCATCGTCTGGGCCGGCGGCCACGGGCGGCCGATCGCCGACGCGCCGACGGCCGGCGAGGTGCCCGCCGCCTCCGGCGCCTGCCTGGCGATCCCGCTGGCGCGCTGGCGAGAGCTCGGCGGCTTCCCGGAGGAGTTCTTCATGTACCACGAGGACGTCGACCTCTCGATTCGCCTGCGGGCGGGGGGCGCCGCCGTCGGCATCGAGCCCGGCGCCGTGGTCGCCCACGACTACGAGTTCGGGGCCAGCGAGGACAAGTGGCGCTGGCTCGAGCGCAACCGGCTCGCCTTCCTCGTTCGCAACTACCCCGGTGCGCTGCTGGCGCTGCTGGCGCCGGCGCTGCTGGCGACCGAGCTCGCCCTCCTCCTGGTCGCCGCCGCCGGCGGCTGGGGCACGAAGAAGCTGCGGGCGAACCTCGAATTCCTCCGCTGGCTGCCGCGGCTGCTTTCCGAGCGGCGGGAGATCCAGCGCCGGCGCACCGTCAGCGCCGGTGAGTTCGCCGCCTGGCTGACCCCCGACCTCGACTCGGAGCTGATCTCGCCGCTGGTCCGCACCTGGCCGGCGCGCCTGGCGCTGCGCACCTACTGGCGCCTCGTGCGCCTCTTGCTCCCCTAGCTCGACTGGGTGATCGGGCGGATCAGGATCTCGTTGACGTCGACGCCCGGCGGCTGCTCCAGCGCGTACATCGCCGCGCGGGCGATGTCGTCGTCGCTCAAGGCGCTATCGCCGGGGCGGTTGTCGAAAAAGGGCGTGTCGACCATCCCCGGCTCGATCAGCGTCACCCGGATCCCGTGGTTCTCGTGCATCTGCCGCAGTTCCTGGCGCAGCGCCTCGCCGATCGCGGTCGCCGCCCACTTGGTCGCCGAGTAGAGCGAGCCCGGCAGCACCCGCCGCCCGGCGATCGAGCTGGTGACGAGGAAGTGGCCGTCGCCGCGCTCGAGCAGGTGGGGGAGGGTGGCCCGGATCGTCAAGGCGACTCCATAGACGTTGGTGAGGACCATCGAGCGCCAGTGCTCGGGCGACTCCTCGAGGAAGCCGCGGGCGGCGCCGAAGCCGGCGTTGGCGAAGACGGCGTCGATGCGGCCGAAGCGCTCCAGCGCCGCCGCGGCCAGCGCCTCGACCTGGTCCCACTCGGTGACGTCGCAGCGGACCGCCAGCGCCCGCTCCTCGCCGCCGAGCTCGGCGGCGAGCTCCTGCAGCTCGTCCTCGCGGCGGGCCGCCAGCACCAGCCGGTAGGTCGAGGCGGCCGCCTTGGCGGTGGCGGCGCCGATGCCGCTGCTGGCACCGGTGATCAGCAAAACGGGGTCTTCGGCCATGCCTTGATTCTCCCAGGTCGCCGGCTTGCGATAATCCCAATTGCCTGTGGACCCTCAGCGCAAGCGGAAGATCCGACTCGTCCTCGCCCTCAGCACCGCCGTGCTGCTGGCGGTCGCCCTCATCTACACCTCCTTCTCGGCCTCGACCGAGGCGAAGGAGCCCTCGGAGCTGATCGGGGCCACTTCGGGCACCAGCTACGAGATGACCGGCCGGGTCGTCAAAGGCTCGATCAAGCGCGAGGGCGACGGCATCTCCTTCCACGTCCGCGACCGTGACGGCGGGGGCAAGGCCCTGCCCGTCACCTACGACGGGACCGTGCCGGACCCGTTCCGGGGCGGCCGCGAGATCATCCTCACCGGCAGCGTCGAGGGGGGCACCTTCGTCGGCGAGCCGGACACCCTGATCACGAAGTGCCCGTCGAAGTTCACGACCGAGACTGATGCCTAGCCTCGGCAGCGCCCTGCTGGCGCTCGCCTTTCTCACCGCGATCTTCGCCGGCGCGGTCGCGATCCTCGGCCGCGGAGACGAGCGCAAGCTGCGGATCTCCCGCCGCGCCGTCTACGCCTTCTGCGCGCTGGTCACCGGCTGCGTGGTGATCATCGAGATCGCCTTCGCCGGCAACGACTTCTCCTTCAGCGTCGTCGCCGAGCACTCCTCGATCGAGACTCCCTCCGGCTACAAGCTGGCGGCGATGTGGTCGAGCCAGGAGGGCTCGCTGCTGCTCTGGGCCTGGGTGCTCTCGATCGCCGCCGCCGCGGCGCTCTACGCGACCCGCAACAAGCTGCGCGAGATCGTCCCCTGGGCGACCGCGGTGATGATGGGCGTCGCCACCTTCTTCACCGGGCTGATGCTGTTCGCCCCCGGCGTCGACCCGTTTGCCTCGCTCGATCCGGCGCCCGTCAACGGGGTCGGCCTCAACCCGCTGCTGCAGCACCCGAGCATGATGATCCACCCGCCGATGCTCTACTCGGGCTACGTCGCCTTCACGGTGCCGTTCGCCTTCGCGATCGGGGCGCTCGTCACCCGCCGCCTCGACGCCGAGTGGATCCGCGCCACCCGCCGCTTCGCCCTGATCGCCTGGGCCTTCCTCGGGTTTGGGCTGCTGCTCGGCGCCCGCTGGTCCTACACCGAGCTCGGCTGGGGCGGCTACTGGGCCTGGGACCCGGTCGAGAACGCGGCGCTGATGCCGTGGCTGCTCGGCACCGCCTTCCTCCACTCGATCATGGTCCAGGAGAAGCGGGGGATGCTGAAAGTCTGGAACGCCAGCCTCATCGTCGGCACCTTCTCGATGGCGCTGCTCGGCACCTTCCTCGTCCGCTCCGGCGTCCTGCAGTCGATCCACGCCTTCGGCGACAGCACCGTCGGCCCTTACATCCTGGGCCTGATCGGGGTGGTCCTGATCGGCTCGACGGCGCTGATCGTCAGCCGCCTCGACGACCTCCGCTCGGAGAAGCGGATCGACTCGCTCGTCTCCCGCGAGTCGGTCTTCCTCGTCAACAACCTCTTGTTGGTCGGCCTCACCGCGATCATCTTCTGGGGGACCTTCTTCCCGCTGATCTCCGAGCTCTTCACCGGCGACAAGGCCTCCTTGGCGGCACCCTGGTTCGACGAGTACACGACCCCGCTGGCGATCCTGCTCGTCCTCTTCACCGGGATCGGACCGCTGCTCGCCTGGCGCCGGGTCAGTTGGGCCTCGGCGAAGCGGGTCTTCCGGGTGCCGCTTGCCGTCGCCGCCGTCGCCACCGTGGCGATGTTGGCGCTGACCGACGCCGCCGACAGCCTTTGGGCGCTGGCGCTGTTCGCTTTCGCCGCTTTTGCTCTGACCGGGCTGGGGCAGGAGTTCTGGAGCGGGGCGCGGGCGCGGCAACAGCTCTCCGGCGGCTCGACCGGCGGCGCGCTGCTTGGCCTGATCACGCGCAACCGCCGCCGCTACGGCGGCTACATCGTCCACATCGGCATCATCGTGCTGCTGATCGGGATCGCCGCCTCCTCGAGCTTCCAGACCAGGCGCGACGTCGAGCTGCGGCCGGGGCAGAGCGTCGAGGTCAACGGCCGCACGATCACCTACGTCAAACCGACCGTCGCCGTCGACGACCAGAAGATCACCTTCGGCGCGGTGCTGCGGGTCGAAGAAGACGGCGAGGTGGTCGGTTTCGTGCGCACGAGCCGGCGGTTCTTCAAACCGACGGGGCAGGACGGCGCCGGGATGATCAGCGGCTACTTCGCCGGCGAGGCGACCAGCGAGGTGGGGCTGCGGGCAGGGTTCCTCAGCGACCTTTGGATCGCCGAGGAACCCGAACTCGCCGACGTTCAGCGCCGGGTGCGGGCGGCAGACGAAGGATTCGAAACCTGCGTCCAGGGCGCCCCCGGCACTCCCCCGGAGTGCAAAGCGCTGGGGGCGCTGATGCGCGCCGCGCTCGGCAACCCGCAACTGGAAGAGCAGGCGGCCGAGCAGATCTCGGAGCTGCAGGGTGCGGCGGCGAAACAGGTCGCGGAGAGCTACCTCGGCGACCGTGCGGCGGCGACCTTCAGGATCATCGTCGACCCGCTCGTCACCTGGATGTGGATCGGCGGGCTGATCGCGCTGGCGGGGGCCCTGATCGGCCTCTGGCCCTCGCGCGGACGCCGCCGCGGCGCCCTCGTCCGCACCGAGGCCGACGCCCGCAAGGAAGCCAAGTACCGGGAGATCCGCGACGCCGAGCTCGACCACGCCGCCGGCAAGCTCTCCGACGAGGACTTCGCGGCCGTCGACGCCGAGCTGCGTCGCGAAGCGCTGGAGATCCTCGACCGGGTCGATGGCAAGGACGGGAACGGGAACGGCAACGGATCGCACCCCCGCGAGCCGGAAAAAATCGAGCAAAGCTAGACTTCTAACTCGTGTTCGCGATTCTCGGCTTCATCCAGGTGATCTTCGCCGTCGTCCTGATCTTCCTCATCCTGCTGCACTCGGGGAAAGACGCGGGGCTCTCCGGTGCCTTCGGCGTCGGTGGTGCCGGCGGCAGCGGTATCGGCGGCGGCTCGATGGTCGAGAAGAACCTGGATCGCGCAACGGTCATCGTCGCGGTCCTCTTCACGATCAACACCTTCATCCTCCTCAAGATCTAGAAGGGGCCTCCCTTGCCAGGTACTTGTCCGCAACCAGCGGACATTTTGCGCTGCTCTGTAGCTGCGCTTGACAAACCTAAGATCTGTGTAAAGCTACATGACGGTTCTTGGGCGATTGACAAGGAGGGGCTTTGGAGGCACACGCGGAACACGCGCATCACCATCACCACCATCACGACGACGTCGAGGCCAACCCAGCGGAATGGAGCGATGGCAAGCGGTACGCGTGGCTGCTGGGGATCGTCGTCCCGCTGTCTCCGTTCTTCGCCTGGTTCTACTGGTCGCTGACGGACTTCGGTGGCTTCTGGTTCATCGGGCCGGTCCTCGTCTTCATGGTCTTCCCGCTGCTCGACATGGCGATCGGGCTGGACTCGACCAACCCGCCCGACAGCGTCCTCAAGTTCCTCGAGCAGGACCGCTACTACCGCTGGTGCACCTACCTCTTCATCCCGATCCAGTACGCCGGCCTCGTCTTCGCCTGCTGGATGTGGGGCAGCGGCGACCTCACGGTCGTCGAATCGCTCGGGCTGGCGCTGACGATGGGGGTCGTCGGGGGGATCGCGATCAACACCGCCCACGAGCTCGGCCACAAGCGCGCCAACTCCGAGAAGTGGCTCAGCCGCGTCGCCCTCGCCCAGACCGGCTACGGCCACTTCTTCATCGAGCACAACCGCGGCCACCACGTCAAAGTCGCCACCCCCGAGGATCCCGCCAGCTCGCGGCTGGGGGAGAGCTTCTGGGCCTTCCTGCCGCGCACGGTCGTGGGCAGCGTCCGCTCGTCATGGGAGATCGAGGCGGCCCGGCTCGACCGGCTTGAGAAGCCGCACTTCAGCCGCCACAACGACATCCTCACCGCCTGGGCGATGACCGTCCTCCTCTTCGGCGGTCTGGCGCTCGTCTTCGGGCCGGTCGTCCTGCCCTACCTGCTGCTCCAGGCGGTGATCGGGTTCTCGCTGCTGGAGGTGGTCAACTACCTCGAGCACTACGGCCTGCTGCGCCAGAAGCGCGAGGACGGGCGCTACGAGCGTTGCCTTCCTGAACACAGCTGGAACAGCAACAACGTCGCCTCCAACGTCCTCCTCTACCACCTGCAGCGGCACAGCGACCACCACGCCAACCCGACTCGCCGTTACCAGGTGTTGCGCACCTTCGACGGCGCACCGAATCTGCCGAGCGGCTACGCCAGCATGATCTGCCTGGCCTTCGTTCCGCCGGCCTGGCGCAAGGTCATGGATCCGCGCGTGCTCGCCCACTACGGCGGCGACATCAGCCGCGCGCACCTACAACCCGCCAAGCGCGAAAAACTGATTGCCCGCTACGGAGTGCACGTATGAGCGGCTAAGACGCCTCAACCGGATTCATGCAGTGGGGTTGGCCACAACAACGTCCGACTTGACTGCACCGTCCTGCAGTGTGATGAGCCGATCAGCCGCCGAAGCCGCCTCCGCGTTGTGCGTCACCATCACCACCGAGCGATCGACTCCCTCCCGCGCCACGCTTCGCAGCAGATCAACGATCGCCGCGCCGGTGGCCGAATCCAGGTTTCCTGACGGCTCGTCGGCCAAGATCAGCGGTGGGTCCATCATCAGCGCGCGTGCGACCGCGACTCTTTGCATCTGCCCGCCGGACAGCTCA
>DATIMV010000072.1:0-37855 GCA_035474955.1 Solirubrobacterales bacterium
GCCGGCACCGGAGAGCCCGGTGAACCAGAGACAGAAACCGTTCTCGTTGCCTTCTACGTACTCAGCCATTGCTTCAGTCCTCCTTGTAAGCGTCGATCAGGATGTCGGCGACTTCCGCCCGCGAGAACTCCTGCGGGGGCCGCTCGCCGTTGCCCAGCATCTCCCGGACCTTCGTTCCGGAGAGGAAGACGTGCGCCTCGTTGCCGTGCGGGCAGGTCTTGCCTGAGGCCATGCCCTCGCACTCGTTGCACCAGAATGAGTGCTCGAAGAACAGCGGCTGGATGCCCAGCTCGTCCAGGTCAACCTCTTCGAAGATCTTCTGCGCGTCATAGGTGCCGTAGTAGTCACCGACCCCCGCGTGATCGCGGCCGACGATGAAGTGGGTGGCCCCGTAGTTGCGGCGGGCGATCGCGTGGAGGATCGCCTCCCGCGGGCCCGCGTAGTGCATCTTTGAGGGGAACACGCCGAGGATCACGCGGTCTGAGGGGTAGTAGTTCTCCATCAGGACCTCGTAGCAGCGCATCCGCACGTCGGCGGGGATGTCACCGGCCTTGGTCTTGCCGATCAGCGGGTGGATGAAGAGCCCGTCTGTGGTCTCCAGCGCGGCCTTGGTCAGGTACTCGTGGGCGCGGTGGATCGGGTTGCGGGTCTGGAAGGCGACGATCTTCTTCCAGCCGCGCGCCTCGAAGTCGGCTTTGTGCTCGGCCGGCGTCTTGTAGCGGCGCATGAAGGCCTCGTCGTGGTCGGGCAGCGCGTCGACCTCGATCGGGCCGGCGATGGTGCGGCTGCCCTCCTCGTAGATCGCGGCGACGCCCGGGTGAGCGTCCTCGGTCGTCCCGTAGACGTCGCGGGCCTCGCGCTCGAGGTCGCGCTCGTAGATCTCCTCGACGGTGATCCGGCCGAGCACCTTGCCTTCGTCGGAGGAAAGCTCGACCACGTCGCCGACCTCGCACTCGAGATCGGTCGGGAGGGTGATCGGGATCGGCCAGTAATCGCCGTTGGCGGTCCGCATCTCGCTGCAGACGCGCTCCCAGTCGGCGGAGCCTTGGAAGCCGGTCAGCGGCGCGAAGCCGCCGTTTCCGATCATCTCGAAGTCCGCGGTTGCTCGCTCGGAAAGGGTCAGGGACAACTCAGCCATCGTCTCGCTCATCTCACCTGTCGGGTTGGGGGAAGGGGTAACTGGTTAAAGGTCAGGCGGCTTGCCGGTTGCCGCTAGTTGATCCCGCACTCGGTCTTTGCGAGGCCGTTCCAACGACCTGCGCGCAGATCCCCACCCGGTTCGACCGGCTGGGTGCAGTGGGTGCAACCGATCGACGGGTAGCCGCGATCGTGAAGCGGGTTGTACGGGAGGTGGTGCTCACGGATGTAGTTCCAAACGTCGCGCTCGGTCCAGTCCGCAAGTGGGTTCAGCTTCCAGAGGTTGAAGCGCTTGTCCCAGCCGAACTTCGGGGTCTTGGCTCGGGAGCTGGAGTCTGCCCGGCGGACACCGGCGACCCAGCAGTCTACGGAAGAGAGGGCTTGGCGCATCGGCTCGACCTTGCGCAGGCCGCAGCAGGCGTCCGGATCGCGGTTCCAGAGCTCGGGGCCGTACTTGGCCTCCTGCTCGGCCAGCGTCAGGTTGTGGAAACGGTCGAACTCGATTCCCAGAGCCTCGGCGAGGCGTTCGCGGGTCTCGTAGGTCTCCTCGAAGAGGACCTCGGTGTCGAGGTAGAAGAAGCGCGCCTCGGGGTTGATCGTGCTCGCCAGGTGGGCGGTTACCGAGCTCGTTTTCTGGAACGAGCAGGCGATGTAGTGCTGCTCGCCGAAGTTCTCGAACATCCACGCCAAAGCCTCTTGGGCGGTGGCGTCCTCGAGCCTGGCGGCAATCTCCTCATGGTCGAGGTCGGCCGGTGTGGGAACGGTGCCGGACAGGGTGACGGGAGGCGGCTTCATCGCGCAGGCGCGATCAGATCGCGCACTCCCCCTCTCCGCGCACGACCTCGTAGGGGCTCGAACGGTTCCAGTCGATGAACTCCTGCATCGTCTCGAGGCTGAACTCGGCCGGCAGGGTCAGGTCCTTGGCGACCGCTTCGAAGGGCTCGGCGCCGACGCGCTCGGCGAAGGCGTTGAACTCCTCGCCCTCGTTGCGCTCGGTCTCGTACATCCGCACCCAGCGCTCGACCGCCTCGGGAACCCGTTTGGCCGGCAGCCGCGATTTGAGCCGCTTGCCGAAGACGACTTCGCCGCCCTCGAAGTTGCCGCCGATGTGCGGGATGTAGGCGGGCATCTGGCGGCCGCCGACTTTCAGCGAGGCGCCGTAGAAGCCGATGTTGGCGATGTGGTGCTGGCTGCAGCCGTTCGGGCAGCCGCTCATTTTGATGTGGATGCGCTTGGTCAGCTCGTCCGTGATCTGCAGCGAGTCGACCCGCTCCTTGATCGCCCGGTTGAGGCCCATCGAGGCGGTGATCCCGAGTTTGCAGCTGTCGGTGCCGGGGCAGCTGACGACGTCGGTGATCTCGCGGGCGCCGGCCTCGTCGAGGCCGAGGGCGCCGAGTCGCTCGAAGACGTCGTAGACCGCCTCGTCGCGGACCCAGCGCAGGACGAAGTTCTGCTGCACGGTGCTACGGGCATTGCCGCCGCAGTACTCGCGCATGATCTGGGCGAGGCCGCGGAACTGCTCCGGGGTGAGGTCGCCGCGGGTGACCTTGACCTCGACCGTGGAGAAGCCCTCCTGGCGCTGCGGTTTGACGTTGCCCTGGAGGAAGCGCTCGAACTCGGTCCGGTCGCCGTTCGGCGAGGACGGGGCGAGCGGCGGCTCGGGCGCGGTGTTCTCCTCTTCGTAGTCGAAGCTCATCCGCTCGACCAGCTCGGGGCCGAATTCGCGCTCGGCGACCCAGTCGCCTTCGAGCTCCTCGTCGACCAGCTCGCGGAAGGCGTCCATCCCGATCTTGTCGACCAGGACCTTGATCCGGGCGCGGGCGCGGTTGACGCGCAGCCAGTCCTGGCGGTCGAAGATGCGGAAGACGGCCTCGGCGACCTTGAGGTAGTCGCCGTTGTCGGCCTCGACGAACTCGTAGAGGGTCGGGGCGACGCGGGCCATGATCGAGGTGCCACCGCCGACCAGGACCTTGAAGCCCTTGACGCCGTCCCTTTCGCGGGAGATGAAGGCGATGTCGTGGATGCCGCTGATCGCCCGGTCCTCGTCGGAGCCGGTGAACGAGGTCTTGATCTTGCGCGGCATCAGCTGCGTCGTCGGGTGGCGGACGAAGTAGCGGACGTAGGCGGTGCCGTAGACCGTCGGGTCGAAGATCTCGTCGGGGTGGACGCCGGCCCAGGGGTCGCCGGTGACGTTGCGGACGGTGTTGCCGCAGCCCTCGCGGGAGGAGAGGCCGGCTTCGGCGATCTCCCGCAGCAGCAGCTCGGTGTCGCGCAGCGGCACGTGGTGGATCTGGATGTTCTGGCGGGTGGTGATGTGGCCCTTGTTCAGCGGCGCGTACTTTTCGACGACGCTGGCGAAGGTGTCCATCTGCTCGGGGGTGACGCCGCCGAACGGGAGCTTGATCCGGATCATCTGGACGTCGGGCTGGCGCTGCCCGTAGACGCCCTGTTTGAGGCGGAAGCCGATGAACTGGTTCTCCTCCAGCTGGCCGGAGAGGAACTGCTCGGCTTCGTTGTCGAAGTCGTCGAACTCGCGCTCGATGACCGGGATGATGTGGCCGGGGACGTTCTCGTAGGTCTCGGGGTTCTGCGGGGTCCCGACCCGACCCTTGCCCTTCTGGACCTTGTTCTCTGCGACGGCTACCTCCATGGAGAGAAAGGTAGCAAACCTGATTGGGATTCAGGTATTAAATTTATTGATCGGTTGGAGAAGTGGCCGAATTGGCTCTGGAAGTCGCTTCCCCGATGTGGCTCGGTCAGCTGTGGGAAGGTTTTTTCTGCGCCTGGAGGATCGCCGACGCCTCGCCGGAATCGGCGACGTAGCCACCCTCCGGCTCGATCGGCAGATCCGCCTCGCTCCAGCCGACGATGCCCTCGGAGAGCTTGACGGCGTCGAAGCCGGCGTCGGTGAGCGCGGCGCTCGCCATCGAAGAGCGATTGCCGCCGCGGCAGTAGATGACGACCGGGCGGTCCTGGTCGATCTCGCCGGTGCGCTGTGGCAGCTCCGGCAGCGGAATGTGAGCGGCGCCGGTGATCCGGCCCGCATCCCACTCGTGGTCGGCGCGGACGTCGATCAGCTGCGCCCCCTCGTCGATCAGCTTGCGGGCCTCCTCGCGGGAGACCTCGCGGGGCTCTCCCCCCTGCTGCGGTGCGTCTGCCATCAGTCGACCTCCGTTCCCTCGATCAAGAATGCGACTCGGACGTGGGCGCGGTACTCGTCGAGGTTCTCACCGCGGATCCCGGTGGAGACGATGTCGACCGCGCGGATGTTGCGCAGCGAACCCTGCGCCTGCAGCAGCGCCTGTTTGGCGGCGTCGTCGGTCGAAGTCTTGGAGCTGCCGACCAGCTCGATGATTTTCACGACAGCCATGCGGATCCTCCTCGTAGGTCCTCGATGGTCTCCTTGGCGCTGATCCCCTCCAGCAGCGCCGCCCGCTGCCAGGCCGGCGTTTGCGGCTGCTCTGGGGCCGGGGCGGCGGCGAACTCGGCCTCGAACCGAGCGATCGCGGCGGCGACGGCCGCGGCCTCGTCTCCACTTGCGGTCTTCCGTGCCACGAAGCGAAGCCTAGATCAAGGCGAGCGTAGCTCGCAGCGGTCCTCCAAAATCACGAGGGGCCGGGTTCTACCCGGCCCCTCGACGTGGCTGCTGCCGAAGGCAGCTGCACAGATGGACGGATCAGCTGACGCTGATGCTGGCGCCGTTGGTCGAGTCGAATGTGATCGCTGACGCCTGTTTGTAGGTAGCACCCGTTTTAGCGCCGGTGCCGGCGAACGGGCAGAGGAAGCCGTCTTTGGTGACGGTGTAGCTCATTTTTTCGTAACTGGCCTGGACGCTGATGTCGCCTCCGGCGTTGTTGGTGATCTGCATGCTGCCGGTCAGGTTCTGTTCGCCCACTTGCACTTCACAGTTTCCAGCCACGATCGTGGTGGGTTTTTTCGAGCCTGTGTTGCATGTCCAAGTGCCGCTGTTCGCATGCCATGCATTGCCGCCTGTTGATGTCACGCCCGAGAGCCCGAGATGGCAATCAGGGGTGGTGACCGTCGCGGTCGCGAAGCCGAAGGCTTTGCAGTTGGTGTAGGTCGGCTGGACGACGAAGGTTGTGCTGGCTTCCGTCAGGCTGCCTTCGAAGTGGGCATCGCATTCGACCGAACCGGCTTCGGTCGTGAAGACGTCATTGCCCGACGCGCTGGTACCTGTTCCCGTGGTCGGATATGACGAGGCTGTGTAGGACCCCGTCGCCAGAGCGGCGGAAGCGAAGACTGCGGTCAGGGCGAGTGCGGCAATTACTGCCAGCCCCAGAGTCTTGAAATTGCGAATCATCTATCTCTCCTTGAATTGTGGACTGCGCCCGAATTGCGGGCGGCAAGGCCGATGCTTAAACGCTTGCTGAGCGGTCGCAAATCGCCAGGGGTGACAGAAGGAACGCGCAGTTCTAGTCACCCGCACGCGATCGAGAAGTCCCTGCTCAGAGCGTTGGGGGCCATTCGCGAGTGCGCGGATCCGCGCACTCACCTGGGGGAGCGCGAGCCGCTTCGCGCGTAGTGCCCTATGGATGGCTAGCCGTGGAGGCCAGGAACGGGCTCGCCGTATTTGACGAACTCGCAGTTGTACGGGGCGGGGTCGAACTCGTCGGTGATCGCGCGGCCCTCGGGTACGCCGGTGCCCTCGGTTTCCCGCGTTTCGACTTTGCCGCCTTTGCCGCGCCTGGTGATCTTCTTCGGCGGCTCGCCTTTGCCGCACTGGATCGAGAAGTCGCGGACGCCGTCGCGGGCATCGATGATGTCGTCGCCGCCGTTGCCGAAGAAGTAGTCCTCGCCGGGCTGGCCGAGCATCGCGTTGGGACCGCCGTCGCCGATCAGGACGTCCCAGTCGAAGGAGCCCTCCATGTCCTCGTTGGAGTCGTCGAGCCGGACCGAGTCGCAGCCTTTGATCTCGTCGACCCAAGCGGCGTTTTTGGGGAAGGAGATGATCAGGAGGCCGGGATGAGCTTGGGTCTCGGCGAAGGAAGCGTCGTCCTTGCCGTCACCGCCGACGATCGCCCCGCCGGCGCAGCCGCCGCCCGCGGCGAGCAGGTCACCGCTGCCTTCGCCGTAGAGGTAGGTCGGCCCCGGCAGGCCGCCGACGAGGCCGTCGGCGCCGTCGCCTCCGTAGAGGCGATCGGAGCCCGGTCCCGACTCGATCAGGTTGTCCTCGGGGCCGCCTTTGATCGTGTCGTTGCCGAGACCGCCGGCGAAGCGCGTGCTCCCGACCGCCTCCAGCGAGCCTTCGACCAGCAGGCTGTCGTTGCCGGGGCCGAGGTCCACCATCAGCCAGCGCCCCGGTCCGTTGGCGGGGCAGGAGATGGTGGTGGGGTTGCTGACCGCTCGCGAGCACCCGGTCCCGATCGCCACCCCTTTCCTGCCGGTGATGCTGAAGGTCTGGGTCGCTTCGTCGTAAGCGACGACGAACTGGTCGCGGCCGCCGCCGCCGATGATCTGCAGCCCCGCTCCCCCACCCGGGGTTGGGTTGAGTTCGACGTAGGCGGTCGCTTTCGGCGGCGCTTCCTTGCCGCAGGAGGTAGTCCGACCTTTGGCGCCCTCGCAGCCGTCGCTTCCCTGGCCGCCCTCCAAGGTGTCAAGACCGCCGCCGCCAATTAAGTGGTCGTCCCCCGCGCCCCCGTCGATCAGGTTCGCCTGCGGGCTGCCGATCAAGGTGTCGCGAAAGGCCGAGCCTTCGATCCCCTCGAAGCCGAAGAGCTTGTCGTGGCCGTCGCCGAAGGCCTTGTGTTTCTGCAGCGAGACCCAGACGCCGCTGCCCTTGCCGCCGGCGCGCGCCGTCGCGAACGAGGCGATGTCGCCCGGGCCCGCGCCGCCGGACATGCGGTCGTAGCCGTAGTCGCCGTGGACGTGGTCTTCGGCACCGGGCCCGCCGTTGACGATGTCGATGCCGAGGTCGCCGGCGACCTCGTCCTGCCTGCCGGGACCGCCGACGACCTTGTCGTCGCCGAGGTTGCCGCTCACCTGGTCGTGGTCGCCGGCGTCGCCGTAGACCTCGTCGTTCCCGCGCCCCCCCTGCATCCGGTCGGTGCCGGGACCGCCGCAGATCAGATCGTTGCCGAGGCTGCTGTAGATCACGTCGTCGCCGGGGCCGCCCCAGATCACGTCGCGCTCGGGCGTCCCCCGCAGCGTGTCGTTCTCCTCGGTGCCGACGATCTCCGCCTGCCGGCCGTGGCAGCGCGGCACGTCGTCGCCTTCGTCGTCAGGCGCAGCAGCGCCGGTGGTCACCGCGAAAACGGCGACCGCCAGCAGCAAAAAAGCGATGACCCCCCTGAAGCTTCGGCTCACAAGGGCTGGATCATCTCAGGCGCTGCGGATCAGCTTCTTGTTGACGAACTCGTCGGCGCCGTAGCGGCCCAGCTCGCGGCCGAACCCGGAGCGCTTGAAACCGCCGAACGGCAGCTCCGGACTGTCGGCCCCGACCAGGTTCACGTAAACCATCCCGGCTTCGATCTTGTCGGCGACGCGGTCGGCCTGCTCCTTGTCGGTGGTCATCACGTAGGAGCCGAGGCCGAACGGGGTCTGGTTGGCGAGCTCGACCGCCTCCTCCTCGGAGCCGACTTTGTAGACCTGCGCCACCGGGCCGAAGAACTCTTCCTGGGAGGCCTCGTCGCCGGGCTGGATTCCGGTGAGGATCGTCGGTTCGAAGAAGTTGCCGTCGCGCTGGCCGCCGACGACCACCTCGGCGCCGTTCTCGATCGCCCGCTTGACCTGGTCCTCGAGCCGGTCGGCCGCCGTCTGCGAGGAGAGTGGCCCGACCGCGGTGTCCTCTGCCGTCGGGTCGCCCGGCTTCGCCCCGCCCAGCTCCTGCTTGAACTTCTCGAGGAACTCGTCGTAGAGGTCGTCGACGACGATGAACCGCTTCGCGGCGTTGCAGGACTGGCCGGTGTTGTCGAGCCGCGCTTCGGCCGCCGCGGTCACCGCTTCATCGAGGTTGTCGGTGCCGAGCAGGATGAAGGGGTCCGAGCCGCCCAGCTCGAGCACCACTTTCTTCAGGTTGCGCCCGGCGATCTCGGCGACCGCGGCGCCGGCGCGCTCGGAGCCGGTGACCGAGACGCCGTGCACGCGCGGGTCGGCGATCACCCACTCGATCTGGTCGTTGGTGGCGTAGACGTTCTCGTAGGCACCCTCGGGGAAGCCGGCGTCGTCGAACATCTGCTGCATCGCCTCCGCCGATTCGGGGCACTGCGGCGCGTGCTTGAGCAGGATCGTGTTGCCGATCACCAGGTTCGGCCCGGCGAAGCGAGCCACCTGGTAGTAGGGGAAGTTCCAGGGCATGATCCCCAGCAGGACGCCGAAGGGGCTGCGGCGGATAACCGCGGTGCCCTCGCCGCCGAGCAGCTCGATCGGCTCGTCGGCCATCAGATCCTCGGCGTTGTCGGCGTAGAAGCCGTAGATTTCCGCCGCGAAGTCGACCTCCATCAGCGCCTGCTCGATCGGCTTGCCCATCTCGCGGACGATGATCTCGGCCAGCTGCTGGCGGCGCTCGGAGTGGAGCTCGCCGACCTTGCGGATCAGCGCCGCGCGCTCGGCCACCGAGGTGGAGCTGGGATAGGTCCGCGAAGCCCGGTCGGCGCGGTCGATCGCGGCGCGGAGCTCGCCGTCGCTGATCTCCGGGTACTCCTTGATCGTCTCGCCGGTGGCTGGATTGACTACCGCGTAAGTGCTCATTCAGCTCTCCCTGATGCTTGTTTGACGTTTTCCAGGCCCAGGGCATCCTCGACCGCTGCGTAGTCCATGCCTACCCCCTCCGCCACCGCCGGATGCGTGACCTTGCCGCCGGCGACGTTGACCCCGAGCCGCAGGCCGGGGTCGCGGCGGATCGCCTCGGCGACGCCGTGGTCGGCGAGCGCGAGCGCGTAGGGCAGCGTCGCGTTGGTGAGGGCGTGGGTGGAGGTGATCGGGACCGCGCCGGGCATGTTGGTGACGCAGTAATGGGTGATCCCATCGACTTCGAAGGTCGGGTCGCGGTGGGTGGTCGGGCGCGAGGTCTCGAAGCAGCCGCCCTGGTCGATCGCGACGTCGACCAGGACCGCCCCCGGCTTCATCAGCGCCAGCTGCTCCCGCCGCACTACATAAGGGGCACGTGCCCCGTGGACCAGCACGGCGCCGATCACGAGGTCGGCCCGCGGCAGCATCTCCTCGATCGCCAGCGTCGTCGAGTAGACGGTCGAGCAGCGCCCGCCGAAGTCGATTTCAAGCTCGCGCAGGCGGTCGATCGAGTTGTCGTAGACGAAGACGTCGGCTTCCATCCCGATCGCGATGAAGGCCGCGTTCATCCCCACCACGCCGCCGCCGATCACCATCACGTTGGCGGCGGCGACCCCGGGCACCCCTCCAAGCAAGATCCCCCTGCCGCCCAACGGCTTCTCCAACATGAAGGCGCCCGCCTGGGTCGCGATCTTCCCCGCCACCTCGCTCATCGGCGCCAGCAGCGGCAGGCGCCCGCGCGCGTCCTCGACCGTCTCGTAGGCGATCGCGGTGACGCCGGCGCCGCACAGCCCCCGCGTCTGCTCGGGGTCGGGCGCCAGGTGCAGGTAGGTGAAGAGGAGCTGGCCCGGGCGCAGCATCTCGATCTCGCTCGGCTGCAGCTCCTTGACGTGGAGGATCATCTCCGCCGCGCCGAACACCTCGGCGGCGTCGGGAGCGATCGCCGCCCCCTGCGCTTCGTAGTCGGCGTCGGCGATCGCGCTGCCCTCGCCGGCGCCGGCCTGGATCAGCACTTCGTGGCCGTGGTCGACGAGTTCGCGCACCCCGGCGGGGGTGACCGCGACCCGGTACTCGTCGGCCTTGATCTCGGTCGGGACTCCGATCTTCACGCGACGAGCTCCCTCGCTCGCAGGGCCAGCCAGAACTCGATCCGGTCGTGGGCGCGCGAGAGGTCACGGCCGGTCAGCTCTTCCACCTTGCGCATCCGGTAGCGCAGAGTGTGGCGGTGGCAGTAGACCTGGCGCGCGGCGCGCTCCCACTGGCCGTTCTGCTCGATGAAGGCCTCCAGCGAGCGCAGCAGCTCGCCGCCGTACTCCTCGTCGCCGTGCTCGATCGGCCCGAGGACGCTGTCGCAGTAGAGGTCGAGGGCCTCGTCGTCCTGGATCGAGAGCAGCAGCGTGAAGGCGCCGAGGTCGCGCCAGGAGGCGACCTCGGGGGCGGAGCCGTTGTCGAAGGCAGTCGCCTCCAGCGCGCAGCGCGCCTCGTGGAAGGAGTGGCGCAAGCGCTCCGGCGGCGCCGGGCGGCTGGCGCCGGCGCGGACCGCCCCCCGCTCCTTGGCGAGGTCGCGCCGGACCTCGGTGGCGACGTCGATCGGGTCGCGGTCGGCGCAGTCGATAACCGCGCAGAGGAGCTCGCGGCCGCCGAGGCTGTGGGGGGCGACAACCGCGGCGCAGGTGTCGGCGGCGAGCGCGGCTTCGAGCGCTGCCGCCGCCTCCCCCGGGTCGTCGAGCTGGAAGACCAGCACCGCCGCCTCCTCGCCGATCCCGAACGGCTCCAGCCGGCGGCGCAGCTCGGTCGGGTCCATCCGCCCGCCGAGCGCCGCGGCGACGACGTCGCCGGCCAACCGCCGCTCGGTCTCCTGCGCGACCCGCCTGCGCATCAGCTCCAGCGCCACCACCGCGACCGCCTGCTGCAGGATCAGCCGCTCGAAGTCGCCGAGCCCGCCGGAGTCGCGGACGATCACCACCCAGGCCTGCGGGGGGCCACCGCCGGGGGAGATCACCGGGTGCGCCAGGGCCCGGCCGGCGACGCTCGGGTGCGAGGGGACGAAGGGATGACCGTCGCCGGCGTGGCCGAGCGCTTCTTTGCGGATCGCGGTGACCGCGTCGGCGGAGAGCTGGCGGCGGAAGCCCTTGCCGGCCAGGCGCTCACCGCGGCCGTCGAGCACCGCCACGGTGCCGCCCACGGCGGAGGCGATGGTGGCGGCGATTTCCTCCAGACCCCGCTCCTCCAGCACCAGCCGCTCGAGCCGCCGCTGCACCGCTATCCCTCGCTGCAGCACCTCGTACTGCTCGTTGACCAGGCGGGCGAAGGCCTTCTCGGTGATCGCGATGAAGGGCACCGAGTAGGGCACCTCGAAGAGCGGGAAATCACGCTTCTCGGCCTCGTCGACAAGCGCCTTCGGCAGCGATTTGTGGTTGAACCCGGTCCCGAACCCGAGCCCGGCGAGGTTGCGGTCGGCGAGGATGCGGACGAAGGCGCGCTGCTTGGCGGCGGAGTCGAGCGGGATGCCGGTCGTCAGCATCAGCTCCCCGCCCGAGAGCCAGGGGGTCGGGTCCTGCAGCTCGGAGATGTGGACCCAGCGGACCGGCGCCGCGGCCGCGTCGGTGCCGGCCGCCAGCTCGAGGTCGAGCTCGTCGAGCAGGCTCTGGACGGTGAGCATCCGCGCCCCTATCTGACGACCTGGTTCCAGGCCTCCGTCAGCACTGCGCGGAGGACGTCGTGGATTTCTTCGAACTGCTCGGTGTCGGAGATCAGCGGCGGCGCCAGCTGGATCACCGGGTCGCCGCGGTCGTCGGCGCGACAGATCAACCCGCGCTTGTAGAGCTCGGCGGAGAGGAAGCCGCGCAGCAGCCGCTCCGACTCCTCCTCGTTGAAACTCTCCTTCGTCTCCTTGTCTTTGACCATCTCGACCGCGTGGAAGAAGCCGGCGCCGCGCACGTCGCCGACGATCGGCAGGTCGTGCAGCGTCTCCAACATGCCGCGGAACTCGTTCTCCTTGCGCAGGACGTGCCCGCAGAGGTCCTCGCGCTCGTAGACGTCGAGGTTGGCCATCGCGATCGCGGCGGCGATCGGGTGACCGGCGAAGGTGAAGCCGTGGGCGAAGGAGGCGTTGCCCTCCATGAACGGCTCGGCGACCTTGTCGGAGGCGATCACCCCGCCCATCGGGGCGTAGGCCGAGGTCAGCGCCTTGGCGACGGTGATCATGTCCGGGACGTAGTCGAAGCGTTCGCAGCCGAAGTAGTGGCCGAGCCGGCCCCAGGCGCAGATCACCTCGTCGGAGATCATCAGCACGTCGTACTGATCGCAGATCTCCCGCACCCGCTGGAAGTACCCGTCCGGCGGGACGAAGCAGCCGCCGGCGTTCTGCACCGGCTCGAGGATCACCGCGGCGACGGTCTCCGGGCCCTCGAAGACGATCCGCTCCTCGATCGCATCCGCCACCCAGAGTTCGTCGCGGTCCTCGGGAAAGCGGTAGATGTTCGTGTTCGGCACGTGGCAGCCACCGGGGGTGAGCGGCTCGAACTGGCTGCGCAGCTCGGTGATGCCGGTCGCCGAGAGGGCGCCGAAGGAGGTGCCGTGGTAGGCGACCTCGCGGGCGATCACCTTGTGCTTCTGGCCTTTGCCGTGCATGCGGTGGTAGTTGCGCGCCAGCTTCAGCGCCGACTCGACCGCCTCTGAGCCGCCGGAGGTGAAGAAGACGCGGTTGAGGTCGCCCGGGGTCATCGAGGCGATCCGCGCCGCCAGTTCGATCGCCTTCGGGTGGGCGTAGCTCCAGAGCGTGTAGAAGTCGAGCTCTTCGACCTGGCGGGCGGCGGCCTCGCCGTACTCGGTGCGGCCGTGGCCGGCGTTAACGCAGAAGAGGCCGGAGAGGCCGTCGAGGTAGCGGTTGCCCTGTTCGTCGTAGACGTAGCAGCCCTCGGCCCGGGTGATGATCGGGATCTCGTGCTCTGGCGAGTAGCCCCCCATCCGCGAGAAGTGCATCCAGAGGTGGCGCCGCGCCATCTGCTGGAGATCGGTTCCTGCTGGGGCCTGCGACGCAGTGGCCATGGGGCTCTCCTCTCCGGTTACGACGTTATGGATAAAGCTAGAGACCAAACCCACCGTTGGCAAGTGGTCTTTGGGTCAAGGACTAGCAATGAGCTTATCCATCGTGTACAAGCTAACCCTGTGCTTTTAGGACATCCGCCCCTTGCGCGGCCCTACAGGGGGGCTTACCGTCGCTTGTACAAAGCCGCGCATTCGGGTAATGGCCGCGCACCTGAGAGGAGAGTGGTAGTTCCGTAATGGACGTTCACGGAGAGACCCCCGGCGTCGAGCTGTGCAACGTGAGCAAGCGCTTCGGCGATTTGGCCGCGGTCGACGACATCAGCCTCGAGCTGGCGCGCGGCGAGTTCTTCACCCTGCTGGGGCCGAGCGGTTGCGGCAAGACGACGACGCTGCGGATGATCGCCGGCTTCGAGCAACCCGACGCGGGGGAGATCCGGATCGAGGGCGAGGACGTCGCCGGGCTGCCGCCGCACAAGCGGCCGACCAACACCGTCTTCCAGAGCTACGCCCTCTTCCCCCACCTCAGCGTCGAGGCCAACGTCGCCTTCGGGCTGAAGCGGAAGAAAGTCGGCAAGAGCGAGATCGCCGAGCGGGTCAAGGCGGAGCTGGAGCGCGTCGGGCTCGCCTCGCACGCGAAACGCAAGCCTTCGCAGCTCTCGGGCGGGATGCAGCAGCGCGTCGCCCTGGCACGGGCGCTCGTCAACCTGCCCAAGGTCCTGCTCCTCGACGAGCCGCTCGGGGCGCTCGATCTGAAACTGCGCAAGGGGCTGCAGGTCGAGCTGAAGCGGATCCAGCGCGAGGTAGGGATCACCTTCGTCTACGTCACCCACGACCAGGAGGAGGCGCTGACGATGAGCGACCGGATCGCGGTGATGAACCGCGGCCGGATCGAACAGGTGGCGCCGCCGGAGGACGTCTATGAGCGGCCCGCGACCACCTTCGTCGCCGGCTTCATCGGCGTCTCCAACCTGATGCCGGCGACGGTGGCCGGCGACGGCCGGGTGCGGCTGCACAGCGGCCCGGAGATCGCCACCGAGACCGAGGGTCTCTCCACCGGCGAGGATTGCGCCGCCGTGGTCCGGCCCGAGAAGCTGCAGGTCACCCCGGTCGGGGAGGGCGCGCCGGCGAGCAACGGCTCGCCGCGGGTCGAGGGCGTGGTCGAGAGCTCGCTCTACCTGGGGACCGCGACGCAGATCGTCGTCGGGCTCGAAGAGGGGGTGCGGATGACCGTCCTCGTCCCCAATGCGAGCGAGGCCGAGCGGCAGCGCCTGCCGGGCGGGGGCGCCCGCGTGGAGCTGAGCTGGGAGCCCGAGCACATGCACGTCGTACGTGAGTCACCAGTCGATGGATCCGCCGGGGACGGAGCCGCCGTAAGTGATGGTGAAGGCCCCGGAGTCGAGGCACTACAGAAAGGGTGAGTCGGATGGCAACGGAGGGATTGAGAACTGGCAGGGCATGGAGGGGAGTGATCGCGGCTGTCGCCGTGCTCGCCCTGGCCCTCGGCCTTGCGGCTTGCGGCGGCGGCGGCGGCGGAGGTGGCGGCAGTAGCGAGGACGCCACCACGGCCAAAGCGGGGCCCGTAAAAGGCGATCTGACGATCTCCAACTGGCCGGGCTACATCGACCCGGGTGAAGACGGCAAGGAAGGCACCGTCGCCCAGTTCGAAAAAGAGACCGGCGTCAGCGTCAAGTACTTCGAGGACGTCAACGACAACGAAGAATTCTTCGGCAAGCTGCAGCCGCAGCTGGACCAGGGCGAGTCGGGGGGGCGCAGCATCTTCGTCGTCACCGACTGGATGGCGAAAGACATGTACGACCTCGGCTATCTGCAGGAGATCAACCCCGACGACCTGCCGACCGTGTTCGAAAACATGGCCTCGAACCTGCGCGATCCCTCCTTCGACCCCGGGCGGAAATTCTCGATCCCGTGGCAGAGCGGGATGACCGGGATCTGGGTCGACAAATCGAAGGCGCCCGAGATCGAATCGGTCAACGACCTCTTCGACCCGAAATACAAGGGCAAAGTGACGATGCTGACCGAGATGCGCGACACCGTCGCCCTGGTGATGAAGGCCGAAGGCGTCGACCCGGCCGAGGCAAGCAACGAGGAGTGGCTGGCGGCAGTCGAAAAAATCGACGCGGCCGCCGATTCGGGGCAGATCCGCCGCTTCACCGGCAACGAGTACAACGAGGACCTGAACGCCGGCAACGTGGTCGCCGCGATCGGCTGGTCGGGCGACGCCTCGATCATCGGCAACAAGAACGCCGAATGGCGGATGCCGACCGAGGGCTGCATCTTGTGGTCGGACAACATGGTGATCCCGGTCGGCGCCCCGAACACGGCCGCGGCCCTGGGCTGGATGGAGTTCGTCTACGAGCCCGAGGTGGCGGTCGCGCTGGCCGAATACATCACCTACGTCTCGCCGGTGGAAGGAATCAAAGAGCTGGCCAAACCCGAAGCGGCGAAAAACCCGCTCGTCTTCCCGAGCGAGGAGTTCCAGAAAAATTGCTCCACCCAGGTCTCTCCGCCTGACGTCGAAGAGGTGGAAGAGGCTTGGCAGAACGTGCTGACCGGCTGACCTGAACCATGAAGAAGGGTCTAAAGCAGCGCCTGGTCCCGTATTGGCTTCTGGGACCAGGGCTGCTTTGGCTCTTCTTCTTCTTCGTCGTGCCCATGTACTTCATGGGCGAACTGGCGCTGTACTCGGGCTCGCTGAAAACCGGCTTCGAATTCACCTGGGCCTTCGAGAACTTCCCCGACGCCCTCTCCGGCCACGAGGAGCAGATCCTCCGCTCCTTCTTCTACGCCGGCACGGCGACGGTGCTGGCGCTGCTGATCGGCTACCCGCTCGCCTACGCGATCGCCTTCCGCGCCGGCCGCTTCAAGGTGCTGCTGCTGTTCGCCGTGATCGCGCCGTTCTTCACCACCTACCTGATCCGCACGATCGCCTGGAAAACGATCCTCAGCGACGACAGTCCGCTGGTCGGCGTCCTGCAGACGCTCTCGCTGACGCCGGGGGACGGGCGGGTGCTGGCGACCTCGGGAGCGGTGATCGCCGGCCTCACCTACAACTTCCTCCCGTTCATGATCCTGCCGCTCTACGCGAACCTCGAGCGGCTCGACCTGCGGCTGGTCGAGGCCGCCAAGGACCTCTACTCCTCCTCGCGCACGGCATTCCTCAAAGTGACGCTGCCGCTGACGATGCCGGGCATCGTCGCCGGCGTCCTCCTCACCTTCATCCCCGCCTTCGGCGACTACATCAACGCCGAGCTGCTGGGCGGGACCGGGCAGTCGATGATCGGCAACGTGATCCAGTCGCTCTACCTGAACCAGCGCGACTACCCGGAGGCGGCGGCGCTCTCGTTCCTGATGATGGCGCTGATCCTGGCGATCGTCCTCCTCTACATCCGCTTTGCCGGGACCGAGGCGTTCATGGGCGACGAAGACGACGCGGAGGCGGCGAAGTGAGCGGGCCGGCGAGGGCCTGGGCCTGGCTGCGACGCAACGCGCTGCCGATCTACGCCGTGCTGGCGGTGGCGTACATGCTGATCCCGATCCTCGTCGTCGCGGTCTTCTCCTTCGGCGACACCCCGAAAGGCAAACTCACCTTCACCCTCGACGATGGCTTCACTCTCGACTACTGGCGGACGATGCTCGACATCCCCGAGCTCAACGACTCGCTGATGACGAGCCTGCGGCTGGCGGCTTTCACGACGGTGATCGCGACGGCGATCGGGACGGCGATGGCGATCGCCCTGGTGCGTCACCGCTTCGCCGGCAAGCGGCTGGCGAACCTGCTGATCGTGATCCCGATGGCGACGCCCGAGGTGGTGATCGGCGCCTCGCTGCTCTCGATGTTCATCTACTACACGTTCGCGCTCGGCTTCACGACCCTCCTGATCGCCCACGTGATGTTCTCGATCAGCTTCGTAGTCGTAGTGGTCCGCTCGCGCCTGATCGGCTTTGACCGCAACCTCGAGGAGGCCGCGGCCGACCTCGGGGCGGGCCCGTGGACCACCTTCCGCACGGTCACCTTCCCCCTCTTGGCGCCGGGCATCATCTCCGCCGCCATGCTCGCCTTCGCCCTCTCCATAGACGACTTCGTCATCTCCAACTTCAACTCCGGAACGACCGTCACCTTCCCCCTCTACGTCTACGGCGTCAGCCTGAGAGGGATCCCGGTTCAGGTGAACGCCCTGGCCACCCTCCTCTTCCTAGTAGCCGTCGTCGCCGTAGCGATCGTCCTCTTCCAGCAGCGGCGCGCGGAACGGATGGCCGCGGTGCAGCCGGAGGCGGAAGCGGACGGGCTTATTCCACTGCCGGGCACCGCGGCGGCGCAGTAGTTCCCAATAACCGGTACAGGCGCGGGCCGCGCGGCCACCTGACTGCCTAGAGCCGTCCGCTTCTCACGCTAGGGAGGCCAAGGATAAGCTCCCGTAAGGGTGTGCACTTGCGCCCGCACTATCTCGTCTAACTGCTTGGCGAAACCCGTTACATATTTCCGATGCCGAATCACATCCGTCTTGTAGACGGTAACTCCGGTAGTACCATGAGCGAGCTTATTGCGGGTGCGAACCAGGTTCTCCAGGTTTTCTCGGACGGTTTTGTTTCCCGCCTTCTGCCAGCTTATCCCGCGTGAGGGCTTTTCGAGGCCTATGAAGGCGAATAGCTCGTCTATGCGATCTGGCCAGGGATTATGGAATCCGCCCGTGAGAGTGGGGGCTCTTAGGGTCGGGTTTAACGCATGTAGCGCCTCCGCCATTACATCCTCAACATAGCCCTCGAAGTGGGCACTAAGCATCAGAATCGCAGCTCGATTGATGCCCAACACCTCGTACTTGCGTCCTGGCTGGGGACCAGCAATGGCCGCATGCGCAGCCATCAGCTGATCGACATCTTGGAGTCGCTCAGTGAGACCTTTGAACGCTTCTGATGCCACTGACTGCTAGGGGCATTCGGGGAGTGACAGGAGATTATTTTCCGTCGTTTTGTCTGGATCCGTCCTTAGGTACTTGCGACCATCTCGTTCAGACACGACTACCTTTACGCGGGCGCCATTCACGTCCACAATGTATTCCCGACCTTCATTTTCAATCTCACGGATGACAGTGTCCTCATCCTTCTTCCACCCTGCTCCACCCACTTCGTCGATGCGATTGTCAGGATCGCTGCCGTCAGGAACGATGCAAGTGATCTCGGTTGCCATAAGTGCCTCCAAATTTCGCTATCTATGTTTAGACTCTTGATAGTACTGAAAGAGTACTTCGGGCGTATCTAAGGCGAGAATGCGGTTTCCAGGCTCAACTCGGTGAAGAGATGCTCAGCTATTCAGCGGCCGATGTGGAAGCCGATCAGCTCCGGCACCTTGGCGATCGCTGACGAGATCCAGCCCGGTTGACGGTCCGCCATCTCCGCCTCCTCCTTCTTGAGGATCCCCAGGCGAATCGCCTCGCCGCCTATCCAGTGGAATGGCTCGGGGGGGACGCGGGGGGTCTTGCCGTCGACGAAGGCGAGGCAGGTGTGCTCGTCGTTTCGGCCCAGCGCCAATGACGCGAGGCTGCGGCCGACCATGTTGCTCGGGCCGACGCCGTTGCCGGTGTAGCCGGCGGCGGCCCAGGCGCAGCCGTGGGCCAGCTTGTGGACGGCGGGTAGGTGGGTCGGGGAGGCGTCGATCGGGCCGCCCCAGGCGTGGGTGATGCGGCGGCCCTTCAACTGGGGGAAGTACTCGTGGAGGTGCTTGGTCGAGGCGGCGACCACGTCGGGGTCGAGCTCGGCGCGGCCCTTCGTGCGCGCGCCCATCGCGATCCTTCCTCCGCCCCAGCCGAAGGCGATGCGGCCGTCGGGGGTGGTGCGGAAGTAGTGGAGCAGGGCGCGGGTGTCGGTGATGCAGTCGGGGCCGGTCCAGCCGATCTCCTCGAGCACGTCGGGCACCGGCTCGGTGAGGACGATGTGTGAGGAGGCGATCGTCAGGCGGCCGCGCAGCGGGCCGCGGTGGCCCTTGGCTGCGCTGCCGATCGCCAGCACGCCGCGGTTCGCCCGGACCGAGCCGGTGGCCGTCCGCGCCTCGACGCCGTCGCCGCTCTCGTGGAACGAGCGCACCGGCGAGGACTCGAAGATCTCGACCCCCGCCGCCAGCAGCTGCTGCCGCAGGCCGAGGGCGAGGCGGGCCGGCTGCACGGTCGCCGAGGTCGGCGAGACGGCGCCGGCGCGGAAGGCGGGTGAGCTGCAGCGCTCGGCGACCTCGGCCTCGCTCAGCGGCTGCAGCATCTCCGGCACCCCCAGTTCGCGGCACGCTTCCAAGGCGGGCAACCAGGCGCCGTCGTGGGCCGGCGCGGTCGAGACCTGCACGTAGCCGGCGGGGCGGAACCAGGCGTCCACCCCGTGCTCCTCGCAGAAGGCGCCGATCCGCGCCACCGCCTGCTCGGCCGCCTGCGCCACTTCCAGTGCCGGCACGTCGCCCCAGCGCCCGCGCATCGAGGCCAGCGAGAACCACATCGCGTTGCAGAAGCCGCCGTTGCGGCCGCTCGGACCACGCCCGCAGACCGGTTCGGACTCGAGCAGGACGATCCGCGCCTCCGGCTCCAGCTGGCGCGCGTACCAGGCGGTCCACATCCCGGTGTAGCCGCCACCGACGACGACCACGTCCGCTTCCCGCTCGCCGTTCAGCGGCGGCCGCGGCGCGATCTCCCCCGCCTCCTCGATCCAGTAGCCAAGGCGCGTGTGCCTCATTCGCCCGATTCTCCCCGACCGCCCGGCTCGCAACTGTCCAAAGATCGGCAGCGGAATTGTCCAAGCCCCCAAACCCCGATCCCTACACTCGAATCGATGGCAGGAGACCGTCAGGACTCCACCCCCTACGTCGACGCGCTGCTGGCCTATGCGAAGCGCGACCCGGCCCGCTTCCAGGTCCCCGGCCACAAGGGCGGCATCGGCGCCGACCCGGCGATGGTCGAGCTGATCGGCGAGACCGGCCTGCGCAACGACATCCCCTCGGTCACCGAAGGCGTCGACGTCGGCCCCGAACCGACCCCGTTCCAGCAGGCGCAGCAGCTCGCCGCCGAGGCCTGGGGCGCCGGCCGCACCTGGTTCCTGATCAACGGTGCCTCGCAGGGCAACCACGCCGCCTGCATGGCGCTCGCCCACGGCGGCAACCGGGTCGTCGTCCAGCGCAACGTCCACTCCTCGGTGATCGACGGCCTCGTCCTCAACGGCATGCGGCCGACCTTCGTCGAACCGGAGCTGGACCCGGAGCTGGGAATCGCCCACGGCCTGACGCCGGACTCGCTGGCGGCGGCGCTCGACGAAACCCCGGGGGCGGTGGCGGCGATGGTCGTCTCGCCCACCTACTTCGGCGCCTGCGCCGACGTCGCCGCGCTGGCCGAGGTGGCGCACTCGCGCGGGGTGCCGCTGGTGGTCGACGAGGCCTGGGGCGCGCACCTCCACTTCCACCCGGACCTGCCGCCCGACGCGCTCTCCTCCGGCGCCGACCTCGTCACCTCCTCGACCCACAAGATCGTCGGCAGCCTCACCCAGGCGGCGATGCTCCACGTCGGCCGCGGCGGCCGGATCGACGACGCCGTCGTCGATCGCTGCGTCAGCCTGGTCGAGACGACCAGCCCCAGCGGCCTCCTCTCCGGCTCGCTCGACGCGGCGCGGCGACAGGTCTACGTCCACGGCGAGCGGATGCTGGGCGAGACGCTGGCGGCGCTGGGGAAGATCCGCGAGCAGATCGGCGAAATCCCGGGACTCGATCCGCTCGACGAGCGGCTGGTCGGCCGGCCGGGGGTCGCCGGCTGGGACCCGCTGCGGCTGGGGATGGACGTGCGCGGAACCGGCTCCAGCGCGCAGCGGCTGTGGAAAACGGCCTTCCAGGTCAGCGACATCGACCTCGAGCTCTACTCCGGCAACGTCGTCGTCGCCATCTTCGGCGTCGGCGAGCGGGCCGAGGAGGCGGGCGGGCGCTTGGTGGAGGGCCTGCGCAAGGCGGTCACCCAACTCGAGGAAACGCCGGGACCCCCGGACCCGATGCTGGCGCCGGCGCCGCCATGGGGCGAGCTGGTGCTGACCCCGAGGGAGGCCTTCCTCGGCCCGCAGGAGGTGGTCCCCTTCGACGCCGCCGCCGGCCGCATCGCCGCCGAGGGCCTCGCCGCCTACCCGCCGGGGATCCCCAACGTCCTCCCGGGCGAGCGGCTGACCCCGGAGACCCTCGACTTCATCCGCGAAAGCCTCGCCCACGGCGGCTACGTGCGCGGCGGTGCCGACCGTGAGCTGAAGACGCTGCGGGTCGCCCGCTAGGTTGTGGCGATGGCCAGCTTCGACGCGATCGCCGACCTGCCGCTCGAGATCGAGAGTTGCGAGTTCGAAGGGCTGAGCCTCAATGCCGGCTCCTTCGAACGGCTGACGACGATCGTCAGGTTTCGCGGGGGCGGCCACGACGGGATCGGCGAGGACGTCGTCTACGACGCGGTCGACCACATCGCCCAGCAGGACCACGGCCCGCCTGAGGGGCTGGCCGGCAAGTTCACCTTCGCCGAGTTCTCCGAGCGGCTCGACGGGATCGATCTCTTTCCGGCCGGCAAGCCGGAGCGGGAGGACATCTCCTACGACTACCGCCGCTGGGCTTTCGAGTCCTCGGCGCTGGACCTGGCGCTGCGCCAGGCCGGCACCAACCTCGCCGCCGCGCTCGACCGCGAGCCGCGGCCGCTGAACTTCGTCAACTCGATGCGCCTCGCACCCTTCGAAGAGGGGGCGCGCTCCTCGATCGAGCCGCTGCTCGCCCGCCTTGCCGTCTACCCGACGCTGCGCTTCAAGCTCGACCCGGCAAACGACTGGGACGACGAGCTGATCGCGGCGCTGGCCGAGACCGGCGCCGTCGACTCGCTCGACCTCAAGGGCTTCTACAAAGGGACGCCTGTCGACGTCGAGACCGACCCCGAGCTCTACGCGAAGCTGATCGAGACCTTCCCCGACGCCTGGCTCGAGGACCCAGACGTAACGACCGAGACCCGGCCTCTTCTTGATCCGGTGTCGGAGCGGGTCACCTGGGACGCCCCGATCCACTCGATCGCCGACATCGAGGCGATGCCTTGGTCGCCGCCGAAGACGGTCAACGTCAAGCCCTCACGCTTCGGCCCGATCCGCAACCTCTTCGCCGCCTACGACTACTGCGAGGAGCGCGGCATCGGCGCCTACGGCGGTGGTCAGACCGAGCTCGGCCAGGGTCGCGGCCAGATCCAGTACCTCGCCTCGATCTTCCACCCCGACACTCCCAACGACGTCGCCCCCGGCGGCTACAACGATCCCGAGCAGGCGACGAAACCGGGGCTGCCGAGCAGCCCGCTGCAGCCGGCGATCGAGGAGATCGGCTTCCGCTGGAAGCTCTGAGCGCCGGGAACTCGGCTACGGTGGGCATCCGCCCAGCTAGAAGGAGCCGAGATGCCCGACCAGTCTTTCGCCGACGCCCTCAACAAGCAGATCGCCAACGAGTTCGCCGCCTCGCAGCAGTACGTGGCAGCCGCGGTCTACTACGACGCCGCGACCCTGCCCCGTCTCGCCGCCTTCTTCTACCGGCAGGCGCTGGAGGAGCGCGAGCACGCGATGATGATGATTCGGTACCTGCTCGACGTCGGCGAGCCGGTGCACATCCCCGACATCAACGCCCAGCAGACGAGCTTCGCCGACGGCAGCGCCCCGGTGCGGATGGCGCTCGAGCAGGAGCAGCGGGTCAGCGACGAGATCTTCGCCCTCTTCGAGCTCGCGCGGGAGATCAAGGATTACCGGGCCGAGCACTTCCTGCAGTGGTTCGTCAAGGAGCAGGTCGAGGAGGTGGCGCTGATGGGCGACCTCCTCAACGTCGTCGAGCGCTCGCGCGACAACCTGCTGCTGGCCGAGGACTTCATCGCCCGAGAGAGCCTGGGCGAAGAGAGCGAGGACCCGACCGCGCCGCCGGCAGCGGGGGAGTAGGCAGAGCGGCTCAGCCCCAGATGGCCTGGGCCGCGCCGCTTCCCACCAAGGCGACGATCACCGCGATAAAGGTGAAGTAGAAGCGATCAATTCGATTTTCGAGCCGGTCTATACGGCTGTCAAGCCGGTCGATTCGGCTGTCGACCCGGTCGATGCGGAGGTTGACTTCGGCAATGTCGGCCTTGGAAGCGACCTGTTCGAAGTTGGAAGCGACCTGTTCGAAGCGTTCGTCGATCCGCGCGAAGCCTTCGCGCATCTCTTTGAAGCCCTCGTCCATGCGCCGGCTCAGTTCGTCGAGCCGGTCGTCGTTCCAGTTCTCCATCGGCGCCTCCATCTTCAGTGCCTCCATGATGGCAGGACTGTAGACAAAATGTTGCTACGTGTGGCGCGCAGAAAGTAAATTCTTTGTCGCTTCAGCCCAGCCAGCCGGCGCGCTTGCGCATCGTCTTGATCCGCCGGTACTCGGCGATGTCCTCGCGCAGGGCCGCCGGCGCCGGCGCCGGCAGGAACCGGGCCGGCAGCGGTGACTCGGCGACTTCGCCGTCGCGGCTGCTGACCCGGTAGGCGCGCGCCCCACGCCGGGCGGTCAGGGCCGAGGGCGTCCCTTCGCCCTCCCAGAGCAAACCGGCGTAGTCGTCGAGGCCGTAGCCGCTCGGCATCCCGGCGCCGACCGCGTCGAGGAAGGCGGCGCGGCGCTCGGGTTCGTTGTTGTAGTGGACGCAGAGGCTGCCGGAGAGGAGGCCGAGGCCGGCCGCGGCGAGGGGCTTGCCGGACGACTTGGTGATCCCGGCTTCGAACCAGCACATCGCCCCCGCGCTCTGGCCGGCGAGGACGATCCCCTGGCGCCAGGCGAGGCTGAGGATCGAGGCGATGTCGTGCGCCTCCCAGACCGCGAGCAGGTTGACCATGCTGCCGCCGCCGACATAGATCAGGTCCTGGGAGAGGAGGTGGTCCCGCAACGCCAGCGGCCGCCGGCCGAGCCGGAAGAGGGAGACGTCTGAGGGCTCGCAGGGTCGCTCGCCGAAGGCCGAGTAGAAGCTGGCGATCTGGTCGGAGGTGTCGCCGCTGGCGGTCGGCAGGATGCAGATCCGCGGCCGCTCGCCGCCCCGTTCGGCGGCCAACCGCAGCAGCAGCTCGCTGACCGCGCGATCCTGTGGCCGGGAGCTGAACTCGTGCCCGCCGAGGGCGAGGATCCGGCGCACCGGCGTCGCCGCGGTCGAGAGGCCGCTCATCAAGCCGCCGGCGCGGTCGAGAGCGCCTCCGGCAGGGGAGCCTCGAGGGCCACGCCTCGGTCGCCCAGGTACGTGGTCGCGATCCGCATCTCCACCACCCGGGAGCCGGCGACGTCGAGTCGGTAGCCGCGCGCCTCCGGCCTCGAGGCGACGACCCGGCTCAGTTCCTCGCCGGTGAAGTGGAGGGCGGCGCCGTCCTCGGCGGCGTAGCCGCCGCGCATCCCTTCCCGCAGGAAGCGGTGGTAGGCCTCGCCGCGCTTCGACCCGCGCTCGTAGTGGACGCAGTTGCTGAACGGCAGCAGTCCCAGCCCTCGCAGCCGTTTCGGCGCTCCGTGGAAGCCGCTGACTGCCTCGGCGAACCAGCAGAGCGAGCCGGCGGAGAGGCCGCAGAGGATCACGCCCGCTTCCCACGCCTCGCGCAGGATCGAGTCGATCCCGTGCGCGCGCCAGACGCCGAGCAGGCTGACGACGCTGCCGCCGCCGACGTAGATCAGGTCCTGGGAGAGGAGGTGGCGACGCAGGTCCTCGGGGCCCTGCTCGCGACGGAAGAGCGAGATGTGGCTGGCCTCGCAGCGGTGGGCGGAGAAGGCGCGGTAGAAGCGGACGATGTAGTGGTCGGCGTCGCCGCTGGCCGAAGGGAGGAAGCAGACGCGCGGCCGCTCGGCCTTGGTCAGCCCGAGCACGTAGTCGTCGAGGAGGGGGTTCCCCGACTCCATCGAGAAGCCGCCGCCGCCGAAGGCGACTATCTGCCGCGCTGCCGTCTCCATGAAGAGATGTTCGCCGCGACCGCCCGCGGGGTCGTTGTACAGCGGTCCGAAGTTCGCGCCTAAGCGCTCGCCCCGACGTACAGCAGGCGCAGCCGGTTGCGGGCGCGGTGCAGCCTCACCTTCACGGTCCCTTCGGGGATGCCGAGGCGGCTGGCGATCATCGCCTGGGTCAGGTCCTCCTCGTATTTCATCTCCAGCAGGCGCCGGTCGCGTTCGCTCAGCAGCCGCAGAGCCGCGTGAATGTCGGCCAGCTCGACCGCCGCCAGCACCCGCTCGTCCTCCGCCCCCTCGCTGAACTCGATTGTCGCTGTCGGGTCGGGTCGCACCCGCGCGTGCTGGCGGAAGGCCTCGTTGCGGACGATCGTCGCCAGCCACTGGTTGCGCCGCTCGGAATCGCGCAGGGTCGAGCGCCGACGCCAGGCCCGAAGCAAGGCATCCTGAGCTATGTCTTCGGCCTCGCTCGGATTGCTCGCGTAGCGATACGCCATTCGAAGACAGACCCTCTGTGCCTCACCCCACTCCCAGCCGTCGTCGTTCCCGCGACGATGCCCTATCGGAGTGCTGATTGAACGAACCTACATAAGCAGTGCACCAAATTGCCACCCCGGAATTAGAAACTGTTCAGAACTTGGGCAGGTCTCAAATCCGTGGCCGGGGACGGGGGGAGAAAGCGACCGCGATGGGCGGAGATCGCCTATGAGGCGATTGCCCCTGTCTACGACGACTTCACCGCCCACCACGACTACGACCTCTGGCTCGGCGAGCTGCTGCCAAAGCTGGAAAAGCACGGCGTTCCTGGTCGGCGGCTGCTCGACGTCGCCTGCGGGACCGGCAAGAGCTTCATCCCGATGCTGGAGCAGGGCTGGGAGGTGACCGCCTGCGACGTCTCGCCCTCGATGGTCGAGATCGCTCGCGGGAAGGTCGGCGACCGCGTCGAGCTCCACGTCGCCGACATGCGCGAGCTGCCCGTCTTCGGCGAGTTCGACGTCGTCTTCTGCCTCGACGACGCCGTCAACTACCTGCTCGACAGCGAGGAGCTGGCGCTGGCGCTGAGGGGAATGCGGCGCAACCTTGGTTCGGACGGCCTGCTGATGTTCGATGTCAACACGCTGGAGGCCTACCAAACGTTCTTCGCCGAAGAGGTGGCTATCGAGCGGGACGGGTGGCGGATGATCTGGAAGGGCATGAGCACCCCCGACGCCGAGCCCGGCTGTACCGCCGAAGCCAGCTTCGAGGTCGAGTCGCTGGACCCCTCGAGCCAGCCGACCATCCCGCCGGAGCTGCACCGCGAGCGGCACTTCCCCGAAGCGGAGGTGCTGGCAGCGCTGGAGCGGGCGGGCCTCGAGTGCCTGGACGTCTACGGCCACCACCACGACGCGATCCCCAAGCAGCCCCTGGACGAAGTCGCTCACGCCAAGGCCATCTACATCGCAAGGAGCCAGGCCACGGCTTGACCGAGTAGCCGCATGAACTCCCTCTCAAACGGGAAGACGGCAGAAGTGACCTTCAGCGGAATCTGCGAGCTGGTCCTGGAGACCGACGACGTCCAGGGCCTACAGAGCTTCTACCGGGAGCTGGGACTGGAGCTGCTGCTCGAGGAAGACGGCCGCGTCTGGCTCGCGGCCGGCAAGCACTGCCGCCTCGGCATCTGGCCCCCGGGCGAGAAGGAGTTCTCCGACCGCGGCGGCCGCCACGTGCACTTCGCGCTCTCCGTCGACAGCGACGGGCTCGACGCGCTGAGCCGCGACCTGCGGGCGCGGGGAGTCGAGGTCCAGGGGCCGATCGAGCACGACGGCGGCGACCGCTCCGCCTACTTCTTCGACCCGGCCGGCAACCGGGTCGAGCTCTGGGACTTCTTCCGGGACGGCGAGGGCGCCGAGGACGGCGTGATGGCGCTGGCGGAGGACAGCTGATGGCGCGTAACCGGGTCCACATCGACGCCACGCCGGGAGAGGTCTTCGCGGTCCTCTCCGACCCCGAGTGCTACCCGAAATGGGTCGTCGGCGCGGCCGGGATCCGCGACCAGGACGAGGAGTTTCCGGCAGTCGGCTCGCGCTTCCACCACAAGGTGGGCTCCTGGCCGATCGGAGTCAAGGACCACACCGAGGTGATCGAGGCCGAGCCGCCGCGGCGGCTGGTGCTGAAGGCGAAGGCGCGGCCGCTGGGCACGGCGACGATCGCGCTCGACCTGCAGGAGAGCGAAGGCGGTACCGAGCTGCGGATGGAGGAGGTCCCAGGCGACCGCCTCACCTCCCTCTTGATCGGCAACCCCGTCGCCGACACCGCCCTGCGGGTCCGCAACGCCGAGGCGCTGACGCGGCTGAAGCGGCTGGTCGAGGGAACGCCCGAGGGCGACCCGATCCGCAAACGCGAGCTCGCCAACCAACGGGTCCTGATCACCGGCGGCAGCAGCGGCATCGGCCTTGCCGTGGCCGAAGCGTTGGCCCAGGAGGGGGCCGAGGTCGCGCTGCTGGCGCGGAACGAGCTCGGGCTCGCCGCCGCGAAACGCAAGCTGGCCGAGTACGGAGCCGAAGCGGTGACCGTCGCCGCCGACGTCACCGATCGCGAGGCCCTCGGCGCGGCGATCGACGAAGCCGCGGCCCAGCTGGGCGGGCTCGACGTCCTCGTCACCTCCGCCGCCAGCCTCGCCTTCGGTCGTTTCACCGAGACCGACCCCGACGATTTCGAGGCTACGGTCCAGACCGTTCTCGGCGGCACCGTCGACACGGTCCGCGCGGCCCTCCCCCACCTCGAGGACTCGCGCGGCGCGATCGTCTGCGTCGGCTCGATCGCCGGGCGGATGCCGCTGCCGGGGATGTCCGCCTACAGCGCCTCCAAGCACGGGCTCGCCGGCTTCCTCGACACGATCCGGATCGAGCTCGAGGAGGGCGGCTCCTCGGTGACGCTGTCGCTGGTCAACCCGGGGGCGGTCGACACCCCGCTCTGGAGCAACCTCGAAAGCTCGACCGGGCTGCTGCCGCCGGAACCTCCTTTCCCTTCCGTCTACTCGCCCGAGTCCGTTGCCGAAGCGGTGCTGACGACGATTCGCCATCCCCGCGACGAGCTCACCGCCGGCGGTCTCGCCCGCGCCCAGGTCTTCTTCTACTCGGCCTTCGGCAGCCTCGGCAAACGGGGGATGCGGGCCCTGGCCCGACTCGAGCACACCGCCGGCGACCGCCCGGCCGGAGAGGGCGGGCTCGCCAGCGGCAAGGGCGCCGGCGAGGTCGACGGGGGCTTCGGCGGACGCCCGAGCGTGACGGTCAAGGCGCTGGGCGCCTGGGATGGGATGCTGCGGGCGATCGGGCGGGGCTGAGGGTGACGGCGGACGCCGTCGTCATCGGCGCCGGGCCCAACGGCCTGATCGCCGCCAACCACCTCGCCGACCGCGGTTGGAAGGTGGTCGTCTGCGAGGAGCAGCCGGAACCCGGCGGCGCCGTCCGCAGCGGCGAAGTGACCGAGCCGGGTTTCGTCCACGACCTCTACAGCGCCTTCTACCCCCTCACCCTCGCCTCCCGCCACATCGCCCCGCTCGAGCTCGAGCGCTACGGCGTCAACTGGCTCAGCTCCAAAGGGGTCGTCGCCCACCCCCACCCCGACGGCCGCTGCGCGCTGCTCTCGATGGACCTCGAGGAGACCTGCGCCTCGCTCGACTCCTTCGCCCCCGGCGACGGTGACGCCTGGCGGCGGCTCTTCGACCTCTGGCGCCGGGTCGGGCCGCACCTCGTGGGAGCGCTGCTGACCCCGATGCCGCCGATCCGACCGGCGGCCGGGATGCTGGCAGCGCTCGGCCCGCGCGGGCTCGCCGACTTCGCCCGCTTCTCGCTGCTGCCGGCGCGGCGGATGGCCGAGGAGGAGTTCGAGGGCGAGGGCGCCGGCTGGCTGATCGCCGGCAACGCCCTTCACGCCGACCTCACCCCGGACAGTGCGGGGGGCGGGATGTTCGGCTGGCTGCTCTGCGGGCTCGGGCAGCAGCACGGGTACCCGGTGCCCGAAGGCGGGGCCGGGGAAATCACCCGGGCGCTGGTCGAGCGGCTGCGCGATCGCGGCGGCGAGATCCTCTGCGAGACGCCGATCGAGCGAATCGAGGTGCGGGGGAAGCGCGCCCGCGCCGCGCTCGCCGCCGACGGCCGCCGCTTCGAGGCGGATCGGGCGATCCTCGCCGATTGCGGCGCGCCGGCCCTGTTTCTGAAGATGCTGCCGCCGGAAGTGGTCCCCGACCGGGTGCGCGACGCCCTGCGGCACTACCAGTACGACAACTCGACCTTCAAGGTGAACTGGGCCCTGCGCGCGCCGATCCCCTGGAGCGCCGAGGAGGCCCGCCGCGCCAGCACCGTCCACGTCGCCGAGGGGTGGGACGGCCTCACCCAGGCGACCGTGCAGCTCGCCGAACGGAAGATCCCCGCCCATCCCTTCCTCGTCCTCGGCCAGTACTCGATGGTCGACCCCTCCCGCTCCCCGGAGGGAACCGAGACCGCCTGGGCCTACACCCACCTGCCCCAGGACCCGGCCAGCGACGCCGCCGGCGAGCTGACCGGCGACTGGGACGGCGACGACGCCGAGAAGTTCGCGGACCGGATGGAGCTGGAGGTGGAGCGGCTGGCGCCTGGCTTCCGCGAGCGGATCGTCAGCCGTCACATCCAGACCCCGCTCTACCTCGAGCGCCACAACCGCAACCTCGTCGGCGGTGCGATCAACGGTGGCACCGCCCAGCTCTACCAGCAGGCGATCTTCCGCCCCTACCCAAGCCTCGGCCGGCCGACGACCCCGGTCCGCGGCCTCTACCTCGCCTCGTCTTCAGCCCACCCCGGGGGAGGACTGCACGGCGGGCCGGGAGGGAACGCGGCGCGGACGGCGCTCTGGAACGACCGCCTACGCGCGCGGCGTTAGCCGCGCGAAGTAGCCGAACCAGTTGCCCGACTGCTCGACCAGCTCGAGCTCCGCCTCCGCCCCCATCCGCTGCAGGCTGCCCCGGCTGGTGAAGTGCGGGTCGCCGAACAGCTCGCCGACGACGAGGCGGCCGTCGGGTTTCAGCACGCGGCGGATCTCGCGCAGGGCGGCGGCGCTGTCGGGGATCTCGCCGAGAACCGCGGTGAGGATGACGCCGTCCACCGAGGCGTCCTCGTAGGGGAGGTTCGTGGCGTCGCCCTGGGTCGGGACCAGGTTGGCCAGCCCGCGCTCGTCCGCCGCCCGCATCACGTGGTCGAGGAACTTCTGCTGCAGGTCGAACAGCTCCAGAGCTCCGCCGGGCCCGATCCACTCGGCCATGTCGAGGCTGTAGTAGCCGGTGCCGACCCCGATCTCCAGCAGCCGCTCGCCGGGCTGCGGCCGCAGCACCGAGCGCAGCCGCTCGCGGGTGATGATCGGGTGCGGGGCTTCGACCCAGAAACGCTGCCCGTAGGGGCAGGCCGACGGGTTCTTCCGCCACCAGAGCGCTGCCGCCAGCGTCGCCGCCGCCCCCGCTCCGAGCAGGTGGCGCGGCCTCATCGCCTCAGCTGCCGCCGAGGCCGAAGCCGACCCGGTGCTCGCCCGAATCGATGCGGAGGAACTGAACCTTGCCGAGGTAGAGCGCGATCGTCCCGTCCTCGGTGTGGAGGTCGTGCCAGCCGCCCTGCTCGAGCCGCGAGCGCAGATCCTTCAGGTCCTCGTCGGCGAGCCGGGTGGAGATCACCTGACCGCCCTCGAAGCCGATCTCGACTCGCTGCGCGTCTGCCATCAGTGCCCTCCCGCGGGTTCGACGATCTCGGTCAGTACCCCGCCGGTGGAGCGGGGATGGAGGAAGGCGACGCGGCTGTCGCGGATCCCGACCCGCGGCTCGGAGTCGATCAGCCGCAGGCCGGCGGCGGCGATCTTCTCCAGGGCGGCGTCGATGTCGTCGACCGCGTAGGCGACGTGGTGCAGACCGGCCCCGTTCTTGGCCATGAATTTGCCGACGGGGGTGTCGGGCCCAAGCGGCGCCAGCAGCTCGACGTGGCCATCGCCGACGTCGAGCAGGACCGCCTCGACCCCCTGCGACTCGACCGTCTCGCGGTGGGCCAGCTCCATCCCGAAGCCATCCCGGTAGAGCTCGATCGCGGCGTCGATGTCCTCGACGGCGACTCCGATGTGGTCAATCCTTCCGAACAAGGTCGCGAAGTCTATGCGGCCGGCGGCGGCTCGTCCCCTTCGCCGCCGGCTTCCTCGACCCGGAGAACCTCCTTCAGCGCCGCAACCGCCACCTCCAGTTGGTCCGGCGTCGGCTCCTGGGTCGCCCAATGCCGCTGGATCTCGCGACCCGGGGTGTGAAAAGCCTCGGCCAAGGGGTCGCCATGGTGGCGGTCGCTCCAGGCGAACATCTCGACCGCGAGCGAGGCGCCGCCGAGACCGACGCCGGCGCGGGCAGCATTGCTGGGGCTCTCGACCAAGCGCTCGAGCAGGACCGTGCCGCCGGCGGAGAGCAGCATCATCGGCACGATCAGGTTGGAGCCGCAACGGTCGTGCTCTTTGGGAACCGAAGCGACGTCGTCGACGAGATCGCGCTCGTAGGCCGCGATCGTCTTGTGCTCCGCGCCGTGGTAGGCGGCGAGATCGCGGTCGGCCAGCGCCACCACCGCGGGTACCGCTCCGAGGGCCTGCACGACACCCTCGCGCACCGCGTTCGCCGGCGCTCGTCTGCGCAGCAGCGAGGTCGCAATCAGGGTCACCCCCACCGCCGCCAGCACGCGACCGTCCTCGAACGGCAACCGCGCGGCCGGCATTCGGCGCCGCACCAGCGGCACTACCACCATCGCCTCGGCCAGTTTGATCGGCCCCCGCAGGCCCGGCGCTTTCGCGACCAGCTTCGGCGCCAGCTCCGGCTTGCGCTCGGAAGCGACTTCGATCTTCCCCTCGCGGTCCCGAACCGCCGCCGCCCAGTGAGTGGGGCCGTGAATCAGCAGCCCGTTGCGGAGGGCCATCCCACCGAGGCGGAGCTTTGCGGGGGCGCTGTCAGGCACACGTCCAAGATACGCCAACACAAAGGGCGCCGAGCCCAGTCCGCTCGACGCCCTTGTGCCCCCCTGTTTTCAACAGGCCCGGCCGGAGCCCCCAGTCCAGGTCTCCGGCCGGGTTGTCGGCTCTCCCTGGCTTAGCTTTGGGAAGGCCGACTATGAAAACCCCGCCCGGACCGGGAAGTTGCGTCTGGTTTTACGCCTTGTCTAATTTCTTCCTAAGTTCCTCGAGGCGCTCTCCGAGCGCCGCCTCGAAGCCGCGATCGGTCGGCTCGTAGAAGCGCCGCTCGCGCAGTCCCTCCGGCATCAGCGGCTGGTCGCTGACCCCCCCGGGCTCATCGTGGGCGTAGCGGTATCCCTCCCCCCGGCCGAGCTCGGTCGCGCCTGGGTAGTGGGCGTCGCGCAAGTAGTCGGGCGGCGTCTTCGCGCCGTTTGCCCGGACCTCGGCGCGGGCCGCGGAGAGGGCCTTGTAGGAGGCGTTCGACTTCGGCGCGAGGGCGAGGTAGACCGCCGCCTGGGCGAGGTTCAGCGCGCACTCGGGGAGGCCGACCCGGTCGACCGCGCGGGCGGCCGCGTCGGCGACCAGCAGCGCCTGGGGGTCGGCGTTGCCGACGTCCTCGGAGGCGAGGATGACCATCCGGCGGGCGATGAAGCGCGGGTCCTCGCCCCCCTCCAGCATCACCGCCAGGTAGTAGAGCGAGGCGTCGACGTCGGAGCCGCGGGTCGCCTTGATCCAGGCGGAGACGAAGTCGTAGTGGCGGTCCCCCTGGCGGTCGTAGTCGAGCGCCTTGCGCTGCATCGCGTCCTCAACCGCGGCGACGTCGACTTCGCCGTCGGCGCGCTCGACCGCTCGATCGAGGCCCGAGAGCGCGACCCGCGCGTCGCCGCCGCTGCGCCGCGCCAGCATCTCCAGCGCCTCGGCGCTCACCGCCGGCGGATTGGCGATCCCCCGCTCCGGGTCGGCCAGCGCCCGCCGAAGCAGCTCTTCCACCTGCTTCGGCTCCAGCGGGCGCAGCTCGTAGATCTGCGCCCGCGAGAGCAGGGCCGAGTTGACCTCGAAGTAGGGGTTCTCGGTCGTCGCCCCGATCAGCGTCAGCAGCCCTTCCTCGACCGCCGGCAGCAGCGCGTCCTGCTGGGCCTTGTTGAAGCGGTGGATCTCGTCGAGGAAGAGGATCGTCGGCCGCCCGCTTCCCTTCCGGCGCTCCCGAGCCCGCTCGATCACGCTGCGAATCTCCGCTTTGCCCGCGTTCACCGCCGACTGCTCCTCGAACGCCCCCTGCGCCCCGCTGGCAGCGATCCGCGCCAGCGTCGTCTTCCCCGCCCCCGGCGGCCCGTAGAGGATCGCGCTGTGCGGCTTGCCGCTTTCGATCGCGGTCCGCAGGGCAGACCCCTCCCCAAGCACGTGCTCCTGCCCGATCACCTCGTCGAGGGAGCGAGGGCGCATACGAACGGCCAGAGGTGCGTCAGCGGGAGGGTGTTGTGGTTCGGAACCCTCGGCGTCGCCGGTGTCGAAAAGCGGTTCAGTCACTGGCCTGGAGTATGAGGGGCGCCCGTGATCCCAGCGAAGAAGGAGGCGCTCCGTCGGGGCTTGGAGCTATCTTTCCTTGCAGACAAAACCATTCTCGGCTTACCAGTTTTCATTGAGAAAGGCGGCAAGTACCGCCTTCCACCAAACGCACCCGTCTACCTGAGGGGGAGAGATTGGGCGCCTGTCCCATTGATACCAATATGTCTAGTGGCCGCTCCTCTGAAGCTCGTCTGCCCAATTCGCGGCACGTTAAAAGCGCCTGCTCGGTCGAAGGATGGCCTGACCCCAAGCGAGGAGGCCCGACGCATTGAGGCCATCAATTTCTTGCTGGGCAAGCGTTATCCCAAGGACCACATCAAGGTCGAGGCAACTGTCAAGCGCTTTGGCCATCAAGGACGCAGCAGCTTCCGAGCGGATCTCGCGGTTCTCGATGTTCCGGTTGGCTCCCTCAAGAGCGGAGACACTGACGCCCTCCTTGAACACGCGCTTCTACTTGGAGAGGTCAAACGGGACAACCGACAGGCAGCTCAGGCAAAGGCAACCCAAGTGTTCCCATTGCTCGATTTTGCCCATCGGGACGATTGCATCGCTCTCTATTGGGACGACACTGAGCAGCGGATCTTCTGGCGCGAAAAGCGCAAGGGGAAAAAGCGGGCCGATAAGGAAGGCCCCGCTAGCTTCCTGCCTGATTACGGCAACAAGGTCGCGGTCAAGAAGTTGACCTTGGAAGACACCAAACCGACCGACTCGCTGCTAGACGCCTTCCGGCGCATAGAGGACATCCTGCATGGATCTGCGTTAGACCCGGAGAAGCGGTACGGCGTCCTACTTCAACTCCTGCTCGCAAAGCTGTACGACGAGCTGCATCACGAACAATCTCCCACCTCCCCTCTTGGGATTCAGGACCACAGCGCACTGGGTACGGAGCCCAGCGCAGCCTTGAACTCAATGAATCGGGTGTTGGCCAAAGCGGTGAGGTATTACGGAAAGTACCTCCCCCAGCCCGTGCCAAGAGTATTTCCGTTATCAGCAGCGACCCTGACGGCGGTTCTAGAGATATTGGCTCCGCTCCGAATAACTGCATCAAGTCAGGAAGTCATGCAGCAGTTCTACATGTACTTCGCTAAGCATCTGTACAAGTGGGACCTCGCACAGTTTTTTACGCCTATCACGGTGACCGACTTCATCGCCGCAGCTCTATCTCCTGGCTTCGGCGAGCACGTCAAGGACCCAGCCTGTGGCAGCGCCGACTTCCTCACCAGCGCGTATCGCATTGGCAGCAAGCGAGACCCTAACTATGGGCAGGCTATTTGGGGCGCCGATAATTCTGAAAACGCGGTTCAGGTGGCAGTCCTGAATATGTTGCTAAACGGCGACGGCAAGTCGAATATCAAGCACGAGGACTCCCTAGAAGCGATCGAAGCCCACGAAGACGAATACGACATCGTGATCTGCAATCCCCCCTTCGGCACTCAAATCACTGAGAGTCGCCCAGAGATTCTTCAAAAGTTTGCTTTGGGATACGAGCGCGATGCGTCCCGTAAAAGACTTCGACGTAAACAGCAGGCAGGGATACTCTTTGCCGAGTTATGCGTGCGCCAAGCTCGGCCAGGAGGGCGTATCGCCATCATTCTGCCGAATGGTTACTTGGGAAACCGCTCCGCTCAGTACCTACAGCTCCGAGAATGGCTCTTGCAGCAATGTCGGATCGCCTCGATTTGCTCCTTTCCCCGTTTCACCTTTAAGACGAGCGGCGCGGACGTAAGTGCAAGTGTTCTTTTCCTTGAGCGCCGTAAGAAGCCTCTGAAGGGCAAACAGCGAGGAACCAGCTACCCGATACACATCGGCACCATAGAAAGCGTGGGATGGCGACTAGGTGACAAGAAGGCGAAGCCTCTCTACCTCCGGGATCCCCTTGATGGCAGCTATGACGTTGACGAGAATGGCCGCCGTTTACTTGATACCGACTTCGATCGGATTTTGGGCGAGATGCGATCTAGCAAGGCGGGAACGTCGTTCAGATGGTTAGCTCGCGGCATCTCAGCATCAAAAGAACGGAAGGGCTGGAGCGTTTCCTCAGACTTGATTCGAGACGATTTAACGCTTTGCCTAGATCCGAAGCGTCTATCTCAAAAGGCACAAGAGCTGCGAGCCACTATTTCCAGCCACGCTCACTGGAAGCTCGGCGATCTCGTCGAATTCGTTCCACAAGGCAGCCTTTCTAGGAAGCAGGACCACCTCTACAGATACATAGAGCTGGAGGATATGACCGCGGGTATCTACCGATGGAAATACCTCCGTGGGTGGGAGCTACCGGACCGCGCGCGCCACGAGACGGAACCTGGAGACCTCTTTGTGGGCTCTGTCTGGGGGAGCGTCCAGAAATGGATGCTGGCAGGTGGCGATACTTCCGATCTGATCGTCACCAACGGCTGCCACCGGCTTCGGATGAGGAAGGGTAAGAAGAAATACTTAGTCGACCTAGTTGCAGCTCTTTCTACCGAGGCGTATGCAACCCAAATGCGGTCAATGGCACGTGGATCAGACGGTCTTGCCGAGGTCCACGAGGACGATGCGGCACAGGTGCTCGTTCCAAGACTGACGCCGTCTGTGCGAAAAGAACTTCAGCCATTCGTCGATCAGTTGCTGGAAGGCCACACTGGAGTACGTGCGAAGGTGGAGGATCTATTGTCGAGCGGGCGCCTAAATGCGCCTGTTCCCGCAAAGCGGAAAAGTCACAGCGTGCTCGTATAACAAAGCGCTTCGCTCTGACATCTTGGGCCACCGCAAGGCCCCTTCGACTTATCATCAGTCCATGGAGAGCGCAACGGCAGTCCCGACGTCCACGTCCACCTCGACCCTGGAGTCGTTCAACCCCGCCACCGGCGAGCTGGTCGGCTCGGTGCCGACGATCGTGCCCGAGGAAGTGCAGGGAGTGGTCGACGACGTGGCGCGGATCCAGCCTGCCTGGGCGGAGCTGCCGGCGAAGACCCGTGCCGCCTACATGAAGCGCGCCGCCGACGCGCTGCTCGACGACATCGACGAGATCGCCGAGCTGCTGAGCAAGGAGCAGGGCAAGCCGCTGACCGAGTCCTACACGATGGAGCTCTTGCCGACGGTCGACGCGCTGCACTGGTGCGCGAAGGCGGGGCCGAAGATCCTCGCCGACGAGAAGGTGGCGATGACCCAAGCCTTCGCGCTCTCCAAGAAAGCGCGCTTCTCCTACGAGCCGATCGGCGTCGTCGGCGTGATCGCCCCCTGGAACTACCCGTGGTCGATCCCCTTTGGGGAGGTCGCGATCGCGCTGATGGCGGGCAACGGCGTCGTCTTGAAGCCGGCCAGCCTGACGCCGCTCCTGGGCGAGCGGATCCGCGACGTCTTCGAGAAGGGCGGCCTGCCGGAGGGCCTGATCCGGGTCGTCCACGGCGGCGGCCGGATCGGCGACGCCCTCTGCCGCTCCAGCGCGGGCAAGATCTTCTTCACCGGTTCGGTCGAGGTCGGCCGCAAGGTCGGCGAAGTCACCGCCTCCGAACTCAAGGGATCGGTGCTCGAGCTCGGCGGCAAGGACCCGATGATCGTCTGCTCCGACGCCGACATGGGCAACGCCATCTCCGGCGCCGTCTGGGGCGGCTTCGCCAACGCCGGCCAGACCTGCTCGGGGATCGAGCGCGTCTACGTGATGCGCGACGTCGCCGACCGCTTCATCGAGGGCGTCGTCCGCGAGACCGAAAAGCTCCAGGTCGGCAACCAGCTCGACTGGGACACCGCGATCGGCCCGATGACCTCCGAGGAGCAGTACGAGATCGTCTGCGAGCTGATCGAGGACGCGGTCGCCTCCGGCGCGACCAAGCGCTGCGGCGGCCCGGTCGATCCCCCCGGCCTCTCCGGCAAGTTCGTCGCCCCCACCGTCCTCACCGGCGTCACCCACGAGATGCGGATCATGAACGAGGAGATCTTCGGCCCGGTGCTGCCGATCGTCGTCGTCGACTCCGAGCAGGAAGCGATCGACCTCGCCAACGACTCCGAGTTCGGCCTCGGCGCCTCGGTCTGGACCAAGGACCGCCAGCGCGGCGCCCGCATCGCCCGCCGGATCGAGTCGGGAATGGTCTGGATCAACGACCACTCCTTCAGCCACGGCACCTGCCAGTGCGCCTGGGGCGGCGTCAAGGACTCCGGCGTCGGCCGCTCGCACTCCAAATTCGGCTTCTACGAGTGCGTGAACATCAAGATGAACGCCTGGGAGCCGGGGCTCGCCCGCGACTTCTGGTGGCACCCCTACGACCGCACCCTGGGCGAGGCGGTCAAGGCCTCGGCGAAGATCCTCTACGGGCGCGACGCCGACCGCTTCGCGGCCCTGCGCCAGGGCGCGCTGCCGCTCGTGCAGATGACCCGCCGCGCGCTGCGCAACCTCGGCCGCCGCTGACCCGGCGCCGTCCGGCCCGCGCCCACCGGCACTCAAGGCCCCGG
>DATIMV010000073.1:0-13823 GCA_035474955.1 Solirubrobacterales bacterium
TCGCCTTTCGGACCCTGCGCGCCGGTGTCGCCTTTCGGACCCTGAGCGCCGGTCTCGCCGGTCGGGCCCTGCGGCCCGGTCGCACCGGTGTCGCCTTTCGGGCCTACCTCGCCCTGCGGGCCGGCCTCGCCGGTCGCACCGGTGTCGCCTTTGGGGCCTTGCTCACCCTGCGGGCCCTGCGGTCCGGTCGCGCCGGTGTCGCCTTTCGGACCCTGGGGGCCGACCTCGCCCTGCGGACCCTGAATGCCCTGCGGGCCTACCAGTGAGGTGGCCGTACCCCAGCCACCGTTCTTCGGCCCGTAGATCTCGAAGGTGGTCGTGTCGAGGTAGAAGTCACCGTCGACACCTTCGCCTTCGGCAGGCGGACCCTCGCCATTGAGGACGGAGTTGCCGTCCACGCCAGGGGCACCCTGGTCACCTTCGAGGCCCTGAGGGCCGATCTCGCCCTGCGGGCCCTGCGGTCCGGTCGCGCCGGTGTCGCCTTTCGGGCCCTGCTCGCCCTGCGGGCCTGCCTCACCCTCCGGGCCTTGCGGACCGGTCGCGCCGGTGTCGCCTTTCGGGCCTACCTCGCCCTGCGGACCTGCCTCACCGGTGGCGCCGGTGTCGCCTTTGGGGCCTTGCTCACCCTGCGGGCCTGCCTCACCCTCCGGGCCTTGCGGACCGGTGGCACCGGTGTCGCCTTTCGGGCCTACCTCGCCCTGCGGGCCGGCCTCGCCCTGCGGGCCCGCCTCACCGGTCGCGCCGGTGTCGCCTTTGGGGCCTTGCTCGCCCTGCGGGCCCTGCGGTCCGGTCGCGCCGGTGTCGCCTTTCGGGCCTACCTCGCCCTGCGGACCTGCCTCACCGGTGGCGCCGGTGTCGCCTTTCGGGCCCTGCTCGCCCTGCGGGCCGGGTTCACCCGGCAGGCCCTGCGGGCCGGTCAAGCCCTGCGGACCCTGAGGACCGACCAGTGAAACACCCTCGGTCGGCCATTCGCCCTCGGCCTTCGGGCCGTAGATCTTGTTGGCGGTGGTGTCGATGTAGAAGTCGCCGTTGGCGCCGATTACGTTCGACGGCGCACCGTCGCCGTTGAGAACGGTGCGACCGTCGGTGCCGTCTTCACCCGGAGTGCCGGGGTCTCCCTGGGGACCCTGCTGGCCGGTAGGCCCTTGCGGGCCCTGGGAGCCGGGGTTGCCCTGCGGGCCCTGCTGACCCGTCGGCCCCTGAGGCCCCTGCTGGCCCGTCGGACCCTGCGGACCCTGCTGGCCGGGGTTGCCCTGCTCGCCCTGCGGACCCTGGGGCCCAGTGGGACCCTGCCCGCCCTGCGGACCCTGGGGGCCGGTGGCACCCTGCTGGCCCTGCTGACCGGGAGCGCCGGCAGCGCCGGCAGCGCCATTTTCGCCTTTGGCGCCGGCAGCACCGGCAGCACCAGGCGCTCCAGCGTCGCCCTTTTCGCCCTTGGCGCCGCTTTCGAGCAGTGCACCGAGAACGTTCTTTTCGGTGCCGGCGACCTGGACGCGTTTCTCACCGGCTTTGCATTTCAGGCTCTTGCCGGCAAAACGGACGACGCCTTTTTCAGGGCCGGACCGCTTCACGCAGAGGGTCAGCGTTTCGACGGTGGCGGCTTGCGCGACACCCTGCGCCATGACGCCCGCCATCAGGGCGAACAGGCTCAGGCAAATCGCGATCACCGCCGTCCGCGCCGACCGGGGAGTTGAAGCACTCATTGCGGATCTCCTAACTGGGTTCACAGTTCTTAAAAAAGAAAAGAAGCCCGCAAATGGCGGCCTTCGCGGCGCGAACGTACAGAAGCCGTGGACGTTTGACTAATTTTTTCGATCAAACATTCGGCCAAACTCACTACTTTTGCTAAAGGTGCCGGTGCAAAAGTTTGGTTCGAGGGTGCGAACTGGGATGTTTCTCCCACCTGGACGTTTATCCAGAAGCTTTGCCTGGAGACTGAATCGAGGAGTTGACAGGGCGATAGGGACTTCATGTCCATCCGCCTTTCGCGCCTTCTGGTTGCCCTTGCGATCCAAACCTTTCTGCTGGCAGCGACGGCCGTTTCCACCAGCGCCGCCACCGGCATTGGCCAGGCTTCGTCGGTAAGCCCAACCACCGCGCGCCAGGCGCTTGCGGCAACCGGCTGCCCCAACGTTCCCCTCAGCGCCCCGAAGGCAAATCAGGTGAGCGCGATGCTCTGCCTGGTCAATGAGACCCGCGCGCGCTGGGGACTGCCATCGCTGGCCGAATCGTCACTGCTGCGGCAATCCGCGGCCGAGAAGAGCGGCGATCTGATCGGCTGCAACGAATTCAGCCACACCGCCTGCGGCCGCGAATTCTCCCACTGGATCCGCGAGACCGGCTACATGTCACCGGACTGCTGGCGGGTCGGCGAGAACCTCGCCTGGGGCGTCGCCCAACAGGCAACCGTCGGCTCGATCTTCAACGCCTGGATGCACTCCACCACCCACCGGGAGAACATCCTCGGCGACTTCGAGGAGATCGGCATCGATCTCCTCGTAGGCAAGATGGGCGGCCTCACCGGCGTCCACATCTGGACCCAACACTTCGGCTCCCACTGCTGAGAGCAACCAGCTAAACCGGCACCCGCTCCAGCTTCTTCAACCGAGCGGCAACGGCATCAGCCCTCTCGTTGAACCGCTGCAAGGGATCGATGACCACTTCCCGGGCAGCAGCCGGTCCTTCTCCGGCGTCCCTGCCGGGGGGTGGCGCCGATTTGGGGGACCATCCCGACAGGGATGGTGAAACCAAATCGGGGACAGGACCCGCCGGCCCATCAGCCTCGGAGACAGAGCCCGCGGGCCTAGGCCTCCGGGCAGCCGCCCTAACGGCAGCCGCCGCCCGAGCGCTCTCCTCAGCCGCCTCAGCCGCCCGCCGAGCCTGCCGGGCGGCATCCAAAGCCACCTCGCCAACCATCCCGACCCCCTCCTCCGAGGCTCGCGCGATCACCAGCGCCTCGTCGATCCGCGCCTCGAGCTCGGACAGGGTCGGCACCGTGCGCTGCGGCACGACCCAGTCCTGGGTGGTATCCCGTTGCGATCCCTCGATACCGCGCAATTTAGGACCGCTGGAGGCGGCAAATCCGCACGCTCAATAGATTTAGCCGCCCCAGATAGGCAAAGAACGACCCGAGGAGCACGTTGAGACACCCCAGAGATTTCTTCCTCCCGCAGGCGATCGGCGCACCGGAGCCGCTCCGCGAGATCCCCGTCAAGCCCTCGCGGATGATCCACTTCCTCGACTTCTCGAACGAGAAGATGGTCGCCAAGGCCGGCGCCATCGCGGAAAAAACCGACATCCTCCTCGGCAACCTCGAGGACGCGGTCCCGGTCGACCGCAAGGAGGCCGCCCGCGCCGGCCTGATCCAGGCCGCGAAGGAGAACGACTTCGGTCAGACCTCGCTCTGGACCCGGGTCAACGCCCTGGAGAGCCCCTGGGTGCTCGACGACTTCACCCAACTCGTGACCGAGATCGGCGACCAGCTCGAGGTGATCATGGTGCCGAAGGTCGAGGGGGCCCACGACATCCACTACGTCGACCGCCTCCTCGCCCAGCTCGAAGCGAAGGCCGAACTGTCGCGGCCGATCCTCGTCCACGCGATCCTCGAGACCCCGCAGGGCGTCGTCAACCTGGAGGAGATCGCCAACGCCAGCCCCCGCATGCAGGGCATGAGCTTCGGCCCCGCCGACCTCGCAGCGGCGCGCCGGATGAAGACCACCCGCGTCGGCGGGGGGCACCCCGGCTACCGCGTGATGGAGGACCCGGACGACCCGGAGAACCCCGAGGCCGACCGCGTCAGCGCCCAGCAGGACCTCTGGCACTACTCGATCGCCCGCATGGTCGACGCCTGCACCTCCGCCGGCATCCTCCCCTTCTACGGCCCCTTCGGCGACATCAAGGACACGGCCGGTTGCGAGACCCAGTTCCGCGCCGCCTTCCTGATGGGCTGCGTCGGCGCCTGGTCGCTGCACCCGGTCCAGATCGGGATCGCGAAGAAGGTCTTCAGCCCGCCGCCGGACGAGGTCAAGTTCGCCAAGAAAGTGATCGAGGCGATCCCCGACGGCCGCGGCGTCCACATGATCGACGGCAAGATGCAGGATGACGCCACCTGGAAGCAGTGCAAGGTGATGGTGGAGCTGGCCGAGATGCTGGCCGAGAAGGACCCGGAGCTGGCTGAGGCCTACGGCAAGTAGGCCGTTCTGCCGATAAGGCGGGGGACATCCGTTCCCTGCCCGGCAGAGGCCACTTGCACCTCAAACAGACCCTCAAACACGGCACGCCCCAGCGCGCGCGCCTCTATATCCGGCGCGCCAACCGCTTGCGCTGGGTGACCAAGGCGAAGGTCCTGCGACAGCACGGGGCGGGCCCCTGGGAAGGAAGGCCGCTGCGCAGGGCGCGCTACGTCCTCGCCGACCCGGAGATCGACACCTTCACCTATCCCGTCGCCAACCTGGCGGAGATGAGCCAGCTCCTGGCCGAGGTGCTGGAGCACCCGGCCGCCGAGCTCCAGGGGTACATCGAGGAAGCGCTTACCGACCCCGATCTCGGTCCGCTGCTCAGCCGCGAGATCGGCCCGCGGGCGATCTACATGAAGCGCCGTCCTCCCCTGCCCGCCCACCACCTCGCCGCCTGGGCCCTGATCCGGGCGAGCAAACCGAAGCTCGTGGTCGAGACGGGAATCCTCGAGGGCCTAGGCTCGCGGACGATGCTGTGCGCCCTGCAGCGGAACTCAAAAGAGGGGCACCCCGGGCGCCTGATGTCCTTCGACGTCCTCCCCGGCTCGGGCAAGGGGCTTGTCCCGAAAAGATTGCGAGCATCCTGGGACCCGATCTACGAGCCGACGCCAGAGGCGCTGCCCCGGCACCTCGCGGGCCTCGAAGTCGACTTCTTCCTCCACGACTCGGTCCAGGAGTACGACCACCTGGTGGCGGAGGTCGACGCGATGCTCCCGTTCATGGCCCCCGGCGGCACCCTGATGACCGTGGCCGGCTGGACCGGGCTGCTCGAGCAGCTGGCAGAACGGCTGAGGGGCTGCTCTCGAACCTTCCGGGAGCAGCCCCTCGATCACTTCTACAGCGGCCGCACTCTGAGCTGGATGCGGCTGCCGCTGGACTACGAAGGAGCTAGCCCAGGCGCTCTTCCAGCGCTTTTAGCTGAGCGCTGATCTCGGCCGGCAGCTTGTCGCCGAACTCGGCCAGGTGCGCTTTCACCTGCGGCAGCTGCTCCTTGACCAGGTCGAGATCGACGGTCAGCAGGTCCCGCATCGCCTCCTCGGAGATGTCGAGCCCCTCGGTGTTGATCTCGCCCTCGGCCGGCAGCAGCCCGACCGGGGTCTCGACCGCCTCGCCTTCGCCTTCGCAGCGACGGAAGACCCACTCGAGGACGCGGCTGTTCTCGCCGAAGCCGGGCCAGAGGAACTTGCCCTCGTCGTCTTTGCGGAACCAGTTGACGTAGAAGACGCGCGGCAGCTGGGCACCCTCGCGCTGGCCGACCTTCAGCCAGTGGGCGAAGTAGTCGCCCATGTTGTAGCCGCAGAAGGGCAGCATCGCCATCGGGTCGAAGCGCAGCTGACCGACGGCGCCGGCGGCAGCCGCGGTCGTCTCCGAGGACATCGTCGCCCCCATGAAGACGGCGTGCTCCCAGTCGAACGCTTCCTGGACCAGCGGCACCACGGTGGCGCGACGGCCGCCGAAGAGGAAGGCGTCGATCGGCACCCCGGCCGGGTCCTCCCACTCCGGGGCGATCGAGGGGCACTGCGAGGCGGGGGTGGTGAAGCGCGCGTTCGGGTGCGCGGCGGGTTTCTCGGACTCGGGAGTCCAGTCGTTGCCGTGCCAGTCGATCGCGTGCGCCGGCGGCTCGCCGGTCATCCCCTCCCACCAGATGTCGCCGTCGTCGGTCTTGGCGCAGTTGGTGAAGATCGTGTTCCGTTCGATCGTGTCCATCGCGTTCGGGTTCGTCTTGTGGCTGGTGTTGGGGGCCACGCCGAAGAACCCGGCCTCGGGGTTGACCGCGTAGAGGCGGCCGTCATCGCCGAACTTCATCCAGGCGATGTCGTCGCCGACCGTCTCGACTTTCCAGTCGGGCAGGGTCGGGACCAGCATCGCCAGGTTGGTCTTGCCGCAGGCCGACGGGAAGGCGCCGGTGATGTACTTGACCTTGCCCTCGGGCGAGGTCAGTTTGAGAATCAGCATGTGCTCGGCCAGCCAGCCCTCGTCGCGGGCCATCGCCGAGGCGATCCGCAGCGCGAAGCACTTCTTGCCGAGCAGGGCGTTGCCGCCGTAGCCGGAGCCGAAGGACCAGATTTCGCGGCTCTCGGGGTAGTGGACGATGTACTTGTTGGCCTCGTTGCAGGGCCAGGAGACGTCTTCGACGCCCTCGGTCAGCGGCATCCCGACCGAGTGGACGCAGGGGACGAACTCGCCGTCGGAGCCGAGCACTTCGAGGGCGGCCTTGCCCATCCGGGTCATGATCCGCATGTTCGTCGCGACGTAGGCGGAGTCGGTCAGCTGAACGCCGATTTCAGAGATGTCTGAGCCGAGCGGGCCCATCGAGAAGGGGACGACGTACATCGTGCGGCCCTTCATCGAGCCCTTGAAGAGGTCGTTGAGGGTCGCGCGCATCTCGGCCGGGTCGCGCCAGTTGTTGGTCGGGCCGGCGTCCGCCTCGTTCTCGGAGCAGATGAAGGTGCGGTCTTCGACGCGGGCGACGTCGCCGGGGTCGGAGAGGGCGAGGTAGGAGTTAGGACGCTTGGCGTCGGAGAGGCGCTCGAAGGTGCCGGCGTCGATCAGGACCTGGGCGAGGCGGTCGTACTCCTCGGCGGAGCCGTCGCACCAGTGGACGGAGTCTGGTTCGGTGAGCGAGGCGATTTCGTCAACCCAGCTGAGGAGTTTCGCGTGGGTGGTCAGCTCGTCAGGGGCAGTGGTCAGGTCGCTCATTCGCCTCTCTCTAGTTCTTGGGTTTGACGCTGACCATGGTGATGTCTGCGTCCTCGTTGCGGATTTTCAAAGTCGCTACTTCCCGCCTGTCATCGGAAAAAATCACGTCGCAAGTGAACGTCGCGCCCGGGTCAACAGACTGATCAGAAGGGCATTCGACCTTCTGAATCTTTTCATGGATTGAGTCTTCCAGGCTCGCTTGGACGGTGTCCTGGAGCTTCTCGCGGTCGATAACAGTGCCGCATCCCACCATCGACAGAGCGGCGATCACCAAGCCGATTGCCCCTATTTGCCGGAAAGAAGTGAGCCTCATCGTTCGAAGATTTCCCCGAGAGGGTTGAGCGCCCGCGCTTCCTTGTAAGCGTCGACGGACGCGTCGATACGACCATTCTCGGCGGCAATCCGCGACAAGACTAGCCAGAGGCGCCAGTTGGTCGACTCGCGCTCGATCGCCTCCCGGGCGGCCGCTTCGGCCGCGCCGAAGTCGCCGAGCAGCTCCAGGACCAGCGCCTGCTGGAGGCGCGGGGTCGCCGCGGCGGGCTCGACGTTCTGGGCGTCCCTGGCGTCCTCCAGAGCGGCCTCGAGGTCGCCCTCGCGCACCGCCGCCTGACTCTGGCGGACGAGACTGGTCGAGGCGAGCGGGATCGCGATCGCGACGATCGCCAGCACGGCCGCCACCGCGACGCCGACGCGCCAGGGAACGGCCAGGCGCGGCTTGTCGCCCTCGCTGCCGGCGACGAGGAGCCCGCAGGCGAGCAGCAGGGCCGCCACCGGCACCACCGGGATCTGCCACATCCAGTCCACCGCCGCCGTCATCAGGAAGACGGAGAAGCCCGCCAGGGCGGCGGCGAGGCGGGAACGCTCCGCCGCGTCGCTGAGCAGCGCCGCCCGCAGGCCGCTGACGAAGACCCAGGCGAAGAATCCAAGTAACAGCAGCAGGCCGACGATCCCAAGCTCCCCGAGAGTCTGCATGTAGAGGGAGTGCGCGTCGCGGACGGTTTCCGCCGTGTCGCCTTCGCGCGACCACCAGAACTGGAAGGTGCCCGAGCCGGTGCCGATCAGCGGCGCGGTCGCGTTCTGGTCGGTCGTCGAGACCCAGAACTGGTACCGGCTCTCACCGGCGGCGCTGGTCAATCTCTCGCTGCCCTCGCCGGGGCCACCCCCCTCCTTGAATTCGGTCCAGGCGTCGGAGGCCCGGCCGGGAACGTCGACGGCAAGCGCCGCAACCAGGAGGACGACGACGCCAAGAGCCGCCCCCGCCATCGCTCCCTGGCGGGAGGGTCGCGACCATCCCGGCCGCTGCCAGCGCCGGCCGCTCGCCGCAACCGCGGCTTGGAGCAGCCCCACCGCCGCGCAGACGACGATGACGAAGAGCATCAGCTCATCGCCCTGCTCGTGCGCGAGAGCGGTGCCAAAGCCTTCTCGCAACGCCTCCCGCTCGTGCGCGAGGACGACCAGCAGCGCCCCACCGGTGCCGGCGATCGCCAGCGAGACCAGCCTCGGCAGCCGGTCGGTAGCGATCAGCAGGAAGACCAGCGTCGCGATCGCCGCAGCGCCGATGCCGCCGCGCGAGAGGGTCAGGTAGAGCACCAGCATCATCGCCGGCAGCGCCGCCGCGGCAGCCGCGCGGGTGAGGGCCCAGCGGGCCTCGCTTGCCAGCTGCAGCAGCAGCGGCACTCCGATCGCGGTCAGGGCGGCGAGGGCGTTCCAGTAGTTGAGGGGAAACGAGAGCCGGTCCTCGGCACCGAGGATGCGGCCGGTCTGCTGAGCGGTGGGGAACCAGTCGGGATGGAGGCGCGAGAGCAGGGCGACGGTGGCGATGAGGACGATGCCGGCGGCGACCGCCCCGATCAGGCGCTGCGTTTCCCGCCCGTCGCGACTGACCAGGACCAGGGCGAAGAGGGCGACGTAGGTCAGCGCCCGGGCGGCGTCGACGAAGGTGCGCTCGGAGCTCTCGGTCCAGATCAGGCTGAGGCAGACCCAGACGGCGAACGCGGTCAGCAGCGCCAGCCCGCCCAGGGCGGCCGGCCCGAGCCGGCGCCGCGGCAGCACGCCGACGGCGACGGTGGCGAGCAACGCCCACCAGGCGGCGATGCCGACCTGGTCGTGGACCAGCGGGTCGTAGCCCCCGCCCTCGAGGCCAAGCAGGACGACGAGCCCGAAGCAGAGGGCCCAGCTGGCAGCAGCCATCCAGTCCCAGCCAGCGCGCACGTCGGCCGCCATTTCCCGCCACCGCATCGAAGCAGCCTCCATTCGGTTCTATGCTAGGAGCCCGGGTCGGACAGCGACCCCGGCCACCCTCTGATGACGACGAGACTTCACATGCTCAGGATCGCCCTGGCGACCGCCTCGACTGTAGCCCTGGTCGTACCCGCCCACGCGCTGGCCGACTACTACGTCCCGCCGGAGAACTCGGCCGCCAACCAGTACACGGAAAGCTTCCCGGGCGCCGGCGGCGAAAAAGGCGGCAAAGGCAAGAAGGCGACCCCCGCCGACACCCTCGGCGCCCGCAACGCAGAGCGCCTCGAGGAGCGCGGCCCCGCCGGCAAGGCGGCAGCCGAACTGGCGGCGGAAACCGCCCCCTCCCAGGTCACTACCACCGTCGCCGAAGCGGCCGGCAACGGCGGCGACAACAACGGCGGGACCGGCAACGCCGGCGGCGCGGGGAAGGGCACGGGCGGATCTGGCTCAGGAGGCAGCGCGGGGGCCAACGGCGGCTCCACCTCTTCGGGCGGCGGCACCAACGTCGTAGACAACGCGGTGAAGGTCGATCAGCCGCAGGGATCCTCCGGCGTGGGCCATGTTTTGGGGCAGGCGACGGGGGTCGGCGACGGCAACGTCGGGATCTGGCTGCCGCTGGTGATCCTGCTGACGCTGGCGGGTTCGATCGCCTACGCAGCGCGCTCGCGCCAGCTGCGCCACGGGCACAGCGCCTAAACAAAACGCCTCGTTTATCCGACAAAGGCTTCATGCCACCGATCTCGATGCCACGACCCAGGTCACCCAAACGACGCCTCGCCCTGCTGCCGATAGCGCTGCTCCTGCTCCTCCTCGCCTTGCCCAGCGCGGCCTCGGCCCGCCCGTTTGAAACCGGCATCTCCGGAATCGGCGACTACCAGCCACTCTCCTTCGAACGCACCCGCGAGGCCGGCGCCCGCTGGGTTCGTCTGGTGCTCGACTGGGAACACGTCGCGCCCGCGAACCCCCCCGCCAACTGGGATCCGACCAATCCCGCCGATCCGCACTACCGGGACTGGTCCTACATCGACACCGGCGTCATCAACGCCATCCGCGCCGGCCTCAACCCGCTCCTGATCGTCGACGGAGCGCCGAGCTGGGCCCAGCGCTGCACCAGCCCGCCGGGGCTGCAGCTGACCAAAATGTGCGATCCCGATCCGGCCGCCCTCGGCGCCTTCGCCACCGCGGCAGCGCGGCGCTACAGCGGCAACTTCGGCGGCCTGCCGCGGGTCCAGTACTGGCAGGGGATGAACGAGCCGAACCTGACCCTCTTCTTCTTCCCCCAGTTCAACACCGAGTTCAAGCCGCTCTCCCCCGCGCTCTACAGGAACCTGATCAACAGCTTCTACGACGGGATCAACGCCGTCGACCCCAGCAACGTCGTCGTCGCCGCCGGTCTCGGACCGACCGAATTGAAGGGCTACAACGTCGGCCCGATGAAGTTCACCCGGCTCCTGCTCTGCATGAAGGGGCATGAAAACCCGAAGCCGGTCAAAGGCTGCCCGGGCGGCGTCCGCTTCGACGCCTTCGACATCCACCCCTACTCGAGCGGCGGCCCCACCCACGAAGGGCGGATCAACGACGTCCAGTCCGGCGACCTGCCGAAGCTGATGACGCTGCTCCGGGCGGCTGACAAAGCCGGCCACATCAGGGGCCAGTTCAAACGCACCCAGCTCTGGGTCACCGAGTTCTCCTGGGACTCGAATCCCCCCGACCCGCGCGGCCTGCCGATGCCGATCCTCACCCAGTGGACCGCCGAAGCGCTGCACCAGGCCTGGGCCGCCGGGGTGACCAAATTCTTCTGGTACGGCCTCCGCGACCAGCCGCTGGGCGGCGGCGAAGGCACCGTCCAGTCCGGCCTCTACTTCAGCGCCGACCAGCTCGCCAACGACCAGCCGAAGGAAGTCCTCGTCACCTTCCGCTTCCCCTTCACGGCTTTCGCCCGCAAAGGCAAGAAGGGTGGTCTGGAGTATTGGGGCCGCACGCCTTCGAGCGGACCGGGACAGGTGACGCTGGAGGCTTACCTCAAGGGCAGGTGGCAACCGATCGCGAGGGTCAAAGCCGACAACGTCGGGATCTTCCGCGGCAAGCTGAGCAACCGTTACGGGCGCAACAAGAAGGGCGCCGTGAGGGCGGTCTTCGGCGGTCATTCGAGCGTGCCTTTCCCGATGAAACGCGTCGGGGACTTCCGCCACCGGCCGTTTGGATAGGGTTCCGCGCCGCGATGCGCTTTTACGAGTACGAGGCAAGAAAGATCGTCGAGCTGGCGGGGATTCCCGTCACCAAGTACGGCTTCTGCACGAGCGCTGAGGAAGCGCGCAAGGTCGCCGAGGAGATCGGCGGCCCGGTCGTGATCAAGAGCCAGGTGCTGACCGGCGGCCGGATGAAGGCCGGCGGCGTCAAGTTCGCCGACACGCCCGAGGAGGCCGCTCAGCACGCCGAGGCGATCCTCGAGCTGGAGATCAACGGCCTCATGCCGCGCGGCGTCCTCGTCGACCCCAAAGCGGAGGTCAAACAGGAGTACTACGCCGGCGTCGTCTGGGACGGCACCGCGAAGAAACCGCTGATGCTGTTCAGCGACATGGGCGGGATCGACATCGAGGAGGTCGCCGAGAAGCATCCGGAACACGTCGGTAGAGGCCACGTCTCCAACCTGCTGCCGATCTCCGACTTCGAGGCCAAGCAGGTCGTCGCCGCGACCGGCGTCACCGGCTCGCAGTTGAACCGGGCGACCCCGGTGCTCGCCCGCCTCGCCCGCCTCTTCCGCGACAACGACATGACCCTGGCCGAGATCAACCCGCTGGCGGAGCTGACCGACGGCAGCTTCGTCGCCCTCGACGCCCACATGGAGATGGAGAACGAGGCGGTGGGCCGGCAGAAAAAGCTCCTGCGCAAGGAGCTCGCGATCGCCGAGGACGACACCCGCGAGACCTACGAGCCCTCCGACTTCGAGAAGAACGTCAGCGCGATCGACGCCGCCGACCACCGCGGTGTGATCCAGGGCAAGGACCACGGCTTCACCGGCAACCTCGGCCTCGTGATCGGCGCCGGCGGCGGCTCGCTGACCCTCACCGACGCGGTCCGCAACCAGGGCGGTCAGCCGGCCAACTACTCGGAGATCGGCGGCAACCCCTCCGTCGCCAAGGCCTGCGGCCTGGCCAAGGAGGTCCTCGAAAAGGACGGGGTCGAGAAAATCGCGGTGATGATGTCGATCGTCTCCAACACCCGCGTCGACATCGTCGCCCGCGGCGTGATCAAAGCCTGCCTCGAGCTCGGCAAGGACCCCGGCGAGACGATCGCGATCTTCCGCATCCCCGGCGCCTGGGAGGACGAGGGCTTCAAGATCCTCGAGAAATACGGCGTCGAGTACTGCGACCGCTCGGTCTCGATGTGGGAGGCCGCCGGCCGCGCCGTCTCCAAGATCCAGGGAGGGGCACCCGCCTGATGTCCATCCTCCTCAGCAACGACACGACCTTCATCGTCCAGGGGATCACCGGCCGCGAGGCGGTCAACCTGACCAAGGAGTGCCTCGACTACGGCTCGAAGATCGTCGGCGGCGTCACTCCCGGCCGCAAGGGCCGCGAGGTCCACGGCGTGCCGGTCTTCGACACCGTCGCCCAGGCGGTCGAGCACCACGGCGGCCCGATCGACGGCTCCGTCGTCACCGTCCCCCCCGCCTTCACCAAGGACGCCGTCCTCGAGGCGATCGAGAACGGAATCAAGCTGATCGTCATCGTCACCGAGCGGATCCCGCGCGGCGACGTCGCCCAGATGGTCGAGCTCGCCGAGATGCGCGGTGCCCGCATCATCGGCCCCAACTGCCTTGGCCTGATCGTCCCCGAGGTCTGCAAGATGGGCGGCATCGGCGGCCCCGCCAAAGACGCCGCCAAGGCCTACCAGCCCGGCCGCGTCGGGGTGATGAGCCGCTCGGGCGGGATGACCACCGAGATCTCCTCTTCGCTGACCCAGGCCGGCCTCGGCGTCTCCACCGCCGTCTCGATCGGCGGCGACGCGATCATCGGCTCCACCTACGCCGAGCTGATGCCCTACTTCGAGGCGGACGATCAGACCGAGGCGATCGTCATCTACACCGAGCCGGGCGGCCGCATGGAAGCCGAGCTCGTGGAGTGGCGCGACGCGGCCGGATCGACGATGCCGATCGTCGCCTTCATGGCCGGGCGCTTCATGGACGACGAGGAGATGCAGGGCATGAGCTTCGGCCACGCCGGCACGATCGTCGAAGGCGCCGAGGACTCGGCGACCGAGAAGATCGCCCGCCTCGAGGCCGCCGGCATCCCCGTCGTCGAGCGGATCGACGAGATCCCCGACAAGGTCAAGGAAGGACTCGGGCGATGAGCGAGGATCTGAACGGAACCTTCATCGAGGTCGACGTCTCGGACGAGGTCGGAGGCGACGCGGCGCTGGCGGCGAAGCTCGAGGAGGTCTGCCCGGTCGACATCTACGCGAACGCCGGCGGCAAGGTCGAGATCGTCCGCGAGAACCTCGACGAGTGCATCCTCTGCAGCCTCTGCGTCGAGGCCGCCCCACCCGGCGGTGTCGTCGTGAAGAAGCTGTACGACGGCACCGAGCTGAGGCGCTAGCGTCGCGGGCATGAGCCCGCACCGGAATCCGATGCGGGAGGCGTTCGCC